>NZ_CP043639.1:1069375-1681250 GCF_014217605.1 Sphingomonas sp. NBWT7 | reverse complement strand
AGGCAATGGGCGAACGCATCTGGACCGCCGCGCTCGTCGTGATTGGCGACGAGATCCTGTCGGGCCGCACGCAGGACAAGAACATCGCGCAGATCGCGCAATGGCTCAACGTCCAAGGCATCCGGCTGGTCGAAGTGCGCGTGGTACCCGACGTGGAGGGCGCGATCGTGGAGGCGGTGAACACGCTGCGGGCGCGCAACGACTATCTCTTCACCACCGGCGGGATCGGGCCAACGCACGACGACATCACGGTGGACGCGATCGCCGCGGCGCTGGGCGTCGGCGTGGTCCATCACCCGACCGCAGTGGCGGTGCTCGAACGCTATTACGCGACGCGCGGCGGGGCGACCGAGGCGCGGCTGCGCATGGCGCGCGTGCCCGAGGGCGCCGGGCTGATCGAGAACAAGATGTCGGGTGCGCCGGGCATCCGGATCGAGAACGTGTTCATCATGGCGGGCGTGCCGCACATCACCGCGGGCATGCTCGACGCGCTGACCGGCACGCTGGAAGGCGGGCGGCCGGTGGTGAGCAAGCAGATCGGCTGCTGGGTGGCGGAGAGCGAGGTCGCCGACCTGTTGCGGCAGACCGAGAAGGCGCACGCGGGCGTCGCGATCGGCAGCTATCCGTTCTTCCGCGAGGGGCGGACGGGTGCCAATTTCGTCGTCCGATCGCCCGACGAGGCGGCGGTCGACGCGTGCATCGCGGATCTGACCGCGGCCCTCGAGGCGGCCGGGCATCGGGTGGCGGCCGGGGGGATCTGACTCGAGGTACGGGCGCTGCGCCGGTCGGGGCGCGCGAATGATCGGCGGCTGTCCGCCGGAACGGCCGGATCCTGTGGGTCGAATCCGCATCGGTAAACGAAGCCTTAGCTATTCATTTTCATAGCTTAATCGATGGAGATCGAGCGATGAGTGGATGCAGCGGGTGCCGACAGGCGGGCACGTCGTTCGAGCTGGCGATGGCGTTCCAGCCGATCGTCGACGTCGAGACCGGGCGCGCCTGGGCGTATGAGGCGCTGGTGCGGGGGCCGAACGGCGAGGGCGCGGGCCATGTGCTGGCGGGGGTGACCGCGGAGAACCGCTATGCCTTCGACCAGCAGTGCCGCATCGCCGCGATCACGCAGGCGGTGGCGGCGGGGATCGTCGAGACCGACGCGCGACTGTCGATCAATTTCCTGCCGAATGCAGTCTATTCGCCGGTGGCGTGCATCCAGCTGACGCTGAAGACCGCGGCGGCGGTCGGCTTTCCGACCGATCGGCTGATCTTCGAGTTTACCGAGAACGAGGAGATGGCCGATACTGCGCACGTCGCGACGATCATCGACACCTATCGCCGGATGGGGTTCGCCACCGCGCTCGACGATTTTGGCGCTGGCCATGCCGGCCTGTCGCTGCTCGCGCGGCTGCAGACCGACATCATCAAGCTAGACATGGAATTGGTGCGCAACATCGACGCCAGCCTGCCGCGGCGCATGATCGTCGAGGGGCTGGTGGAGATGTTCGCGCGGATGAACATTACCGTCGTCGCCGAGGGGATTGAGACGGTGGCGGAATACCGGACGCTACGCGCGTTGGGCGTGCGCTACATGCAGGGCTATCTGCTGGCGCGACCCGGTTTTCGCGTGTTGCCGGCGCACGTTCTGCCCGATGATGTGCCGGTCATGCTGCGCGCCTGAGACGTTTCATCCCGCCCGCCGCGGGAACGATCGCCGCGCGACCGCGCTCTTGCTCGCGAGACGAGGAGAATGCGTGTGGAAGACCAACGGCTGTGGGCGTTCGAGGAAAGCCTGTGGGTGGGCGACGCCGATCACTATCGCGAGCTGATCGACGACGAATGCGTGATGGTGCTGCCCGAACAGCCGTTCGTGCTGACGGGCGCACAGGCGATCGAGGCGGTGGCGGATACACCGCGCTGGACCGAAGTGGCGTTCAGTGAGCAACAGGTGATGCGGCCGCAGGAAGGGCTGATCGCGATCGCCTACAAGGCGGAGGCGAAGCGCGACGACAAGGCGTACACCGCCTATTGCACGACGACGATGCGGCGGCTGGAGCACGACGTGTGGCGCGTGGTGCAGCACCAGCAGACGGTGCCGCCGGTGGTCGCGGTCAAGGCGTGACGCAGCGGGCGACCGGCGCGATCGGCGCGCCGGTTGTCTCCGGTCGCGCGCAGGTCTGGGCCGCGGAGTGCGCAGCGAGGCGAGCGACGAGATCGACCTTCCAGTTTCGCGCCGGCGCGGTTGGGTCGGCGACGACATAGTCGGCGCGCTCGTTGATCATCCAGCGTAGCTGTCGGTTGCGGTGGCGCCGATTGCGCGGTGGCGCGACTTGGCGGCGGCGGCGGCGGCGCGACGGGCGAGCCTGCCGGTGCGGCCGAGGTGGCGAGCGATGAGGAATAGTCCAGGCTCGAACGTAAGGTAGTTCGGCGAGGCGAGCATTCAACGCATATCGGTGAGGAACGGGATCACCGTCCCCAACAGTCGCACGCGCCGCAGCCCATGCCGGCTCCATCACGCGCAGCGAGCACGGCGGCAGACAGCGTGGCGCCGGCGAAGGTGGTGACGAACGCCGGTCTTTCAGTGTGATCGGGGATCCGTCGGGCGTCAGCTGCGAACGAGGCGTGAAGAGCGCGTAGGTCGCTGCTCACAGGGCGAGCGACCATATGAAAAACCGGTATCGATTGGCGGGCGTGCCCCGTGATATCGATTGGCTGGTAGCGCGGCGTGTAGGCCGGCTCCCTATGAGTGAGCGAGACGAAAGAGGCGTGGGATGCCCCGTTCATCGCAAATCGGATCAGGTCTCGCCCGCCCCGGTTCGCGTCGGCGTGGTGCGGCGCCGCTTGGCTCAATCGGCGACGAGCCCGGTGATCCGCTCGATCGCTTCGGCGAACTCGATCTTGAAATCCTGCACCACCTGGCCCGCGGGGCGGACCTGATCGACGAGGCCGACGCCTTGGCCGACGAAATAGGTCACCATCTCGCGCGCGGCGGGATCGCCCTTCTGCGCGGCAAGGTCGCAGGCGCGGATTGCGGGCTCGCTGATCAGGCTCTGGTACGGCATCGGCAGCGGGCCGGGGGAGGCGGGGCCCTCCCACGCGTCGGTCCATGCCGAGCGTAGCTGGCGCGACGGCTTGCCGGTACGGCTCTTCGAACGGACGGTATCGCGCGAGGTGGCGGCGACCATCTTCTCGCGGAACACGTCGGAACATTCGCTCTCGGGTGTGGCGAGCCACACCGAGCCGGTCCACACGCCGTCCGCGCCCATCGCCATCGCGCCGGCCATCTGCACCCCCGTCATGATTCCGCCCGCGGCAAGGATCGGCACGCGCTTGCCATGCGCTTCGAGCGCGCGGATCACCTCGGGGACGAGAACAATGGTGGAAACCTCGCCGCAGTGGCCCCCGGCTTCGCCGCCTTGCACGACGAGGATGTCGACGCCGGCATCGACCTGGCGGATAGCGTGTTCCTTCGCCCCGACGAGCGCGGCGACGGGCACGCCGCGCGCGCGGCCCATGTCGATCATCGCCTGCGGCGGGACGCCGAGTGCGTTGGCGATAAGCTTGATCGGGTGGCGGAAGGCGACGTCGAGCATCGCGAGCGCGAGATTGGGATCGAAGGGGGCGGGGGCGGCGGAATCTGCACGTTCCTCGGGCATCGTGAAACCGTGCTTCTCGGCAAGATCGCCGACGAAGGCGCGGTGCTGCGCCGGCACCTTGTCGAGGATCGAGGCGCGGGTAAGGCCCTTTGCGCCGCCAGTGGCGAGGTTCTCGGGAATCAGCACATCGAGGCCGTAGGGCTTGCCGTCGACGTGCGCATCGATCCACGCGAGTTCGGTCTCGAGGCTTTCGAGCGTGTGGCCGGTGGCGCCGAGCACGCCGAAGCCACCCGCGCGGCTGACCGCCGCGACGACGTCGCGGCAGTGGCTGAAGGCGAGCAGCGGGAAATCGATCCCTAGCATCGCGCAGATCGGTGACTTCATCCTGGCCTCTCCCGCTATCGTTTGCCGGCGTTGTCGCGCGGCGCGGCGGGAAAGGGAAGGGGATACGGCGAGCGGCCTAGCCGCGGAACAGCCCGCCGAGGACGCCGCGCAGCAGTGACCCGACCATCCCGCCCGATGCCTTGCTGCCGCCGCGCCGGCTGCTGCCGAACACCTGCTTCCCGATTTCATTCGCGACCTGCCGCCCGATCGACGAACTGGCGGCGCGCGTGGCGGAGGTGATCGCCTTGTTCCACGGCGAGTTGGCGGCGGCTTTCTCCTCGGCGATGCGCGCGCGTTCGGCCTCTTTGGCGGCGCGCGCCTCATCCTTGGCCTGCACCGCCGCGGCCTTCTCGGCATCGTCGGCGGCGCGTGTCTGCGCGGCGGCGGCAGCGGCCTCGGCGGTCTTGGCGGCGAGCAGCTCCTCCGCCGACTCGCGATCGACCAGCGTATCGTATTTGGCGCCGATCGCGTCGGTCTCGACCAGCAGCGCGCGTTCCGCCGGCGTGATCGGGCCGACGCGGCTGCGCGGCGGGCGGATCAGCGTGCGCTCGACCGGTGAGGGCGAGCCATCGGGCTGGAGCAGCGAGACGAGCGCCTCGCCGATGCGCAACTCGGTGATCGCGGCGGCGACGTCGATCCCCGGGTTGGCGCGGAACGTCTGCGCCGCGCTGCGCACCGCGGCCTGATCGCGCGGGGTGAAGGCGTTGAGCTTGTGCTGGATACGGTTGTTCAGCTGGCCGGCGACGGTGTCGGGAATGTCGATCGGGTTCTGGGTGATGAAATAGACGCCGACGCCCTTCGAGCGGATCAGGCGGACGACCTGCTCGATCTTCTTGCTCAGCGCCTCGGGTGCGTCGTTGAAGAGCAGATGCGCCTCGTCGAAGAAGAAGCACAATTTCGGGCGATCGGGATCGCCGATCTCGGGCAGCGTCTCGAACAGTTCGGAGAGCAGCCAGAGCAGGAAGGTGGCGTAGAGCTTGGGTGACGCCATCAGCTTGTCGGCGGCGAGGATGTTGACGATGCCGCGGCCGCGATCGTCGGTGCGTAGGAAGTCGGCGAGGTCGAGCGCGGGCTCGCCGAAGAAATGCTCGCCGCCCTGGCTGCGCAGCTGGAGCAGTGCGCGCTGGATCGCACCGATCGACTGTTTGGATACGTTGCCGAAGGTGACGGTCAGTTCCTGCGCGCGCCCGGCGCAATGCGCGAGGATCGCCTGGAGATCGTCGAGATCGAGCAGCAGCAGCCCGTCCTGATCGGCGACGTGGAAGGCGATGGTGAGGACGCCTTCCTGCACGTCGTTAAGGCCGAGCAGGCGGGCGAGCATCAGCGGACCCATCTCGGACACGGTGGTGCGGACGGGGTGGCCCTGTTCGCCGTAGAGATCCCAGAACTGCACCGGCATGTCGGCATAGGCCCAGTCGGTGTCGCCGATCGCCGCGGCGCGCTCGGCGAAGGCCGCGTGGTTCTTTGCTTGCGGCGATCCGGCCATCGCGAGGCCGGAGAGATCGCCCTTCACGTCGGCGACGAAGCACGCGACACCGGCGGCGGAGAAGCCCTCGATAATGCCCTGCACCGTCACCGTCTTACCGGTGCCGGTGGCGCCCGCGATCAGGCCGTGGCGGTTGGCGCGTTTGAGGTTCAGCAGCTGTGGATTGGCGCCGCCGTCGCTCGCGCCGATGAAGATGCTGTCAGCCATGCCGGTCCTCCGTTCGGACGCGACGATAGCGGGGGCAGGGCCCGCCCGGAAGATGCGTGTGCGCATGCGAAAAGGGCCCCGCGCTTCATGCGCGAGGCCCTTTTCTTTTGCCGATCGGCGGAAGGTTACTTGATCTTGACCGCGATGAACGCCGCAGGATTGCGGCCGCGGACGACCGACAGCAGCACCTGCGGCCGGTTCGCCGCCTTCGCTGCCGCGACGCCGCGCGCGACATCCGCCGCGGTGCGCGCCGGCACCGAATTGACCGAGACGATCACGTCGCCGCGGCGCAGCTTCTGCCCGGCGTCGCTGGTCGGATCAACCGCGCCGATGACGACGCCCTGGACGGTCGAATCGACGCCGATCTGGCGCGCGATCGCCGGGGTGAGCGGCTGCACCGTCACGCCGATCCCGTTCGACGCCGGCGCGGCAGGCGCGTTCGAATCGTCTTCCGAGAAGCTGTCGTCGTTGCCGAGCTGCTGCGCGAGCTGCTCCTCCGCCGGACGCACCGCGGTCGTCACGGTGACGGTGGTCGGCTTGCCGTCACGGATCACGTCGAGCCGCGCCTGCTGGCCCGGGGGCACGTTGGCAATGAGATACGACAGCGTCGTATCGGGCGTCACCTGCTTGCCGTTGACCTTCGTCACGACGTCACCGGCGCGCAGGCCGGCCTTGGCGGCGGGACCGCCCGGCTCGGCACGCGCGATGATCTCGCCCGAATTCTTCGGCAGGCCGACCGCGGCGGCGAGATCGTCCGAGAGCGGCTGGATGCTGACGCCGACATAGCCGCGCTGCACCGCCTTGCCCTTCATCAGCGTGTCGATGATCGGCTTGGCGTCCTCCGCCGGGATCGCGAAGCCGATGCCGATGTTGCCGCCCGACTGCGAAAAGATTTGGCTGTTGATGCCGATCACCTCGCCGCGCAGGTTGAACATCGGGCCGCCCGAATTGCCCTGATTGATCGACGCGTCGGTCTGGATGAAGCGATCGTTCGCGCCGCCCTGGCCGGTGACGCGATGCACGGCCGAAACGATGCCCGCCGTGACGGTGCCGCCGAGGCCGAACGGGTTGCCGATCGCGACGACCCAGTCGCCGACGCGCGCGCCCGCCGAATCGCCGAACTTGACGTACGGCAGCGCGCCGGGTGCATCGATCTTGAGCAGCGCGAGATCGGACGCGGCATCGCGGCCGACGAGCTTCGCGACATATTCCTTGCGATCGGGCAGCGTGACGCGGATCGCCTCCACCGTCGCCTGCCGGTTGCCCGGCGCGACGACGTGGTTGTTGGTGACAACATAGCCGTCGGGCGAGATGATGAAGCCCGAGCCGAGCGACTGCGCCTCACGCGTCACGGGGGCGCCGCCCTGCGCACCACCGCGGTTGCCGAACTGGCCGAACAGATCGGCGAACGGCGTACCCGCGAACGGATTGGCCGGCTGCGACACGGTGACCTTCTGATCGGTCGAGATGTTGACGACCGCCGGTTGCAGCTTCGACACCATGTCGGCGAAGCTCATCGGCGCGCCGGCGCGGGGCGCGGCGGCCTGCATCGAGCCGGGCTCGTTCTGCGCCGATTGCGCGCTGGCGGGGTTCTGCAGCGCGAGCGAGGCGGCGGTGCCGCCGAGAAGTAGAGCGCCAGTCAGCGCGTATGCGTAACGCACGATCGTCATGTTCCTCTCGTTTGTTCGGACCAGAGAAAGATATCGAGCCGAACCGGGTCTAGATGGCGCCAAGTCGATGAACGGCGATTGAATATGAACGAACCGACAGCCGCCGTGCGCGGATCCCGGCAAGCATCATCGATTGTTGAATTTCTCCAGATAGGCATTGTCGCGGCCCATGATGATGCTGGTCGAGCCTTCCGGCTGCGGCCCGCCATCGGCGCCGAACGTGTGCCGGTACGACTGCATCGCCCGGTAGAAATCGTAGAATTGCGCGTCCTTGCTGAACGCCTCGGCATAGACCTTGGCAGCGGTGGCGTCGGCTTCCGCGCGGACGATCTGCGCCTGCTTCTGCCCTTGCGCGCGGATCGTGTTCGCTTCCTGCTGGCGCGCGGTGCGCATGCGCTGCAATGCGCTTTCGAGCGGGCTGCCGTCAGGGAGATCGGCGTGCTTGATCCGCACGTCGACGATCGTCGCGCCATATTGCCGCGCGTCGCGCTGAAGCGACGCCTGAATCGCGTCCATCACCCGGCCACGTTCCGGGCTGAGCAGCACGGAAAAGGGCACCTTGCCGAGTTCGTTGCGCAGCGCGGTGCCGAGCAGCGGGCGCAGCTGATCGGCGACGCGCTCCTCGGTATTCGACGTGCTGCCCGTCGAGGTGACGGCGCGCAGCGGATCGACGATGCGGAAGCGCGCGAAAGCGTCGACGTTGAGGCGCAGCTGATCGGTCGACAGCACCAGCGTGTTGTCGAGATCGGCATCGAGCACGCGCTTGTCGACCCACACGATCTTGTCGATGAACGGGATGCGCGCGATGAGGCCCGCGCCGGTGCGGCCGATGACCTGGCCGGGCTGATACTGGTTGACCGGCTGGCCCACCGGGTTGTTGAGCCGGAGCACCACCGCCTGCTTCGTCTCGGGCACGATCGCGAAGGTCGCCGCGGCGAGGATCGCGGCGCCGAGCGCGGCGAAGCCGATCGTGACGGGATTGCGCATCACCGGGTTCATCGGCCGGCCTCCGGGGTGGGGGCAGGCGTCGCCGGCGCGGCGGTCTGCGGCTCCGTCAACCGGCGCGCGCGATCGAGCGGCAGGATCGGGGCGACGCCGGGCGTTTCGACGATCGTCTTGTCGGTCTTGGCCAGCACGGCCTCCATCGTCTCGTAATACATGCGGCGGCGGGTGACTTCGGGGGCGAGGCGATACTGTTCGTACACCTTGTCGAACGCCGCGGCCTCACCCTGCGCACGCGCGATCACCTGCTGCGAATAGCTGCGCGCATTGTTGAGATTGCCAACCGCTTCCTGCTGCGCGGCGGTGACGGCGTTGAAATCGTCGATCAGGCTGGCAGGGGCGCTCGCCTGCCGGATCGAGACGCCCTGGACGCGCACGCCGGCTTCGTAATCGTTGAGGATCTGCTGCATCAGCTGCGTCACGCGCGCCTCGATCGTGGTGCGGCCGGCGCCGATCGCGTCGTTGAGCGTGGTGGTGGCGAGGACCGCGCGCATGGCGCTTTCCGCGGTAGCGCGGACGGTTTCGACCGGATCCTTGATCTCGAACACGAAATCGCGCGGATTCTCGACCCGCCAGCGTACCGTATAGGCGAGATCGAGGATGTTCTGATCGCCGGTCAGCACGTTCTCGCTGCCGTCGCGCGGGAATTCGTCGACGCGCACGGCCTCGACGTCGACCTTCTGCACCGAAACGAGCGGGGCGGGAAGGGTGAGGCGGATGCCGGGATCGAGCTCGCCCGAATAACGGCCGAGGAAGGTGACGACGCCGCGCTGCTGCGGGCCGATCTGGTGGAAGGAGGTGAAGATCAGCCACACCGCGACGATCACGCCGACACCGATCAGCCACAGGTTGCGCGCATTGGCGCCGAGCGGGAACTGCGGGCCGCCGCTGCCGCCGCCGCCGGAACCGCCGCCGCGTGCACGCTTCAGGAATTCGTCGAGCGCGGTCGGCTTCGCCGTGCTCTTGCGGCCGCCGGGCGGCACCGCCCACGGGTTGCGCGCACCATTGTCCTTCGCGCCGCCATCGTCGCCGCCGCCGCCCCATGGGCCCCTGGGTGTCTCGCTCATCAATATCGGCGGTCGGCGCAGCCACGGCGGCAGAAAGGTCATGCTTCCTTTATAGGAGCTGCCCCCGCGAAAAACAGTGCCAAGCCGGGCGGAAGCCGCGTATCGCCCCGAGCATGGACGAGATGGACGTGAAGCAGGCGGTGGCGGCGGTCGCCGGGAACCGCGCGACGGTGCGGATCGAGGGCGAGCGGATCGGCGTGGTGGTCGACGCGACCGGGCTCGACGCGACCGCGCGCGACGCGATGGAGGCGGCGGTGCGCATGGCGGCGGGGCCGGCGGCGCGGATCGTGGTGACGGCGGAGCGACCCAATCGCCACATCATCGCGGTGGCGAGCGGCAAGGGCGGCGTCGGCAAATCGACGCTGGCGGCGAACCTCGCGATCGCGCTGAGCCACCTAGGACGCCGCGTAGGGCTGGTCGATGCCGACATATACGGCCCGTCGCAGCCGCGGCTGATGGCGGCGGAAGGCACGCGGCCCGAGGCGCGCGACAAGGTGCTGCTGCCGGTCGCGACGCGCTACGGCGTGCCGATGCTGTCGATGGGGCAGCTGATCGAGCCGGGCAAGGCGATCGCGTGGCGGGGCCCGATGACGGCGGGCGCACTGGGGCAATTGGTTGATGCCGACTGGGGCGTCACCGACACGCTGGTGATTGATCTGCCGCCGGGAACGGGCGACGTGCAGCTGACGATGATCCAGAAGCATAGGCCCGCGGGGGCGGTGATCGTGTCGACGCCGCAGGACCTGGCGCTGATCGACGCGACGCGCGCGATCGACCTGTTCAACAAGGCGGGCGTGCCGATCATCGGGCTGGTCGAGAACATGGCGGGCTATGCCTGTCCGCACTGCGGCGAGGTGTCCGATCCGTTCGGCCAGGGTGGCGCGGAGGCGGCGGCGCGCGACCTTGGGGTACCGTTCCTGGGGCGCGTGCCGCTGGCGATCGGCATCCGTACCGCGTCCGACGCGGGGACGCCGCCGGCGGCCGATCCGGCGGATGCGACCTTCCGCCCAATTGCCCGCCGTGTCGCCGACTGGCTGGAAACCGAAGCGGGAACAGCGCGTTGATGGGCGACCGGTCGTGCCCCGCGCGTTCAGTCGGCGGCACGAGCGGACCAGTTTCGTAAATGACCAGTTGCTGGGGGACGCACCGATGCCGCTGACCGCCGACGCCGATATCAAGGCGCTGCTTGAGGAGACGCGGACGATCGCGCTGGTCGGCGCGTCGGACCGCCCGGATCGGCCGAGCTACGGCGTGATGCGGACGCTGCAGGCGCACGGCTATCGCGTGATCCCGGTCAACCCACAGATCCCCGGCGAACATATCCACGGCGAATATGTGTTCGGCGATCTCGGGCAGATCGGCGAGCCGATCGACATGGTCGATATCTTCCGCCGATCGGAAGCGGCCGGCGAGGCAGTCGACGCGGCGATCGCGGCGGGCGCGAAATCAGTGTGGATGCAGCTCGGCGTCGTCAATCCCGCGGCAGCGGCGCGCGCGGAGGCGGCGGGGCTCAAGGTGGTAATGGATCGCTGCCCGGCGATGGATATCCCGCGGTTCGGCGTCGCGCCGATCGCTGATGACAACGGCTAGGCAGGCGGGCGCTGTGCAATTGCTAGCCTGAGTACGGCGAATGATGAAGGTGCGCTGCTAGCTAGGTAAGCCACGACGTTGGGCGTTATTTCTTAATTGACCCCGGAAGCTGCCTCGCGTGAGCGTTTGGTTCGTCGCTAATCGGTGATTGTCGCGCAATGGTCTTGTCGCGTCGCTATGCCCTGACACATCGCCGACTGAGCGGACGATCGTCGACCGTACGACTGCGGCCAGCCGCCGACCGCGGCGATGAGCAATCTTCAGATAAACGCGCCGGAACCGGGGGCGGTTGGGCGGTGGGGCGCTCGCCGCGTAGCGCGGCTCGATGCAGGTGGGTGATCGCTGCCTAGATGCGCGAAGTGCCGGGATAGCAGATACCGTCAGGTGCGAAGATCAGTAGCTGACTGCGTCCCGTCATGCTCGCAGAGTCTTACAAACGATACGCCGGGAACACCGGAACATTCAGTCAGCGGATAGGCAGGTTGTGCTGCGGTACGTCGCAAACGGGCTGCCGCCCCGGCACGTGAGGCACCGGGGCGGCAGGGATCGTCAGGCGGCGAGATTGCGCAGGACGTACTGCAGGATGCCGCCGTTGAGGAAGTATTCGAGCTCATTGACGGTATCGATCCGGCAGCGCGTCTCGATCTGCTCGACCGTGCCGTCGGCGCGGGTGAGCTTGACCATCACCGTCTGGCGCGGGCGCAGGCTGGCGACGCCCTCGATCGTGAAGGCCTCGCTGCCGTCGAGCTTCAGCGTCTGCCGCGTCACGCCGTCGGCGAACTGGAGCGGGAGAACGCCCATGCCGACAAGGTTCGAGCGGTGGATACGCTCGAAGCTCTCGGTGATGACCGCGCGCACGCCGAGCAGGTTGGTGCCCTTCGCCGCCCAGTCGCGCGACGAGCCGGTGCCATATTCCTTGCCCGCGACGATGACGAGCGGCGTGCCGTCCGCCTTGTGGCGCATCGCAGCGTCGTAGATCGGCATCACTTCGCCGTTGTACGACGACATGCCGCCCTCGATCCCCGGCACCATCTCGTTCTTGATGCGGATGTTGGCGAAGGTGCCGCGCATCATCACGTCGTGGTGGCCGCGGCGCGCGCCGTAGCTGTTGAAGTCCTGCTTCGACACCTGATGCTCCTGCAGCCAGGTGCCGGCCGGGCTGTCCGCCTTGATCGAACCGGCGGGCGAGATGTGATCGGTGGTGATCGAATCGCCGAGGATCGCGAGCGGCTTCGCCTCGATAATGTCGGTGATCGGCTTCGGCGTCATCTCCATGCCCTCGAAATAGGGCGGGTTGGCGACATAGGTGGAGCCGGCGCGCCAGGTGTAGGTGTCCGACCCCTCGACCTCGATCCCGCGCCACTTCTCGTCACCGGCGTAGACGTTGCCGTAGCGCGCGCGGAACATGCCGTCGTCGATGTTCGCCGCCATCACATCGGCGACTTCCTGGTTGGTCGGCCACACGTCCTTGAGGAACACGTCCTGACCGTCCGATCCCTGGCCGAGCGGGGTTTCGGTGATGTCCTGCGTCACCGTGCCCTTCAGCGCATAGGCGACGACGAGCGGCGGCGAGGCGAGGAAGTTCGCGCGCACGTCGGCCGAAACGCGGCCCTCGAAGTTGCGGTTGCCCGACAGCACCGAGGCGGCGACAAGATCGTTGCCGTTGATCGCGGCGGAGATCGGCGCCGCCAGCGGCCCCGAATTGCCGATGCAGGTGGTGCAGCCGTAGCCGACGAGGTTGAAGCCGATCGCGTCGAGATCCTCGGTCAGGCCGGCCTTGTTGAGATAGTCGGTGACGACTTGGCTGCCCGGCGCGAGCGAGGTCTTGACCCATGGCTTGCGGTTCAGACCCTTCTCGCGTGCCTTGCGGGCGACGAGTCCGGCGGCGACGAGCACCGACGGGTTAGACGTGTTGGTGCAGCTGGTGATCGCCGCGATCACGACGTCGCCGTCGCCGATGTCGTGCGTCATGCCCTCGACGGGCACGCGCAGCGGCTGTTCCTTGTGGTAGACCTTGAACAGATCGCTGTTGAACACCTCGTCCACCGCGTCGAGGCTGACCTTGTCCTGCGGGCGCTTGGGGCCGGCGAGCGAGGGCACGACGGTTGCCATGTCGAGTTCGAGTGTGTCGGTGAAGACGGGATCGGGCGCGTCGGCGTGGCGCCACATGCCCTGCGCCTTGCTGTACGCCTCGACCAGCGCGATCACCTCGTCCGGGCGGCCGGTGAGACGCATGTAATCGAGCGTCTTGTCATCGACCGGGAAGAAGCCGCAGGTGGCGCCATATTCGGGCGCCATGTTGGCGATCGTCGCGCGGTCGGCGAGCGTCATCTGATCGAGGCCCGGGCCGTAGAATTCGACGAAGCGGCCGACCACGCCCTTGGCGCGCAGCATCTGCGTGACGGTGAGGACGAGATCGGTGGCGGTTATGCCCTCGCGCAGCGCGCCCGTCAGCTTGAAGCCGACGACTTCGGGGATCAGCATCGAGACCGGCTGCCCGAGCATCGCGGCCTCTGCCTCGATCCCGCCGACGCCCCAGCCGAGCACGCCGAGGCCGTTGACCATCGTGGTGTGGCTGTCGGTGCCGACGAGCGTATCGGGATAGGCGATCGCGGTGGCGCCCGTCGCATGGTCACCCGTCTCGGGCGTCGACCAGACGGCGTTTGCGACATATTCGAGGTTCACCTGGTGACAGATGCCGGTGCCCGGCGGCACGACCTTGAAGTTGTCGAGCGCCTTGGAGCCCCACTTCAGGAACTCGTAACGCTCCGAATTACGCGCATATTCGAGATCGACGTTATCCTCGAACGCCTTGGGCGTGCCGAATTCGTCGACCATCACCGAGTGATCGATGACGAGGTGGACGGGGACCTGCGGATTGATCTTGGCCGCGTCGCCGCCGAGCTTGGTGATCGCGTCGCGCATCGCGGCGAGATCGACGACGCACGGCACGCCCGTGAAATCCTGCATCAGCACGCGCGCGGGGCGATACTGGATCTCGCGGTCCGAACGGCGCTCCTGCTGCCAGTCGATGATCGCCTGCACGTCCTCGGGCGTGACGGTCTTGCCGTCCTCGAAGCGGAGCATGTTCTCGAGCAGCACCTTCATCGAGAAGGGCAAGCGCGAGATATCGCCGTATTTGGCGGCCGCCACCTCGAGCGCGTAATAATCGTAGCTCTTGCCGCCGGCGTCGAGCGTGCGACGGGCGTTCAAGGTATCGTGGCCGATGGCGGTCATGCGGGTCCTTTCCCCAAAGATGCGGCCAGCCAGGAGCGCGGCGGGGAGGCGGGGGCGGCAAGGCCCCTCGCGCGGGCGCGCCCGGACGGGCGAAGGCGAGACGTTTGCGCGGGCGATAGCAGCGCGGAGAGTAAGGGGGAAGGCGGGAAGCGGGACCTGCGCGACAAAAGGCTTGACGCACGCGGCTTTTCGCGAACCGCTTGCAACAAGGGGGCGGTGGCAGCAGCCGCCTAGGCGGTAGCGGGGACCGGGCGCTGCCGTCGCATCGGTTGCCACGACGTCTCGCTGGCGCGGCGCTTCAGATAGGTATCGAGACCGATCTGCGCGCCGAGCAGCATGTAGAGGAACGACTGGAAGGCGATGCCGACGAACGCGCCGCCGAGCAGGTAGATAAGCTGCGCGTGCTGCAGCGCGCCGGCGAGGCTGCCCGCCCACGCAAGATCGCCACTGCGGTAGCGCCGGCGCAGCACCTCCATGCGGATCACGCCGATCGCGTTGATCAGCAGCCATAGCGCGAGACCGAAATAGCCCTGTTCACCGAGCATCTCGAAATAGCTCGAGTGATAGGCGCGGCTCTTGTCGACGGTGAGGCTGCGCTTGACGGTGGTGCTCGCACCCTCGCCCGCGACGTGGACGGTATCGTAGCGGATGCGGTTCTGGCGGTACGCCTCGAACCCGCCGCCGAACGGATGATCCTTGGCATAGTCCCACGTCCACTGCCACACCGCGAGGCGCGTCGAAGCGCTCTCGTCCGCCTTGTACGTCTTGATCGTGCCCATCCGCTCGCTGAATGCCGACGGGAGGAAGGGCACCGCGACGAGCCCGAGCAGCGCGATTCCCCCGAGGTAGAACATGCGGCGCTTCACCTCGCGCAACATCAGCACGGCGAGGAGACCTATGCACAGGAGGCCGGTGCGTGCCGAGGTACCGACCGGGATCAACAGGCAGGCGAAGACGAGCGCGAAACAGAACAGCTTCACGCGCCAATCGGGGACGTAGACCGTGCCGTTCTTCGCGAACCACAGGACGATCGGGATCAGCGAGATCGCCACCGCCGAGATGATCGAGCCTTCGTAGAGCCCCGAATTGTTCGAGACCATCAGGTTGAGTTCGCCGTAGCCGCCGCCCGAGGCGAGCGTCTTGATCCCGCCGACGATGACGATCGAACTCGCCGACAGCACCATGAAGAGCAGCAGCGCCTCGATCCGGAGCTTGGTGCGCAGGGTGAGCGGCAGAAAAACCGCGAAGGCGAGGTTCTTCCACACCCATTCCCACTTCTCCGCCGCCTCGACCGGAAAATCGGCGGTGCGCGTGGTGATGCCGCAATAGATCAGCAGCAGCAGGATCAGGCCCTGCCGCGGGGCGAAGCGCGAATCGGCCTTGTTGTCGACCACCGCCCAGGCGAGCACCGCGAGCCCCGCGGCGATGAGCGAGATCGGCACCGAATTGAGCAGATAATAGGTCAGCCGCTGCGGCGAGACGATGTCGATGTAGACATAGGTCAGCACGAACACGAACGGGCGGCGGAAGCCGAGCCCGAACAATGCGACGAGAAAGCCGATGAACGCGAGATCACGCACGCTGGCGATGCCCCCCGGCGGGCGTGGCGGCATCGTCGGCGCGCGGCTCGACGTGGAGATCATCGCGGCGCATCAACAGCCACGCGGCGAGCAGCAGCAGGCCGTGGCTTAGCCCGAGGGCGAAATTGTCGATCATGGCCGGCCGCGCGCTCGCCTGTCTGCTGGGAAGCGCCGGTGTTAGCCGCGGGCGGTTGACGCCGCGTTAAGCGGGGGCGTGGCAGGAGATGCGCATGCGCATTCTCCACGTTCTCGATCACGGGTTGCCGCTGCAGAGCGGCTATACGTTTCGCACGCGCGCGATCGTCAAGGCGCAGCAGGCGCGCGGCTGGGACGTCGCGGCGGTGACGGGGCCGCGCTACCACGTGGACGCGCCGGCGGCGGAGCGGGTCGACGGGATCGATTTCTACCGCACCGCGCCCGCGATCAGGCTGCCCGCGCCGCTCGGTGAAATGGCGGAGGTGGCGGCGTTCGCGCGGCGCATCGCGGCGGTGGCGCGGGACTTCGGCCCCGACATCATCCACGCGCACTCGCCGGTGCTGGGCGCGCTGGCGGCGCTGCCGGTGGCGCGGCGCACCGGATTGCCGCTGCTCTACGAGATCCGCGCTTTCTGGGAGGATGCGGCGGTGGGCAACGGCACGGGGCGCGAGGGATCGGTGCGCTATCGGCTGACGCGCGCATTGGAGAGCTGGGCGGTGGCGCGCGCCGACGCGGTGGCGGTGATCTGCGAGGGGCTAAAGCGCGACCTGATCGCGCGCGGCGTCGCCGACGAGCGCATCATGGTATCGCCAAACGGCGTCGACATGACGATGTTCGGCGCGCCGCCGCCGCGTGACCGCGCGCTGGGCGAGATGCTGGGGCTCGACGGCGAGGTGATCGGTTTCATCGGCAGCTTCTACGATTACGAGGGGCTCGACGATCTGATCGCGGCGATGCCGGCGCTGATCGAACGGCGGCCGCGCGCGCATCTGATGCTGGTGGGCGGGGGGCCGATGGAGGCGACGCTGCGCGCGCAGGCGGCGGCATCCTCCGCGGCGGACCGGATCCGCTTCGTCGGGCGGGTGCCGCACGATGAGGTCGAGCGCTATTACAGCCTGGTCGACGTGCTCGCCTATCCGCGCAAGCGGATGCGGCTGACCGATCTCGTCACCCCGCTGAAGCCGCTGGAGGCGATGGCGCAGAGCCGGCTGGTCGCCGCGTCCGACGTCGGCGGGCACCGCGAACTGATCCGCGACGGCGAAACGGGGACGCTGTTCGCGGCGGATGATCCGGCAGCGATCGCGCACGCGCTCGCCGGGCTGCTCGCCGATCGCAGCGGCTGGGCGGCGCGGCGCGAGCGGGCGCGCGCGTTCGTCGAGCGCGAGCGTAACTGGTCGTCAAATATTGCGCGCTACGAACCCGTCTATCAGCGGCTCGTCATGGCCGCACGCAAGGGTGGGACATGGGCGCAGCGAACAACGGTACGAACCTGATGCGACAGGCGGCCCCGATTGCCCTCGCCGGGCTGGGGGTGGTCGTGGCCGGCGTCGTCGCTGCGCTGCCGCAGCCGCGGATCGACCTGTTGGTGTGGCGATTGTGGCTGCCGTACGTCGTTCCCGCCGCCGCGCCGCCGGTCGGCGTGACGGGGCGGGTGGCGCTGGCGATCGCGGCGCTGCTGCCGTTCCTAGGCGCGGCGCTGCTCGTTCACCTGATGGCGAAGGGCCGACTGCGCTTGCCGGCGCGCCGGGTGAAGGCGCCGGCGACGGCCGCGAGCACGGTATCGGTTCGGCGCGCCGATGCACATCCCGATGCGCCGCCGCGCCGACCGATCCGCGCGAGCGAGGACCTGGGCCCGCCGTTGCCGATCGCCGCGCCGCCCCCGGCGAAGCGCGTGCCCCAACTTGAGCAGCCGCTGCCGGCCGATCTCGACCAGCCGCTCGCCGCGTTCGATCCGATAGCGGTGCCCGATGTGCCGCGCCTGCCGATCCCTGCCGTGCCGCCGCTCGTCGTGCTGCCCCCCGCTGCGGTAATGGTCGAGCCGTCACCGAGTGAAGATGCGGTGTGGGAAGAGATCGACGAGGCGTCGGAGGACGGCGATCGATGGGCTGTTGCGCAGCGCGTGCCAGCCGCCGCGTGGGAAGCGGTGGAACGCGCCGTCGGCGGGGATCCCGCAATCGACGCGCCGGCAATCGCGATGCGGACGATCGAAGTGGGCTCTCCCGCAGCGGACCTGGGGTCGTCGGCCGACGCTGGCGACGACGAAGGCGTGATCCCGGCGCGGATGGAGATCGACCGCGCGATGCCGGCCGAGCCGACGACGCCGATCGAGCCGGCTCGCGAGGCCGGCGACACGCTGTCGTTCCTGACGGCGGTGCCCAAGCCGGTCGGCGAGACGTCGATCGCGACGCTGCTCGACCGGCTAGAGCGGGGTGCCCGGCGGCGGGGCACGGCGGCGCCGACCCCCGCACCAGCGCCGGTTCCGGCGCCGGTCGCGAGCCTCGACGATACGCTGGGGATGCTGCGGCGACTGGCGGCGAATTGACCGCCGCACGCTAAGCGGCGGCGATGGTCAGCGCGTCGATCCGCCAGTGCAGCCGGCCGGAATATTCGATTGCCGGCGCAACCGCGAGGTCGGCGACGAGATGGCCGGGCAGCGGCAGGTCCTGCTGCGGCAATGAGTACAGCCAGTGCGCGACGGGCGCGTCGATGTCCGCCGTCAGGGCGAAGGCGTAGCGCGCGCCGCTGAGTGTCGCGCTATACCACGGATGCGTGTCGCAATCCTCGACCGCCACCATCGCGCCCGCAGCCTCAGCCGACCGCGCGATCGCGCGTCCGAGCAGCGCGCCGCTCCCGGGCCCGCGCATCACTGCGCCTCCTTCAGCGCGGCTTCGACGCGCGCACGAATGCCCGGCCCGGGCACGCGCCCGGCGCGCAGATCGTGCACCAGCCGCGGATCGTTGACCGTGCGTCGCCCGAAGGTCGACGGCGAGACGCCGGTCAGGCGAAGGTAGCGATCGATCTCGACCAGCAGGGACATGGCAGTGCACTCCGACTCGTTATGTTCGTGCTTTGTTCTCTCACCTTTTCCAACTTGTCTAGGAAATTTCCTATGGCTAGGGTCGGGTGATGGATCGTGCTGTCGCAACTGTGCTCGAGCAATTGGCGGCGGCGCGCGGGGTGTCGCTGTCCGAACTGTCGCGGCTGATCGGGCGCAACGTCGCCTATTTGCAGCAGTTCGTGCGGCGTGGAACGCCCCGGCGGCTGGACGAACGCGACCGGGCCACGCTCGCGCGCTTCTTCGGCGTCGCCGAATCGGTGCTGGGCGGCGCGGCGCCGGAACAGGAGGTGGCGGTACCGTATCTGTCGCTGGCCGCGTCGGCGGGACGCGGCGCGGTGGCGGGGCCCGAGACGGTGCTGCGCACGGTGGCGTTCACCGCGCGGATGCTGCGCGACGAGGGCATCGACCTTGGCGCGGCATCGATGATCGATGCGGTCGGCGATTCGATGCTGCCAACGATCCGCGCGGGCGATCGCCTGCTGGTCGATCGCAGCGATCGGCGCGTCGCGGCAACGGGCATCTACGTCGTCAGGCGCGACGAGGATCTGCTGGTCAAGCGCGTCCGGGCGGACCGTTCGGGGCTGACGCTACTGAGCGACAATCCGGACTATCCGCCGATCGCGTGCGCGCCGGACGAGGCGACGGTGATTGGCCGCGTGAAGCTGCTGCTGCGCGCGCCGTAGCGGTGCGCGCGGCGCGGATCAGCCGCGTGTGCGCAGCCAGATGACGACCGACAGCGCGACGCCGACGGCGAGCCCGATCAGGAAGCCGATCGTCGTCTGCCCGTTCATGAAGCCGAGGACAGTGCCGATCAGCAGCGACATGGCGATGAGGAAACCCCCAGCGCTGGGGGGGCGGGATGGCCGATCGTTCATGATGGGCGTGTCCATCGCACGTCGCGCCGGCCGACGCCACCGGCGTTAACCCTTGCCGTTCACGCGATGTCATCGGCTGCGCGCCATACCGGCGCTACACCACAAAAACAGGGTCGCCCTTGACGCCGATGATCTTCCTAGCCGACCGCGCCGCGGTCGACGATGCCGCCTTGCTGATCGCCAAACACGGCGGTGCGGCCGCCTTCGAGGCTGCGAGCCGCGCGAACCGCAGCCGCGCGGTGGGCAACGTCGCCCACTTCTGCCGCTGGCGGCAAATCGAGCGGCTGATCGACCTGCTTGCGACCGATTACGCCTGCGGCACGGTGCACTAAGGCGCGCGCGGCATTGCCGCTGGCGGGCGCAGACCGTAGGGACGGGGAATGTACGGGCGAGGCGCGCTGGGCGGCGCGGCAGGTCTTTTTGCGTTCCTCGCCGCGACGCCTTCAGCGGCGCAGCAGGCCGATGCGCCTGCGGCGCGGCAGGCCGATATCGGGCGGGCGGGCGCACCTGCGACCGACACTACGCTCGATCCGTCCGCGCCGCTCGCCGACCTGCCCGATATCGGCGTCGCCTGGCCCGAACTGGCACCCGAGCCGGCGGCGGCAACGGCGGTGCAAGCCACCGCGAGCGGCGAAACGCGCTACAGCTGGCGGCTCGACGGGATGGACGGCATCGGCTCGCCGTTGCTGCGCGAGCGGTTCGCCGAACTGTCGGTGCTCGACCAGCATGACGGCGAGGCTTCGAATGCGGCGCAACTCGATCGGCGCGCGCGCGAGGATGCGGCGCTGCTTGTCACGCTGCTGCGCGGCGAGGGCTATTACGATGCGCGCGTCGACATGCGGATCGACACGGCCGGCGTGCGCCCGCTGGTGGTGCTCGATGTCGCGCCCGGCCCGGTCTATCGGCTGAAGGACGTGACCGTCGCGGGCGTTGCGGCGGCGGGGGCGAAGGCCGCGACGCTGCGCGAGGCGTTCGCGGTCAAGCCCGACGATCCGGTCAACGCCGATCGCATCGCGGCGGCGGAGGCGCGGCTGCGCAGCGAAGTGGGCGAGCAGGGCTTCCCCTTCGCGCGCGTCACCGACCCGGTCGTGACGATCGATCGCGAGGCGCGCACCGCGACGCTCGACGTCGGCGTCGATCCCGGCACGCCGCGCGTGTTCGGGCAGGTGCGCACCAACGCGAACAATCGCGTGTTCGATGCGCGGCACGTCGCCGAGATCGCACGCTTCTCGCCCGGCAAGCCCTATTACGCGCCAGCACTGGACGATCTGCGCCGCGCACTGATCCAGACCGGGCTTGTCTCGGTCGCAGAGGTGAAGCCGGTGCCGGGGACGACGCCCGAGACGGTCGACATCGACGTGCGGCTGGAACGCGCACCGCCGCGCACGATCGCCGGCGAGGTCGGCTACGGCACGGGCGAAGGCGCCCGGGTCGAAGCGAGCTGGACGCACCGCAACCTGTTCCCGCCCGAAGGTGGGCTTACGCTGCGCGGCGTGCTGGGCACGCAGGAGCAGCTCGGCGCGGTGACGTTCCGCCGCAACAATTTCCGCGGGCGCGACCGCGTGCTGACCGCGCAGATCGCCGCCGCGCACACGCAGCGCGACGCGTACGAGGCGAACACCTTTTCGCTGTCGGGCAGCCTGGAGCGGCAGACCAACATCTTCTTCCAGAAGACGTGGACGTGGTCGGTCGGTGCCGAACTGCTCGCGTCGGACGAGCGCGACGTCATCGTATCGACGGGCGCGCCGCGGCGGCGGACGTTCTTCATCGCCGCGGCGCCAACGAGCCTGACCTACGACGGATCGGACGACCTGCTGAACCCAACGAGCGGCTTCCGGATTGGCGGGCGGCTGAGCCCCGAGCTGTCGCTGCAGGGATCGACGTTCGGCTATACCCGCGCGCAGATCGACGCGAGCGCGTATCGCACGATCGGCGGCGTGGTACTGGCGGGGCGTGTGCGGCTGGGCACGATCGTGGGTGCGCCGCGTGATGCGATCGCGCCGTCGCGGCGCTTCTACGCCGGCGGGGGCGCATCGGTGCGCGGCTACGGCTATCAATCGATCGGGCCGCGTGATCCCAACAACGATCCGATCGGCGGGCGCAGCCTTGCCGAATTCGCGATAGAGGGCCGGATCAAGGCATTCGGCAATTTCGGCGTGGTGCCGTTCTTCGACGCGGGCAACATCTACACCGGCGGCGCCCCCGACTTCTCCGGGCTGCGCTACGGCACCGGCATCGGCGTGCGCTACTACAGCAACTTCGGGCCGATCCGCTTCGACGTGGGCACGCCGATCAATCCGCAGCGCGGTGATTCGCGCATCGCGGTCTACGTGTCGCTCGGCCAGGCGTTCTGATGCGGTGGTGGCGCTGGATTGCGGTGCTCGCGTCGCTGCTCGTCGCAATCGCGGCGCTGACGGCGTGGATCGTCGATACGCAGATGGGGCACCGCTGGATCGCCGAGCGGATCAACGCCGCGCGGCCCGCCAACGGCCTGCGCTTCAGTGTCGGGCGGATCGATGGATCGATCTATACAAAAGCGGTGCTGCGCGACGTGCGCGTGGCCGATCCCGAGGGACTGGTGTTCGCGGCGCCGCGCGCCGACCTCGACTGGCGGCCGTTCGCGTGGCTGTCGAACCGGCTCGAGATCCGCTCGCTCACCGTGCCCGTCGCGATCTTCGCCAAGATCCCGCGCACGCTGGCGACGGGGCCGAGCCCACTGCTGCCCGACTTCGACATCGCGATCGGGCGGCTGACGGTCGAGCGGCTGGTGGTCGGACGCGCGGTGACCGGGGCGGTACGCTACGGCCGGATCGACGGGCGCGCCGATATTCGCGGGGGACGCGCGCAGGTCGCGCTCGACGCGCGGATCGAAGGAAGCGACGCGCTGCGACTGCGCATCGACGCGGTGCCCGATCGCAATCGCTTCGACATCGACGTGCGCGCGCGCGGCAGCGCCACTGGCGTGCTCGCGCGGTGGACGGGGGTGCGACGCTCGCTCGCTCTCAATGTCGGCGGGGCAGGCCGCTGGGCGACGTGGCAGGGCCGCGCGGTGGCGCTGGTGGGTACCGGCGGCGAGCGCGTGATCGACCTCGCGCTCGGCAATCGCGCGGGCGCCTATACGCTGACGGGGGTGGTGCGGCCGGGCGTGCTCACCACCGGCCGCGTGCGGCGGCTGACCGAGCCGCGCGTGCTGGTGAACGGCGCGGCGACCTTTGTGATGCGGCGGCTCGACGGCACGCTCTCGCTGCGCTCGTCGGCGCTTCAGCTCGAGGCGACGGGCGTCGCCGATCTGGCGGCGAGCGCGTGGCGCAACCTGCGGGTGCGCGCGCGGCTGTTGCAGCCCGCGGCGCTGTTCGACGACATGAGCGGGCGCAACGTCGAGCTGCGCGCGGTGCTCGACGGGCCGTTCCAGACCGCCGCGTTCGATTATCGCATCACCGCGCTGCGCGTGGCGTTCGACGACACCGGCTTCGACGAGGCGCGGGCCGCTGGGCGGGGGCGGCTGTCGGCCGCGCCGATCGTGCTGCCGGTGCGCTTCACCGCGCGCCGCGTGACTGGTGTTGGCGACGTCGCCGGCGGCATCCTGCGCAACCTGTCGGTCGACGGCGTGCTGCGGATCACCGCGGCGATGATCACGGGCGACGACCTGCGGTTGAAATCCGATAAGCTGACCGCGCGCATCGGGCTGACGGTCGATCTGCGCACCGGTGAGTATCAGGTCGGGCTCAACGGCGCGCTGGGACGCTATCTGATCCCCGGGCTCGGCGTCGTCGACGTGACGTCGCGACTGCAGGTGGTGCCGGGGCCGGGGCGGCGGGGCACGCGCGTCGTCGGGACCGGGACGGCACAGATGGTGCGGCTCGACAACGGTTTCTTCCGCACCCTTGCGGGCGGGCTGCCGCGGATCGTCACCGCGCTCGAACGCACGCCCGACGGCATCCTGCATTTCCGAAACCTGGTGCTGACGGGGCCGTCGATCCGGCTGACGGGCAACGGCTATCGCCGCCGTGACGGGACGTTCCATTTCGAGGGCGGCGGGCGGCAAGCGAGCTACGGCCCGGTGACGCTCAAGCTGGATGGCCGGATCGAGCGGCCGACGATCGACCTGTTGTTCCAGCGCCCGGCCGACAGCCTAGGGCTCAGCGACGTGCGGTTGCATCTCGAGCCAAGCGCAAATGGCTTTGCATTCGACGTGGCGGGCGGGTCGCGGCTCGGCGCGTTCACCGGCGCGGGCGAGATCCTGCTGCCGCGCGGCGGGCAGGACCGGATCGCACTCGCTCGGCTCGACGTTAGCGGGACTCGCGCGAGCGGTACGATCGACATCGTGCCGGGGGGCTTCGATGGGCGGCTGGCGGTGGCGGGCGGCGGGATCGACGGCGAAGTGGCGCTGCGCCCGGAGGGGACGATCCAGCGCGTCGAGGCGCGGCTCGGGCTCAACGCGGCGACGCTGGCCGGGATCGGCACGGTGCGCCAGGGGCGGCTCGACCTCGCCGCATTGCTCGATCCGGCGGGATCGTCGATCGACGCGACGCTGAGCGGGACGGGGCTACGGCGCGGCGCGCTGAGCTTCGCGCGATTTGCCGCCAACGCCAAACTGCGCGGCGGCATCGGCCAGGTGCGCGCGGCGATCGCCGGCTCGCGCGGACGCGCGTTCGACATCCAGAGCGTGATCGACGTCGGGCCCGACAGCTATCGCGTGATGGCAAGCGGAACGGTCGATCGGCGACCGCTGCAGCTCGAGACGCCGGCGGTGCTGACGCGCGACGGCGACGCGTGGCGGCTGGCAGCGACGCGGCTGACCTTTGCCGGGGGGACGGCGACCGTTTCCGGCCGCTTCGGGACCGATGGGAACAGCATCGACGCGACGCTCGCCCGGATGCCGCTCGGCGTGCTCGACATCGGGTATCCCGGCCTCGGGCTCGGCGGTAGTGCGTCGGGGCGGCTGAGCTATGCCAGCGGCACGGGCGGCACGCCGACCGGGCGGATCGACATGACGGTGCGCGGGCTGACGCGGTCGGGTCTGCTGCTGTCGTCGACGCCGATCGACATGGCGGTGGCGGGCGTGCTGAGCGCCGATCGCGCCGGCGTGCGCGCGGTGGTGGCGTCCGACGGGAAAACGGTGGGGCGCGCACAGGCGGTGCTGCGGCTGGGCGAAGGGGATCTGGCGCAGCGGATCGCGCGCGCGGGGCTGTTCGCGCAGCTGCGTTACGACGGGCCGGCCGATACGCTGTGGCGGCTGAGCCGCGTCGAGCTGTTCGACCTGTCTGGTCCGGTGGGCATCGCGGCGGACGTGACCGGCAGCGTCGCCGACCCGCAGATCCGGGGCGTGGTGCAGGCCAAGGGCGCGCGGATCGAGAGCGCGACGACGGGAACGGTGCTTAGCAACGTTCAGGCGGCGGGGCGGTTCGCCGGATCGCGGCTGGCGATCGAGCGCTTCACGGCGGACGCGGGCAAGGGCCGGGTGAGCGGCGCCGGGCGGTTCGACTTCGCGGCGGCGCAGGGGATCGGGCTCGACCTGACGCTCAATGCCGAGCGCGCAGTGATGATCGACCGCGACGATATCGCCGCGACGGTGACGGGGCCGCTGCGTTTCCAATCGAGCGGGCGCGGCGGCGTGATCTCCGGCGCCGTGCGGCTCGATCGCAGCCGCTACCGGCTGGGGCAGGCGAGCGCGACGAGCGCGGTGCCGCGGCTGATCGTGCGCGAAATCAATGCGCCCGACGGCGGCGACGATGGGCTGCGCGCGCTGACGCCGTGGCGACTCGACATCAAGGCGCGCGCGGCCGATGCACTGTTCGTCACCGGGCTGGGGCTGACGAGCGAATGGTCCGCCGACCTCGCGATCGGCGGCGCGCCCGACAACCCGGCGATCACCGGACGCGCCGACCTGATCCGCGGCGACTATGAATTTGCCGGCCGCGAATTCGAGCTGGCGCGCGGCGTGATCCGCTTCGCCGGCGAGGTGCCGGCGAACCCGGCGCTCGACATCGAGGCGAACGCCAATTCGACCGGGCTGAACGCGTCGATCCGCGTGACGGGCGTCGCGCTGAAGCCCGAAATCACCTTTACCAGCGTGCCCGCGCTGCCGCAGGACGAGTTGCTGTCGCGGTTGCTGTTCGGCACCTCGATCACCAATCTGTCGGCGCCCGAGGCGTTGCAGCTCGCGGCCGCGGTCGCCGCGCTGCGCGACGGCAACGGCGGGCTGAACCCGATCAATGCGGTGCGTCGCGCGGCGGGGCTCGACCGGCTGCGCATCCTGCCGGCCGATCCGCAAACCGGGCAGGGCACGTCGATCGCGGCAGGGAAATACGTGACGCGGCGGCTGTATGCCGAGATCGTGACCGACGGGCAGGGCTATTCCGCGACCCGCGTGGAATATCAGGTGACGCGCTGGCTCTCGCTACTGTCGAGCATCTCGACGCTCGGGCGGCAAAGCGCGAACGTTCGCGTGTCGAAGGACTATTGATCGCGATCAAGCATGCGGCCGGTGGCAATGCGCAACCTAACGTCTGTGCCCGCCGTTAGCCCATCTTCCTGAACGCCATCGAGGGGGACCGATGACGCTGCCGCAATGTCTATCGCTGGCGACGCTGGCGGGAATGATGGCGCTCTTCATCTGGGGGCGCTTCCGCTACGATGTGACGGCGATCATCGCGTTGCTCGTGGCGCTCGCGCTCGGCATCGTCGCGCCGGCGGACGCGTTCAAGGGCTTCTCCGACGATATCGTCATCATCGTCGGATCGGCGCTCGTCATCTCGGGCGCGGTGCAGCGATCGGGGGTGATCGAGCGCGCCCTGCGCAGTGTTTCGCGCCGCGTGACGAGCGTGCGCGGGCAGTTGCTGGTGCTGACCGGGTCGGTCGGCGTTGCCTCCGCGCTGGTCAAGAACATCGGCGCGCTGGCGATGCTGATGCCCGCCGCGTTCCAGACGGCGCGCAAGACCGAGGCAAGCCCGTCGGTCTTCCTGATGCCGATGGCGTCGGCATCGCTGCTCGGCGGGCTGATGACGCTGGTCGGCACGTCGCCCAACATCATCGTCAGCCGATCGCGCGAGCAGATGACGGGGCACCCGTTCGGCATGTTCGACTATACGCCGGTCGGCGCGTGTCTGTTCGTCGTCGGTATCGTCTATCTCGCGATCGCCTATCGCCTGATTCCGGCGGATCGCCGCGCCGCACCGACGATGGGCGAGGCGCTCGATATCACCGGCTATGTCACCGAAGTCACGATCACCGAAGGGTCGCCGGCGGGCGGCGAAACGGTCGACGCGTTCCTCGAGCGGCACGAGCGCGAAATCACGATCACCCAGATCCTGCGCGCGGAAATGCGCAGCGCGCCGCATCGCGACGACGTGCTGCAGGAGGGCGACGTGCTGATCCTGGGCGGCGAGCCCGATGCGCTCGAGCGCGTCATCGCGGGAGATCGGCTGAAGCTGGAGGGCGAGGACCGCGCCGCCCCGGCGGGCTCGGCCGACGACGAGGTGGGCGTGATCGAAGCGGTGATCAACGTCGGATCGGTGATGGTAGGCGAGACGGCCGGGCGGCTCGATCTGCAGGCGCGCCACGGCGTGAACCTGATCGCCATCTCGCGGCGCGGCGAGCGGCTGTCGCGGCGGCTCGCCAATACCACACTGCGCGCGGGCGACGTGGTGGTGCTGCAGGGGCCGTTGGGGCTCCTGCCGGAACGGCTGCGCGACCTCGGCTGCCTGCCGCTGGCGGAGCGCGCCGTCCGGTTAGGCACGTCGCGCCGCGGATGGCTGGCGGTGGGCATCCTGGGCGTCGCGATGGGGGCGACCGCACTCGGACTGGTGCCGGTGGCGGTGGCGTTCTTCGCGGCTGCGGGAACGATCATGGCGATCGGCGCGCTGCCGGTGCGCGACGCGTACGAGCATGTCGAATGGCCGATCCTGATCATGCTGGGCGCGCTGATCCCGGTATCCGACACGCTGCGCACGACGGGTGCGTCGAACGTGATCGCGACATGGTTGGCCGAGGTGGCGCAGACGCTACCGGGGTGGGGCGCGGTGGCGCTGATTCTGGCGGCGGCGATGGCGGTGACGCCGTTCCTCAACAATGCCGCGACGGTGCTGGTGATGGCGCCGATCGCGGCGACCTTCGCCAGCGATCTCGGCTATCGCCCCGAGGCGTTCCTGATGGCGACGGCGGTGGGCGCGGGATGCGACTTCCTGACCCCGATCGGGCATCAGTGCAACACGCTGGTGATGGGGCCGGGGGGCTATCGCTTCGGCGACTATGCCCGGCTGGGCGCGCCGCTGTCGGTGATCGTCGTGCTACTGGGCACGCCGCTGATCATGTTCTTCTGGCCGCTGCGCTGACGGCGGAACGCCACCCCGGCGAGTTTGCCGGGGTGGTCGCCGATATCAGAGTGCCTTACCGATCGAGACGGTCGGCGCGATGTCGGTGCAGTTGGCGACATCGGCGTGAAGCTCGCCGTTGCGCGGGTGCGCGAACGCCGTCGCCATCGCTTCGGGCGACGAGAAGTGGAAGTGCGCGATCATCGCGAAGGGCGCCGCGCCGCCGCCAGGGGCCTGACCCTCGATCAGCTCGACACGCTCCGGATTCCAGATCTCCTTGGCGAGTTCCGCGTGCGTCGCCTTGTAGTAATCGGTGTTGAATTTCGCGCCTTCGTGGTTCGGATACAGCACGCTGACGATCATGGTCTCTCTCCCAAGAAAAAGGCCGCCCGGTTCGTACCGGGCGGCCGTTCGATGATGATGTTCAGGCGTTCTCGCCGACGATGGTCTTCACTTCCATAAAGTCGGTGAGGCCCCATTTGCCGCCCTCGCGCCCGTTCCCCGACGACTTGTAGCCGCCGAACGGCGTCGGACCGTTGGGGCCCCAGGCGTTGATCGTGACGAGGCCGGCGCGCAGCTTGCCGGCGATCTTCGCCGCTTCGGCCGGATCGCCCGAGATCGTTGCCGACAAGCCGTATTCGGTGTCGTTCGCCATCTCGACCGCCTGATCGGTATCCTCGTAGGTCGAGATCGTCGCGACCGGGCCGAACGTCTCCTCGCGATAGATGCGCATTTCGGGCGTGACGTCGGCGAGCACCGTGGGCTTGACGTAATAGCCCGCGTTACGGCCGTCGGGACGACCGACACCGCCCGTTACAAGCCGTGCGCCCTCGTCGAGCGCGGACTGGATCAGCGTCTGGATCTTGTCGAATTGCGCCTTGTTGACGACCGGACCGATGTGCGCGCCCTGCTTCTCCGGTGCGTCGATCTGCGTCGCTTCCATGATCGCCTTCACGACCTCTTCGGCCTCGCTCACCTGGCTCTTGTGGACGAGGAGGCGGGTCGGTGCGATGCAGCTCTGCCCGGTGTTGGCGATGACGCCTGCGAGCGTCGGGGGCAGCACGTCGACCAGCTTCGCGCCCTCGAGCACGACGTTGGGCGCCTTGCCGCCGAGTTCCTGGTGGACGCGCTTGACCGTCGCGGCGGCGGCAGTGGCAACCGCGATGCCCGCGCGGGTCGAGCCGGTGAAGCTCACCATGTCGACGTCCTTGTGGCTCGACAGCGCGGCGCCGACGGTGGGGCCGTCACCGTTGACGAGGTTGAACACGCCCGCGGGCACGCCCGCTTCGGCGATGATCTCGGCGAGGATCATGGCGTTGCTCGGCGCTTCTTCGGACGGCTTCAGCACCATCGTGTTGCCGGCGGCGAGCGCGGGCGCAACCTTGGCGCAGATCTGGTTGAGCGGCCAGTTCCACGGCGTGATCATCGCGACGACGCCGATCGGCTCGTGCACGACGCGCGCGCCCTTGGCGGCGCTTTCCGAAAAGCTGAATTCCTTGAGCGCGGCGAGCGTGCCCATGAAATGGCCGAGCCCGGCGGGTGCCTGCGCCATGCTGGCGAACGAGATCGGCGCGCCCATCTCACGGCTGGTGGCGGCGGCGAGATCGGGGATGCGCGCCTTGTAGCCGGCGATGATCTTTTCCAGGATCGCGGCGCGTTCCTCGACGCTGGTCTGCGACCAGGTCTTGAACGCCTTCTTCGCGGCAGCGACCGCCTTGTCGACGTCCGCCGCGCTGCCCAGCGTGATCTCGGTGCAGGGCTGCTCGGTCGAGGGATCGATCACCTCGTGGCGCTTGCCGCCGTCGCTCTCGACCCAGGCGCCATCGATATAGTGTTTCAGGTAGCTTTGCATCGTGCCTCTCCGCCAATTGGATTCGACGTTTCGGTACGCACATGCGGCGCGCTCATTTGCGTTGCAACAGGAAACGCGATTGCCGGTGGCCGTGCCGCGACGGGACAGAAGCGCGGACCATCAACCGCCGGGTGGAGCGCGCGGCCTACGTTAACCGCGTTTGGCGGTATCGGTGGTAACCCGGACGCGGCAGGAGCGAGCGTGAAAGGATTCCCGTTCCATGCGCCTTGCTCCCCTCGTTCTCTTCCTCGCGCTTGCCGCGCCCGCGACCAGCCAGCAGGCGAGCGCACCGTTCACGGTGCAGGAAACCGGCGAGGGTTATGCGACGCTCGACGACGCGCTGTCGAGGAACCGCGGGCGCGACTTCACCGTGCTGATCGCACCGGGCGTCTACAACGAATGCGCGGTGCAGCAGGCCGGGCGCGTCACGTTCAAGGCGATCCAGCCGGGCACTGCGATCTTCGAGGGGGCGTGCGAGGGCAAGGCGGCGCTGGTGCTGCGCGCGGGCGGCGCGGTGGTCGACGGGCTGGTGTTCCGCGGCATTCGCGTGCCCGACGGCAATGGCGCCGGCATCCGGATCGAGATCGGCGACCTCGTCGTCAAAAATTCGATGTTTCTCGACAGCCAGGAGGGCATTCTTGGCGCGACGGAAGATCCGGTGAACATCACGATCGACCGGTCGACCTTCTCGGGCCTCGGGCAATGTCACGAGACCGAGGATTGCGCGCACTCGATCTACCTCGGCAATTCGGGATCGGTAACGATCACCAATTCACGCTTCGAGCGCGGGCGCGGCGGGCATTACGTGAAGCTACGCGTGCCGCGCGTATCGATCACCGACAACAGCTTCGACGATACCGGCGGCGATCGCACCAACTACATGATCGACCTGCCCGAAGGCGGGACGGGCGAGATCGCGCGCAACACCTTCGTCCAGGGCACGCGCAAGGAAAACTGGAGCGGCATGATCGTGGTGGCGGCAGAGCAGCGCAAGTATCGCTCGGCAGGCCTAAGCGTCCACGACAATGTCGCCCGCCTCGCGCCGGGGCAGGAAAGGAGCCCGGCGTTCCTCGCCAACGTCAGCGGCGAGCGGCTGGCGCTGGGCACCAACAAGCTGGGCGCCGGCGTGCGCCCCTACGAGACGCGCCAGCCCTGATCCGGGGCGCGCCCTCCCGATTGGTGGGAGGCCGCGCCGGGATGCTTACCGGCGGCAGGTGTCGCCGAGGCCGGGGTCGAGATCGAGGCAGCGCCCGTCGAGCCCGGCGACCGGCAGGCCGATCGACGCCGCGAGCGTCGGGACGATATCCACCGTCTCGACCGACAGCGGCTGTTCGAACCCATCCATGTTGGCGCGCCAGAACAGGATCGGCACGCGGCGATCGTAATCCCACGGGCTGCCGTGCGTCTCGACATAGCCCGGCCCGGGCGCGATGATGGTGGTGACGCGCGGCTTGAGCAGGACGAGCAAGTCACCCGACCGTTCGGCGTCGTAGGAGGCGCGCGCGCGCTCGACGAGCGTCCAGGTTTCGGGTGGGGTGCGCGGCATCGGCGTCGCCTCGATCTCCGCTCGCGTCAGCACCGCGGCGACCTGCGGCATCGCGCGGTAGCGCTTGACCGCCTCGGCGATCACCGCGGGGCGTTTCGCCGCCGGCACGTCGTTGGCGATGTAGAGGTCGCTCTCCGGCCCGAGCAGGACCGGCCCGGCGATGCCGAGCGCCTGGCCGATCGCGGGGCCAACGACCTTGGCGGCGAGCGTCGGATCGACGTGCGCCTCCATCGGCATCGCGCGCGCGAGCTGCCGCTCGGTCATGTCGTGCGCGCCGTGATCGGCGGTGAGCACGACCTCGTAATCGATCTTCCACTCGTCGAGCTTGTCGAGGAAGGCGCCCAATGACTGATCGAGCTCGGCCATTTGGATGCACATTTCCGAGCCCTGCGTGCCGAAGGCGTGGCCGACGTAATCGGTCGCCGACGCGCCGACCGCGATGAGATCGGTCGCTTGGCCCTGGCCGAGCTTCATGTCCTGAACGAAGGCAGCGGCGGTGGCGAATACCGCGCCGTCGATCGCGGGCGAGGCGCGGAAGGCGCGCGCGTCGCCCGCTGCGCGCTCGAACCGGCCGGTGCCGAGCGTCTGCTCGCCGACGCGGATCGGCTTCGACTGACCCTGGCAGAAGGCGGGGAGGTCGAGCGCCGCCTGCGGCTTGGCGACAAGCGCCGCGATCGCATCCTTCGCGCGCTGCGCCACCGGCGGCGTCGGGCGGCCGGCGAGCGTGGCGAGCTCCTTGCCGTTCCAGAACCAGATCTGATCGGTATTGTGGCCGCCCATCATGATCGCCGCGCGATCCTTGCCCGCGACCGAGACGACGCGGCTCTTCGGATTGGCGCGCTTCATCATGTCGCCCAGCGTCGGCACCTTGAGGTGAAGATCGGAGGGGGTGTAGCTGTCGTGGTTGCTGCCGGGGACGCGCTCGTCCTCCGCACAATAGACGAGCTTGTCGGCGCGGCTGACGCGCTGGTCGAGCCAGGTGTTGGCGATGATGCCGGTGTGCGCGGGGCGCATGCCGGTGAGGATCGTCGAGTGACCTGGGCACGTCTCCGTTGCCGCGTGGCCCTGGTAGCCCGATGGGAAGACCGCGCCGGTCAGCAGTCGCTTGAATCCGCCGGTGAACTTGTCGCGATATTGCGCGAACAGATCGGCCGAGAGCTGATCGACCGAGATCGCGACGACGAGGCGCGGCGGCGTGCGGGGGGTGGTCGCCTGCGCGGCGCCGGGAGGCGGCGGGCTTGGAGCGGTGCTTGCGGCGGGGGTCTGCGGTGCCCGGTCCTGCGCGGCGGCGACGGACGGCAGCGCGATCGAGGCGAGCAGGGCGGCAAGATACGGTTTCATCGAGGACCTTGATGCAAAGCGGGGTGTGGCGCGGTATGTGCCCGTCATGACAGCTAGGCAAGCGTGGGTAGCGGCGTTCGTTTGGATCGTGATGACGCTGTCGGCGTCGCTCGCGGGCGCACAACCGCGGCACTTGGCGATCGATCTCGTTCCCGAGACCGCGCGGCCGGCGGCGGGCAGCACGGTGACGCTGGCGTTCGACGCGCGGCCGGAGAAGGGCTGGCACGGCTATTGGAAGAACGGCGGGGACGCAGGCGTCGAGACGCGGCTGACGTGGACGCTGCCGGCCGGCGTCCGCGCGGGCGCGCTGCGCTACCCCGTGCCGGGAAGGCTGATCGTCGCGGGGCTGATGAACTACGTCTACGAGGCGCCGTTCGCGACGCTCGTCGACCTGACGATCCCGGCGGGGCTGGCGGCGGGAACGCGGCTGCCGGTGCGCGTCAAGGCGGATTACCTCGTCTGTACCGAGCAGATCTGCGTGCCCGAAACGCAAACGCTGTCGACGGAGCTGACGGTGGGCGACGGCGCGATCGACCCGGCGACGCGCACGCGGTTCGATGCGTGGCGGCGCAAATTGCCGCGGCCGCTGGGCTCGCCGGCGACATGGGCGGCGGCGGACGGCGCGTTCCGGCTGGCGGTGCCGTTTCCGGCCAAGGCGCCGATCGGTTCGGCCTATTTCTATCCGCTGGCGGCGGGCGCGATCGATTACGCCGCGCCGCAGACGGTGACGCGCGACGGCGACCGGATCGTCGTTGCCACCAAGGCGGCGGCGACGCCGGCGAGCGGATCGATCGAAGGCGTGCTGGCGACGGGCGAGGGGACCGGGTTTGCGGTGACGGCGGCGCCGGGGCGGGTCGAGCCGGTGGCGGCGGACACGGGCGGCGCGTGGCGCGCGGCCGCCATCGCCTTTGCCGGGGCGCTGATCGGCGGGCTGCTGCTCAACATCATGCCGTGCGTCTTCCCGATCCTCAGCCTCAAGGCGCTGAGCCTCGCCAAGGCGGGCGGGAACGAGCGCGCCGCGCGAGGCGAGGCGCTCGCCTATACCGCGGGTGTGGTGCTGGTGTGCGTCGCGCTGGGCGGCGTGCTGCTTGCGCTCCGTGCGGGCGGGTCGAGCGTCGGCTGGGCGTTCCAGCTGCAGGACCCGCGGGTGATCGGCGTGCTGCTGCTGCTGACCGCGGCGATCGCATTCAACCTCGCCGGATTGTTCGAACTGCCGACGCCGCGCTTCGCCGGGCGATCGGGCGCGGGCGGCGCGTTCGCGACCGGCGCGCTGGCGGCGTTCGTCGCGACGCCGTGCACCGGGCCGTTCATGGGCGCGGCGCTGGGCGCGGCGCTGGTGCTGCCGCCGGTGGCGGCGATGCTGGTATTCACCGGGCTGGGGCTCGGCATCGCACTGCCGTTCCTGCTGATCGGCTTCGTCCCCGCACTGCGCCGCCGCCTGCCGAGGCCGGGGGCGTGGATGGTGCGGCTGCGCCACATCCTGTCGGTGCCAATGTTCCTAACCGCGCTGGCGCTCGCCTGGGTGCTGGGGCGGCAGGCAGGGGTCAACGCGATGACGATCGGGCTGGCGGCGATCCTGCTCGCCGGATGCGGGCTGTGGTGGACCGGGCAGCGGCAGGCGGGCGGACGTGTGCGCGCATGGTGGCCGGCGATCCCGGCGCTGGTGCTTGGTCTGCTGGCGGTGATACTGGTGAAACCGCAGGCGGCGACGGCGTCGGTCGCGACGGGGATCGCCGGGGCTGAGCCGTTCAGCGAGACGCGGCTCGCGGCGCTGCAGCGCGAGGGGCGGCCGGTGTTCGCCTATTTCACCGCCGACTGGTGCCTGACGTGCAAGGTGAACGAGAAAGCGGCGATCGAGACCGCGGCAACGGCGCGCGCGTTCGCCAACGGCAAGGTCGCGGTGCTGGTCGGCGACTGGACCGACGGCGATCCCATACTCGGCCGCTTCATCGAGGCGCACAACCGCGCCGGAGTGCCGCTATACTTGTGGTACCCGAAGGGCGCGAAGCAGCCACGCGTGCTGCCGCAGCTGCTTACTACCGGGATGCTGACCGCGCTGCCTGGCAGGTGAGCGTGGCTTAGCCGTTCGCATTGTTGGTGAATTCCTGCACGACTGTTTGCTACCGATCAGTGCCTGTGCGCCGCAACATTGTGGCGCAGCATGCACCCGAAACGATCCTCGCGCGTTGGGCGGTGAATGGGGCAGACGGCGTTCGACGAAATCATGGGGGATGGGGGCGAGGCGCGCCCCGAATTGGCGGACCTGGTCCGCTGGCTGGACGAAACGCCGACCGACGATCTGCGCCGCCGCCAGGAAGCCGCCGAGACGACCTTCCGCCAGCTCGGCATCACCTTCGCGGTCTATGGCGACAACGACGCGAGCGAGCGGATCATCCCGTTCGACATCGTGCCGCGCGTGTTCCTCGCCGACGAGTGGACGCGTCTGTCCGCGGGGCTGATCCAGCGTGTCGAGGCGATCAACGCATTCCTCGACGACATCTACGGTAAGCAGGAGATCCTGAAGGCTGGCGTGCTGCCCGAGGAGCTGATCCTCTCCAACCCGCAATTCCGCCCGGAGATCGTCGGCATCCACCCGCCGCACGGCGTGTGGGCGCATATTTGCGGGATCGATCTGGTGCGCACCGGGCCCGACGATTTCTTCGTGCTCGAGGACAATGCCCGCACGCCATCGGGCGTCAGCTACATGCTCGAGAATCGCGAGGCGATGGTGCGGCTGTGCCCCGAGCTGTTCGAGCAGTTCCGCGTCGCGGCGGTCGACAGCTACCCCGACCGGCTGCTCGAGACGATGCGATCGGTCGCGCCGCGCACCTGCGGGCAGAACCCAAATTGCGTCGTGCTGACGCCGGGCCACTACAATTCGGCCTATTACGAACACAGTTTCCTCGCCGATTCGATGGGGATCGAACTGGTCGAGGCGGCCGATCTCGTGGTGGACGAGGACGTCGTCTACATGCGCACGATCGCGGGGCGCGTGAAGGTGGACGTGATCTATCGCCGCGTCGACGACGATTTCCTCGATCCCCTGGTGTTCCGCCCCGATTCGATGCTTGGCGTGCCGGGGCTGATCGCCGCCTATGCCGCCGGCAACGTCGCGATCATGAACGCGCCCGGCAACGGCATCGCCGACGACAAGGCGATCTACAGCTACATGCCCGAGATCGTCCGCTTCTATTCGGGCAAGGACGCGGCTTTGCCCAACGTCGAGACGTTCCGCTGCCGCGAGCCCGAGGCGCTGCGCTACACGCTCGATCATCTGGACGAGCTGGTCGTCAAGCTGGTCGACGGATCGGGCGGTTACGGGATGCTCGTCGGGCCGACCGCGTCGAAGGCGGAGATCGCGGCGTTCCGCGAGGCGCTGGTTGCCGAGCCGCACCGCTATATCGCGCAGCCGACGCTGGCGCTGTCAACCGTACCGACGCTCGCCGACCGGGGCCTGAGCCCGCGCCACGTCGATTTTCGCCCGTTCGTGCTGACGGGATCGAAGGGCGTGCAGGTGGTGCCCGGCGGGCTGACGCGCGTCGCACTGAAGGAGGGGTCGCTGGTGGTGAATTCGTCGCAGGGCGGGGGCACCAAGGACAGTTTCGTGCTGCTCGACACCGGGCAACGCCCGGTCCAGTCGCAGGTGATGATGGGCGGCAGCATGGTGCAGGAGCAATCGCTGTGAGCCGGTGCATCAGGAGCGCCGGCCGATGCTGAGCCGGACCGCGTCGTCGCTCTACTGGCTCGGACGCTACGTCGAGCGGGCCGATTTCATCGCGCGGCTGGTGGAGGCGACGGTGCGCCTCGACGTGCTGTCGCCGCGGCCCGCGGGTGAGGCGGCGTGGCAATCGGCGCTGGTGGTGACCGAGACCGAGGAGGCGTTCAAGGCGAGCGGAGCGAGCCTGACGCGTGAGGCGGTGGCGCGATTCCTGACCAGTGACACGTCGCATCCCGGATCGATCGTGCGCTGCCTCGACATGGCGCGGATGAACGCCAAGGCGGTGCGCACCGCACTGACGCGCGAGTCATGGTCGGCGATCAACGGCGCGTGGCTGGTGTTCGACAAGCGGATGAGCCGGCTCGATTCCGATCGCACGCTCGCGCTGGTCGACGCGGTGAAGGCCGAGACGCGCGGTTTCGAAGGCGCGATCCACCGCATGCTGCGCAACCAGACGACGCTGTTCCTGCGGCTGGGCCAGGCGACCGAGCGCGTCGACGACACGGCGCGGCTGCTCGACGTCAAATACCATATCCTGCTGCCCGAGGATCAGAGCGTCGGCGGGACGGTGGACCGCGACCAGTGGACGACGATCCTCCAGACGGTGTCGGCGGTGACGGCGTATCGCTGGATCTACAACGACGGGCTGGTGCCGGCGAACGTCATCGATTTACTGCTGTCGCGCGCCGAGCTGCCGCGCAGCATCGCCGCGGCGATCGAGGAGACGGTCGACGTGCTGACCGCGCTGGCGAAGCGAACCGGGACGCATGGCGAGGCGGGGCGGATGGCACGCGCCCGTCACGCGCGCATGACCAAGACGCGCACCGGCGACGTGATCGTCTCCGGCCTGCACCAGCATCTCCAGGCGCTGATCGCGGAGAATGACGAGCTGCACCGGGCGATCGGCCGCCAGTTCAAGTTCCACTGAGTGCGCGCCGCGGTGGCAATCCGCGTCGGAACAGACGGCAGCCGGCGCTGCGATCGCGGGCGTTGGTCGCACGCGGGCGGCGGAGTGTGCGGCGGGAAGGTCGGAACAGGTACGATGTAGCGGCGGCAGCGGCGCCGCATGTCTCGCGCTGCACGGAAAACAGGGGGGCCTATGCGACTGTCGATCGAGCACCGTACCCGCTATCGCTTCACCACGCCGCAGGCGCGGATCGTCCAGCTGCTGCGGATGACGCCGGAGAACACCTACGATCAGACGGTGGCGGCGTGGCATATCGAGATCGACTGCGACGCGCGCATGACGAACCACCGCGACGGGTTCGGCAATCACACGACGATGCTGTACTGCGAGGGGCCGCTCGAGGACATCGAGCTGACGGTGACGGGCGAGGTGGTGACGAGCAGCTCGGGCGGGGTTTTGCACGGCAGCCACGAGACGCTGCCCCCCGCGGTGTTCCAGCGCACGACGCCGACGACGAGCGCCGACGCCGCCGTCGAGGCGTTCGCGCGCGATCTCGCGGGCGACGCGGGTCGCGCGGCGCTGACGCGGCTCAACGCCGCCATCGGGAAACGCTTCCCGCTCGACGCCGCGCGGCCGACTCCGGGGCTGACAGTTGCCGAGGCGTTCGCGCGCACCGCGCTGACGGCACGCGACATGGCGCAGCTGTTCGTCGCGGGCGCGCGGTGCGTGGGCGCGCCGGCGCGCTACGTGTCGGGCTATTGCGACCTAGCGGGCGATCACCGTCCGACGCCGCACGGCTGGGCCGAGGCGTGGATCGCGGGCGCCGGGTGGATCGGCTTCGATCCGATGCTCGGCACGCTCGCCGACCAGCATCACGTGCGCGTCGCGGTGGCGCTCGACGCCATTGGCGCGGCGCCGATCGCGGGATCGCGGCTGGGAGAGGGCGTCGAGGCGCTCGACGTCGACGTGACGGTGCAGGCCGAGGGATGAAGCGGCTGGCCGCGGCGGGGTGGTGCGGCGGCGACTACGCCAGCGCCCGCGCGCGCGTGTCTACGCCGGTCGCGAGGTCCTCGTCCGCCATCCGCATCCATCCGCGCGGGCCGAGCATCTCGATCGGGCGGTAGCGCACCTTGTACGCCATGCGCGCCGAGCCCTTCACCCAATAGCCAAGGTAGACGTAGCCGAGCCCCGCGGCGCGCGCGCGCAGGATGTGATCGAGGATGATGAGGCTGCCGAGCCCCGGCCGGCTCGCGATCTCGGGATCGAAGAAGCTGTAGATCATCGACAGCCCGTCGGCCTGACGATCGGTGAGGCAGGCGCCGACGAGCCGGCCCTGGCGGCCGTCGACGCCGGGTTCGCGATATTCGACGATCACCGAATTGACCGGCGACTGTTCGACCATGTCGGCGTAATCCTGCTCGTCCATCCCGGCCATGCCGCCGCCCGGATGGCGGTGCGCGAGATAGCGGCGGAGCAGCTGGAACTGCTCGTCGGTCGCCCACGGGCGGCAGGCGGTAACTTCGAGATCGGCGTTGCGACGGATGAGTTTGCGCTGCGTCGCGTTGGCAGCGAAATCGTGTGTGACGACGCGCACTGAGACGCAGGCGGTGCACCCCGCGCATGACGGGCGATAGGCGACGCCCTGGCTGCGGCGAAAACCGATCCGGCCGAGCGCATCGTTGAGCTCGGCGGCGTGCGGGCCGGTGAGTTCGGTGAAGACCTTCCGTTCCTGCCGCCCGGGCAGATACGGGCACGGCGCGGGGCTGGTGACGAAGAAACGAGGGAAACGAAAAGGCGCGGTCACCGGCGTGGGATCTCCATGCAACGTGTCGCTGCACGTGCTGTAACGCCGCTATGAATCGCCGGATGCCTTCGGGGAAGTCGCGAGATCATCAATACAAGGTTAACGTCGCGTTAAGAAAGTTTCCAGTCCGGCGGACCGCCCCGTTCTGGGTCAAAGGGCGGCCGCGTCAGGCAAGTTCAATCAGCTTCACCTCATAGGCCGCGGTCTCGAGCGCGGTGAGGAGGCGATCGAGGTGCGCGCGATCGCGTGTCTCGCATTCGACGTCGAGGCTCAGCCCCTTGGCGGGCAGGTTGGTAAATATGCGCTGATGCGCGAGCTCGAGGATGTTAACGCGTTCCTGATCGAAGATCCGCGCGACGTTGTAGAGCGCGCCGGGCTGATCCTGCAGCCGGATGCGCAGCCGGGCGAGCCGCCCCGATCGCGCGAGATCGCGCAGCAGGACGTTGGCGAGGAGCCGCGTATCGATGTTGCCGCCGCACAGCACGACGCCGACCGTCTTGCCCGCGAAGCGTTCCTTGTTGGCGAGCATCGCCGCGAGCCCGGCGGCTCCGGCGCCCTCGACCACAGTCTTCTCGATCTGGAGCAGCAGGCTGACCGCTTCCTCGAGGCTGCGTTCGGAAACGAGCACGATATCGTCCACCAGCGCCTCGACCATACGCGAGGTGACGACGCCGGGTTCCTTGACGGCGATGCCCTCGGCCAGCGTATCGCCGGCGCACGGCATGTCGGTGCCGCGCGTGCGGTTGTACATCGACGGGAACAGCTCCGCCTCCACCCCGACGATCTCGATCGGATGATCGGCGGCGCGCGCCACCGTCGCCATGCCCGAGATCAGCCCGCCGCCGCCGATCGGCACGACGAGCATGTCGATCCCCGGCACGTCCTCGAGCATCTCGATCGCGACGGTGCCCTGGCCGGCGATGACGCGCGCGTCGTCGAACGGGTGGACGAAGGTGTAGCCGCGCTCCGCCTCGAGCACGCGGGCGTGGGCATAAGCGGCGTCGAACGTATTGCCGTGCAGCACTACCGTCGCGCCATGGCCTTCGGTCTGCACAACCTTCACCGTTGGCGTATTGGTGGGCATCACGATCGTCGCGGGCACGCCGAGGCGATTGGCGTGATAGGCGAGCCCCTGCGCGTGGTTGCCCGCCGAGGCGGCGATCACGCCGCGCGCCTTCGCCTCGTCGCTGAGCTGAAGCAGCGTGTTGAGCGCGCCGCGCTCCTTATAGGCGGCGGTGAACTGGAGATTCTCGAACTTGAGGTAAATTGTCGCGCCGGTCAGCGCGGAGAGCGTACGGCTGATCAGCGTCGGCGTGCGGACGATCGAATCGCGGATGCGCGCGTGGGCGGCGCGCACGTCGTCGATGGTGACGGGTTGGGTCGTCGTCGGTTTCGCCGCAGTCGCCATCGCTTCATATCCCAGCCGCCAGGCCCGCCGCCCGTCGACTGGCCGATCTTTCCTTTCGCGCAGCGAGAAGAGAAGGGGAGGGCGTCGACACGGCGCGGCCCGAACGGAATCCTGATTGATCCCAAGTTCGCGCCCGCGCCTCTAGGATCATCTGGCGCGGCGTGCAAACAGCGCCTATCCGCCACGCCCATGAAGATCGCTTTCATCGGCACCGGCGTGATGGGTGCCCCGATGGCGGGGCACCTTGCCCGCGCCGGCCACGACGTTACCGTCTATAATCGTACGCGTGCCAAGGCGGAGGCGACGGGGCTCGCCGTCACCGAAACGCCGGCCGAGGCGGCGACGGGCGCCGACGCGGTGGTGACGTGCGTCGGCAACGACGACGATCTGGCGGCGGTGACGCTGGGTACGGACGGCGCGTTCGGCGCGATGCGCGATGATGCGGTGTTCATCGATCACACAACGGTGTCGGCGGCGATCGCGCGGCAATTGGCCGAGGCGCGCGCGCTGGTGGTCGACGCGCCGGTGTCGGGCGGGCAGGCGGGTGCGGAGAAGGGCCAGCTTTCGATCATGTGCGGCGGCAGCGACGCGGCAATGGCAAAGGCGCGGCCGGTGATGGAGGCCTATGCCGCACGCATCGTCCACGTCGGTGCGGCGGGGGCTGGGCAGCAGACCAAGATGGTCAACCAGATCTGCATTGCGGGCGTGCTCCAAGGTTTGTCGGAGGCGGTCCGCTTCGCGCAGGCGAGTGCGCTCGATTTGGACGCGGTGTTCGAGGCGATCTCGGGTGGTGCGGCGCAGAGCTGGCAGATGGTCAATCGCTGGCCGACGATGACGACGGACGAATTCGATTTCGGTTTCGCGATCGACTGGATGCGCAAGGATCTGGGGCTGGCGCTCGACGAGGCGAAGCGCAACGGCGCGGTGCTGCCGGTCGCCGCGCTGGTCGATCAATTCTATGCCGAGGTGCAGAAGATGGGTGGCGGACGACAGGATACGAGCGCGCTGGTGCGCAGGTTGCCGCGATGAGGCGCGCGCTCGCCATCGCGCTGATGCTCGCCGCCGTGCCCGCGGGCGCGGACGGGATTGTCGACAACGTCAACGGCATCGCGCCGACTGCTGATGGGCGCGTCGTGCGCTTCAAGGCGGTGCTGATCGACAAGGACGGGCGCGTCACGCGGCTGGTGCCGCCGGGTGAGGCGCCGCCCAAGCTCAGCCGCAAGGAGCTGAAGAAGAACGCTGGCAAGCCGCTGTACGACTGGCGCGTCGACATGGGTGGCAAGACGCTGCTGCCCGGCTTCATCGATGCGCACGGGCATGTGATGGGGCTGGGCTTCGGCGTGCTCTCACTCGACCTGTCGATGACCAAGTCGCTGGGCGAGGCGAAGAGCCGGATCGCGGCGTACATCGCCGCCAATCCCGACCGCAAGTGGATCCAGGGGCGCGGCTGGAACCAGGAAGCGTGGGGACTGGGGCGCTTCCCGACCGCCGCGGATCTCGACGACGTCGCGCAGGGCCATGCGATCTGGCTCGAACGCGCGGACGGCCATGCCGGCTGGGCGAACAGCGTCGCGATGCGCGAAGCAGGCGTGACGGCGAGCACGCCGGCGCCCGCCGGCGGGCGGATCGAGAAGAGCGGCGGCGCGCCGTCGGGCGTGTTCGTCGACGCGGCGATGCAGCTGATCGAGAAGGCATTGCCGCAGCCGTTGCCCAAGGAGCGCGACGCGGCGTTCCTGGAGGCGCAGCGCGTGCTGCTGTCGAACGGCGTCACCGCCGTGGCGGACATGGGAACGACGCTCGACGACTGGCTGAGCTATCGCCGGATGGGCGACATCAACGCGTTGCGCGTGCGCATCATGAGCTATGCCGCGGGGACGGAGACGGCGAGCCGCGTCGGCGGCAAGGGGCCGACGCCGTGGCTCTACGCCGATCGGCTGCGGATGGGCGGCGTCAAGATCTACGTCGACGGCGCGCTCGGCTCGCGCGGTGCGGCGCTGAAGGCGCCTTATGCCGATGCGCCGGGCGAGAAGGGGCTCGCGTTCCTCACCGATACGCAGCTGCAGAACCAGATGAGCCGCGCCGCGATGGACAATTTTCAGCTCGCGGTGCACGCGATCGGCGACCGCGCCAATGCGCAGACGCTGGACGCGATCCAGGTGCTGAGCGAGACCTATACCGGCGACCGGCGCTGGCGGATCGAGCACGCGCAGGTGGTCGATCCCGCCGATCTCAAGAGCTTCGGCAAGTTCGGCACGATCGCCTCGATGCAGCCGACGCATGCGACCGGGGACCGGACGATGGCCGAGGCGCGGCTGGGGCCGGCGCGACTGGCCGGCGCCTATGCGTGGCGATCGATGCTGGCGAACGGCGCGCGGCTGGCGTTCGGATCGGACTTCCCGGTCGAGAAGCCCGATCCCTGGGCCGGCTGGGCGGCGGGCTATACAAGGCAGGACGCGGCTGGGCAGCCGGCGGGCGGCTGGCGGCCGGAGGAGGCGGTGACGCGCGAGCAGGCGTGGTGGGCGTTCACCGGCGGCGCGGCCTATGCCGGGTTTGCCGAGAAGCAGTTCGGCAACCTCGCGCCGGGGCAGAAAGCGGACTTCATCATCGTCGATCGCGATCCGCTGGCGGGCGATGCCGCGGCGCTGCGCGCGACGCGCGTCGAGCAGACGTGGATCGGCGGCGAGAAGGCGTGGTCGCGTGGCGGTGAAGCCGCAAACGGGGCGCCGCCGCGGCGCTAGCGCGCGTCGCGGCTAGAGCAGCAGCCGGAACAGCGCGCCGCCGAGCGGGCTGTCGGCGACGTCGAGCGTGCCGCCATGCGCCACCGCGATCTGCCGCGCAAGGTTGAGCCCGACGCCGGTACCCTCCGCGCGCGTGGTGAAGAACGGCAGGAAAACCTCCTGCCGCAGCTTGTCGGGCACGCCGGGGCCGTTGTCCTCGACGGTGATCGCGATGCCGTCCGCGGTGCGCTCGATCGCGAGCCGGATCTTGGGCTGCGCGGCGTGCGCTTTCGCCGCCTGCGCGGCGTTGCGCAGCAGGTTGAGCAGCAGCTGCGAGAGGAGCGCGCGGTCGCCGTCGATCGTCGTGTCGGCGCAATCGGCGTGCAGCGTCACCGCGGGCCATTCGGCGCGGAACAGCCGCTCGTGCTCGTCGGCGAAGGCGCGCGCGGCGAAGCGCTGGCGCACCACGCGTGGTTCGCGCGCCACCGCGCGATAGCTGTCGATGAAGTGCCGTAGCCCCTCGGTTCGGCGAGCGAGCGCGCGCGTTGCCTCGCACGCGTCGGCGATGCGCGGATCGCCGTCCTCGACCTCGCCGAGCAGTGCGGCGGTGGTCTGCGCGAGCGACATGACGGGGGTGAGCGAGTTGAGGATTTCGTGCGTCAGGACGCGGACGATATCGGTCTGCGCCGCCATCTCGACCGCGTCGAGCGTGCCCTGCATCGGCTGGACGACGACTGCGCTCGTCTGCCGCCCGAGCCGGTTGAGTGCGGCGTGGCGCACCAGCGTACGCTTGGCGCGCCCGTCGAGGTTGAGGATCAGCATCTCCTCGTCGCCGCGCGGCTCGGCGAGGCGCTGCGCGAAGGTCGCGCCATAGGTGGCGTAATCGTCCGGCCGTACGCCGGCGTGGCGCGAGAAGAGGCGGCGCGCGGCCTTGTTGCCGGGCTCGACGCGGCCGGCATCGACGGTGAGCAGCGCGACGGGCATGTCGTCGATCAGCGCCTCGTAATAGCGCAGTTCGGCATCGGTCTGCCCGCGCTGTTCGCGCAGGCCACGGATCGTCTCGTTGAGCGCGGTGCCGAGTGCGCGAAAGCCGGCGCCGCCCTTTTCCGGGAAATGCGCCGCGAAATCACCGATGCGCAGCGCCTCGAGGAAGCGCGCGAGCGCGAGGTTGGTGCGCTCGACGTGATACCACAAGGCCAGCGCCGCGAGGCCGGCGATGCCGACCGCGACGAGGCGAACCATGACGAACGACGGGGTGCGGAACGCCCAGACCACCATCATCAGCGCGAGCACCAGCAGCGCGACGCGGAAGACGAGGCCGAGCGTGAAGCGGCCGTCAAAGCCCATGCGGGCGTTCCGAGCGGGCGCGCTTCGCGGCGATGAAACCGGTGCAGTGCGGCACGTGCCTCACAGGCCGTGCTTTTCCATGCGGCGGTAGAGCGCGGCGCGCGACAGGCCGAGTTCGCCCGCGGCGAGCGTGATGTTGTAGCCGTGCTTGCGCAGCGCCTCCTCGACCAGCCGGCGCTCGACCCGGTCGAGGTTGAGATCGTCGGTCGCGGCGGGCGCGGCGCCGGTGCGCGGCGCGGGTGCGTCCAAACCGAAGTCGGCTATCTCGAGCACGGGCTCGGTCGACAGGATGACGGCGCGCTCGACCGCGTGACGCAGCGCGCGCACGTTGCCCGGCCAATCGTGCCGCGCAAGCGCGTCGCGCGCGGCGGGGCTGAGCATCGGGCGGGGGCGGTTGTAGCGCGCGGCATAGTGATCGAGGAAATGGTCGGCGAGCTCGCCCACGTCCTCGGGCCGCTCGGCGAGCGAGGGGAGCGCGATCTCAACGGTGTTGAGCCGGTAGAGCAGGTCCTGGCGGAACACGCGCTCGTCGGTCAGGCGATCGCGCGTCATGTTGGTCGCGGCGATGACGCGGATGTCGACCTTGATCGGCTTGTTCGCACCGACGGGGGTGATCTGGCGCTGCTCGAGCGCGGTGAGCAATTTGGGCTGAAGGTGCAGCGGCAGATTGCCGATCTCGTCGAGGAACAGCGTGCCGCCGTCCGCCTCCTGGATGCGGCCGACGCGATCGCTGCGCGCATCGGTGAACGCGCCCTTCACATGGCCGAACAGCTCGCTGTCGATCAGCTCGGCAGCGATCGCCCCGAGATCGACCGTCTGCAGCACGCGGCCGGCGCGCAGCGAGCGCGCGTGAAGATCGCGTGCGACGAGCTCCTTGCCCGTGCCGTTCTCGCCCAGCACGAGCACGTTGGCGTCGGTCGGTGCGGCGCGTTCGATCAGCGAGTGGACGCGCGCCATCGCGGGTGAGCGGCCGAGCAGCGGCGACTGCGGCGCCTTGGACGGGCTGGTGGGCGGCGGCGCGCCAGCGGCGACGCGCGAGCGGCGCAGCGCGGCGGCGGTGCGCACGGTGGCGAGCAGCCGCTCGTTCGACCACGGCTTGGGCACGAAATCGGTCGCGCCGCGCTTCATCGCCTCGACCGCGACATGGACGCCGGCATGCGCGGTGATCATCACGACGACGATCTCGGGATCGAGCGCGACGAGCTGATCGAGCCAGGCGAGCCCCTCTCGCGCATCGGTCGCGCCGCGCGCGAAATTGGCGTCGAGCAGGACGACGTCAGGCACCTGCCGGCGGATCGCGGGCAGCGCCTCGGCGGGGGAGCCGGCGGTGACGATCTCGCGGAACAGCGGCCGCAGCAGCAGGCGCGCAGCGAGCAGGATATCGTCGTCGTCGTCGACGATCACGCAGCGATCGTATTCCGGCCCCATTGCGTCCGCTCCCGTACAACCTGTGGTCGGCAGCGGACAATCAATTGTTGTGCCACTTGCGCAACGGTGTCGCTACGCTGAGGCGCCGGGCATTTGGCACGCGCGATGCAACAAGCCCGGCATGATCCGCGTTCTTGCTGCCCCCGACCCGCTCAACCGTCCGGAACCGGACACCGCCGCCGTCCGGAAGCGGACATGAGCGTCGTGCGGCTCCCCAAGGATCGTGCGGAAGGCGCGGCGGTCTCCGGCAGCGGGATGGACCGGGTGATCGAGCGTCGCCGCCTGCCCAAGGCTGCGGTGATCGGTGGGATCGTCGCGGCGCTGATCGTGGCGGCGGCGCTGTTCTGGTGGCTGGCGCCGCGTGCCGGCACGCAGAGCGTCGCCGCCGACCGGCTGTCGATCGCGACCGTCACGCGCGGCACGTTCGACGATTACATTCCGCTGCGCACGCGCGTCGAGCCGCTGCTGACGGTCTATATCGACGCGATCGAGGGCGGGCGCGTCGAGGAAGTGCTGGTCGAGGACGGTGCGACGCTGGCGAAGGGGCAGCCGATCGCGGTGCTTTCCAACGCCGAGCTGCAGCTGTCGACGCTGGCGCGGCAGACCGAGGTCGAGCAGCAAATCAACAACATGCGCAGCCAGGAGCTGGCGCTGGCGCAGACGCGCGTCGCCAATCAGCGAAACGTGCTCGAGGCCGAGCTCGCGATGATCAAGACGCGGCGCCAGTTCGAGCGTGAGGAGCCGCTGGCGCAGCGCGGCTTCGTCGCGGGGCGCCAGTTCGCCGACACCACCGACCAGCTGCGCTACGAGCAGCGGCGTGTCGCCGTGCTGCGGCAGGGCCAGTCGACCGACGATCGGCTGCTGCGCAGCCAGCTGGCGCAGCAACGCGCGTCGACCGCGATCCTGCAATCGGGGCTGCATCTGGCGCGCGCCAATCTCGACGCGCTGAAGCTGCGCGCGCCGGTGGCGGGGCAATTGTCGGGCTTCTCGATCCAGGTCGGCCAGTCGATGCAGCGCGGCGAGCGGATCGGGCAGATCGACTCGCCCGGCCGCAACAAGCTGCGCGCAGGCGTCGACGAATATTACCTTGGCCGTGTCGCGGTGTGCCAGCGCGCGACGATCGAGGCGGGGACGGGCCGGCAGCAGGCGCGCGTCACCAAGATCTTCCCGCAGGTGCAGAACGGGCAGTTCCAGATCGAGCTGCAGTTCCTGGGCGCCGAGCCCGCCGGGTTGCAGCGCGGGCAGACGGTGCAGGCGCGGCTGACGCTAGGCGATCCGACGCCGGCGGTGCTGCTGCCCAACGGCGCCTTCTACAACGACACGGGCGGCGCGTGGGTGTTCGTCGTCGCGCCCGACGGGGCGCGCGCGGTGAAGCGCCCGGTACGCCTCGGCCGCCGCAACGCCGACACGATCGAGGTGCTCGACGGGCTCACCGCCGGCGAGCGCGTGATCACCTCCCCCTATACCGGGTTCGCCGACAAGGACGCGCTCGACCTCACCCAAGGAAAGGATAATTGATGCTTCGCATGCGGGACGTGGCGCGGCTGTACCGCACCGACAGCGTCGAGACGGTGGCGCTCGACGGGATCGACCTCGACATCGCGTCGGGCGAGTTCGTCGCGATCATGGGGCCGTCGGGCTGCGGTAAATCGACCCTGCTCAACGTCGTCGGCATGCTCGATAGCCCGACGAGCGGATCGTACGTGTTCGACGGCACCGAAGTCGCCGGGCTCGCCGAGGGCAAGCTTGCCGATTTCCGCAAGGAGAACATCGGCTTCATCTTCCAGAGCTTCAACCTGGTCGACGAGCTGTCGGTGCGCGACAACATCGAGCTCGCGCTGCTCTACCACGACGTGCCCGCCGCCGAGCGCCGCCAGCGTACCGACGAGGTGATGGACCGCGTCGGCATCGCGCATCGCGCGCGACATCGGCCGAGCCAGCTGTCGGGCGGGCAGCAGCAGCGCGTCGCGGTGGCGCGCGCGCTGGTCGCCAAGCCCAAACTGATCCTCGCCGACGAACCGACCGGCAATCTCGACACCAATCACGGCGAGGAGGTGATGCGGATGCTGCAGGGGCTGAACGGCGAAGGGGCGACGATCGTGATGGTGACGCACTCGCCCGCGCACGCCGATTATGCCAGCCGCGTCGTCAACATGCTCGACGGCCGAATCCTGCAAGAACGCCGCCGCGCGGCCTGATCGCGGCAACAGGGGAGGATGACGCCATGTGGCGCAACTATTTCACCGTCGCGTTCCGGGCATTGGCCAAGAACCGCACCTATTCGCTGATCAACCTGCTCGGCCTCGCGATCGGCATGGCGGCCTGCCTGCTTATTCTGGTGTTCATCCGGTACGAGACGAGCTTCGACCGCTGGGTGCCCGACGGCGAGAACACCTATCAGTTCCAGACGTGGTTTCCCAAACCGCGAGACGGCAATCCGTTCTTCATGCAGATGGCGAGCTACGTCACCGAGGAACGGCTGCGGAAGGATTTCCCGCAGATCGAGAAGACCGTCTACGTGCTCGGCAGCAGCCCGACGATCAGCAAGGACGGGCAGGTGACGACGGCGAAGGACTATCTCGTCGTCAACGGCGACCTGCTCGGCGTGTTCGATTTCCCGGTGCTGCGCGGATCGAAGACCGCGCTCGACGCGCCCGACACCGCGGTGCTGACGCAGTCGGAGGCGGTGCGGCAGTTCGGTACCGACGACGTGGTCGGCCGCACGATCAGCCTGATCCAGAAGGGCAAGACATACGATTATCGCATCAACGCGGTGCTCGCCGACCTGCCCAAGAACTCGCACATGAAGCTCAATGCCGTGGTGCGGCGCGACTTCCCGTCCTATTTCGCGCAGGAGCCCGATTTCCTCACTTGCTGGGGCTGCCAGTCGGGCTGGGTCTACGCCAAGCTGAAGCCGGGCACCGATGTCGCGACGATCAACGCGCAGATGCCGGCGTGGGAGAAGCGCAACATCCCCGACGAGAATTTCGGCGGCACGCGCTATAATGCCGGCGACGAGACCGATTGGCTTTTCGTGCCGCTTGCCGATATCCACCTCGGCAAGACGCAGGGCGGCGCAATGACGCCGGGCAACGATCGCGCGACGATTGCGACCTTCGCGATCATCGCCGCGCTGATCCTGGGCATGGCGGTGGTGAACTTCACCAATCTGGCGACGGCGCGCGCGGGGCAGCGCGCACGCGAAGTGGCGCTGCGCAAGGTGCTCGGCGCGACGCGCCGGCAGCTGATCGGCCAGTTCGTCGGCGAATCTCTGCTCGTCGCCGCGATCGCGGTCGTCATTGCGCTCGCCCTCGCCGAGCTGCTGGTGCGGCCGTTCGGCGCGTTGCTCGATGCCGGGCTCGCCTTCAACTACATCGGCGCGGGCGGGATGCTGCTGCCGGCCATCGCGCTGATGCTGATCGTCGGCGTGCTCGGCGGACTGTATCCGGCATTCTTCCTGTCGCGCTTCCAGCCGGCGAGCGTACTCAAGGCGAACAAGTCGTCGGCCGAGACGCCGGGCACGGGGCGGCTGCGCAGTGTACTGGTGGTGGCGCAGTTCGCGATCTCGATCGGGCTGATCATCTGCACCGCGATCGTCTTCGGCCAAACGGTCTACGCCCGTTCGGTCGATTCGGGGTACAAGCGCGATCACGTGCTGCAGCTCGACGGGCTGAGCCGGTATCAGCTGATTGGTCGCGGCGAGCAGATGGTCGAGCAGATGAAGCGCATCCCGGGCGTGGTCGCCGTCGGCCGTACCGACATCGGCGTCGCGACGCAGAATGCGAGCAATTCGGGCGTGCTTTTGCCGGGCAATCCGCAGTCGATCACGCTCGGCCGCTACCGCGTCGACCAGGGCTTCAAGGATGCGATGGGGCTGCAGCTGGTGGCGGGGCGCTGGTTCGATCCGGCGCGTCCGATGGACGATCAGACGCTGTCCTTCCCCGAGAAGCCCGAGGAGGTGCGCGCGCTCGTCGCCCGCGGCGCCAATATCGTGATCAATGAATATGCCGCCCGCAAGCTCGGCGCGCGGAGCGCGCAGGAGGCGGTGGGCAAGACGGTGCGCACCGGGCTTGGCTCCGACAACGGCGAGATGACGCTGACCGTCGTCGGCGTCGTCAAGGATGCGCGCTTCCGATCGGTGCGCGAGCCGCTCGACCCGATCATGTTCCTGGGCACGCGCGAAGGGACCAGCAACATGGTGATCCGCTACAACGGTGATCCAGCGCAGGTGCGCGCGGCGGCGGAGCGGGTGTGGAAGCAGATCGTGCCTGACGTACCGTTCGAGGCGGAGTTCAGCGAGGCGATCATCGAGGACCTGTACAAGGCGGAGGATGCGCGGGCGAAGATCTTCGCGGGCTTCGCAGGGCTGGCGGTGATCATCGCGTGCCTCGGGCTGTTCGGGCTGGCGGCGTTCACCGCGGAGCGGCGGACCAAGGAGATCGGCATCCGCAAGGTGCTGGGCGCGCGCACGCAGGACATCGTGCGGCTACTGGTATGGCAGTTCAGCCGCCCGGTGCTGATCGCCAACATCATCGCCTGGCCGATCGCCTGGTGGGTGATGCGCGACTGGCTGAACGGCTTCGACACGCGCATGGCGCTGGGGCCGACGCCGTTCCTGCTGGCGGGGGCGCTGGCGCTGGCGATCGCGGTGGCGACGATCGCCGGACACGCTTGGCGCGTGGCGCGCGCCAATCCGATCAAGGCGCTGCGCTACGAATAGCGCGGCGCCGAGCCGGGATTAGTCGGGCTGGCTGCGCACGCCGCCGCGATCGGCGGCGAAGCCCGGCGCCGGGCCGGTAGCGGGGCGCAGCGCCTCGCGATCGGCGGCGGATACCGGGGCGGTGGGATCGGGCCGGAAATGATCGGGCGCGCGGCTGTCCGGCCCCGGATGGCGATCGCCCTCAAGATCGGGCGCGGCGTGGCCGTCACGCGCGGCGAAGAAGCGGTCGAACAGCCCGAAATGGATCGCGCTGGCGAGCCCGGTCGCGATCGCGCCGATTGCAGTGGCGGTGCCGATCGCAAGGGTGCGGTTGGAACGATCGGCCTTGAAGCGGCCGTGGCTATCGCGTTTGCTGGTCATGCCGCCCCAACGGGTTACGGGTGATGCGCGTTCCCCGCGACGTTGCGTTCAGGCTGGCGGTGAAGCTGCAACATCGTCGGAGAGGGGTGGCTAGCGCGGGAGCGAGTCCCTAGATTCGGCGCACGATGCAAGGTTCCTACGGCCCGCCCGACCGGTTCAACGAAGAGAAAGCCACCTACGCGATCCGTGGCAGCGACGCGCCCGATCTGGAGGCGGGCGTGGCCGCGATCCGCAACGTCGTAAAGACGCTGCCGCTGAAGCCCGGCGTGTACCGCATGCAGGATGCGAAGGGCGAGGTGCTGTACGTCGGCAAGGCGCGCGCGCTGAAGAACCGCGTCTCCAACTACACGCAGATCAAGAACCTGACCAAGCGGCTTCAGCGGATGGTGTCGCAAACGCGATCGATGACGATCGTGACGACCAACAACGAGGCCGAGGCGCTGCTGCTCGAGGCGCAGCTGATCAAGCGCTATCGCCCGCCGTACAACGTGCTGCTGCGCGACGACAAAAGCTTCCCGTTCATCCTGCTGCGCGCCGATCACGACTTTCCGCGCATCCAGAAGCATCGCGGGGCGCGGCGCGCGAAGGGCGATTACTACGGCCCGTTCGCGAGCGCTGGCAGCGTCAACAACACGCTCAACGCGCTGCAGAAGCTTTTCCTGCTCAGGAGCTGCACCGACGGCTTCTTCAAGACGCGCGACCGGCCGTGCCTGCTGTACCAGATCAAGCGCTGTTCCGCGCCGTGCGTCGGGCGTATCGACAAGCCGGGCTATGAGGAACTGATCGGCGACGCGAAGAAGTTCCTCGCCGGCAAGACCACCGACGTGCAGGCGAAGCTCGGCGCGCAGATGCAGGCGGCGTCCGAGGCGATGGATTTCGAGCAGGCGGCGGTGGTGCGCGACCGGCTGCGCGCGCTGACCTTCATCCAGGGTACGCAGTTCATCAACGCCGAAGGGGTGGGCGACGCCGATATCTTCGCGCTCGCCTGCCTCGAAGGGGTGATCGGCATCCAGGCGTTCTTCATCCGCGGCGGGCAGAATTGGGGCCACCGCAGCTTCTTCCCGACGCACACCGCCGAGGTGAGCGAGGCGGAAGTGATGACGCAGTTTCTGATGCAATTCTACGAGGAGGTGCCGCCGGCGCGCACCGTGCTGGTCGATCGCGCGCTGCCGGACGTCGAGGTGTTGACCGAGGCACTGGGGAGCATCGCCGGGCGCAAGGTGGCGATCGAGGTGCCGCAGCGCGGCACGCGCAAGCGGCTGATGGAGCAGGCGTGCCGGAACGCCAAGGAGGCGTTAGAGCGTCGGCTGGCGGAATCGACGACGCAGGCGAAGCTCAATCGCGAGGTGGCCGACCTGTTCGAACTGGCCGAGCCGCCGCAGCGGATCGAGGTGTACGACAACAGCCACATCCAGGGCACCAATGCGGTCGGCGCGATGGTCGTCGCGGGGCCGGAGGGGTTCCGCAAGGGCCAGTATCGCAAGTTCAACATCAAGCAGGCGGCGACCGACGATGATTTCGCGATGATGCGCGAGGTGCTGCGGCGGCGCTTCGCGCGCGCGATCGAGGAGGATCCCGACCGCGACGGCGACACGTGGCCCGATCTGGTGCTGCTCGACGGCGGGCGCGGGCAGCTCAACGCGGCGAAGGCGGTGCTGGAGGATCTGGGGATCGAGGACGTGTGCCTCGTCGGCGTCGCCAAGGGGCCGCATCACGGCCGCGAGGGGCGCGAGGTGTTCCACCTGATGGACGGGCGCGAGCTGACGCTGCCGGTCAATTCGCCCGTGCTGTTCTACCTCCAGCGGCTGCGCGACGAGGTGCACCGTTTCGTCATCGGCGCGCACCGCGAGAAGCGCGCCAAGGCGATCGGCGCGAGCCCGCTCGACGAGGTGCCGGGCATCGGCCCGGCGCGCAAGAAGGCGCTGCTGATGCATTTCGGCACCGCGCGCGCCGTGCGCAACGCGAGCCTCGCCGATCTGCAGAAGGCGCCGGGGGTGAGCGCCGGCGTGGCGCAGCAGGTGTACGACTTCTACCACGCGCGCTGACGCTTAACGCACAGGACGCACGCGCCTTTGCCGTTTGTTCACCCTGCCGGCCTAGGCACGGGCGCATGTACGTATTCCTCACCATCGATACCGAGCTCGCGTGGCGGCACCATGCCGCTGGGCTGGACGCGGCGACGGTGGAGGCGCGATCGATCGAGCCGGGCGGGGTGGGGCTGGCGTGGCAGCTCGATTGCCTTGCGCGGCACGGGCTGAAGGCGACGTTCTTCGTCGATCCGATGCCGGCGCAGGTCTACGGAATTGCGCCGTTCGAGCGGATCGTCGCCGCGGTGCTGGCGGCGGGGCAGGAAGTGCAGTTGCACTGCCACCCGAACTGGGCCGGCGCATCGCTCGACGATCGCGCGACACACGGTTCGTTCGAGCTGATCGACCTGTCGGCGAACGCGCAGCGCGAGATGCTCGCCGAGGCGGCGGCGCTGCTGGTGAAGGCGGGGGCGCCCGCGCCGATTGCATTCCGCAGCGGCAGCTATTCGGCGAACGACGACACGCTGGCGGCGCTGGCGGCAAACGGCATCACGTACGATTCGAGCCACAATGGCGCGCATCATCCCTGGCCGAGTGCGATCGGGCTGCCACCGTCGCGTATCGCGCCGGTGGTGCGCAACGGCGTGATCGAGGTGCCGGTGACGGTGATCGAGGATCGGCCGGGCAGGTGGCGCAATTTCCAAATCTGCGCGCTGTTGGCCGACGAGATGCGCGCGGCAATCGATCATGCGATCGCCGAGCGCCACGTCGCGACGACGATCGTCGGGCATAGTTTCGAGCTGGCGACGCGCGCCGGCGTTGCCGCGAACCGTGTCCACGTGCGGCGCTTCGAGGCGCTGTGCAGGCTGCTTGCCGCACGGCGCGACGTGGCGCCGACCGCGCATTTCGCCGACCGGCCGCCGCTGCCGCTCGACCGTGACGATCGTCCACTGCCGGCGAGCGCCTGGCGGCGGGGCAAGCGGCAGGCGGCGCAATTGTGGTCCAACCTCGTCGCGGAACGCGCAGCGTGAGCGCGGGCGCGCTGCGGCTGCAGATCGGCGCGCGAACGATCGCCTCGATCCCGCGGCGGCTGCGGCGCATCGGGCTGTCGCTCGACGAGGCGCTGGCAGGCTCGGCGCCTGCGCTGCCGCCGCTGGCGTCGGGCGAAGACGGATATCTGGTGACGTCGCTGCCCGAGGCGGCGGGAGTTGACTGGCGGGGCGTGCGGTTCGAGCGGCAGCGCTACACGCGCTACTATGTCGATCTCGAGGCGGGCGAGGCGGCGTGGCGCGCCGGATTGTCGGGACAGACGCGCTCGACGCTGAAACGCAAGGCGCGCAAGCTGGCGGCGGAGAGCGGCGGCACGCTCGACGTGCGGCGTTATCGCACCCCGGGCGAAATCGGCGACTTCCACCCGGTCGCGCGCGCGCTGGCGGAGACGACCTATCAGGAGCGGCTGATGGGTGCCGGGCTACCGGGCGATGCCGGGGCGGTGCAGCGGATGATCGCGCAAGCGGGCGAGGATCAGGTGCGCGCCTGGCTGCTCTACGTACGCGGCGAACCGGCGGCGTATCTATGGTGCGGCGCGGACGGCGACACGCTGCGCTACGATTATGTCGGGCACGATCCGGAACTCGCGGCGCTGTCGCCCGGCAGCGTGCTGATGGAAGCGGCGCTGGGCGACCTGTTCGCCGATCGCTTCGCGCGGTTCGACTTCACCGAGGGGGAGGGGCAGCACAAGCGCGGCATGGCGAGCGCGGGCGTCGCGTGCCGCGACCTGCTGCTGCTGCGCCCGACGCTCGCCAATCGTGCGGCGGTGTCGCTGGTCGGCGGGTTCGACGCGGCAATGCGCGTCGCCAAGCGCGCCGCGGCGGCGCCGGCGTTGCAGGGCATTGCCAAGCGCGTGCGGCGGGCCTGACGCGCCGCGCCGCCATCGTGTAGACCGGCGGGGATGCATCTTGCCGCGCCCGCCATCGTCCTCGCCATCCGGCCGCACGGCGAACATGGCGCGATCGTGCGCGCGCTGACGCCCGACGACGGGGTGCGGCCAGGCTATGTGCGCGGCGGGCGATCGCGCGCGCTGCGGCCGATCCTGCAGCCGGGTAATGCGGTGCTGGGTGACTGGCGCGCGCGGACCGACGATCAGCTGCCCGCGCTGACGGTGGAGCTGGTGCACAGCCGCGCGGCGCTGCACGGCGAGCCGCTGCCCGCGGCGGTGATCGCGTGGGTCGCGGCGCTGACCGCGGCCGCGCTGCCCGAGGCGCAGCCGTACCCACGGCTCTACGCCGCGCTCTCCGCGGTGCTCGACGCGGTCGAGGCGGCGCCGGCGGCGCGCGGCTGGGCGGGGGCGCTGGCAAGGTACGAGCTGCTGGTGCTGGCGGAGCTTGGCTTCGGCCTCGCGCTCGATCGCTGCGTCGTGACGGGGAAGCACGAGGACATCGCGTACGTCAGCCCCAAAAGCGGCGGGGCGGTGAGCCGCGCGGCGGCGGCGGGCTACGAGAACCGGCTGATGCCGCTGCCGCCGTTCCTTCTCGCCGGCGGCGATCCCGATTGGCCCGATGTGTTCGCCGCGCTGGCGATCACCGAGCGCTTCCTGGCGCGCGACGTGCTGGTCGATCGCCGTGCCGAGACGCTGGCGGCGCGCGAGCGGCTGATCGATCGCCTCAAGAGAGCGGTTGCGTGAGGCTGTGGGGGGCGGCAAGAGGCGCGCGCCCCTGACGGAGTTCCCCATGGCCCTGATCGCGATCCTGCCCGGCGACGGCATCGGCCCCGAAGTGACGTGCGAGGCGCGCCTGGTGCTCGAGGCGCTCGATCTGGGGCTCGCGTTCGAGGAGGCGGCGGTCGGCGGCGCGGCGTATCACGCGGGCGGCCACCCGCTGCCGCCCGCGACGCTCGATCTGGCGCGGCGAGCCGATGCGATCCTGTTCGGCGCGGTGGGCGATCCGACATGTGACGCGCTCGACCGCCACCTGCGCCCCGAGCAGGCGATCCTTGGGCTGCGCAAGGAGCTGACGCTGTTCGCCAACCTGCGCCCGGCCAAGCTGTTCACGGGGCTGGAGGATGCCTCCGCGCTGCGCCCCGAAGTGGCGCGGGCGATCGACCTGCTGATCGTGCGCGAGCTGAACGGCGACGTCTATTTCGGCGAGAAGGGGATGCGCACGACGCCCGCGGGGCTGCGCGAGGGCTATGACGTGATGAGCTACGACGAGGGTGAAGTGCGGCGCATCGCGATCGCCGGGTTCGAGGCGGCACGGCGGCGCCGCGGCAAGCTGTGCTCGGTCGACAAGGCCAATGTGCTCGAAACCTCGCAGCTATGGCGCGACGTGGTGATCGAGACCGCGGCGGATTATGCCGACGTCGCGCTCACCCACCTCTACGTCGACAATGCGGCGATGCAGCTGGTGCGCGATCCGGGCCAGTTCGACGTCATCGTGACGGGCAACCTGTTCGGCGACATCCTGTCCGATCAGGCATCGATGTGCGTCGGATCGATCGGCCTCTTGCCGTCCGCGTCGCTCGATGCGGCGGGCAAGGGATTGTACGAGCCGATCCACGGCTCCGCGCCCGATATCGCCGGGCAGGATCGTGCCAATCCGTGCGCCGCGATCCTCTCCGCCGCGATGCTGCTGCGCCACTCGCTAGGCCTGGCCGAGCCTGCCGACCGGATCGAAGCGGCGGTGGCGAGCGCGCTCGCCGCCGGGCACCGCACCGCCGACCTTGGCGGTACCGCGTCGACGCAGGCGATGGGCGAGGCGGTGCGCGCGGCGCTATGAGCGACCTGCTCGATCTCGCGATCGTCATCCCGACGTTCAACGAGAAGGGCAACGTGCCGGTACTGATCGCGCGGCTCGACCAGGCGCTCGCCGGCGTCAACTGGGAAGCGATCTTCGTCGACGACGACAGCCCCGACGGCACCGCCGACGCGGCGCGCGACATCGCGCGGCTCGATCGCCGGGTGCGGGTGATCCAGCGGATCGGGCGGCGCGGGCTGGCGACGGCTTGCATCGAGGGAATGTGCGCGACTGCCGCGCCGCTCGTCGCGGTGATCGACGGCGACCTGCAGCACGACGAGACGGTGCTGCCGGCGATGCTGGCGGCGCTCAAGGACGATCCGGCGCTCGACATTGCGGTGGGGTCGCGCTTCGTCGCGGGCGGCGGGACGGGTGAGTGGGACCGCGACCGGGTAGCCAAATCGGCGTTCGCAACGCGATTGTCGCAGCGCGTGCTCGACGTCGGGCTGAGCGATCCGATGAGCGGGTTCTTCATGGTGCGCACCGCGGTGCTGCGCGAGATGGCCCCGCGGCTGGCGGGGATCGGGTTCAAGATCCTGCTCGACATCATGGCATCGGCGGGGCGCCCGCTGCGCTTCGTCGAGCTGCCCTATGTGTTCCGGACGCGCAGCGCGGGCGAGTCGAAGCTCGATCACGTCGTGGCGATGGAATATCTGATCGCGCTGTACGACCGCCGGTTCGGGCGCGTCATCCCGGTGCGCTTCGCAATGTTCTCCGCGATCGGCGTGATCGGCGTCGGGATTCACATGGGGGTGCTGACGGCGCTGTACGTCGTGCTCGGCGCGTCGTTCCTGCTTGGGCAGATCGTTGCGACGGCGGCGGCGATGACGTTCAACTTCTTCCTCAACAACGCGCTGACCTATCGCGACCGGCGGCTGCGTGGCTGGCGGCAGATGCTCGACGGCTGGGTATCGTTCTGCGTCGTCTGCTCGGTCGGCGCGGTGGCGAACGTCGGCGTCGCGGCCTTCCTCTACGATTTCCGCTACGGCGCCTGGGCGATCTCGGCACTCGCTGGGGTGCTGGTAGGGGCGGTATGGAATTACGCACTGTCGTCGCGCTTCACCTGGGGCCGCTACTGAGATCACACCCAGGTGGCGAACCACGTCCAGGTGCGGAAAGCCGTGGGGCCGGGGAGCGGCAGCGCGGCAAGGATCGGATAGAAGTATAGCGCGAGCGCGGCGGCGACGGCGAGCAGCGCCACGTCCCAGTGCCGCGTCCGATCGCGCCAGTGATCGAGCGCGGCGACGATCGCGAGGACGATGAAGACGCTCGACGGATAGTAATAGTAATAGAAGCCGAGCGTTTTGGGGATCAGCGCCCAGACCGCGAGGCTGCCGGTCCACAGCATCGCGGCGGCGAACGGGCGCGCCGCGCCGGACTTGACCCACGCCCACCAGCAGGCAGCGACGGCCATCAGCCCGCCCCACATGATGGCCGGGTTGCCGATGAACAGGATGCCGCGCTGCGCGCCGTCGGCGGGCTCGTAGAGGTACCAGATCGGGCGGATCAGCAGCGGCCACGTCCACCAGCGCGATTGATAGGTGTGCGCGGGCAGCACCTGCGTCTGGCGCACGAACATGTCGTGCTGGAAGGGGAGGAGGCGCGCGAGCGTCAGCGGTTCGCTGGCGTAGAAGAAGGCGGGCGTAAAGGTCGCGAAATAGGTGAGGAGAGAGACGCTGCCGAGGATCGCCAGCGCCGGCACCGCGCGCAGTCCAGGGAAGCGTCGTGCGTCCTGTCGCTTGAGCAGCACGAAGGCAGCGCCGGCGAAGGCGACATAGGGCGCCGCGAGCCACTTGCACGCGACCGCCGCGCCGAGCAGCGCCGCCGCGAGCGTCCAGCGCCACCAGCCGCCGCGCCGCAGCGTCGCCGCGACGGCGGCGATGGCGAGCATCAGGAAGGCGAGCATGAATCCGTCGAGCATCGCGATCCGCGCCTGGACGTAGACGGTGAAGCCGAGCAGGGTGAGGGCAGCGGCGACGAGCGCGGGGCGGCGTCGCCCGGTCATGTGCCACTCGGTGAGAAACGTCGCCGCGACGGTGGCACTGCCGGCGAGGGTCGATGCGATGCGCCAGCCGAACGGCGTATCGCCGAACAGGCGGATGCCGAGCCCGATCAGCCATTTGCCGAGCAGCGGGTGTTCGGTGTTCGCCGGCCCCGACAGTGCGAGCAGCGTACGCGCGGCGGGCACATAGTGCGTCTCGTCGAACACCAGTTGGTGCGGCACCGCGAGGCGGATGACGAACAGCGCCTCCGCGACGAGGAAGACGAGCAGCGCGAGCGGCAGCGGGCGATGGAGCATCGGAAGACCGATCAGGCGCGCCGGCAGCGCACCGTAGCGCCACAACGCCGGTTGCGATGTATGGACAAGATGCGTTTCCCCCCGATGATCCGCCCGCTTGTGTCACAGCCGCGATGCGCAGGACAGGCGCCCTTGAAAGCCCGGGGCGATTGGCCGAAAGCGGCAGCCATGAAACGCCGTACCGGACAAGACCGCTCGATCACCGACACCTGGCGCCCGGCGACGCGCGCGATCCGCGGCGGCACCGTCCGCTCCGAATTCGGCGAGACGTCCGAGGCGATCTTCATGACGTCGGGCTATGCCTATGACTGTGCGGGCGACGCCGCGGCGCGCTTCGCCGGCGAGCAGCAGGGCATGACCTATTCGCGGCTACAGAATCCGACGGTGGAGATGCTGGAGCATCGAATCGCTCTGCTCGAGGGGGCCGAGGCGTGCCGATCGATGGCGACGGGCATGGCGGCGATGACCGCCGTGCTGCTGTGCCAGTTGCAGACGGGCGATCATGTCGTCGCGGGCCGCGCGGCGTTCGGGTCGTGCCGCTGGCTGGTCGACACGCTGTTGCCCAAGTTCGGCATCGCGACGACGGTGGTCGATGCGCGCGACCCGCAGCAATTCGCCGACGCGGTTCGGCCAGAGACAAAGGTATTCTTCTTCGAGACGCCGGCAAACCCGACCATGGACGTCGTCGATCTGCGCGCGGTGTGCGGCATCGCGCGCGAGCGTGGTATCACCAGCGTCGTCGACAACGCCTTTGCGACGCCTGCCCTGCAGCGGCCGATGGAATTCGGTGCCGACGTGACCGCCTATTCGGCGACCAAGATGATGGACGGCCAGGGGCGCGTTCTGGCAGGCGCGGTGTGCGGGACGAAGGACTTCATCGACAACACGCTGCTGCCCTTCACGCGCAACACCGGCCCGACGCTGTCGGCGTTCAACGCCTGGGTGGTGCTGAAGGGGCTGGAGACGCTCGACCTGCGCATCCGGCGGCAGGCGGAGAATGCGTTGAAGGTCGGCGCGTTCCTCGAAGGTCGCGTGCCGCGGGTGCTGCATCCGGGCTTGCCGAGCCACCCGCAGCACGAACTGGCGATGAGCCAGATGGAAATGACGGGGCCGATCTTCGCGTTCGAGCTCGACGGCGGGCGGACACAGGCACACGCCCTGCTCGATGCGCTCGAACTGGTCGATATTTCGAACAACATCGGCGATTCGCGCTCGCTGATGACGCACCCCGCCTCGACCACGCACCATTCCGTGGCGCCGGAGAAGCGCGCGGAGATGGGGGTGACCGAGGGCATGCTGCGGCTCAACGTCGGGCTGGAGGATCCGGCCGACGTGATCGACGACCTCGATCGCGCGCTGACCACGGTCGGGCTGTGAAGGCATTCTTCCCCTCGTCGCAGACGACGCGGGGGATCACCGTGCGCGTGTCGGTGAGCTATCTCGCCGAACAGTCCGAGCCCGCGCGCGGGCGCTGGTTCTGGGCGTATCACATCCGCATCGAGAACGACGGCGCGCAGGCAGCGCAGCTGCTGACGCGGCACTGGATAATCACCGATGGACGAGGCGCGCGACACACCGTCGAGGGCGAGGGCGTCGTCGGCGAGCAGCCGCTGATCGCGCCGGGATCGAGCTACGATTATGTATCGGGCTGCCCGCTCGCGACGCCGGCGGGATCGATGCAGGGCAGTTATCGCATGATGGGGGAGGACGGCGCGCTGTTCGACGTCGCGATCCCGAAGTTCGCGCTGGTCGCGCCGGCGGTGGCCGAATGAAGCGCACGCATCTGCCGCTCAACGGCCTGCGCGTGCTCGACGCCGCGGCGCGGCACCTGTCGTTCACGCGCGCCGCGGACGAGCTCGCGGTGACGCCGGCGGCAGTGGGGCAGCAGATCCGCGCGCTGGAGGATACGCTGGGCGTCGTGCTGTTCCGGCGGACCACAAAGGGCCTCGAGCTGACGCCCGAGGGCGAGGCGGGGTTAGGGCCGCTGCGCCACGGCTTCCTGCAGTTCGAGGAATCGGTGCGCGCGATGCAGGCCGGACAATCGTCGAAGTCTTTGACGATCGCCGCGCCACGCGACCTGACCGAGAAGTGGCTCCTCCCGCGCCTTGCCGAGATCGCGCGGGCGGACGGCGAGCTGCGCTTCGTGTTGGTCGCGGCGGATCAGGCGCCGGACTTCACGGAAGCGAACCTCGACCTGGCGGTGACGTGGGGCGAGGGGCCGGGCGTGCACGAGGGCGAGGCGATCGAGAGCGAGGGGATGGTGACGGTGGAGCGGCCGGGCGGCGGCGCGGGGGTTGCGATCGCGTGGCCGGGCAGCGGTGACGACGATGCGGGTGCGCTGGTACGCGTCGGCGACGCGGGCCTTGCGCTCGACGCGGCGGCGCAAGGGCTGGGGCGCGCAACGGTGCCCGAGCTGCTCGCGGCGCGCGATCTAGCGGTCGGCCACGTCGTCACCGTCGGCGAGCCGCGACCGTCGCGGCTCGGCTATTGGCTGGTCGCGCCGCTGCCGCAGTGGCGCCAGCGCAAGGTGCAGACGCTGGTCGAGGCGCTCGCCGGACTGGGCGCGGATTGAACGCGGAAACCTTCGCCAGCGCGCGGCTGATCATGCGTGCGCCGACGGCATCGGACGCGCCCGCGCTGTACGAGGCATATCGCGATCCGCGCGTCATGCGCTTCTGGTCGAGCGCGCCGCACGGCTCGGTCGCGGAGACGGTAGATTACGTCACGCCGCACGCCGGCGACGAGTGGCGGCAGTGGGTGATCGTTGAGGCCCGGACCCGCCGCGCGATCGGCACGCTGGCGGCGGGCGAGCGGCGGCGCGGCGTGATGGAGATCGGCTATCTGCTCGCGGCGAACGCCTCGGGGCAAGGCTATGCGCGCGAGGCGGTGGCGGCGCTGATCGATTTGCTGTTCGCGCAAGGGGCACGGCGGATTTTCGCAGATACCGATCCCGACAATGCGAGATCGATCGCACTGCTCGTCGGCCTCGGCTTTCAGCGCGAGGGATTGCTGCGCGCCGAGTGGGAGACGCATATCGGCGTGCGCGACAGCGTGATCTGGGGGCTGCTGCGCGATGAGTGGCCGGCGTCGAACAACAACGGCGCGACAGGGGTGATGCCGGCGGCCGCATCGGCCTAGAAGGGCCTGTGACAAACGATACGATGCCACCGCGGTTGCCGCGCCGCTGGACCCCACGACGCGTACGCGCGCTGCTGCGGTCCCGCGGGCCGACATCGATCCTGTTCCGGCGGCGGGTTGCGGTAATCACGGGCGCGATCGCCATCGGCATCGTGGCGGTGCTATTCGCCAAGGCGTCCGACGCGGCCGGCGAGGCATTTGCGCGCTTCGCCGGACGGTGGCGCTGGGCGCCGCTGGTGACGACGCCGCTCGGCTTCATGGCGCTGGTCTGGATCACGCGACGCTGGGTGCCGCTGGCGCGAGGATCGGGGATACCGCAGGTGATGGCAGCGCGCGACGCGCCGATCGCGGCAGCACGCGGCCTGATCGCGGTGCGCACGGTGGCAGGCAAGGCGCTGCTGACGATGGGTGCGGTATTGTGCGGTGCGAGCGTCGGACGCGAGGGGCCGACGGTGCAGCTTGCCGCAGCGGTGATGAACGTCAGCCACCGCGTGATGCGGGTACGGTTGCGCAGCAGCGTCGTCATCGCGGGCGGCGCGGCGGGCGTCGCGGCGGCGTTCAATACGCCGCTTGCGGGGATCCTGTTCGCGATCGAGGAACTGGCCGCGGCCTATGAGCAGCGCATGACGTTGATGGTGCTGTCGTCGATCGTCATCGCCGGCATGGTCGCGCAGAGCCTGGCGGGCGACTACGTCTATTTCGGCGCGATCGGGGCGCATCTGCCGCTGGCCAGTGCGCTGATCGTCGTTCCCGTCGCAGGGATCGGCGGCGGGCTGGCGGGCGGCTTGTTCGCCAAGGGAATGCTCGCGCTGGCGACGGGCGGCAGCCGGCTCACGCGGTGGAGCAAGGCGCGCCCGGTACTGTTCGCAGGGCTGTGCGGCGCGATCGTCGCGGTGCTCGGCGTCGCGACAGGGCTCACCTGGGGAACCGGCTATGGCGCGGCGCGGGCGATGATCACCGGGGCGGACGCGCCCTTGTGGTTCGGCCCGGCGAAGTTCGTCGCAACGCTGGCGACCGCGGTCGCGGGGCTGCCTGGCGGCATCTTCGCGCCGAGCCTCGCGGTCGGTGCAGGGGTCGGCAACCTGCTGCGCGCGGTCTTCCCTGGCGAATCGGCGCAGGCGGTCGTGATCCTGGGCATGGTCGCCTATTTCACCGGCGTCGTGCGCGCACCGCTGACCGCCGTGATCATCCTCGCGGAGACGACCGCGAGCCGTGGATTGATGCTGCCAATGTTCGCTGCGGCGTTTCTCGCTGACGGCGCGAGCCGGGCTGTATGTCGCGAGAAACTGTACCACGGCCTGTCGCGGACGTTCGCCGGCAACTGAGCCATCGAAGACATCCACAAGAAACCCCGCCGGATCGCTCCGGCGGGGTCGTTCGCGTTCGTTGTGATCGACGCGATCAGTCGTTCAGATACTCGCCCGCGGCGGCATCGCTGCCATCGCCCGAGGGAACGACCGAGGCGAGTGGATCGTCGCCGGTGCCGGCGTCGTCGCGCACGCTGCGCTCGTTCTCCGCCTGGCGCTGCTCGGCCGCGCTGGTCGGCGCGACGATCATCGCATCGGCCAGCTTCTTCTGCTGTGCACGCAGCGCGACGTCACGCGACGTCGCCGCGACGCGCAGGCGGTTCATGCCCGCGCCGGTACCAGCCGGGATGAGCCGGCCGACGATGACGTTCTCCTTCAGGCCCATCAGCGTGTCCTGCTTGCCCTGGACCGCCGCCTCGGTGAGGACGCGGGTGGTCTCCTGGAACGACGCGGCCGAGATGAACGACCGGGTCTGCAGCGACGCCTTGGTGATGCCGAGGAGGATCGGCTTGCCCTGCGCCGGCGTCTCGTTCTTGCCGAGCTTGGCGTTCACCTCGTCCATCTCGGCACGATCGACCTGCTCACCCGGAAGCAACGTGGTGTCGCCCGCGACGGTGATCTCGACCTTCTGCAGCATCTGACGAACGATCGTCTCGATGTGCTTGTCGTTGATCTTCACGCCCTGGAGTCGATAGACTTCCTGGATTTCCGACACGAGATATTCCGCGAGCGGCTCAATGCCGAGCACCTCGAGAATGTCGTGCGGATCCGGGCTGCCGCCGATCAGATTGTCGCCACGCTTGACGTAGTCACCTTCCTGGACGTCGATCACCTTGGACTTGGGGATGAGGTATTCCACCACCTCGCCGCCGTCCTCGGGCTGGATGCCGATCTTGCGCTTCGCCTTATAGTCCTTGCCGAACACCACACGGCCCGAGACCTTTGCGATGATCGCATTTTCCTTCGGCTTGCGCGCCTCGAACAGCTCGGCGACGCGCGGCAGACCGCCGGTGATGTCGCGCGTCTTGGCCGACTCGCGCGCCACGCGGGCGACGACGTCGCCGGCGTAGACGGTGGCGCCGTCCTCGACCGAGAGCACCGCACCCGGCGCCAGCATGTAGCGCGCGGCCTCACCCGAACCCTCGTCGAGCAGGGTGATGCGCGGACGCAGATCCTCCTTCGACCGGCCCGCGGCGCGATATTCGATCACGACGCGCTGGGCGATGCCCGTCGCCTCGTCGACCTGCTCGGTGAGCGTCTTGCCCTCGATCAGGTCCTGGAACTTCGCGGTACCACCCGTCTCGGTGATGAGCGGCATGGTGAACGGATCCCACTCCGCCAGACGATCGCCGGCGCTGACGATGTGGCCATCGTCGCACAGCACGGTCGCGCCGTACGGGATCTTGTGCACCGCGAGCTCGCGGCCGTCCATGTCGACGATCGCGATCTCGCCCGAGCGGCTGAGCACGATGCGCCGGCTGCGCTGATCGACAATGATACGCAGGTCGCGATACTCGACGGTGCCGTCGACCGGCGCCTCGAGGTTCGACTGCTCGTTGAGCTGCGCCGCGCCGCCGATGTGGAAGGTGCGCATCGTCAGCTGCGTGCCCGGCTCACCGATCGACTGCGCCGCGATGACGCCGACCGCCTCGCCGATGTTGACCGGCGTGCCGCGGGCGAGATCGCGCCCATAGCACTTGCCGCACACGCCGATCTTGCTCTCGCAGACCAGCGGCGAGCGGATCTTGACCGCCTGAACACCGGTCGCCTCGATCCGCGCCACCATCGGCTCGTCGAGCAGCGTGCCGATCGGGATCAGCACTTCGTTCGACTTGGCGTCGACGATGTCCTCGGCCGTGGTGCGGCCAAGGATACGCTCGCCGAGCGACGCGATGGTCGAGCCGCCCTGCACGATCGCCTTCATTTCGAGCGCGCGCTCGGTGCCGCAATCGTCCTCGACGATGACGCAGTCCTGCGACACGTCGACGAGGCGGCGGGTGAGATAGCCCGAGTTCGCGGTCTTCAACGCCGTGTCCGCGAGGCCCTTGCGCGCGCCGTGGGTGGAGTTGAAGTATTCAAGGACGGTCAGCCCCTCCTTGAAGTTCGAGATGATTGGCGTCTCGATGATCTCGCCCGACGGCTTGGCCATCAAGCCGCGCATGCCAGCGAGCTGCTTGATCTGCGCCTGCGAACCACGCGCACCCGAGTGCGCCATCATGTAGATCGAGTTGATCGGCTTCTCACGGCCGGTTTCCTCGTCGAGGCGAACGGCCTTGATCTCGTTCATCATCGAGTTCGCCACCTGGTCGCCGCAGCGGCTCCAGGCGTCGATCACCTTGTTGTACTTCTCCTGCTGCGTGATCAGGCCGTCCTGATACTGCTGCTCGAAGTCCTTCACCTGATCGCGCGTTTCGTCGACCAGCTTGTCCTTGTCCGGCGCGACGAGCATGTCATCCTTGCCGAACGAGATGCCGGCACGGAACGCGTGGCGGAAGCCCAGCGCCATGATCGCGTCGGCGAACAGCACCGTCTCCTTCTGGCCGGTGTGACGATAGACCTCGTCGATGACGTCGGTGACGTCCTTCTTGGTCAGCAGGCGATTGACCGTCTCGAACGGCACGCGGTGCGACTTGGGCAGCGTTTCGCCCAGCAGCATGCGGCCCGGCGTCGTCTCGTAGCGCTTGAGATACTGCTTGCCGTTCTCGTCGGTCTGCGGAACGCGGCTGACGATCTTTGTGTGCAGCGTTACCGCGCCATTGAACAACGCCTGGTGCACTTCCTCCATGTCGGCGAGCAGCATGCCTTCGCCCGGCTCGTTCTGCTTCTCCATCGAGAGATAGTAGAGCCCGAGCACCATGTCCTGCGACGGCACGATGATCGGCTTGCCGTTGGCGGGCGACAGGATGTTGTTGGTCGACATCATCAGGACGCGCGCTTCCAGCTGCGCCTCGAGGCTCAGCGGAACGTGCACGGCCATCTGGTCACCGTCGAAGTCGGCGTTGAACGCCGAGCAGACGAGCGGGTGAAGCTGGATCGCCTTGCCCTCGATCAGGACGGGCTCGAACGCCTGGATACCGAGACGGTGGAGCGTCGGTGCACGGTTGAGCATCACGGGATGCTCGCGGATCACCTCGTCCAGGATATCCCAGACTTCCTTGCGCTCCTTCTCGACCCACTTCTTCGCCTGCTTCAGGGTCATGGACAGACCCTTGGCGTCGAGGCGGGCGTAGATGAACGGCTTGAACAGCTCGAGCGCCATCTTCTTGGGCAGGCCGCACTGGTGCAGCTTGAGCTCCGGCCCGGTCACGATGACCGAACGGCCCGAATAGTCGACGCGCTTGCCGAGCAGGTTCTGGCGGAAGCGGCCCTGCTTGCCCTTGAGCATGTCGGACAGCGACTTGAGCGGACGCTTGTTGGCGCCGGTGATCGTGCGACCGCGACGGCCGTTGTCGAACAGCGCGTCGACCGCTTCCTGCAACATGCGCTTCTCGTTGCGGACGATGATGTCCGGCGCGCGCAGCTCCATCAGCCGCTTCAAGCGGTTGTTGCGGTTGATCACGCGGCGATAGAGGTCGTTGAGATCCGACGTCGCGAAGCGGCCACCGTCGAGCGGCACCAGCGGGCGCAGCTCGGGCGGGATGACCGGGACGACCTCGAGAATCATCCACTCGGGGCGATTGCCCGATTCGAGGAAGCTCTCGACGACCTTCAGGCGCTTGATGATCTTCTTGGGCTTCAGCTCGGACTTGGTGACGGCGAGCTCTTCGAGCAGCGCTGTCTTCTCGCCTTCGAGATCGAGGCTCTCGAGCATGATGCGCACGGCCTCTGCGCCGATGCCGGCGGAGAAGGCATCCTCACCATATTCGTCCTGTGCCTCGAGGAGCTCGTCCTCGGTCAGCAGCTGGAACTTCTCGAGCGGGGTCAGGCCCGGCTCGATCACGATATACGCCTCGAAGTACAGCACGCGCTCGAGCTGCTTCAGCTGCATGTCGAGCAGCAGACCGATGCGCGAGGGCAGCGACTTCAGGAACCAGATGTGCGCGACCGGGGCGGCGAGCTCGATATGGCCCATCCGCTCGCGGCGGACCTTCGAGACGGTGACCTCGACGCCGCACTTCTCGCAGACGATGCCCTTGTACTTCATGCGCTTGTACTTGCCGCACAGGCACTCGTAGTCCTTGATCGGACCGAAGATCCGCGCGCAGAACAGGCCGTCACGTTCGGGCTTGAACGTGCGATAGTTAATCGTCTCGGGCTTCTTGATCTCGCCGAACGACCAGGAACGGATCCGGTCCGGGGACGCGATGCCGATCTGGATCTGGTCAAAGGTTTCCGGCTTGGCGACCGGGTTCGCGAAATTGGTAAGTTCGTTCATTTTTCTACCTCATCCCCCTCCCGCGAACGGGAGGGGCTAGGGGAGGGAAGGTCGGTCGAAACGAAGCGGCGTTACTCGGCCGCCTCGGCCAGGCCGTCCTCGCCTTCCTCGATGCTCTTGAGCTCGACGTTGAGCCCGAGCGAGCGCATTTCCTTGACGAGCACGTTGAAGCTCTCCGGGATGCCCGCCTCGAACGTGTCGTCGCCCTTGACGATCGCCTCGTAGACCTTGGTGCGCCCGACGACGTCGTCCGACTTCACCGTCAGCATTTCCTGGAGCGTGTACGCCGCACCGTACGCCTGCAGCGCCCACACCTCCATCTCGCCGAAGCGCTGGCCACCGAACTGCGCCTTACCGCCCAGCGGCTGCTGGGTGACGAGGCTGTACGGCCCGATCGAACGCGCGTGGATCTTGTCGTCCACGAGATGGTGCAGCTTGAGCATGTAGATGATGCCCACCGTCACCTTGCGGTCGAACTGATCGCCGGTGCGCCCGTCGAACAGGTCCGACTGGCCCGACGAGTCGAGCCCGGCGAGCGCGAGCATGTCGGCGACGTCCTGCTCCACCGCGCCGTCGAACACCGGGGTGCCCATCGGAATGCCGGGCTTCAGGTTGTTCGCCAGTTCGATGATGCCCGCCGCGTCGCGCGCCTCGATCTCGTCGGCGTAATGCTCACCGTAGATCGTCTTGAGGCGATCCTTGACCGCTTCGGGCATCGCGCCCGCCGCAGCGTCAGGGTTCGCTTCGCGCCAATCCTCGAGCTGCTGTGCGACCTGCTGGCCGAGACCGCGCGCGGCCCAGCCGAGGTGCGTCTCGAAGATCTGCCCGACGTTCATGCGCGACGGCACGCCCAGCGGGTTGAGCACGAGATCGACCGGCGTCCCGTCGGCGAGGAACGGCATGTCCTCGACTGGCAGGATGCGGCTGATGACGCCCTTGTTGCCGTGACGGCCGGCCATCTTGTCGCCCGGCTGCAGCTTGCGCTTCACCGCGACGAAGACCTTGACCATCTTGAGCACGCCCGGCGGCAGCTCGTCGCCACGCTCGAGCTTCTCGCGGCGATCCTCGAACTTCTCGCGGATCAGCTTGGCGGCATCGTCATACTGGACCTTGACCGCTTCCAGATCGCTCTGCGTCTTGTCGTCGGCGACGGCGAACTTCCACCATTCGTGACGGTCGACGCTGTCCAGCATGTCCTGATCGATCACGGCGCCCTTCTTGGGGCCACCCTTCGGCACCGCCGTGGCGGTCTGGCCGATCAGCATCTCGCGCAGCCGCGACCAGGTGGCGCGGTTGAGGATCGTGCGCTCGTCGTCCGAGTCCTTCTTCAGGCGCTCGATCTCCTCGCGCTCGATCGCCATCGCGCGCTCGTCCTTGTCGATGCCGTGACGATTGAAGACGCGCACGTCGACGATCGTACCGGCAACGCCCGGCGGCAGGCGCAGCGAGGTGTCGCGCACGTCCGACGCCTTCTCGCCGAAGATCGCGCGGAGCAGCTTCTCCTCCGGCGTCATCGGGCTCTCGCCCTTCGGCGTGATCTTGCCGACCAGGATATCGCCCGGCTCGACCTCGGCACCGACGTACACGATGCCCGCCTCGTCGAGGTTGCGTAGCGCTTCCTCGCCGACGTTGGGGATATCGCGCGTGATGTCCTCCGGCCCGAGCTTCGTGTCGCGCGCCATGACTTCGAATTCCTCGATGTGGATCGAGGTGAAGACGTCGTCCTTGACGATACGCTCGCTGATGAGGATCGAATCCTCATAATTGTAGCCGTTCCACGGCATGAACGCGACGAGCGCGTTGCGGCCGAGCGCGAGCTCACCGAACTCGGTCGACGGACCGTCGGCGATGATGTCACCCGCGCGCACGACGTCGCCCACCTTCACCAGCGGACGCTGGTTGATGCAGGTCGACTGGTTCGAGCGCTGGAACTTCATCAGCGTGTAGATGTCGACGCCCGACTTGCCGGCGTCGATCTCACCCGTCGCGCGGATCACGATGCGGCTGGCGTCGACCTGGTCGATGATACCCGCCCGCTTGGCCGAGATCGCCGCGCCCGAATCGCGCGCCACCGTCTCTTCCATGCCGGTGCCGACGAACGGCGCCTCGGCCTTGACCAGCGGCACCGCCTGGCGCTGCATGTTCGAGCCCATCAGCGCGCGGTTCGCGTCGTCGTTCTCGAGGAACGGGATCAGCGAGGCGGCAACCGAGACGAGCTGCTTCGGGCTGACGTCCATCAGCGTGATCGTCTCGGGGAGAGCCATGAGGAACTCGCCCGCCTGACGCGCCGAGATCAGCTCCTCGGTGAGGCGGCCGTCGGCGTCGACTTCGGCGTTGGCCTGCGCGACGGTGTGCTTCTGCTCCTCCATCGCGGAGAGGTACACGACCTCGCCCGTCACCTTGCCGTCGACGACGCGGCGGTACGGCGTCTCGATGAACCCGTACTTGTTGACGCGCGCGAAGGTCGACAGCGAGTTGATCAGGCCGATGTTCGGGCCTTCCGGCGTCTCGATCGGGCAGATGCGGCCGTAGTGCGTCGGGTGAACGTCGCGGACTTCGAAGCCCGCGCGCTCCCGCGTCAGACCGCCCGGCCCGAGCGCCGAGACGCGGCGCTTGTGCGTCACTTCGGACAGCGGGTTGGTCTGGTCCATGAACTGCGACAGCTGCGACGAGCCGAAGAACTCGCGCACCGCGGCGACCGCCGGCTTCGCGTTGATCAGATCGTTCGGCATGACGGTCGACACGTCAACCGAGCTCATGCGCTCCTTCACCGCGCGCTCCATGCGCAGCAGGCCGACGCGATACTGGTTCTCAAGCAACTCGCCGACCGACCGAACGCGGCGGTTGCCGAGGTTGTCGATGTCGTCGATCTCGCCCTTGCCGTCCTTGAGGTCGACAAGTGTCTTCACGACCGCAAGGATGTCCTCGGTGCGCAGCGTCGTCACCGTGTCCTCGGCGTCGAGGTCGAGGCGCATGTTGAGCTTGACGCGGCCGACCGCCGACAGGTCATAGCGATCGGGATCGAAGAACAGGCCGGCGAACAGCGATTCCGCCGTCTCAAGCGTCGGCGGCTCGCCGGGGCGCATCACGCGGTAGATGTCGGACAGCGCCTGCTCGCGCTCCTCGGCCTTGTCAGCCTTGAGCGTGTTGCGGATCCACGGACCAGTCGTCACGTGATCGATGTCGAGCAGCTCGATCCGGTCGATGCCGGCCTTATCGAGCTTCTCGAGATTGTCGGGGCCGATCTCGTCGCCGGCCTCGACGTAGATCTCGCCGGTTTGCTCGTTGATGAGATCATAGGCCGAGTAGCGGCCGTAGATTTCCTCGGTCGGGATGAGGAGGTCGGTGAGGCCGTCCTTCGCCGCCTTGTTGGCGGCACGCGGGGTGACCTTGGTACCGGTCGGGAAGACGACCTCGCCCGAGTTCGCGTCGACGAGATCGAACGTCGGCTTGACGCCGCGCCAATTCTCCGCCGCGAACGGAATGCGCCAGCCGCCGGTGCCGCGCACATAGGTGACGCGGTTGTAGAACTGGTTGAGAATTTCCTCGCTGGTGAGGCCGAGCGCGTAGAGCAGCGCCGTGACCGGCAGCTTGCGCTTGCGGTCGATACGGACGTTGACGATGTCCTTGGCGTCGAACTCGAAATCCAGCCACGAGCCGCGATACGGGATCACGCGCGCAGCGAACAGATACTTCCCCGACGCATGCGTCTTGCCGCGATCGTGATCGAACAGCACGCCCGGCGAGCGGTGCATCTGGCTGACGATCACGCGCTCGGTGCCGTTGATGAAGAACGTGCCGTTCCCCGTCATCAGCGGCATGTCGCCCATGTAGACGTCCTGCTCCTTGATATCGAGCACCGAGCGGGTCTCCGTCTCCGGGTCCACCTCGAACACGATCAGGCGCAGCGTGACGCGCATCGGCGCGGCGTAGGTGATGCCGCGCTGGCGGCATTCCTCGACGTCGAACTTCGGCGGCTCGAGCTCGTAGTTGACGAAATCGAGCTCCGCCGTGCCTGCGAAATCACGGATCGGGAACACGCTGCGCAGCGTCTTCTCGAGCCCCGAGACATAGCCGATCGAAGGATCGGACCGCAGGAACTGTTCGTAGCTTTCGCGCTGCACCTCGATGAGGTTCGGCATCTGCACCACTTCGTGGATGTTGCCGAACACCTTGCGGATGCGGCGCTTCGCGGTGCCGTATTCGATCGCCTTGGTCGCCATGTAGCTATACTGCCTTGGTCAAATTCGTCCGGGCGCAGGACAAGACGCGAAAAGGCCGCACGTCACGATCCTCAGCGGAACGACGGCAGCCTTGAAGCGTCTATGAAACCGGCAGCTCCTATCCGTTCGACACGGTGCGCGACGCCATGCCATTTCCCGAAGCTGTGGTAAGGATCGCGATATAGGCGCGCGGCCGGCTGGCGTCAACCGGCGGGCAGGCGGTACAGCGCGGAGTTGGCGTCACGGAATACCGGCGTGTGCCCCGGCCACGCATCGACGTTGCGGGTGGCGAGCACCCACAGGAAGTCCCATTCGCCCGTGCGGAGCTGCGCCAGCCGCGCGGCCAGCGGCTGGGGGATCGGGCCAGCGCAGTCGAACCCGTCGACCATCTGCGAGGGGTCGTGGCCGAGTTCGGGATCGCCGGTGGTACGCACGGTGAGCAGCGCGGCGCCGGGTAGCAGCCACTGGCTGTTGACCAGCGCGCCGCGCCGGCCGATCGCGAGGCTCGCGAAGTGCGTGTAGGCGGTCGATTGCCACGCGGTATGGCAGCGGTCCTGCAAGACGACGGCGTGGATGCGCGCGCTATGGGGCACGCGATCGAGTGCGCGCAGGTGCGACGCATAGGCCTGGTCGAGCCGGTGCCAGTCGCGGGCGATCATCGTGGTGCGCAGCGCGAAGAGCGTGGCGGCGAGCGCGATGATGGCGAGCGCACCGCGTCGGCTGCCACGCCAGCGCAGCGACAATAGCGCGGCGGTCACCGCGGCGGGGGCAAGCCGCTCGTCGGCGCCCCAGCTGCCGAACAGCGTGGTGGGCATCGCGAAACACGCGAGCGCGGATAGCAGCGCGCCGATGCCCAATCGCCAGTCGATCGCATGGCGCCGCCATGCGACGAGCATGGCGAGCGCGAGCAGGGCGGGGGTTGCGAGGTCGATCCACTTCGCCTCGCCGCGTAGCACGACGATCCAGTTCATCGCCTTGCGCACGAGGAGATCGTCGCCCCACGCGAAAAGCGCGCCGCCGTCGCCGCGCCACGCGAGCGTCAGGGCGATCGGCGGAACGAGGGCGAGAGCGCGCACTACGGCATCGACGAGCGCGGCGCGGGTCCGCCGGCGCGCGAGGCGCTCCAGCTCGAACCCGCCGACGAGCAGCGCGAGCACACCCCAGCCCATCGCATGCGCGAGCCACGTTCCCGTCGCCGCGAGCGTAAGCGGCGCGAGCGCGGTCGTCGCGCGCCGGTCGCGCAGCCTTATCCACAGCGCGAACGACCACCAGGCGAGCGCCAGCGACAGGCAGTAGTTGACGAAGCCGAACATCAGCGGGTTCGCCATCGCGAAGCACGCGGCCGCGACCGCGCCGGGCTGTACGCGGCCGTGAAGCGCGCGGCTGACGGCGGCGATGCCGCCGATCGTCAGCGGCGCGATCACTGCGCTGACGAGCCAGGCGGCGCGCTCCGCACCCAGCCAGCCGAACAAGAGCACGCCGAGATCGGCGCCGAGATTGCCGACGAGCCGCCAGTGGAAATCGTAATATGTCTCAAGCGACGGCGTCGCCCCGCGATCGAGCATCACCGCGTAGCGCCCGATATGGCCGGGCAGATCGGTCATTGACGGCAGGCGCGCGGCGAGGAACGGCAGCAGCGCGAGCAATGCCATCGCCGCGAGCAACCGTTCGAGCCGTAGCGGCCTCAGTTGGCGGACAAGGTCGGGGGCGGGGCGCATCGCTTGACGATCGCACACCACCAATCAAGGAAACGTGAAACAGTTGATCGTGGCGGGGCAGGGCGACTATCGCCCGGTGCCTGCGCATCACCCGGCATGGCGGGTACGCTGCGCCGCCTGGGAGATGGATACGTGAAGAAATTGCTGCTGCTCGCCGGCGCCGCGCTGGCCGTCACCCCGCTCGCCGCGCAGCAGACCCCGCCGCCCGCCGGCGATGTGCCGTCGGGCTTCGCCTATCCGATCGCCGCGCGCGATTACGTCAAGCGTGAGGTGATGATCCCGATGCGCGACGGCGTGAAGCTGCACACCGTTATCGTCATCCCCAAGGGCGCGGCGAACGCGCCGATCCTGCTGACGCGCACGCCGTACAACGCCAGCGGCCGCGTCAACCGCGTCGCAGACAGCCCAAACATGGCGTCGATCCTGCCGCAGGGCGACGAGCCGTTCGTCCGCGCCGGCTATATCCGCGTGTTTCAGGACATTCGCGGCAAGTACGGATCGGAGGGCGACTATGTCGTGACGCGCCCCGTCGTCGGCCCGCTCAACCCGACCAAGGTCGATCATACCACCGATGCGTACGACACGATCGAGTGGCTGGTGAACAAGGCCAATCTGCCCGAGACGAACGGGCGCGTCGGCATGCTCGGCTCGTCGTACGAAGGGCTGACGGTAGCGATGGCGCTGCTCGCGCCGCACCCCGCGCTCAAGGTGACGGCGCCCGAGAGCCCGATGATCGACGGGTGGATGGGCGACGACTGGTTCCACTACGGCGCCTTCCGCCTCGCCAACATCGGCTGGCTCGGCAGCCAGACGGGGTTCAAGGGCGCGGGCAAGGATCCGCCGTCGGGCATCTACGACGATTACGAGCAGTTCCGCCGCATCGGATCGGCCGGGGCGTGGGCGGAGAAGTCGGGCTATGCCGGGCTGCCGTACTGGCAGCGGATGGTGGCGCACCCGGCCTATGACACCTTCTGGCAGGGGCAGGCATTGGATAAGCTGCTCGCCGCCAACCCGTCGAACGTGCCGACGATGTGGGAACAGGGATTGTTCGACCAGGAGGACATGTACGGCGCGATCACCGCTTGGGAGGCGCTGAAGGCGAAGGGCAAAGCCGGAAACAACTTCCTCGTCATGGGGCCGTGGCGGCACAGCCAGGCGAATTACGACGGCTCGTCGCTGGGTGACTTCAAATGGAACGGTGACACCGCGACGCAGTGGCGCGAGGAATATCTGTTCCCCTTCTTCGACCAATATCTGCGCGACGGGCGGCCGGCGTTCACGCCGCCGCAGGCACTGATCTACAACACCGGCGCGAACCGCTGGGACAAGCTGGCGCAATGGCCGCTGGCGTGCGAGGCGGGGTGCGCCGCGCCGATGAAGCCGATCTACCTCGCCGCGGACGGCGCGCTCGGTTTCGACAAGGGCACGGCGGGCGGCGACAGCTACGTCGCCGATCCCGCGAAGCCGGTGCCGCACCTGCCGCGCCCGGTGAACTTCGACGACGGGCGTTGGGGCGCGTGGCTGGTATCGGACCAGCGATCGGTCGACGGACGGACCGACGTGATGACGTATCAGACCACGCCGCTGACGCAGCCGATGCGCGTATCGGGGGCACCGATCGCCGACCTCTTCGCCAAGACGAGCGGCACCGACGGCGACTTCGTCGTCAAGGTGATCGACGTCTATCCCGACGAATATCCCAACGATCCCAAGAAGGGCGGCTATCAGCTGGCGATCAGCCAGGACATTTTCCGTGGACGCTATCGCGACAGCTTCGAGAAGCCCTCGGCGATCCCGGCGAACAAGGTGCAGCGCTATCGCTTCCGCCTGCCGACGGTGAACCATGTGTTCCAGCCGGGCCACCGGATGATGGTGCAGGTGCAATCGTCGCAATTCCCGCTCTACGACCGCAACCCGCAGACCTATGTGCCCAACATCTTCCTCGCCAAGCCGGCGGACTATCAGAAGGCGACGGTGACGCTGGTGCGCGGCGGCGCGCAGGCGAGCGCGGTGTGGCTGCCGGTGGTGGCGATCGATCAGCCGCAGGCGCGGCCGTGAGCGGTTGTCGGCGGTTCATCTTGAGCGGACTAGCGGTTTGACGATGCAGAAGGGTGGGCGAAGTGGGGCGACGATGCGGCGATGGCTGACGGGGGCGGCGGTGTCGCTCGCGCTCGACGCGGCGGGGGGCGCGGCAGCGCAGGAGGCGGGGCAGGCCATCCCCGACCTCGGCAACTTCAGCCTGACACCGCAGCCGACGCCGACCCCGGCGCCAAACGCGACGCCAACGGTCGTCGGACCGCCCGCGGCAGAACCGACACCCGCGCCCGTGGCGAGCCCGACGCCGCGCGCCACGTCGACGCCGGGTGCGACACCAACCGCACGCCCAACGCCGGATGGGCCGGCCCGCGCTGCGCCGCGCGCAGCCCCGACGCCGCAGGCGACGCCTTCGCCGGTGCCTCAGCCGACCGCTTCGGCCGGTGCGGCAAGCGCGCCCGCCGCGGGCGACGCCGTGACGCCGCCGATCGTCGCCCCCAGCCCGACGCCCGTCGTAACGTCGACGCCGGCGGTACTGCCACCGGCGGAAGAGCCTGCGCGGCCGACGTGGCTGCTGCCCGTGCTTATCGTCGCGCTGCTTGGCGGCGGTGCCGCGCTGCTGCTGCGCCGGCGTCGCGCGGCCGCTCTCGAAGGGGAAGCCCCGGAGCAGGCGATCGCCGCCGAACCGCTGCCGGATCCTGTTCCCCCGTCTGGTACGCCCGACGAGACCTTTGTCGGCGCAGCCGCGGCGGCGGCGCCTCTTCGCTCGGCCGTTCCACCAACGCCTGCGGCGGGTGCGCCGGCACCGCGCTTCCTTGAGCCCGCACAGGCGTCGGCATGGCTCGAGATCGAACCGCCGGTCGTCAGCCGCGCCGGGCTCAACCTCATCACCGCAACCGCCGATGCGACGATCACGGTGCGCAACATATCGGATGTCGCGGCGACCGGGATCGCGCTCGAGGTGCGGCTGCTCAGCGCGCAGCCGGGGCAGGACGCCGTGCTCGCCGCGCTGTTCGCCGGCGGCGTCGATCGCCCCGCCACCCCGCTGTTCGATCTCGCGCCGGGGGAGGCCAAGCGCGTTCGGACGCTGGCAACGATGCCGCGCGATGCGATCACCGTGCTGACCGCAGGCGACCGGCCGATGTTCGTGCCCGTGCTGGCGATCCGCGTGGTGCACGCGGGCGGGCAGACGACGTCGGTCCACGCGCTCGGCGTCGAGCGGGCGGGGCAGGCGAAGCTCGGACCGTTCTGGCTCGACCAGCCGTCACGTATGTTCGAGACGATCGGCGTTCGGCCGCATAGCGGGCGGTAGGTTGGGAGTATCGCCGCAGCGCGCGCTTTTGAGCGCGCGTTAACCGGCGGCGAACCATGATGTCGCTACGCTGCGGCGATGGAATGGATCAGCGAACTGCCGGGCCAGCTGTGGGCCAGCCTCGTCCTGTTCGCCTTCGCGATTTCGACGATGACGGCGATCGAGCTCATCACCGGACGCGAGCGGCACAGCCTGCGCAGCCGCATCCCCGGCCTCGTTTTCTGGCTGCTGTGGTCGGTCGTGGCGGCGCTCGCCTACGGCGGCTTCCACGCGCTGTGGCGGCATGTCGGCGTCGAGCCGCTGATCGTCCTGCCGCTGAGTTTCACCTGGGCGGGCGCGGCAGCAGTCGTCGCCGCGCCGCTGGCGAGCGCGTTCGTCGCCGACTTCTTCTTCTACTGGTGTCACCGCGCGCAGCATCGCTGGCTGTGGCGCTTTCACGCGGTGCACCACTCGGTGCGCGAGCTCAACAGCACCAATTCGTTCCACCACGTGACCGAGCCGTTCGTTCAGGCGGTGCTGATCACGCTGCCGTCGAGCCTGATCGTTTCAGATACCGGGGCAATAGTGCCGGTGATCGCGCTGCTGCTGCACATGCAATCGTCGTACATTCACTCGTCGAGCCGATGGCATTTCGGCCCGCTGCGATGCGTGTTCGTCGACAATCGTTTCCACCGCATCCACCATTCGACCGAGCAGCGGCACTTCGACCGCAATTTCGGCGCGGTGACCCCGCTGTGGGATCGGCTGTTCGGCACTGCCTATTTTCCCGCAGCCGACGAATGGCCGACGACGGGGATCGCGGAGGCCGATCAGCCGCGGACGCTGCGCGAATGGGTGAGTTTGCCGTGGCGGCTGGCACCGGCAGTCGAGGTGGAGGCGCGCGTGGGCGGCGGGGAGGCTAGGGCAGTGCCGACGGGGTGAGTCGCGCCCGGAACTAATAAAGAAAAAGGCGGCCTTCTTGCGGGGGCCGCCTTTCTCTTGTGGCTTGCCGTCACGGGAGCAAGTCCCGTGACGTCGGACGTGGGCCTTTGCCCCACGCCGGCCGGCCTTGCGGGGATGCGGGTCAGCATGACCCGTCTTCCCCGCAGCGGCTCACTTGACCTCGACGGTCGCGCCAGCTTCCTCGAGCTGCTTCTTGACCTTCTCGGCCTCGTCCTTCGAGACGCCTTCCTTGATCGCCTTCGGAGCCGACTCAACGAGCGTCTTCGCTTCGGTCAGGCCGAGGCCCGTGATCGCGCGGACTTCCTTGATGACGTTGATCTTCTTGCCACCGTCGCCGGTGAGGATCACGTCGAACTCGGTCTTCTCTTCAGCGGCCGGAGCGGCAGCGCCGCCGCCAGCTGCCGGAGCCGCTGCAACCGCTGCTGCGGCCGAGACGCCCCACTTCTCTTCGAGGAGCTTCGAGAGCTCGGCCGCCTCGAGGACGGTCAGTTCGGACAGCTGGTCAACCAGCGCGTTCAGGTCTGCCATGATATATTTCCTTTGAAACGTTCAGATGAAACGATGCTGCCTGAAGGATCAGGCGGCTTCCTTTTCCGAGTAAGCTGCAAGCACGCGCGCGATCTGCGCGGCGGGCGCCTGGGTGATGGTCGCCAGCTTCGTGGCAGGCGCCACGATGAGACCGACGATCTTCGCCCGGAGCTCGTCGAGCGACGGCATCGTGGCGAGCGCCTTCACGCCCTCCACGTCGAGCTTGGTCGCGCCCATTCCGCCGCCGACGATCTCGAACTTGTCGGTCGTCTTGGCGAAATCCACGGCCACCTTGGCAGCCGCGACGGGATCGACCGAGGTCGCGAGACCGACCGGACCGGTGAGATATTCACCCAGGCCGTCATAGTCGGTGCCGTCGAGCGCGATCTTGGCAAGCTTGTTCTTCGAGACCTTGTAGACGGCACCGGCCTCGCGCATCTTCGTCCTCAGCTGCGTCGATTGCGCGACGGTGAGGCCGAGGTTGCGGGTGACGACCACCACGCCGACCTCGGAGAAGGTCTGCTTGAGTTCGGCGACGGCTGCGGCCTTTTCAGCACGATCCATGCCATTCTCCACACTTTGGCCGCATCCCGAAGGCTGCGGCCGGTTACGATCCGCACACGGAAAATACCGCATGCGGTTGTCCAGCGATGGGGAATGGGAAGCGTCGCAGGCTTGCGTGAAGCATGCGGCAGACCGGAACGCTAGGGCGTTCGCGGCATAAATCCTGTCCCCGTCTCGGCGGGGCATTAAGGGCGCGAACACCCACCCGCTGTCTCGGACGGCGCCGTCCCCGAAGGCACGGCAAGCGCGGCCACATAGCGGAAATCGCCGCCTCGTCAATCGTCATCAAACGCTCATCGAACCGCCATCGATGTGCAACCGCCGCGCAATGCGGGCGTCATCCGCCCCCGCCACAGGCCGAAGACGACAAGCGAAGCCTCCGGGGGGGACCATGACCGACACGACTTTTCTGTACGACGACGGCGATATCGATACCGATCGCAGCGGCAACCAGCATCTCGGCGATCTGATCGCCAAGCGCTACTCGCGGCGCCAGACGCTGCGCGGCGGGCTGACCGCGATGACGACGGCGGTGTTCGGCGGCGTCCTGCTGGCAGGATGCGGCGACGACGACGATCTGCTGACGCGCGACAGCGTGACGGTGACGACGGGCAGCGCCGCTGCGACCACCGCGGGCAAGACGGTGACGCTGCAGGGCACCGCAAGCGGGACGGCGCAGACCGTGGCGTGGACGCAGGTGAGCGGCCCGAGCGTGACGCTCGCCAACACCAACAGCGCCACCGCGACCTTCACCGCGCCCGCAGTGTCGAGCGCGACGCCGCTCGTCTTCCGCTTCACCGGCACGACCGGCGTCGGCGACAGCGCGACTGCCGACACGACGGTGACGGTGTCGCCCGCGACGCTCGATTTCACCGCGGTGGCAAAGAACCGCAACGATCTCGTCACCGTGCCCGCCGGCTATCGCGTGACAATACTCTATCGGCTGGGCGATCCGATCAACGGCGCGACGCCCGCCTATGCCAACGACGGCAGCGACACCAATTTTGCCGCGCGCGCCGGCGACCATCATGACGGCATGAGCTTCTTCGGCTTGGCGGCGAGCGGCGCAACCCGCGATCCGGGCGCGAGCACGCGCGGGCTACTGGTGCTCAATCACGAGAACATCACGGAGAGCTACCTTCATCCCAACGGGCAGACCACCACCGGCGGGGTCCGCCCCGAGGGCGAGGCGATCAAGGAGATCGAGGCGCACGGCGTATCGGTGATCGAGGTGACGCGCGGCGCATCGGCGTGGAACTACGTCCAGACGTCGGCGCTGAACCGCCGCATCACGCCGAACACGCCGACGGCGTTCAGCGGGCCGGCAAGCGGCAATGCGGCGCTGCGCACGGCCTATTCGAAGGACGGCACGCAGGGGCGCGGCACGATCAACAATTGCGCCAACGGCACGATGCCGTGGGGCACGTATGCCACCGCGGAAGAGAATTGGGCGGGCTATTTCCGCCGCGATACGGGCGATGCCGCGGTGCGCGTCGCGGCCGGGCAGGCGACGCAGAACGGCGCGCTGACCCGCTACGGCATCCGCGAGGGCAATCGCGGCAATTACGGCTGGACGACGGTGACCCCGGTGGACGCATCGAGCACGGTGTTCCGCAAGTGGAACGTGACCGCCACGGCGGACGGGGCGGCGGACGGCACCGCCGATTTCCGCAACGAGGCGTTCCAGTACGGCTGGATCGTCGAGATCGATCCGTACAATCCCGGCTCGACGCCGCGCAAGCGCACCGCGCTGGGCCGCATGAACCACGAAGGGGTGGAGCCCGGCCGGATGGTCGCCGGCGTCAGGCCCGCCTTCTACATGGGCGACGACGCGCAGAACGAATATATCTACAAGTTCGTGTCCAGCACGCCGTGGACCGCGGCGGACGCCTCCGCGGCCGATCGCCTGGCAGTGGGCGACAAGTATCTGGATGCCGGCACGCTCTACGTCGCGAAGATGAACGCCGATGGCAGCGGCCAGTGGCTGCCGCTCCTATTCGGGCAGGGCGCGCTGACGAGCGGCAACACGACCTATCCGTTCGCCGATCAAGCCGATGTGCTGATCAACGCGCGCCTCGCCGCCGATATCGTCGGCGCGACGCCGATGGACCGCCCGGAGTGGACCGCGGTCAATCCGGCGACCGGCGAGATGTACTGCACGCTGACCAACAATTCGTCGCGCACCCCGGCACGGGCCGATGCGGCGAACCCGCGCGCCTATGTCGATCCCAAGACGACGGGCGGGCAGACGGTGGGCAATGCCAACGGGCACGTCATCCGCCTGCGCGAGAACGGAGACACGACCGAGGCGGCGGGCTTCACCTGGGACATCTACGCCTTCGGTTCGGGCAGCGACCTCAACAAGGACAACATCAACCTTTCTGGGCTCGACGACAGCAACGACTTCTCGTCGCCCGACGGGCTGTGGTTCAGCCTGCCGTCGAACGTCGCGGGGCAGATCAATCCGGTGATGTGGCTGCAGACCGACGATGGCGCCTATACCGACGTAACGAACAACCAGATGCTGGCCGCGATCCCGGGCCGCGTCGGCGACGGCGCGACGAAGACAATTACTAACACGACGCCGGCGGGCAGCGGCACGGCGACGACCCGCGTCGGCAAGGCGCCCGGCGCGACGCTGAAGCGCTTCCTGGTGGGGCCGAAGGAGTGCGAGATCACCGGCATCACCTCGACGCCCGACGGCCGTTCGCTGTTCGTCAACATCCAGCACCCGGGTGAAGGCGGCGGGCCGACCAACATCACGTCGAGCTGGCCCGCCTCGCAGAGCGGCACGCCCGCGACGTCGAGCCGCCCGCGCTCGGCGACGATCGTGATAACGCGCGAGGACGGCGGGCTGGTCGGAATCTGACGGTTGACCGTGTCCCCCTTCCTCCGGTGGAGAAGGGGGACAGGGCATCGATCGTGAACAACCGTCATCCCCGCGCCGGCGGGATCCATACTGACGGACGTCCGGTTCCACCGGCCGGGTCGAAGCATATGGCCCCCCGCCTGCGCGCGGATGATGCGTGTCGGGGGGGCGTCGGCTTAGCGATCCGTCCGGATCGCCCCTGCCTCACGCACCGTCGCCAGCGTCGGCCAGCCGTTGACCGCCATCAGCAGGTCCGCCTCCGCGAGGATGCAGTTGAGCACGTGCGCGCAGCCCTGCGCGCCGCCGAGCGCGAGGCCGTAGCTGTAGGGTCGGCCCACGCCGACCAGATCGGCGCCGAGCGCGATCGCCTTGACCACGTCGGTGCCCAAGCGGATGCCGCTGTCGAACAGCACCGGCACGCGGCCGCTCACCGCCTGTGCGACGGCGGGCAGCATGTCGATCGCGGCGATGCCGCCGTTCGCCTGCCGGCCACCGTGGTTGGAAACGTAGATGCCGTCCGCGCCGCCGTCGATCGCACGGCGTGCGTCGTCGGGGTGGCAGATGCCCTTCAGGACGATCGGCAGCTTGGTGATCGATTTCAGCCAGGGGAGATCGTCCCACGTCAGCACCTTGCCGAAGGTCGCACCCCAGGTGCCGATCGCGGTGCGCAGGTCGTCCTCGGGCGCCTTGCCGCCCAGCATCGCGCGGAAGCGCGGATCGCTGAAATAATTCTGGAGCACGTGGCCGCGCAGCTGCGGGAAGTTCGACACATTGAGGTCGCGCGGGCGCCAGCCGGTGACCCAGGTGTCGAGCGTGACGACGATCGCCTTGTAGCCCGCGGTCTCGGCGCGGCGGACGAGGCTTTCGGCGAGATCCTTGTCGCGCGGGGTGTAGAGCTGGAAGAAGGCCGGCGTGTCGCCACACGCGGCGTGGACGTCCTCGAGCGGATCGTTGGAGAGCGTGGAGGCGGTGAGCGGGACGCCGGTGGTGGCGGATGCCTGCGCCGCGGCGACGTCGCCGTGCTGGTCCTGCGTCATCATGCCCGTGACGCCGATCGGCGCCATGAAAACGGGGCTCGGCAGATCGAGGCCGAAGATCGTCGTCGACAGATCGCGATGCGTCGCATCGACCATCATTCGCGGCACCATGCCCCAGTGGCGGAAGGCGCGCGCATTCTCATCCTGGGTGTATTCGTCACCGCAGCCGCCCTGAACGTAGGTGAGGACGTGCGGGGGAAGCGCGGCCTGCGCGCGCTTCTCGAGCGTGGCGAAATCTACGGGGTAGGTCGGTATGACGCCGGAGAGGCCGGCGCCGTAGATGCGGGTCTGCAGATCGCCGTAATGCGGCATGGGGTTCGCTCTCCTGCTTTTCGAGCGCAGTGTCGCGGGGTGGGTGAGCGTTGTCCAGCGATCCGACCGTGTCCTCCCGCCGTTCGTGCTGAGGAGAGACAGAGCGAAGTCGAAGCCTCGTCTCGAAGCGCATGCCGCCTGCGGCGTCGCTCGGGGCGTGCTTCGAGACGGCACTTCGCCTCCGGCTCAGCACCTCCTCAGCACGAACGGGAGAGGGGAAGGGGAAAGGGGAAGGGCTCGGCTAAAAGGGGTGCTTATCCGATCAGGCGCTCGTACAGCTTGATGTAATCGTCCGCCATGCGTTCGACGCTGAACCGCTCGGCGACGCGGCTGCGGCAGGTCGCGCGGTCGATCTCCCCAACACGCGCGATAGCCGCGACGGCTTCGTCCACCGTATCGACGAGGAAGCCGGTGACGCCGTGTTCGATCAGTTCGGGCATCGAACCGCGGTTGAACGCGATTACCGGGGTGCCGCACGCCATTGCTTCGACCACCGACAGGCCAAAGGGTTCGTCGAAGCCGATCAGGTGGAGCAGCGCGCCCGCCCGGCCGAGCGCTTGCGTGCGGGCTTCGCCGCCGACGACGCCGCGGAAAACCACGCGGTCGTTGTCGATATGCGGCGCGACCTGGCGTTCGTGATAGCCTTCGTCCTGGACGAGGCCGGCCATGACGAGGCGCTTGCCGGCTTGCTTCGCGGCGGCGATGGCGTCGTGCGGGCCCTTGTCGGGGTGGATGCGGCCGAAGAACAGGAGGTCGTCGCTGCCCTCAGCATCGAACGGGAATTCATCGAGCGGGATGCCGTGGTGGATCGTCGCGGCGTAACTAAGCGACGGGTGACGATCGGCGTCGCTGATCGAGACGTAGTGGGTGTTGTCGTCGTAGCGCTGGTAGACGGGCACGATCCGCTCGGACGAGAAGCCATGGATCGTCGTCAGCATCGGCGTGTCGATCAGCCGCGACCAGGCGAGCGGCATGAAATCGGCCTGATTGTGGATGAGGTCGAACTCACCGGCGCGCTCGATGCAATGCGCGATGTGCATCGCTTCCCACACCTTGGCGTCGAGGTGCGGCGGTTCCGAATAGCCGCGCGGCACGACGCCATCGAGCTTCCCGGCGGTCAGCGAGTTCTGCGTGGCGAAGAGCGTGACGTCGACGCCGCGTGCGACCAGCGCTTCGGTGAGGAGGCTGGTCACCAGCTCCCACGGGCCGTAACCGGTAGGCGGCGTCGGCCAGGAGATCGACGAGAGCATGGCAATGCGCATCAGGGTTCCAGTTCCACGATAAAGCCCTCGTCGCCGTCGATCCGCCCGTCGAAGGCGGTGCGGGTGCCGGTGGCGGCGATGATCCGGCCGGGGCGGGCGGGGGGTGTGATGTCCTGCGCGTCCGGGCCGAAGTTGAGCGCGACGAACAGGCGTTGTCCGGCGTGAACGCGCTCATAGGCGAGGACGTCACCGGGCGTGTCGTGCAGCGTCATGCGGCCGAGCGACAGCGCGGGGTGCGCGCGGCGCGCGGCGAGCAGGCGGCGGTAGAGCGCGAGCATCGAGTGCGGGTCCTGCTCCTGCACGGCCACGTTGCGCATCGGCCAGTCGGGATGGAGCGGCAGCCACGGCACCGCGGTGGAGAAGCCGGCGTTGGGCGAGGCGTCCCATGCCATCGGGGTGCGCGAGCGGTCGCGGCCGAGCCCCATGCCGGGCTGGCGCAGGTCCTGCGGGTCGCGAATGCGGTCGGGCGGGATGTCGACGGTGCCGATGCCGAGCTCGTCGCCCTGGTAGAGCGTCGGCGTGCCGCGCAGGGTGAGGAGCAGCATCGCGGCAACGCGGGCTTGGGCCTCACCGACTCGCGCGGCGATTCGCGGGGCGTCGTGGCTGCCGATCACCCAGTTGGGCCAGCCGTGGTCGGGGATGGCCGCATCGTAATCCGCGATGAGCCGCGCGAGCGTGTCGCGATTCCACGAATTTTCGATCAGCTCGAAGTTGAAGGGCAAGTGGACGCCGGGTTCCGCCTCACTGCCGTACCAGCGCATCAGGCGATCGCGCGGCAGAAAGATCTCGCCGACGAGCAGCGTCTCGCCGTAGCTGTCGGCGAGCTGCCGCATGCCGCGGGTGAAGGCGTGCGCCTCGGGCTGATCGGTTGAATGGTGCTGAAGGACGCGAAGCTTCTCGGCCATCCCCTCGCGCCAGTCGGGGTTCGCAGGGTTATCGGGCAGGCCTTGCGCCTTCACGATGTGCCAAAGCACGTCGATGCGGAAGCCGTCGACGCCGCGGTCGAGCCAGAAACGCATCACATCGGTCATCGCCTGCGCGACGTCAGGGTTGCGCCAGTTGAGGTCGGCCTGTTCCTTGAGGAAGGTATGGAGATAATATTGGCCAGTCGCGGGATCGAGCTCCCAAGCGGGGCCGCCCATATCGCTGATCCAGTTGTTGGGCGGGCCGCCATCGGGGGCGGGATCGCGCCAGATGTACCAGTCGCGCTTCGGGCTGTCGCGTGACGAGCGGCTCTCGACGAACCACGGGTGCTGCGTCGACGAGTGGTTGGGGACGAAATCGAGCAGCAGCCTTAGCCCGCGGACGTGGACTGCGGCGAGCAAGCGGTCGAATGCGGCAAGGTCGCCAAACATCGCCTCGACACCGGTATAGTCGGCGACGTCATAGCCGAAGTCGGCCATCGGCGAGGGGAAGATCGGCGACAGCCAGATCGCATCGACGCCGAGGTTCGCGACATGGTCGAGATGCGCCTCGATGCCGGCGAGATCGCCGATACCGTCGCCGTTCGAATCGGCGAACGAGCGCGGGTAGATTTGATAGATAACGCCGCGCTGCCACCAGGGCGCGGCGAGGGAACCCTCGCTCATGCGCGTCGTAACGCGGCGGCAACGATTGGGTTCACGCGCCGGCTAGCCCCACCGGCCTGCGCAACCAACAAAAAAGGCCGGGGTTGCCCCCGGCCTCCTTTGTACGGCGATCGTCGCGCGATCAGGCCGAGGCAACTTCCGCCACGTCGACCTTGATCCCGGCACCCATGGTGCTCGAGATCGCGACCTTGCGGACGTACTTGCCCTTGGCGCCCGACGGCTTGGCCTTGACCACCGCGTCAACCAGCGCGTCGAAGTTCGCGCGCAGGTCCTCGGCCGGGAAGCTCGCCTTGCCGATGCCGGAGTGGATGATGCCGGCCTTCTCGACGCGATACTCGACCTGACCGCCCTTGGCGGCCTTCACCGCTTCGGCGACGTTCATCGTCACGGTGCCGAGCTTCGGGTTCGGCATCAGGCCCTTCGGACCCAGCACCTTACCGAGGCGGCCGACGATGCCCATCATGTCCGGGGTCGCGATGCAGCGATCGAAATCAATCGTGCCGCCCTGGATGGTCTCCATCAGGTCTTCCGCACCGACCACGTCGGCGCCGGCCTCGCGGGCCTCGTCAGCCTTCGCGCCCTTGGCGAACACGCCAACGCGCACCGTCTTGCCGGTGCCCTTGGGCAGCGTGACGACGCCGCGGACCATCTGGTCGGCGTGACGCGGATCGACGCCGAGGTTCAGCGCGACTTCGATCGTCTCGTCGAACTTCGAGGTGGCGCCGGCACGCGCGAGGCTGATCGCCTCGTCGACGCCGTGCAGCTTCTCACGGTCGATCGTGATCGCCTTCTGCTTCTTCGTGAGCTTCGCCATGGTCTTAGCCCTCCACAACCTGGAGGCCCATCGCGCGAGCGGAGCCTTCGATGATCTTCGTTGCTGCGTCGATGTCGTTGGCGTTCAGATCCGCCATCTTGACCTGCGCGATTTCCGACAGCTGCGAGCGCTTGATCGTGCCCGCCGAGGTCTTGCCCGGCTCCTTCGAACCCGACTTGAGGTTCAGCGCCTTCTTAATGAGGAAGGTCGCCGGGGGCGTCTTGGTCTCGAAGCTGAACGAACGGTCCGCATAGACGGTGATGACGGTGGGGAGGGGCGAGCCCTTCTCCATGTCGGCCGTCTTGGCGTTGAACGCCTTGCAGAATTCCATGATGTTGACGCCGCGCTGACCAAGCGCCGGGCCGATCGGCGGCGACGGGTTGGCGGCGCCGGCGGGCACCTGCAACTTGATATAGCCTGTAATCTTCTTCGCCATGTCACTCTCTTTAAGTTTAGCGGTTCGTGCGGACGCGTGGCAGCGCCCTCCCGCAAGCGTTCCAGTTGTCTGGAAGCCGGCGCGCTTAGCGGAAGGGCGGCCGAAAAGCTAGTGCGTTCGCACACGGCCGATACTGGGTCAGGTCATCGCCATAAGACTGGCGTTGCCGCCCGCTGCGGTCGTGTTGATCGAGGTGGAGACTTCTTCGACGAGCCATTCGGTCCGGTAGTCGTTCGCCTGGGTGAGGACGATCGGGCCGTCGAGCGCCGCCACCTGCTGCTGTGCGGTGCGCACGCGCGATGCGTCGCCCTCAATCAGCGCGCCGGCATAGGGGCCCTCGCGGGTCCAATCGGCGCTCCACTGCACGCGCGCGGCGATTGCGGCGGGGAGGTCAGTGCGCGCCGCAGCGTCGACGACGAGGTCGTTGCCCGTCGCGAGGCCCGCCGCGAGCTGCGCCACCAAGCCCTGCGGCGTTTCGGGCAGCAGCAGGATGCGGCCCCGCGGGTGGAGCGCGTAGAGGTTGCGCTCGCCGACCGGGCCGTCGAGCTCCGCCTCGGCGCCGAGCAGCGCGGTCGCCGCCACGTCACGCACCAGTGCTGCGCCGGCGGCGTCGCCCTGCGCGTCGATCCACACCGCGAGTTCGCGTGCGGCGGGGTCGGCGACGGTGGAGCTGATCGCGGGCGCCGTCACCGGATCGTGCATCAGCCGGCCGAGGTAGAGCGGCCCACCCGCCTTGGGGCCGGTGCCCGACAGGCCGCGACCGCCGAACGGCTGGACGCCGACCACCGCGCCGATGACGTTGCGGTTGATGTAGAGGTTGCCTGCCTTCACCCGCGCGGTGACGTGCGCGATTGTCTCGTCGAGCCGGGTGTGGAGGCCGAAGGTGAGGCCGTAGCCGGTGGCGTTGATACGATCGATCAGTGCGTCGAGGTTGCTACGCTTGAAGCGGATGACGTGGAGGACGGGGCCGAACACCTCGCGCTCGAGGTCGGCGAGATCCTTCAGCTCGATGATGGTGGGGGCGACGAAGGTACCGTGCGACGTTTCCTCCCCGAGCGGGAGTGATTCGACCTTCGCACCGCGACTGCGCAAGGCGGCGACGTGATGCTCGATCCCGGCCTGCGCCTCGGCGGTGATGACCGGGCCGATGTCGACCGCCAGTCGATCGGTGCGACCGACGCGCAGTTCGTGGAGCGCGCCGCGCAGCATCGTCAGGATGCGGTCGGCGACTTCCTCCTGCAGACAGAGGATGCGCAGCGCCGAGCAGCGCTGGCCGGCGCTGTCGAAGGCCGACGCGATCACGTCGGCCACCACCTGTTCGGCCAGCGCGGAGCTATCGACGATCATCGCGTTCTGGCCGCCGGTCTCGGCGATCAGCGGGATCGGCGTGCCTTGGGGGGAGAGGCGGGTGGCGAGCTCGCGCTGGATGAGGCGGGCGACTTCTGTGGAGCCGGTGAACATCACCGCAGCGGTCTCCGGTGCGGCGACGAGCGCGGCGCCGATCGCGCCGTCGCCGGGGAGCAGCTGGAGCGCGTCGGCGGGAATGCCGGATTCGTGAAGGATCGCAACGGCTTGCGCGGCGATCAGCGGGGTTTCCTCGGCAGGCTTCGCCAGCACGGTGTTGCCGGCGACGAGGGCGGCGGCGATCTGGCCAGTGAAGATCGCGAGGGGGAAGTTCCAGGGGCTGATGCAGGTGACCGCGCCTAACGGGCGGTGCGACGGGCCGAGGGTGCGGCGCGCCTGATCGGCATAATAGCGCAGGAAATCAATCGCTTCGCGCACCTCGCCGATGGCGTTGGGAACCGATTTTCCGGCCTCGCGCACGATCAAACCGATCAGTTCGGGCATGCGCGCCTGCATGGAATCGGCGGCCAAATCGAGCATTTGTGCGCGATCAGAGGGGGCTTTTTGGGACCAAATGGGGGCAAAACGAGCGGCAGTGCGCGCCGCGGCGGCGGCCTGTGCGGGCGATGCCTCGACCACGGTGCCGACGGTGTCGCGGTGGTCGGCGGGGTTGCGGACTGGGCGCGGCGTGCCTTGCCCATCGGCGGGGGCGGCGTGCCATTTCGCGTGCGCGCCGGCCTGCATCGTCTCGGCCAGCGCCGCCAGCGTGCACTCGTCGGCGAGATCGAGGCCGGCGGAGTTGCGGCGATCGGGATAGAGATCGGCCGGGAGCGCGATCGCGGCGTGCTTGTGCCCCGGCGTATCGGCGGCGCGGACGATCGCGACGGGATCGGCGACGAGATCGGCGACCGACACTTCGGGATCGGCGATGCGGTTGACGAACGAGCTGTTGGCGCCGTTTTCGAGCAGGCGGCGGACGAGATAGGCGAGCAGCGTCTCGTGCGTGCCGACGGGGGCGTAGATGCGGCACGGGCGGTTCAGCTTGTCGGCGCCGACGACCTCGTCGTAGAGCGGCTCGCCCATGCCGTGGAGGCATTGGAACTCGTAATCGCCGAGCGTGAAATCGGAGCCGGCGAGCGCGTAGATCGTTGCGAGCGTCTGGGCATTGTGCGTGGCGAATTGTGGGAACACCGCGTCGCGGTTCGCCAGCAGGCGGCGGGCGCAGGCGAGATACGAGACGTCGGTGTGGATCTTGCGGGTATAGACCGGGAAATCGGCCTGGCCATCGACCTGCGCGCGCTTGATCTCGGCATCCCAATAGGCGCCCTTGACGAGGCGGACCATGATGCGGCGGTCGGCGCGGCGGGCGAGATCGACGATCCAGTCGATCACGAACGGGCAGCGCTTGCCATAGGCCTGGATGACGAAGCCGAGGCCGTTCCAGCCGGCGAGATCGGGATCGGTGGCGAGGCTTTCTAGCAGGTCGAGCGACAGTTCGAGGCGGTCGGCTTCTTCCGCGTCGATGTTGAAACCGATGTCGTAGCCCTTGGCGATCAGGGCGAGCGCGCGGACGCGGGGCAGCAGCTCGTCCATCACGCGGCTCGCCTGCGCGCGGGCGTAGCGCGGGTGGAGGGCGGAGAGTTTGATCGAGATGCCGGGGCCGGCATAGACGCCGCGGCCGGCGGACGCCTTGCCGATCGCGTGTACCGCGGTCTCGTAATCGCGATAATAGCGGTCGGCATCGGCGGCGGTGGTCGCGGCCTCACCCAGCATGTCGTAGCTGTAGCCGAAGCCGCGAGCTTCGAGCGGACGGGCGCGCTTCAGCGCCTCGCCGATCGTCTCGCCGGTGACGAACTGTTCGCCCATCATGCGCATCGCCATGTCGACCCCGCGGCGGATCACCGGCTCGCCGGCGCGGGCGATGAGGCGGGTGAGCGCGGCGGCGAGGCCACGGTCGTTGACGCTGTTGGTGAGCTTGCCCGTCACCACCAGGCCCCAGGTGGCGGCGTTGACGAATAGGGAGCGGCCGTCGCCCATGTGGCTGCGCCAGTCGCCGCCGGCGATCTTGTCGCGGATCAGCGCGTCGCGCGTCGCATCGTCGGGGATTCGCAGCAGCGCCTCGGCGAGGCACATCAGCGCGACGCCCTCCTGGCTGGACAGCGCATATTCCTGCACCAGCCCTTCGACCCCGGTGCCCTTATGCTTGGCGCGCAGCGCGGTGATGAGGCTGGTGGCGACCGACAGCGCCTGCGCCTTCACATCATCGGGGAGCGTCGCCTCGTCGAGCAGCGGGGCGAGCGCCTCGGGCTCCGGGCGGCGCGCGGCGGCGGTGATCGCGGCACGCAGCGGGGTGGCGGGGCGGATCGGCGGGGCGAAATCGGCGAACAGCGAGGGGAGCGAGGCCATGAGCGGTTCCGGCAAGGAGGGACCGCAGATATATAGGCAATGGCGCGCGGGCTTTCCGACTTATCTCGAAGCGTCGGCGCGGCCGTTTCGCCTTTGTGAAAGCAGATCGATGGACGAATTTCCTGCCGCATCGCAAGAGCTCGACGCGTTCGACCGGCGGATCATCGCGGTGCTGCAGGGCGAGGGGCGGCTGTCCGTCACCGAACTGGCACAGCGCGTGGGGCTATCCAAGACGCCGTGCCAGGTTCGGCTGAAGCGGCTGACCGAGCGCGGGGTGATCCGCGGGTTTCGCGCGATCGTCGATCCCGCGCGGCTGGGGCAGGGGCATGTCGCGTTCACCGAGGTGAAACTGTCCGACACGCGCGAGGCGGCGCTGGACGCGTTCCGCCGCGGCGTGCTGGCGATCCCCGAGGTGGAGGAATGCCACATGATCGCGAGCCATTTCGACTATCTGCTGAAGGTGCGCACGGCGGACATGCGCGCGTATCGCGCGGTGCTGGGCGAGCGGATCTCGACGCTGCCGCACGTGTCGAGCACATCGACCTATGTGGTGATGGAGACGGTGCGCGAAATGGGGTGAGGGGCGCGGGGGCGGGCGGCGAGCGGCCGGCGCGCTACCAGCCGCGCTCGAGCCGCCGCCGGTCGCGCGCGATCTCACGAAACAGCCGCTCGGTCGCGTCGCGGTTCGCGGCGACATCGGGCGGGGTTTCGGTGCGCGTGCCGATCAGGCCGAGATCGACCAGCGACTGCCAGTGGCGGACGGCATCGACGTGCGGATCGGTGATCGGGCCATCGGTGGCGATGGGGAGGGGGAGCGGATGCGACATCGGTTTCGTCCTCGCAGATGGTTGCTGGACGGGGGAGTTATACCGAAACAGGGGATGTAGGACAGCGCGCGCGGCAAGGGCGTAGCGCAGCTACGCACGAGCGAACCCGCGCGCGCCCGGCCAGCGGCGCCCAAGCGCCGGCTGACGACGCGGCTTTGCCGCGGCGGGCCCAGCGATACGGATTGATACAGAAGGCCGTGCAGTCGGCGACGAGCTATTTCGGCCCGAACGGCGTGGCGCGCGGCCGTCCGCCGCTGCGCGGCACGGCGAAGCGGCAAGTGACGCTGCGGCTCGATCCCGATGTGATCGAGAAGTTTCGCGAGGGCGGGCCGGACTGGCAGGTGCGGATGAACGAGGCGCTATGGGAGGCGGCGGGCTTGGCGTGAACCGCCACAACTCGATAACTGCTAAGTAGAAATGGCTTTGCGCAAATGCCCCGAATCAAGCAATTATCAAACGAGATTCCTCTGTGATTGCGCGCTCACAATATGTTCTTAGTCGAGAAATATAACTATGTTCTAAGGAGCTTAATTTGTGCTTACCATGATGGAGTATGCTAGAGCGAACTCCATATATTTTCTTAAACTCGTTTAGTACTTCAGCTCTGTCTTGATGGTTCTTGCCAATTAGATACGCCAATCTATTGCCCAAAAGTTCACCCAGGCTTGCTTTTGATGTATCCGCGTGTTCTCCAAGAAGAATTTCTATTGTAACCATCAACCTTATGTATTTTAAAGTATCATCAGTGCCTTTGAAGCTATCAAAGAACCATTTTGTTGCAAGTTGTAAAGTTTTACTGTTGGGAGAGGATATGATCAAGTTGGCCCGCTCCAAAGCGCCTTCCAGCCATGGTATCCTGTGCTCCTCAGGATAACTATCTGCAAATTTAAAGGAAGAAGTGTGGCGTAGGATCTCTCGAATACCCTCGCTGACTTCAATGCGAGTAAAGAAACGCCATCTCTCTACTTCTTGCTGGTGGATAAACCAGCTAGACGTTAATTGAGGATTCTCATAACGATATTCATATCTGAATAACTTGGTTGCGAGACCTAAGCCAATGAAGCTTTCAAGGCTGCGCTCAGTATTCTCCATCAGGGTACCGCCGCCGTATATTCCGACTATTCCGTCATCTTGTTTGACGAAATAGCTGCTACCGTCTTGCCATGCTGTCGAACCCACCGCTAGCTTCGTCAGAATACCCGAACCTTTTGCTCTGCTCTCCACCCGGGGGTTGTCATGAGATAGTCGAGATTGTTGTTTAAATAGCATGTCAGGCTCAGTGAGGAACGTGCCGTCTCCCAAAGATAGCGTCCGACTTTGGCATATCTCGTCCGGAATGAGCCCCTCAGGCAGTCGCGTCGCAATACTGTAGTGCCAAGGAAGAGTCTCAAAAAGGCTCACAAGCCTGTCAGCACACGCAGGCACATCTGTGTAGCCTGCCATTTCAATTAGAGGCTTCGTGCCGGACTCCGGATTGTAATCAAAGCCGTCACTAAGTTCTCTGCTTAACGTCTCTACGATAAACTCAACGAAGGGGCGTTCGCCAATGTAACTGGTTATTTTTCATGTAGCTTGCCTGTCGATGGGAGCACCGCATTAGCCTGCCAAGCGGCAAGGAATGCCGTAATCGTCTCGAGGAATTTGCCATCCTTTACCCTGACATGCGGAATTCCATTCCGCAGTGCCTCGATCATGGCAGACTTTGCTTTCGGGTAAAGTTGCAGAGGCATAGTGAACGGTAGTAGGCTTTCTATTCCGCCGCTAGCCTACTCCGCCGCCACCGCCTCCCGCTTCCCCAACAACGGTGCTAAATACTTCCCCGTAAAGCTCCGCGGTTCCGCCGCCACAACTTCCGGCGTGCCTTCGGCGACGATCTCGCCGCCCTTGACGCCGCCTTCCGGCCCGAGATCGAGCACCCAGTCGGCGGTCTTGATGACGTCAAGGTTGTGCTCGATCACCACCACGGTGTTGCCCTGCTCGACAAGCGCGTGGAGCACTTCGAGCAATTTGCGCACGTCCTCGAAGTGTAGGCCGGTGGTCGGCTCGTCGAGGATGTAGAGCGTGTTGCCGGTGGCCCTGCGGGCGAGTTCCTTGGCAAGCTTGACGCGCTGCGCCTCGCCGCCCGAGAGGGTGGTCGCCTGCTGGCCGACCTTGACGTAGCCGAGGCCGACCTCGACCAGCATCGCCATCTTGTCGCGGATCGGGGGGACGGCCTTGAAGAACTCCGCGGCGTCCTCGACCGTCATGTCGAGCACGTCGGCGATGCTGAGCCCCTTGAACTTCACCTCGAGCGTCTCGCGATTGTAGCGCGCGCCGTGGCACACGTCGCACGTGACGTAGACGTCGGGGAGGAAGTGCATCTCGATCTTGAGCAGGCCGTCGCCCTGGCACGCCTCGCAGCGGCCGCCCTTGACGTTGAACGAGAAGCGGCCGGGCTTGTAGCCGCGCGCCTGCGCCTCCGGCAGGCCGGCGAACCAGTCGCGGATCTGGGTGAAGGCGCCGGTGTAGGTCGCCGGGTTCGAGCGCGGGGTGCGGCCGATCGGCGACTGATCGATGTCGATCACCTTGTCGAGATGCTGGAGCCCGGTGACCTTGTCGTGCTTGCCGGCGAGGATGCGCGCGCCGTTCAGCGCGCGGGCGGCGGCGGCGTAGAGCGTGTCGATGGTGAAGCTCGACTTGCCCGAGCCCGAGACGCCGGTGATGCAGGTGAAGGTGCCGAGCGGGATCGACGCGGTGACGCCCGTCAGGTTGTTGGCGGTGGCGTTGTGCACCGTCAGCTTCTTGCCCGAACCCTTGCGGCGCTTCGCGGGCACGGGGACTTCGCGGGTGCCGTTCAGGTAATCGGCGGTGACGGAGCCCTTGGACTTGAGGAGCTGGTTGAGCGTGCCCTGCGCGACGATGCTGCCGCCGTGGACGCCGGCGCCGGGCCCCATGTCGATGACGTAATCGGCGGTGCGGATCGCATCCTCGTCATGCTCGACGACAAGCACGGTGTTGCCGAGATCGCGCAGACGGCGGAGCGTGGCGAGCAGCATGTCGTTGTCGCGCTGATGCAGGCCGATCGAGGGTTCGTCGAGGACGTAGAGGACGCCCGAGAGGCCGCTGCCGATCTGGCTGGCGAGGCGGATGCGCTGGCTCTCGCCGCCCGACAGCGTGCCCGACGTGCGGTTGAGGTTGAGGTAGTCGAGGCCGACGTTGTTGAGGAAGCCGAGGCGCTCGACGATCTCCTTCAGGATACGCTCGGCGATGGCGCGCTGCTGATCGTTGAGGTGGCTCGGCAGGTCGGTGAAGAAGGCGAGCGCGTCGACCACCGAGAGGTGGGTGGCGTGGCTGATGTCCTGCATCGCGACCTTGACCGCCAGCGCCTCGGGCTTGAGACGGGCGCCGTGGCACACCTCGCAGGGCTGCGACGACTGGTACTTGCCGAGCTCCTCCTTCATCCACGCGCTTTCCGTTTGGAGCATGCGGCGGTTCAAGTTGCCGATGACGCCTTCGAACGGCTTCTTGACGTCGTAGCTCTTCTTGCCGTCGATGAAGGTGAGGGTGACGGGCTTGCCGCGGGTGCCGTGGAGGATCGTCTGGTGGACTTCCTCGGGCAGGTCGGACCAGGGGGTGTCGAGGCTGAAGCCGAACTCGCGCGCGAGGCTGCCCAGCACCTGCATGTAATAGGGCGAGGGCGGGTTCGATTTCGCCCAGGGGACGACGGCGCCCTTCTTGATAGTGAGCGCGTGGTTGGGAACGACGAGATCCTCGTCGAAGATCAGCTTTTCGCCGAGGCCGTCGCACGCCGGGCAGGCGCCCTGCGGCGCGTTGAAGGAGAACAAGCGCGGCTCGATCTCGGCGATGGTGAAGCCGGAGACGGGGCAGGCGAACTTCTCGGAGAAAACGATGCGGTTGGCGGGGATGCCGGCGTTCTTCATCTGGCCGCCCGACGCCGCCTCATCCTCACGCCCCGGCACGACGCCGTCGGCGAGATCGACATAGGCGAGGCCCTCGGCGAGTTTCAGCGCGGTCTCGAAACTGTCGGCGAGGCGCGTCGAAATGTCGGCGTTCACCGCGAGGCGATCGACGACGACTTCGATGTCATGCTTGTACTTCTTGTCGAGCGCGGGGGCCTCGTCGATCTCGTGAATCTCACCGTCGATACGGACGCGGGTGAAGCCCGCCTTCTGCCACTCGGCGAGCTCCTTGCGATACTCGCCCTTGCGGCCGCGCACGACGGGGGCGAGCAGGTAGAGCCGCGTGCCCTCGGGCAGCGCCATGACGCGGTCGACCATCTGGCTGACGGTCTGCGCCGCGATCGGCAGGCCGGTGACGGGCGAATAGGGGATACCGACGCGCGCCCAGAGGAGGCGCATGTAATCGTAGATCTCGGTCACCGTCGCAACGGTGGAGCGCGGGTTGCGGCTGGTGGTCTTCTGCTCGATCGAGATCGCCGGCGAGAGGCCCTCGATATGATCGACATCGGGCTTCTGCATCAACTCGAGGAACTGGCGCGCATAGGCCGACAGCGATTCGACGTAGCGGCGCTGGCCCTCGGCATAGATGGTGTCGAAGGCGAGGCTGGACTTGCCCGAGCCCGACAGGCCGGTGATCACCGTCAGCGTATCGCGCGGGATATCGACGCTCACGTCCTTCAGATTGTGCTCGCGCGCGCCGCGGACGGAAATATGGGTCAGCATAAAGGCGGGTTCTACTTCCGTTCCGGTCGGGAGGATAGGCCGGCAATGTAGGAAGAGGGGCGCGGGGTTGCGAGTGGGTCGATTGCCGCGCGGCGCAGCGGCGCTACAGTGCGGCGATGACCAACCGGCTCTAGCGCGCCGACAAACGGGGGCGACAATCTGGACGTGCTACGCGCGCACGTGCGCGACGAGAGCGTCGACCTCGTCTATCTCGACCCGCCGTTCAATTCGAATACCAGTTACAACATCCTGTTCCGATCACCGACCGGCACGCAATCGGACGCGCAGATGGAGCCGTTCGAGGACACGTGGCACTGGAACGACCGGGCAACGGCTGGGCAAACACGATAAGATTGTGCGAACTGCGCGACAAAAGCCCGCCGTTTAGAATTAGATTTGCTGGCGACCCTCGAGCCGCCGAGAACAAAAGGAGTCCAGAAAAAAATTATCTGAAAGTTGTGTGCAACGATGGGTTGCAACTCTTTCGGATCTTTGCGTATCTGGGCTTGCGATGGAAACCGATTCGCTTCGTATGCTGCGTCAGCGCCGTGCCGACCTGAGTGGTCGACTCGAGGCGGTGCGCACGACCATGCGTGGTATAGAGAAGGAACTTCGCCAGATTGAAGCTGGTATCGCTGCGATGACGAGCGATCCCATCGCGGCATCGGGCAATGATGCCAGCGAGCGATCAGCGGCATATCACGCGCGTCTTGCACATCCAGATGCGCAACACATGACGATGAAGCAGATGATCGTTCGTGCGCTTGCAGAACGCTTCGCGAACGGCGCTACGGCAAACGAATTGCTTGTTCATTTCCGGCAGGAGTGGGGGCGACTCGACATCGCGCGCACTAGCCTGAGCCCTCAACTCTCCCGCCTAAAGGAGGCCGAGCGTATTCGGCTTGAAGGGCGAGTGTGGAAGCTGAACGAGGCCGATTTTGACGCACTTATGGGGGATGAACTGCCCCTTGACGAGATTGGGGAGGCTCCGGCCAAACCAACCGACCGGGACGAGGGGGCGGCAACCCCCTCGCACCCGCAACTTAACTCCCAGTCTAGTACGGAGGGAGGTGGTTCAGCGTGACGGCATTGTTAGGTAACTAGCCGGTAAGACCGGCAGGCCCCGGCCGACACGCCGGGGCCATACATATTCAATCGTGGCGAAACCGTCAATTTTGCGATTGAATGTCAATGGCAAGGAAAGGTCGCGGGAAACCGCCGACGCCGCGTGACAGCGGCAAAACTGTCACATCGATCGCCAGCAAGGCGATGCGCGGGAAATCGCTGACGGTAGCCGAGCGGAAATCACTCGGCGCATCGGTGATGTCACAGAACCAGAAGCCTTAAGCACTTGGCGACGCCTCACAAAGCTGAGTAATTCGCCGAACGCAGCGTGTGGAAATCTGGATCAATTCGGATACTTGCACGCTGTTTTGGTCGTTTTCGACCGAGGAACCAATTCATCGCGCTCAGCGCTCATCTCGGTCAAGGGCAGCCAAAACGTCGCCGTGCAGATGATCCGCGACCTGCACTCGGCGATGGAGCGCGAGAAGGCGCCGATCGGGGTGTCCATTACCAAGGCGCTGCCGACGAAGGTGATGGAGCGCGAGGCGGCGGCGGTGGGGGTGTTTCGCGCCGAGGCGACGGGCAAGAGCTATCCCCGGTTGCAGATCGTGACGCTGGCAGAGCTGTTCGACGGCAAGCGGCCGGACATCCCCTGTGTCGATCCGACCGCAGCGTTCCGGCGCGCGGCGTGCGAGACGACGGAGGCGCAGGCGCGGCTGCTGTAACGGGGCGGTAGGCGCGGTTCGCGTCGGGGCGGTATCGCGGCGGTCCGGCCGGCGATCAACGAGCGCGACGGCGGGCAACGACGCCCGGCGCCGCGCGTGGCGGGCCGGGCGCGTTCGGCGATCAGGCGATCGAGTGCTTGAGCGCGCTCATTTTGTCGTGACCTTCCTTCACCGAGCGATAGGCGTCGCCGATCGCGGTGGTGGTGGCGGGGGAGAGATCGGTGTCCCTCATCGCGGTCTCGAACTTGTCCTTGATGAAGTCCTCGCCGCGCTCGACCTCCTGGATGATCGCCTTGTCGTCCTTGCCGGTGAACGCCTGCTTCAGATCCATGAAGGTGCGGTGCGCGGCAGCGAGAATGCTCGAGTCGGTCTCGGGATCGCCGCCGAGGCTGCGGACCTGCGCCTGGAGATCGCCGGCGACCTTGCTGCGATCGCGTGCGAAATCGGCGAACATCGTCGCGAACTGCGTCTTCTCGGCGTCTTCGGCCGCGTCCTCATAGCCCTTCATGCTGTCGAGCGTGGTCTTGATCAGGCCGTTCAGCACGGAAACGTCGTGGTCGGTGGTCATCGGTTACTCCTTACTGGAGGCCGGTGAACGATCGTGGCGCGCTTTGGTCGCAGCGTCGAACGACGCACGCGCGAAAGGCCCCCAATGGTTTGCGATAGAGAAGGTTGATCGGCGGGCCGGGGCGCCGGGCGACGCCGCCGGCCCACCATAGCATCACATCTGGTTGATGACGGCGCCGGCCTGATTCTCGACGCGCGGGTCGTCATTGTCGTCGGCCTTGTCGGCGGCATCGTCGCCCACTTCGCGAACGTTGTCGGCGCGGTCCTCGAGCGCGTCCTCGACCGCCTCGTTGCCGGTGCGATCGGCCTGATCCTCGAGCGCGTCGGCCTTGTTCTCGGCCATCGATTCGATGTTGTCGGCAGCGCGATCGTCGGCGTTGCCGCCGCACGCACCGAGCGCGAGCAGCGTCGCCATGCCGGCGGCCTTGAGTGCGATACGCATAGTCATTCTCCCTGTATCCGTCGTTGAGATCGGTCGTCCTAAATGATCCGGCGGCGCAACGAGTTCCGCGATAGCCGGTCCGGGGGCGGCTTAGCGCTCGTGCAGGCGGGGCATCAGCTCGACGAAGTTGCAGGGGGTGTGGCGGCTGTCGAGCTGCGTCGCGAGGATGCCGTCCCACCCGTCCTTCACCGCGCCGGTCGAGCCGGGGAGCGCGAACAGATAGGTGCCGCGCGCGACGCAGGCGCAGGCGCGCGACTGGACGGTGGACGTGCCGATCGACTGGAAGGACAGCCAGCGGAACAGCTCCCCGAAGCCGGGGATCATCTTGTCGGCAACGCGCTCGATCGCCTCGGGCGTGACGTCGCGGCCGGTGACCCCGGTGCCGCCGGTGGTGACGATGCAGTCGATACCCTCGTCGTCGATCCAGGCGTGGAGCTGGGCGACGATCGCGTCGGCATCGTCGCGCAGGATGCCGCGATCGGCGAGCGTGTGGCCGGCGTCGGTCAGTCGCTGCACTAGCGTGTCACCCGAGCGGTCCTCGGCCAGGCTGCGCGTGTCGGACACGGTGAGCACCGCGATGCGGACGGGAATAAAGTGGCGGGTCTGATCGATCGGCATCGCGTCGCTATCGCGCGGCAGGCGGCGCGGTTCAACCGGCCGACGGATTGGGACGCGTACGATAGCGCTGCGTTGCGGCGGCGAAGCGGGGGCTGGCGAAACTGTCCTCAAACGCCTGCGCGTGCGCGGGATCGGCGGGGTGGGCGAGCATCGCCTTGAGCGTGCGCAGCGCGGCGGCGTCGTTGGCGGCGATCTGGTCGACGGTCTGCGTGGCCGCGATAGCATCGTCGGCGAGCATGTCGACGAGGTTGATGCGCTGCGCCTCGGCGGCGTCGATGCGCGTACCTGTGAACAGGAGGCGCGCGGCCTGCGCCGATCCGGTGCGCTGCGCGAGGCGGGCGACGTCCTCCGCGGGATAGGCGATGCCGAGCGCTGCGGGGGGCACGCCGAACGCGGCCGCGGGGGTGGCGACGCGCAGGTCCGCGGCGAGCGCGAGCGCGACGCCAGCGCCGAAGCACCCGCCGTCGATCAGCGCGACGACCGGCATCGGTAGCGCGGCGAGCGCGTCGATCGCGGCGCGCATCGCGAGCCGGAAGGGCGCGCGTCGCTCGGGCGCGTCGGCGAGGCGGGCGAGATCGCCGAGATCGGCGCCGGCGCAGAAGATGCCGGGGGTGGAGGAGGCTAGGACGACGACCGCGGCGTCGCGCGAAATGCCGGCGATCGTATCGGCGAGCGCCTGCCAGTCGGGGGTGGCGAGCGCGTTGCGGCGATCGGGGCGGTCGAGCGTGAGGCGCGCGATCGCACCGTCCTGCACGAGGCGGATCATGCGAGCGTGGTGGCGAGCTGCCACCAATCGGGATGCGCGACGGCGATCGTGGCGGCGGCGGCGCTCGCCTGTGCGGGCGTCCCGAACAGCGCGAAGCACGTTGCGCCTGAGCCGGACATGCGCGCGAGCGTCGCACCCGGCTGTGCGGCAAGGCGGGCGATCACCGTGTCGATGACGGGGGCGAGCGCGCGGGCGGGCGGCTCGAGATCGTTGCGGCCGGCGAGCGGATCGGCCGGGTCGAGCGGCCCGCGATCCTCGCCGTCCCAGCCGGCGAACACCGCCGCGGTCGAGACGGCGACGCCGGGATTGACGAGTAGCACGGGCGTGCCGGCGAACGCATCGAGCGCGACCAGCGCGTCGCCCTTGCCGGTGCCGAAGGCCGTTCGGCCGAGGAGGCAGGCGGGCACGTCCGCGCCGAGCGCGGCGGCGATCGCAAGGAGGCGCGGATCGTCGAGCGCTACGCCGTGGCGGCGGGCGAGCGCGCGCAGCGTCGCGGCGGCATCGGCGGAGCCGCCGCCGATGCCCGAGGCGACCGGCAGGTTCTTTTCAAGCCTGATGGCGTGGCGCGCGGAGACGCCGAACGCCGCGCGGAAGGCGTCGGCGGCGCGGGTGACGAGATTGTCGGCGGGCCAGGCGGCTGCGCCCGACGCGCCGAGCGCGGCGGCGAAGGGGCCGGTGACGGTGAGGCAGTCGGCGGGGGCGTTGGCGAGCGTGATCGTGTCGCCGTCGCGGCAGAAGACGAACAGCGTCTCGAGATCGTGGTAGCCGTCCACGCGACGGCGGCGCACGTGAAGCGCGAGGTTGAGCTTCGCCGGGGCGGGCTCGACGATCGGCGTCCCGGGGGCGGAGGGCGGCGTAGTCATCCTATCACGCAGCGTTCGAAGATTGGCGCGGTACGGCGTGCGGAAGGCTCCTCGTGGCGGACGGCAGACGTGACGCCTGTAGGATCGTTTCCGCCGTCTGAAATACGGGCGAGCGTAAAGCTGCTCGGGACGGCAGGGTGATCGACGTGCTCATCGGTAATGGCATCGGTTGTTCCGCGTCGCGCTGCGATCGGACCTGGAGGCGGCAGCGCGAAGGACGCGCCGATCGTCGATGAACGCCGCGTGCCCGCCGCCCCGTCGCCCCGTCGCCCCGTCGCTGCCGCATAACGACCGGCAGCGGCGACGGGCAACCCAGCGGGCCAGCAATCACATATTGGGATAGTTCGGGCCGCCGCCGCCCTCCGGCACCACCCAGTTGATGTTCTGCGTCGGATCCTTGATGTCGCACGTCTTGCAGTGGACGCAGTTCTGCGCGTTGATCACGAACTTGGGATCGCCGGTGTCCTCGCCGACGATCTCGTACACGCCGGCCGGGCAGTAGCGCTGCGCCGGCTCGTCGTACATCGGCAGATCGTATTCGACCGGGATCGACGGATCCTTGAGCGTCAGGTGGACCGGCTGGTCCTCCTCGTGGTTGGTGTTCGACAGGAACACCGACGAGAGGCGATCGAACGTCAGCACGCCATCGGGCTTGGGATAGTCGATCTTCGACACCAGATCCTTGCGCCACAGCGTCTCGTGATCGGGATGGTGCTTCATCGTGAAGGGCATCTTGAGGCCGAGATATTCCGCCCACATCGTGATGCCGGCGAGCCCCGAGCCGAGAAAGTCGCCGAACTTCTTGACGAGCGGCACGACGTTGCGGACGATCGACAGCTCCTTCTTTACCCAGCTCGTCTCGAACGCCGCCGGATAGGCGGTAAGCTCGTCGTGCTGACGCTGCGAGATGACCGCTTCGACCGCGGCTTCCGCCGCCATAATGCCGCTTTTCATCGCGGTGTGCGTACCCTTGATACGCGGCACGTTGAGGAAGCCGGCGCTGTCGCCGATCAGCGCGCCGCCCGGGAAGACGAGCTTGGGGATCGACTGGAGCCCGCCGTCGCTGATCGCGCGCGCGCCGTAGCTGACGCGCTTGCCGCCCTTGAGGATCTTGGAGATTTCCGGGTGCGTCTTCCAGCGCTGCATCTCGTGGAACGGCGAGAGGTGCGGGTTGGAATAGTTGAGCCACACGACGTAGCCGAGGCTGACCTGGCCGTTCGCCTGGTGATAGAGCCAGCTGCCGCCGTTGGTGCCCTCCGTTTCGCTGGTCGGCCAGCCCTGCGTGTGAATGACGCGGCCGGGGTGGTGCTGCTCGGGATCGATATCCCACAGCTCCTTGATGCCGATGCCGTAGACCTGCGGATCGCTGTCGCGCGCCAGATCGAACTGGCGGATGATCTGCTTCGACAGATGCCCGCGGCACCCCTCGGAAAAGAAGGTGTATTTGGCGTGGAGCTCGAGCCCCGGCTGATAATCGGGCTTGTGCGTGCCGTCGCGCGCGACGCCCATGTCGCCGGTCGCGACGCCCTTCACGCTGCCGTCGTCGTTGTAGAGGATTTCGGCCGCGGCGAAGCCGGGGAAGATCTCGACGCCGAGCTCCTCCGCCTTGCCGGCGAGCCAGCGGCACATGTTGCCGAGGCTGCCGGTATAGGTGTTCTTGTTGTGCAGGAACGGCGGCGTCCACAGGTGAGGCAGGGTGAACTTGCCGGTCTTGGTCAGCACCCAGTGGAGGTTCTCCGTCACCGGAACTTCGGCCATCGGGCAGCCGTCCTCGCGCCAGTTCGGCAGCAGCTCGTCGAGCGAGCGCGGATCGACCACCGCGCCCGACAGGATGTGCGCGCCGACCTCGCTGCCCTTCTCGAGCACGCAGACCGAGATCTCGACCTCTTTCTCCGCCGCGAGCTGTTTCAGCCTGATCGCCGCCGACAGGCCGGCAGGGCCCGCGCCAACGATCACCACGTCATACGGCATCGACTCGCGTTCGCTCATCATTCTACTCCATCCGCCGGCGTCGATCTGGAAACGCGCGCGATCGAGCGCACGCCGGCAACGTCCCGTCCCCATCGGCTGTCGAGCGAATTGACCGCTTCGTCAACCATTGCGCTAATGGATATGGGATGGGGGCCGATCAAAACCACAACTGGCAGGCACTTGCCGACAGCGCGCTCGAGTGGTGGCGCGACGCCGGCGTCGACACGCTGGTGGGCGACGCGCCGTTCCAATGGCTGAGCGACGAGGCGGCGCATGAGGAAGCCGTAGCGTCACCGGCGGCGCGCGCGCCTGCGGTGTCGGCGAGCGCGCTGCCAGCCGCCGCCCTGCCCGCGACGGCGGAGGAATTCCTGCGCTGGCGCATCGGCGAGGCGGCGCCCGAGGCGGGGTGGGGCGGGGCGCTGGTCGCCGCGTCCGGCCCGGTCACCGCCGACCTGATGGTGCTGATCGATTGCCCCGAGCGCGACGCGGGCGATTCGCTGCTCGGCGGCGCGGCGGGGCGGTTGTTCGACCGCATGCTCGCCGCGATCGGCCGCAGCCGCGACGACGTGCACCTCGCCAGCGTGTGCGCGCGTCGCCCGACGGCGGGGCGGATGCCGCGCGACCTGGAGGCGCGGCTGAGCGAGATCGCGCGTCATCATGCCGGGCTTGTCGCGCCGAAACGGCTGCTGGTGCTGGGTGATGCGGCGAGCCGTGCGATCCTGTCGGCGAACGTCATGGCAGCGCGCGGCGGTTTACACGTACTTAACCATGACGGCGGAAGAGTGACCGCGGTCGCCGCGAGCTTCCATCCGCGCATGCTGCTCGAGCGGCCGGCGCTGAAGGCTGAATCGTGGAAGGACCTGCAGTTGCTGATCGGGGGTTTATCGTGATCCGAATGTTGCTTGCTGCCACCGCGATGGGTGCGATGACGCCGGCGATCGCCGCGGCGCAGACCGCGCGACCGGTCGAGGCCGCGACGCCCGCGGCGCCGGCGCAGCTCTCCGTCGCGCAGCGCGAACAGTATCGCACCGTCTTTGCCGCGATCCGCGACAGCCGCTGGCAGGATGCGCAGCTCGCGCTCGACGCGATGGCGACCGGGCCGCTGCACAGCTACGCCCGCGCCGAACTGTACACCGCCAAGGGATCGCCGCGCGTCGAGCTCGAGCCGCTCGTGCGGCTGCTGACCGAAGCGCCCGAACTGCCGCAGGCGGAAGTGCTGGCGCGGCTCGCCAAGGCGCGCGGCGCGGCGGAGCTGCCGGTGCTGCCGACCGCGCAGCGGCTGATCTGGCAGGACGGCGCGCCGACGCGCGTGCGCGCCAAGGCGACCAAGAGCGATGCGATCGCCGCCGATCTCGCCCAGCGCATGACGCCCTACGTCAAGGGCGACATGGGGCGCGAGGCGGAAGCGCTGCTGGGGGAGACCGGCGGGCTGACGCTCGAGGCCGAGACCGAGTGGCAATCGCGCATCGCGTGGATCTATTTCCTGCAAGGTCTCGACGGCGACGCGCGCCGGATGGGCGACAAGGCGGCCCGCGGCCAAGGCGACTGGGCGACGCATGCGCGCTGGACGTCGGCGCTGGCGGCGTGGCGGCAGAACGACTGCCAGGCGGCGGGCGCCGGCTTCGAGGCGGTGTCGGCGCGCGCGGGTGACACCGACATGCGCGCTGCCGGCCTCTACTGGGCGAGCCGCGCCGACATGACGTGCGGGCGGCCCGACCGGATCGAGGCGCGGTTGAAGAACGCGGCGCAATATGGCGAGACCTTCTACGGTCAGATCGCCCGCCAGTCGCTCGGCATGACGAGCACGGCAACCAAGCCGCAGCGCGTGACGAGCGACTGGGCGACGCTGGAGCGGCGACCCAACGTGCGCGTCGCCGCGGCGCTGGCCGAGATCGGCGAGAACGACGCGGCCGACCAGGTGATCCGCCAGCAGGCGAAGATCGGCCCGGCGGCGGAATTTGCCAGCCTGGTGCGCGTGACCGAGCAGCTCGACCTGCCGGCGAGCGTTGTGTGGCTGGCGCACAATTGCCCGCAGGGTTTCGTCGCGACCGCCGACACGCGCTATCCCACGCCCAATTGGACGCCCGACACCGGGTGGCGTGTCGACAAGGCGCTGGTCTACGCGCACACGCTGCAGGAATCGGGGTTCCGCAACAAGGTTGTGTCGCCCGCGGGCGCCTATGGCCTGATGCAGATCATGCCGGCGGCGGCGACCGATTACATGCGCGAGCGCGGTATCTCTGTGGACAAGAGCGCGCTGACGCGGCCGTCGACCAACATCGACATCGGGCAGCGCCATCTGGAAAAGCTGCGCGACATGGGACTGACGCAGGGGCTGCTGCCCAAGGTGATCGCGGCATACAATGCGGGGCCCAAGCCTGTCGGCGAGTGGAATTCGCTGGTGCGCGATAATGGCGATCCGCTGCTCTACATCGAGAGCATCCCCTATTGGGAGACGCGCGGCTACGTGGTGACGGTGCTGCGCAACTATTGGATGTACGAGGGGCAGACGGGGCGCCGCGCCTCCGCCAGCCGATCGGCGCTGGCGCAGGGGATGTGGCCGCGCTTTCCGGGGATGAAGGGCGATGCCGCGGTGCGCATCGCCGGCCGCCCCGCCGCCAACACGGTGGCGGTGAACGCGGCGGTCGCGCCGGGCGCGGGCACGACGACGGTGGCGAGCGCGCAGTAGCGGCGGGCCTGCCGCCGCGGGTCAGTGCCCGGTAATGTCGATCGCGCGGAAATCATCGCCGAGCGACACGACATATAGATGCGTGTGGCGTGGGGTGTTCCACTGGATTGTCACGATGTGGCGAGCGACACTCATCGAGCCGGCGATGTCGCTTATCTGATGTTCGCCCCAGCCGCTGTAAACGACGCAGCAATCGTCGGCGAGGGGCGCCGCAGCGACGCTCTCGGCACCGTTCGGTCCCGCCTGCGCAACTTCTCGGATCGCGAGCGCGATCAACTCCTTTCGCCGCGCCTCGTTCGGTGGAAAGCTCAGGCTCGGACAAGAACGTAGCGCCAGCCCCGTGACGGCGAGCAGGGGTATGCTCAAGAAGCCAAGGACCGAGATGATGCTTTCGGGGCGCGCTTGTTCGTCATGCACAATCCGGCGCCGCTAGCATTGGTTGATGTCGATTCGATACCGCCCTCGCTGCGCTTCGGATGCGGTGGAGGAGGCCAAGCGATTGAGCGAAAAAACGCTTGTTCGCTACTTGTTCCACGAGAACAAACGTAATACATGCTGGTTGCCGCGTTGAATGGTTCGCGCGCATGCTCTAGCGAAAGGGCTCTTCATGGCCGCCAATCTCAAGGTGATACCAGCTAACATGGCTAGCCCGACCGCAGACCGTCAGAGCGCGGACCGTCAGAAGGCGCTCGACGCCGCCCTCGCGCAGATCGATCGCGCCTTTGGCAAGGGCTCTGCGATGAAGCTCGGGCAGAAGGAGGCGATGAAGGTCGAGGTGGTGTCGACCGGCAGCCTCGGGCTCGATATCGCGCTCGGCGTCGGCGGGCTGCCCAAGGGACGGATCGTCGAGATCTTCGGCCCCGAATCGTCGGGCAAGACGACGCTGGCGCTGCATGCGATCGCCGAATCGCAGAAGGCCGGCGGCATGGCGGCGTTCGTCGATGCCGAGCACGCGCTTGATCCGGCCTATGCCAAGAAGCTTGGCGTCAATATCGACGATCTGATCGTGTCGCAGCCCGATACCGGCGAGCAAGCGCTGGAGATCGTCGACACGCTGGTGCGATCGAACGCGATCGACGTGCTGGTGGTCGATTCGGTCGCCGCGTTGGTGCCGCGCGCCGAGATCGAGGGCGAGATGGGCGACAGCCACGTCGGCCTGCAGGCACGATTGATGAGCCAGGCGTTGCGCAAGCTGACCGGCACGATCAGCCGTTCGAACTGCCTCGTCATCTTCATCAACCAGATCCGCATGAAGATCGGCGTGATGTACGGCAGTCCCGAGACGACGACGGGCGGCAATGCGCTCAAGTTCTACGCTTCGGTGCGGCTTGACGTGCGGCGCATCGGCTCGGTCAAGGATCGCGAGGAGGCGACCGGCAACCAGACGCGCGTCAAGGTGGTCAAGAACAAGGTCGCCCCGCCGTTCAAGCAGGTCGAGTTCGACATCATGTTCGGTGAGGGCATCTCCAAGCTGGGTGAGATCATCGATCTTGGCGTCAAGGCCGGCCTGGTCGAGAAGTCGGGATCGTGGTTCAGTTACGATTCGATCCGCATCGGGCAGGGGCGCGAGAATTCGAAGAACTACCTGCGCGAGAACGTCGAGGTCGCCGAGCGGCTCGAGAAGCAGATTCGCGGGCGCCAGGAAGGGCTCGGCGAGGAATTGATGGCCGGTCCGAGCGACGACGACGACGTCTGAGCCGAAGCCATCGGCAGTACGTGAAATGGGCCGGCCGCCGCGCGCGACCGGCCCTTTTTCGTTTTTCGAAACTTGCGCGATGGGTGAAGCCGTGACGGGCAGCGGCGGGCGTCTTTCTCGCTTCTGTTTCGCGCCGCCGTTTTGGCCTTGCCTTAAGGGCTGCAGCAAAATCGCATCGGGCATCGGGCATCGGGCATCGGGCATTGGGCGTTGGGCATCGTGGGCTAGGTAATCTAGGATCCACATGCTCGTCGGAGGGTGATTACCGGACGTGAAGCTATACGCGCGGGCTATCGCGGGCGGGCCGCCGGTTATGGCAGACGGCCATCTAGTCTAGTCGTCCGATACCGCTCCGGGACCGCTGATTGCAGCGACCCGGCCGGAGTTCATTCGCGCTCGGTGACGGCGTTTGTTCGATATCGTGCGGACGTTGTCTGAGTACGAGTAGGGTCTGGTTTCCGTCCAGCAGGCACGGTTTGCGGGCTGATCATCGTGGCGAACGACCGCTGGCCGTTAGATAGGTCGGGGCGGCAGGATCATGGGGTTCGTGTCGAAGCCGTGCAAAATATCGTGCCTGCTTGTCGCGGCTATCCCTGCGATGGCGTAATCACTCCGATGAGTGGTCGGTTCTCGTACCGCGCTTTAAGGATGGGGCGTCGCTCTCTCGGGATTGCGCGTCGCATGCCAACTCGAGGATCGTCGGTTGGGAATGATTGAGGGGCTGCGTCCGGCTCCAGGCGATGGCGTCAGTGCGGCGACGTCCGGCTGATCCTATCGCGGCGGTACGCAGACGCTTATCGTGTCCGCACCAGCCGTAAGGAACCGACGCATGACCACCGCACCCGAATGGCAGACCCGCGTGGGCGACGTGTGGGCAGCGGAGTGGCGGCGGACGGATCGGAGCTTCGCGGATCTCTCGCGTCAGCTGGATGTCGCGATCGCGGCGGTGGCGCCGGAGGATGGCCGCGCGGCCGATCTGGGATGCGGGGCGGGGGTGACGAGCCTGTCGCTCGCGGCGGCACGCCCCGGCCTCGCGATCGACGGGTTCGATCTGTCGCCGGCACTGATCGACGTCGCGCGCGCACGGGCGGCCGGGCAGGGGGCGGGCAACGTGACCTTTGCGGTCGGTGCGGTGCCGGCGGCATTGGGCGCGACGCCGCGCTACGACCTGGCGGTGTCGCGCCATGGCGTGATGTTCTTCGACGATCCGCGCGCGGCCTTCGCCGGCATTCGCACGGCCATGACGCCGGGCGCCGCACTGGTTTTTTCCTGCTTCCGAACGCCGGCGGAAAATCCGTGGGCGGCCGGGACGATCGCGGCGCTCGGCGGCAGGCTCGACCCGCCGCACGGTTACGCGCCGGGGCCGTTCGCCTTCGCCGATCGGACGACGATCGTCGATCTACTGACCGGCGCGGGTTTCGGCGACGTGTGCATTGCGGCGGCGGACTATCGCTATTGCGCGGGCGCGGGCCCTGATCCGGCGGGGGACGGCGCCGACTTCTTTCGCCGTATCGGGACTGTATCGAAGCTCTTCGCCGCGGCGAACGAGGCGGATCGGCCGGTACTGGTGAACCGCCTGCGCGCACATCTTGCGACGCACGTGCGGGGCGATGTGCTCGACTTCCCGGCGGCGGCGTGGATCGTGACGGCGCGCGCGTGAGCAGGCGGTCGATTGAGCCTTAAGCTCGGGTCGAGCGAGGGCGGCGGCTAGCCGACCGGCTGCGCGCGCATATCGCGATTCACGCGTGGCGATGTGCTCGATTTCCTGGCCGCAGCGTAGATCGTGACGGCGCGCGCGTGAGGCGGGCGGCCGGTCAAGCATCGAGCACCAAGCACGGGGCAAACGGCTGGCGTTGGCCGACGGGCTTCACGCACAATTTGTGACGCGGGCGTGTGGCGATGTGCTCGACTTTCCGGCTGCGGCATGGATCGTGACGGCGCACGCGCATGCCGCAAGCGATAGGTTGAGTGCCGAGCGAGGGGCCCGGAATGTTCCCGAAGTCGTCTCGATTGAGTGAGTGGATGCGGCCGAGGCAGCCGACCGTGCCGTAACGCCAAGGCTTTGCGCGGCCGCAGCGTTCGTCCGGGCGATATGGATTTCACGGCGCGTTCGCGCTGGCATTGCGCGGCGCGGCGCGGCTAGTGTGAGGCGTGTGCCCGGCAACCGGCGGGCGAGGAGACGTTTCGCGATGATCATCGTTCACCATCTCGAGAACAGCCGCTCGCAACGCGTCCTGTGGATGCTCGAGGAGCTTGGGCTGCCGTACGAGATCAAGCGGTACGAGCGGGACAAGAAGACGATGCTTGCGCCGCCAGCGCTCAAGCGCGTGCACCCGTTGGGCAAATCGCCGGTGATCGAGGACAGCGACGACGTGGTCGACGGGCGCGGGCGGGTGATCGCGGAAACGGGCGCGATCGTCGAATATCTGGTCGACAAGGCGGACGGGCGGCTGGGTGCGCCGGCGAAGCGCGCGGGCGCGCTCGATTACCGCTACTGGCTGCACTATGCCGAGGGATCGATGATGCCGCCGCTACTGCTCAAGCTGGTGCTTGGCCGCGTGCCACTGTTCGGCAAGAGCGCGATCAAGCGCGTGCAGCCGATGATCGACACGCATCTCGATTTCGTCGAGGCGCATCTGGCGACGCGGCCGTGGTTCACCGGCGAGAGCATGACGGCGGCGGACATCATGATGAGCTTCCCGCTCGAGGCGGCGCGCAGCCGCGGCGGGCTGGACGCCTCGCGCCCGGCGACGATCGCGTGGCTCGACAAGGTGCACGCCCGGCCGGCGTATCAGGCCGCACTCGCGAAGGGCGGGCCCTATGCTTATGCGTGACCGCCGCCTGCCCTACGGCGCGATTGCGTAACGCAAGCGATCGAGGAACGGCGCGGGATCGTCGACGCGAAAAGCGATGCGATCGTAGCTGCGGGGCGTGCGCAGCGCACGGTGACGCCACACGGGCGGATCGACGTGCAGCACGACGTTGGGCCAGGCGAGCAGCGCTGCGTTGAGCGTGCCGGGCGCGCGTACCACCTCGCCGGCGATACCCGTGTCGACGCTGGCGATTACGGCATGGGGAACGTCGACGTCGATCAGGAAGCCGGCGCGCACGCGCAGCGTGGTTGGGCCGAGCAGGATCGGACGGTAGCGGAACGACTTGATCAATCCGACGAGGTAGATCAGCCCGAATAGGCTGATGCCCATCAGGACGAGTGCGGCGGTGCGGCTGAAGTGCATCAGGACGAGATGCCCGACGCCGATCTCTATCGACGACAGGACGAGCAGCGCGATGCTGATCGGCGCGAGATGGCGATGATAGCCGAATGCGCAGCTGCCCGGGGGCACGTCCACTGCGCCGCCCCAGCGTAGCAGCGCAATATGGATGATCGCGAGCTCCGCCGCCGCGACGCGGACAAGAGCCGGCGGCAGGATCGCGGATAGCGCAGAGATCAGGCGAAGGCGTGGCTCTTCGCCACGCTGACGCAGGAGACGATGCGCGCGGACCGCGCCGATCGCCAGATGCGCCGCTACGAGGCCAATCGTCAGGACGCCGCAGGCGGGATTGGCGCTCAGCATCTCGCGGATTGGGATCGGTGCAGCGGCCCAGACGACGACGCCGGCACCGGCGAGACGCGCGAGGATCGCGGCTTGGGTCGGCCGGCCGTCGGTGCCGGCGAGGAGGCCGAGCAGCGCGCTATCAGCCACGACCCATGACCAGAACAGTGCGGCGGCGAGCGGATGCGCGGCGGCAAGCGGGGTGCGTACGACGAGCGCGGCGAGGCCGATGGCGACCGCCGGCAGCACGATCGCTAACAGCCTTGGCCGGGGCGGGGCGGCGGGAACGGCGAGGGGCATCGCTTCATGCTCCGGATCGAACGGCGGGCCGCCGCTCGGTTAGCCTAGCAGAGCACGGCGGGCGTCACCATCGTGGGATGGCGGGTGAAGCGGCTGCCGGCAGCGCGCGGCATCCGGGGTGCCGCGCGACGCGCCTGGCGATGGGCATCCTTTCCGGGCGACGGCCTCAACGAGGTTTCGGGTTACGTGAGGGTACGTTGCGTCGTCCTGCAGCGGCGAGCGGATGCCGTGCGGCGAGCGGACCACGAGCATAACCAGGCTGAGGACAAGCGCCGGCAGCACGATCGGTAACGGCCGGGGCCGGGGCGGGGCGGTGAAAACGGCAAGCGGCGTCGCTTCATGCTCTGATCGAACGGCGGGCCCGCCGTTCGATGACCTCCAGCAGAGCACGGCCGGCGTTGCCATCATGGGATGGTTGACAAGGTAGCTGGCATTCCGGCCGACGCGAGACGCGCCCGGCTGTGGACGACCTTGCCGGGGCAGCAGGTGCCGATGACGCCTTGGCTGGCGTGAACGGCTGCCGCCCATTGCGGAGAACTACCGGCGCCGGGTCAGATCACCGCGTCGTCAGCATTTCGGCGGCGACGATCGGCCTGCGCGATCGCCCGCCGGACGGCGGGCCGCCATCGGGGCCGCGTCAGCCTTGTCGATCGCCGCCGAGTGCCGGCGTCTCGGTGAAGCTTTCGGTGGGATGCGCGGGGCCGTGACCCGCCGGGGCGCGGGGATCGGGGATGGCGTCGGGCTCGAGCGGATCAAGCTGGCCCTCCCACTTGGCGATGACTGCGCTCGCCACCGCATTGCCGACGACGTTGGTGGCGCTACGCCCCATGTCCAGGAAGTGATCGATGCCGATGATCAGCAGCAGCCCGGCTTCGGGAATGTTAAAGAAGCCGAGCGTCGCGGCGATCACCACCAGGCTGGCCCGCGGCACGCCGGCGATCCCCTTGCTGGTGATCATCAGCACCAACAGCATGGTGATTTCCTGCCCCAAACTGAGATCGATGCCATAGGCCTGCGCGATGAAGATCGTCGCGAAGGTCATGTAGATCATCGAGCCGTCGAGATTGAAGCTGTAGCCCAAGGGCAGCACGAAGCTGGCAATGCGCGGCGGCACGCCGAACTTGTCGAGCGCCTCCAGCGTGCGGGGATAGGCGGCCTCCGACGAGGCGGTGGAGAAGGCGAGCAGCAGCGGCTCGCGGATGTAGCGCACGAGCAACGTCGTGCGCCGGCCAACGATCGCGTAGCAGACCGCGATCAGCAGCAGCCACAGCAGGATGATGCCGACGTAGAACGTGCCCATGAAATAGGCGAGGTTGCCGATGATCGACGGTCCGCGCTCCGCCAGCGTGCCCGTCACCGCGGCGAACACCGCGATCGGCGCGAGGCGCATGACGTAGTTGGTGACGACGAGCATCACCTGCACCAGCGCCTCGATCCCGCGCACCAGCGGGGCGGCTTTCTCGCCCACTGCGGTGATCGCGACGCCGATGAAGATCGAGAAGATGACGATCTGCAGGATCTCGTTCTTCGCCATCGCCTCGATCCCCGAGGCGGGGAAGACGTGGGTGACGAAATCCTTTAGGTTGAACGCGGCCTGTTCGACGCCGCTGCCCGCGGTGACGGGGGGGATCGGGAAATCGAGCCCGACGCCGGGCTGGAACAGGTTGACGAGGATGAGGCCGAGCGTGAGGCTGACGAGGCTGGCGCCGATGAACCAGCCGAGCGCGCGCCCGCCGATGCGGCCGAGCGCGGTGGTATCCCCCATGTGCGCGATGCCGGCGACCAGCGTGGCGAAGACGAGCGGGGCGATGATCATCTTGATCAGCCGCAGGAACACCGCGGTGACGATCGAGAAATAGCCGGCGATCTCGGACAGGCGGGCGGCGGCGGCCGGCGATCCATCATCGATCGAGGCATTGAGCGTCAGGCCGAGCACGACGCCCGCGGCAAGCCCGATAAGGATGAATAAGGTCAGCCGCTTGGCCATGAATGCTCCCGGATTGCTGCCCCGGCTTTCCGTTCAGGCTCGGGAGCGAACGGGTGCGGGATGGTGGGGGGAAGGTGAACGGGATTGAGGCGCGAAGGTCAAGCCCGGTGGGCGCTCGGTACCGCTAGCGAGGGACGCGGCAGTGACCGTATGGCGGCGGCGGTCCGGGCAAAGCGACCGGATCTGGATTGCCTGTGGGACGCGTCTTCAGAGGTGATTGGGCTGGGATGCGCTACGTCCGATAGGTAGCGGCGCAATTTGTGGCCGCCCGCTTCCCGTGCCAGAAAGATCTCATGCGCTTTACCCCTACTCGTCGCGGCGTGCTGACCGCCGCCGCCGCCTTTCCGATGCTTGCCGTGGCGGGGGTGCTCCGCGCCGCGGAGCCGGATTTGGCCGGGCTGAAGGACATCACGACGGGCGCGGTGCCGATCGGCGCCGCCGAGCGCGCCGCGCGGGTTGCGCGGGCGCAGGCGCTGATGCGCACGAACGGGATCGGCGCGGTGCTGATCGAGCCGGGATCGAGCCAGACCTATTTCACCGGCGTGCGCTGGAGCCGCAGCGAGCGGCTGACCGCGGCGCTGATCCCGGTCGAGGGCGAGGCGCTGATCGTGACTCCGTTCTTCGAGGAACCGTCAGTCCGCGAGACGCTGGGCATCCCGGCGGAGGTGCGCGTGTGGCAGGAGGACGAGGATCCGCTGCGGCTGATCGCAGGCTTCCTGAAGGAGCGCGGGCTCGACCGGCAGCCGGTCGGCATCGAGGAAACGGTGCGCTTCTTCGCGAGCGACGGGCTGCGCCGCGCGTTGCCCAATGTGCAGCTGGTATCCGCCAATCCGGTGGTGCGCGGCTGCCGGATGATCAAGACGCCGGCCGAGATCGCGCTGATGCAGCAGGCGACCGACGTGACGGTCGCGGCGTATCGCTGGCTGCACCCGCGCGTCGAGAAGGGGATGACGGGGCCGCAGGTGGGCGCGCTGATGACCGCGGCGACGCGGCAGTTGGGCGGCGAGCCCGAATTCTCGATGGCGCTGATCGGCGAGGCATCGGCCTATCCGCACGGCAGCCGCGAGGTGCACCGCGTGGGTGAGGGGCAGGTCGTGCTGATGGATTGCGGCTGCACCGTGCAGGGCTATCAGTCCGACGTGTCGCGCACCTGGGTGCATGGCAGTGCCACCGCGGAGCAGCGGCGGGTGTGGGACCAAGTGGCGCAGGGGCAGCGGGTGGCGCTGGCGGCGGCGACGATCGGCGCGCTGGCGGGTGCGATCGACGACGCCGTGCGGCGACGGTACGAGAGCTGGGGCTACGGCCCGCGCTACAAGCTGCCGGGGACGTCGCATCGCACCGGGCACGGCATCGGCATGGACGGGCATGAGCCAATCAACCTCGTCCACGGCGAGGCGACGCCGTTGGCGGCGGGGATGTGCTTCTCGAACGAACCCGGGATCTACCTGCCCGGCAAGTTCGGCGTCCGGTTAGAGGATTGTTTCTGGATGAGCGGCGCCGGACCGCGCTGGTTCAGCACGCCGCCCCCCAGCATCGAGCGACCGGTATAGTGAATTTGCTCGTTAATGATGTTCCACATGCGTCATGACGATAAAGCGATACAGCACTGTTTCACGCTGATCGTCTGGTATGTTTGGGGCCTAGCAAAGTCTTCGCCAGCTAAAAAATGGACATTTGTTAATCAACTTTATTAGCGATTGGGTGAACCTTCCGGCGGCTCGTTCGCTTCTCTGCCTGTCCTCCTCGTGTGAGGGCCGAGATATCGGAGAGTACAATGCGTATCACTTCCATATTCGCGACGGTTGCTGCCGCTGGTCTGTTGAGCGCGACTGCCGGTGCCCAGACGACCGCCGGCGGCGGCGCGGCGGCATCGACGCCGCAGGGCTCGGTTGCCGGTGGCGCCTCGGGCGGCACGATGAGCACGGGCCAGCAGAAGCGAATGGACCGCATGCAGAAGCGTGAGCAGCGCCAGCCGGGCAGTTCGTCGTCGACCTACGGCGCGGGTTCGATCTACACCGATCGCACCAAGGCGACCGGCGGCGTCGCAGCCGGCGGTACCGCAACCGGCAGCGGTGCGACGTCGAGCGGCACGTCGGTGGATGCCTATGGCTCGACCGATCGCAACGGTTCGACCGGCGAAGTCTTCGGCGACAGCTCGGCAAACGCCCAGACGCCGCAGACCAATCCGCAGAACTGAGGATGAGGGGGCGGGCCAAGGCGGCCCGCCCCCGTCTTTCATGTCAGCGATGCTGATCCTCGCGCTTGCCATGGCTGCCCCCGGGCAGTGCCGGCAAACGCAATATTTCGCCGACGGGCGCGTGGAGACCAGCATGGTCGATGACGACGTGGCCAGCACGGCACAGGCAAGCTCGCGATCGTCGGGCAGCCATTCCTCGAGCAGTTACGTCTCCGCCTCGTCATCGAGCAACGGCACATCGTCGGCAAGCAGCACCAGCAGCGCCGACGGCAAGACGCGCTCCGTCAGTGTGAAGCGCGACGCGAACGGCTGCACGATCACGATCGATGAGCGACCCACACGGGAGTAACATCATGCGTACCCTTCTTCTTCTTGCCCCGGCATTGATGCTGGGGGGCACCGCAAGCGCGCAGTCGAACAGCAGCAGCGCGGGCACGTCCTCGCCGACGACCGGTGACGTCTCTGCGGGCACGACGAGCAGCGGCATGAGCGGCGACAACACCGTTGGCGTGTCGGGCACCGCGGATGCGGCGGCGGCGAACGGCGGCACCGCGACGACCGACGCCAACGCGCGCTTCAACACCGCGAACAATACGGCACGCCAACGGTCCACGGCGACGGCGCGTGACGACGATGAACGCGCGCGTTCGCGATCGATGACCAACGTCAATCCGAACGGCGACGTGCGGTCCAATTCGATGACGATCTACAAGCAGCGCGGCGAGAAGCCCGTCATCACGCGCGAGCGCACGGTCAACGGCGAGCCCAAGTAACGCCGGTGCGTTATTGCTTCGCGCGGCGGGGCCTGAGCCTGTCGCGGGAGACGTGACAGATAGGGTTGGTCGATCTTCGATGGCAGAAGGTCGCATTGGCGAGAACGTCGCGGTCGCACGGACCAACATCAATATCGGTGGCATCATCACGGCGATCACGAGCGCTGCGCCTCGTCGTCTCACGCTCGGATTCATGGGCGCCTCGCCGGTCTGATCCGGACCGGAAACGGCTGCTCCGACGTGATCAAGGCGGCCGTTCTGCCTTCTAATCCGGCCGGCTTGATCCATATTTCCCATATTATACGCCATGTTGACCGGAGGGCGTGGAGCGAAATGGCATTGTCGGCGGTTCACCGATGATGCCAGCTATCGCCGTGTCACCGGCCGCCCTTCTTTCCGACGCTCCACGCCGCACTCCTGTCGCTGGCGAAGATCCTGCCGCGATGCGGCGCGCACGCATCAACGAACTGCTTGATCATGCCTGGGCGCGGGGCTGGGCGACGCGCCCGATCCTGGAGAGTGACGCGCTGATCGCGGCGGCACGGCGCGAGAAGGGAGCAGGCGGCCTCGGCGCGGACGGTGCGTGGCGCGCGCGGCTCGACGTGCTGGCCGACGCGCTGCGCGAGGAGGCGGCGCTGACCTCGCTCGGCACCGTCGTCGCACATGGACAGATCGTCGCCGCGCTCGCCAATCGTGCACGCATGGCGGAATGGTGCCGCCGCTATCCCGAGATCCTCGCGCAGCCGATCCGCCGCCCGATCATCATCGTCGGGCAAATGCGATCGGGCAGTACGCGTATGCAGCGGCTGCTCGCCTGCGATCCGCGGTTCGGCCACACACGCTTCTTCGAGAGCTGGAACCCGTTGCCGAGCGGGCGGCTGGGGCCGATCGACGACCGGCGGCTGCGCGGCTGGTTCGGGCTGCGCTGCGCCAAATGGCTCAACCCCGAATTCGCGACGATCCACCCGACCGGCACGGCGCAGGCCGACGAGGAGATCGGCTTTCACAACGTATCGATTTTCGGATCGGCGTTCGAGGCGCAGTGGCGCGTGCCGCGCTTCGCCGCGCTGAACGAGCGGATCGACACGCGGCCGATCTATGCCGAGTTCCGCCGGCTGCTGCAGATCACCGCGTGGCTTCGGCGCGACCGTGGCGATCGCCCGATGGTGCTGAAGCTGCCGCAATTCACGCAGGACCTGGCGGCGGTGGTCGATGTATTTCCCGACGCGCGGCTGATCTGTCTCGACCGGCCGGTGAGCGAGACGGTCGCATCGTCGGCGTCGCTGGTACACAGCCAGATGCGCACGCAGAGCGACGCGGTCGATCCGCACTGGATCGGGCGCGAGTGGCTGCGCAAGATCGTGCTGCGGCAGGAGCGTACCGCGCGGGCGCGGCGGGCGGCGGACGTGGCGCAGATCGACGTCGGGTTCGAGGCGGTCGGCGGCGACTGGCGCGGTGAGATCCGCCGCGTCTACCGCCTGCTTGGCGTGCCGCTGACCGTTACCGTCGAGGAACGCATGGCGCGCTATCTAGATAGGCCGCAGCATGGCGGGCTGTCGCGCCACCGCTACGCACTGGGCGATTTCGGGCTGACCGAGGCGGGTGTCGCCGCCGCGCTGGCGGGTTCGGCCGCGGACCGGGCCGCGAGCGTCCCGTTGCAGGCCGCCTGACGCACGCAGGAGGGCGCTAGTCAGCGTGCGATCGGGCGATTAAGTCGCACAGCCATGACCTCGACGAACGACATCCGCCGCAGCTTCCTCGATTACTTCGGATCGAACGGCCACACGATCGTGCCATCGGCGCCGCTGGTGCCACAGAACGATCCGACGCTGATGTTCGTCAATGCGGGCATGGTGCCGTTCAAAAACGTGTTCACCGGGTTGGAAAGCCGGCCGTATTCCACTGCGACCTCGTCGCAGAAGTGCGTGCGCGCGGGCGGCAAGCACAACGATCTCGACAATGTCGGCTATACCGCGCGACATCACACCTTCTTCGAGATGCTCGGCAATTTTTCGTTCGGGGATTACTTCAAGGAACAGGCGATTACCCACGCCTGGACGCTGCTGACCAAGGAATGGGGGCTGCCGGCCGACAAGCTGACCGCAACCGTCTATCACACCGACGATCAGGCGTTCGAACTGTGGCAGAAGATCGCCGGACTGCCCGACCACCGCATCATCCGCATCGCGACCAAGGATAATTTCTGGGCGATGGGCAGCGACGGCCCGTGCGGGCCGTGCAGCGAGATCTTCTACGATCATGGCGAGCATATCGCGGGTGGCCCGCCGGGCAGCCCGGACGAGGACGGCGACCGTTTCGTCGAGATCTGGAACCTCGTCTTCATGCAGTTCGTGCAGGAGGCGGACAGCATCGTCGGCGATCTGCCGCGCCCGTCGATCGACACCGGCATGGGGCTGGAGCGGATCGCGGCGGTGATGCAGGGCGTCCACGACAATTACGATACCGACACGTTCAAGGCGCTGATCGCCGCGTCGGGCGCGCTGACGCACACCGCGACGACGGGCGACAATCAGGCGAGCCATCGCGTGATCGCCGATCACCTGCGTACCTCGGGCTTCCTGGTGGCGGATGGTGTGCTGCCGGCGAACGACGGGCGCGGCTACGTGCTGCGGCGGATCATGCGGCGCGCGATGCGCCACGCGCACCTCCTGGGCGCGAAGGAGCCGCTGATGCACCGGCTGGTCCCGGCGCTGGTCGCCGAAATGGGCGCGGCCTATCCCGAACTGCTGCGCGCGCAACCGCTGATCGAGGCGACGCTGCAACAGGAGGAAACGCGCTTCCGCCAGACGCTCGACAAGGGCCTGAAGCTTCTAAACGGACAAGTGGCTTACATCAGGCAGAAGCATCAAAACTACATAGATTGGATGAACGACGATCCGATGCAGCCAGATCGCATCCGGCAGATGTCCGAGCCCGATCTCAGGTTGCCAGGTGATGTCGCATTTCAGCTTTATGATACTTACGGCTTCCCGCTTGATCTCACAGAAGATGTTTTGAGAACTCAAGGCTACAGCGTCGATCGCGCCGGCTTCGACGCGGCGATGGCGGAGCAGAAGCGCGCCGCGCGCGCGGCGTGGAAGGGATCGGGCGCGAAGGCATCCGACGATCTGTGGTTCGATCTGGTCGAGGAGATCGGCGCAACCGAGTTCACCGGCTACGCCAACGATACCGGCGAGGGCATGGTGCTAGCGCTGGTGAAGGACGGCGCGCGGGTGCAGAAGGCGACCGCGGGCGAGCAGGTCGACGTGATCGTCAATCAGACGCCCTTCTACGGCGAGAGCGGCGGCCAAGTGGGCGATGCCGGGACGATCGGCAGCGACGCCGGGCTGGCCGCGACGGTCGCGGAGACGTCGAAGCAGCTCGGCAAGCTGTGGGTGCACCACGCGACGATCGACACCGGTGAGGTGAAAGTCGGCGATACGGTGAAGCTGTCGATCGACGTCGCGCGGCGCGCGGCGATCCGCGCGAACCATTCGGCGACGCACCTGCTGCACGAGGCGCTGCGCCAGCGACTGGGCACGCATGTCGCGCAGAAGGGGTCGCTCGTCGCGCCCGACCGGCTGCGCTTCGACGTGAGCCATTCGAGCGCGATGAACGCGGGCGAGATCGCCGATGCCGAGGCGGCGGTGAACGCCAAGATCCGCCAGAACGGCGTGGTGACGACGCTGCTGATGACCCCCGACGACGCGATCGCGATGGGCGCGATGGCGCTGTTCGGCGAAAAATACGGCGACGAGGTGCGCGTCGTGTCGATGGGCGCGGGCGACGACGGCAAGACCTATTCGGTCGAGCTGTGCGGCGGCACGCACGTCAACGCGCTGGGTGATATCGGGCTGTTCAAGGTGGTCGGCGAGAGCGCGGTCTCGTCCGGCGTGCGACGTGTCGAGGCGCTGACCGGCGAGGCGGCGCGGGCGTACCTTTCGACGCGCGACGAGAAGCTGCGCGAGGCGGCAGCGACGCTCAAGACGACCCCGGACGAGGTACCGGGGCGTGTCGCGGCGCTGCTCGACGAGCGGCGGCGGCTGGAGCGCGAACTGGCGGAAGCGAAGAAGGCGCTGGCGCTTGGCGGGGGTGGCGGTGCGGCGCCGGCGGGCCCCGAGAAGGTCGGCGGCGTGGCGTTCGTCGCACAGGTGCTCGACGGCTTCGAGGCCAAGGGGCTGCGCGGCGCGGTGGACGAGGCGAAGAAGCGGATCGGATCGGGTGTCGTGACGCTGGTGGCGGTCAACGACGGCCGCGCGACCGTCGCCGTCGGGGTGACCGACGATCTGGTCGCGACGTGGAGCGCGGTGGAACTCGTCAAGCTCGCGGTGGCAGCGGTCGGCGGGCAGGGCGGCGGCGGCCGGCCCGACATGGCGCAGGGCGGCGGGCCGGATGGCGCCAAGGCAGCCGACGCAATCACCGCGGTGCGCGCGGCGCTGGAGGCGGCGAAGGAAGTCGCCTGATTGAGCGGACCTTGCTGATTCCGCGCGGCGGCGTGCAGCCCCGCGCGGTTGCCCGCGTTGTTCATTGTTCCAACAGGAGGCGATGAATGGCGAACAGCTTCAAGAAGGGTGACAAGGTCTCGTGGTCGTGGGGCAACGGCAAGGCGCACGGCAAGGTCGAGGAGAAATTTGAGCGGCGCGTGCAGCGGACGATCAAGGGATCTAAGGTCGTCAAGAACGGGACCAAGGACAATCCGGCGTATGAGGTGTCGCAGGACGACGGCGGCAAGGCGCTGAAGCGCGGTTCGGAACTCGAGAAAGGCTGAGCGCGGCGCTGCGTCGGGGTCGCGCTCATGTCGCGTCCGTTGTTGCTTAAGCGTGCGTAACGCGAAACACGGTCAGCACAGGCGGTGTGCGACCCAACATAAAACGCTCGCAAAGTCGTAAGTTTTTGAGGAGGGCGGAAGCCGTTCAGCGCCCAACGCGCGCATTGCACAAGGATGGCAATATGCGCTGCTAGCCGAGCAGAGCTTGCTCGAAGCAGGTGCGGGGCGGCACTCTGTGCCGCCCCGCCCCGCGATCTGTAAGTTTGCGTTACTTGCCGCCCATCGCGGCCTGAAGCTGCGCCGCCGTCATCCCGATGGTGACGCCCTGCGCGCCCGGGCCGAACGAGCCGACCGGGATTTTGGCGTCGCCCTTCGGCGTCGTCAGCGTGACGAACTGCGCGTCGACTGTCTTGATCGTGCCGAGCGAGGCGCCGCCCGTGCCGTAGACGGTGGTGCCGGCAACGAGCTTCGACTTGAAATCTGCGGTCGCCTGTGCGGTCGCCTGGCCGGCGGCGGCGTCAAGCTCCGCCTTGGTCATGCCGAGCGTCGGACCCTTGGGACTGGTGCCGAACGACGTCAGCGGCACGGCGGCCTTGTTGGCGCCGGTATCGACGACCGCGCTGGTCCCGTCGGTCGACGCGATCGTGCCAACGACGCCGCCCTGTGCGTCATAGATGGTGGCGCCGACCGTCGGCGCAGCGCTGGCCGTGGCGGCGGGTGCCGTGCCCGCGGCGGGTGCGGTCTGTGCTGCCGGGGCCGTTGTCGGTGCCGGCGCGGCAGTCTGTGCGTGTGCGGCAAGCGGCGTCGCGGCGAGCAGGACGAATGCGTAACGGTGCATAAAAACTCCTTGTTGGTGCATCACGTAGGCAACGAGGGTGCCGCAACAGGGTTCCTTGCAAGCGACGCGCGATGGATCGGCTTCTTGGTCCGGTGAATGGAGTAGACAGAGAAGCAAGATAGCAGAAATGCGCTTCGTTGCGCATCGACTGAATAGTAGATGAACAACTGACGGAGAGAGAGAATGGCCGACCTTTCGACTTATGCAGTCACGCGGCGCTGGCCGCCGAAACATGCAGACCACTTGCAATATTACGGTTTGCCGACGCCCAACGGGGTCAAGGTATCGATCATGCTTGAAGAGACGGGCCTGCCGTACGACGCCCATCTGATCGATTTCGCCAGCAACGATCAGAAGTCGCCCGAATTCCTGTCACTCAATCCCAACGGCAAGATTCCGGCGATCCTCGATCCCGATGGGCCGGACGGTGCGCCGCTCGCGCTGTTCGAGAGTGGGGCGATCCTGTTGTACCTTGCCGACAAGACAGGGCGCTTTCTGCCGGCGGATGCCGCGCGGCGGTGGCAGACGGTGCAGTGGGTGATGTTCCAGATGGGCGGCGTCGGGCCGATGTTCGGGCAGCTGGGCTTCTTTCACAAGTTCGCGGGTAAGGAGTGGGAGGACAAGCGCCCGCTGCAGCGCTACGTTGATGAGACCAAGCGGCTGCTGGGGGTGATGGACACGGCGCTCGACGGACGCACATGGTTCATGGGTGACGACTATACGATTGCCGACATCGCCATGCTTGGCTGGGTCAACGGCCTCGTCAACTTCTACGAGGCGGGCGCGATTACCGGGTTCGAACAGCATCGGAATGTCGCGGCGTGGCTGGAGCGCGGACTCGCGCGGCCGGCGGTGCAGCGCGGGTTGAAGATACCGGCGCGCGACTAGCCGCTGCGTGTCGCAGGGCCCGCCCGCGCTAGGCAAGATGGTCGGCGATCGCATTCCAGGCGGGTTGCTTGGCAGCGCGGCCGATCGTGTGCAGCGGGCTTGACGATGGCAGCGCGAGGATCGCGACCGACCGATCGGCGACGAGCGCCCGGCCGATCGCCAGCGCGCTGCCGCCGTTGAACGCCACCGCGCGCAGATCGGGCAGGCGATCGAGTAGCGCGGGCAGATCGTTGGCGGCGGCATCGCGGATCGCGGCATCGCTGCTGCCGACGCGCCGGGCAGTGGCGACGACGTCCCACAGCGCGATCCGCGCGGCGATCAGCGCCGCGAGGCGATCGTCGTACGATAGCGCCGGCAGATCGTGCCCGACGATCGGCGCGAGCAGGTGCCAGAACTGATTCTGCGGATGCGCGTAATAGCGCTGTTGCGCGAGGCTGCGGTCCCCGGGCAGGCTGCCGAGGATCAGCACGCGCGCGTCAGGCCGCGCGACCGGCGGGAAGGAGGCTTTGACGGTCACGCGGCGGGTGTGACGTCGGTCCGGGCGAAATCATCGGCTTTGAACAGCAGCGGGCGGCCGGTGTCCTTGGCGAGCGCGTAGGCGAAACAGTCGCCGAAATTCAGCGCGGCGGGGTGGCCGGTGCCCCGGCCATAGCGACGATAGGCGTCGCGCCCCAGCAGCGCTTGGGCGTATGATAGCCCGACGATCTCGATCTCGAGCGCTTCCAGCAGACGCTCCACCGCTTGCGCCAGGGCCGGAGTACCGCGCCGGGTGACTACCGCCTCGAGCTCAAGCCACGAACCTGCCGACATGGTCGTGCGATCGGCTCGGAACATAGCATCGAGGAACGACGCTTTCTCGGGCTCGTCGAGAACGATCGCCATGATCGCCGAGGTGTCGACGATCATTGGGCGAACGATCCATCCTCTCCGTACACGCTGTCGATGACCTGCGCGGATGTCATCGAATGCCACGCGGTAGGCAAGTGACGGCGGACGTCGGCAATGGCAGCGGTAACCCGATCTTGTTTCTGCCGATCTAGGTGCAAACGTTGCTGCTGCACGCTCTCCAGCGCGGCACGGATCGTCTCGGTCACCGACTTGCCTGTTGCGTCGGCGAGCGCGCGGGCGAGCCGGACGGTTTCCGGATCCTTGATGTTGAGTTGGACGCCCACGTTATACCTCCATCGCGCGGTCGTTCTACCATGCGCTGCGCTATGCGACAACAAAGTCGGTCGGCGGTTGCCGCCCGGGGGCCCGCGCGCCATCTAGGTGCGATGCATATTGCCAACGACACGCTCTCGCTCATCGGCCACACTCCGCTTGTCCGGTTGAAGGGGCCGAGCGAGGCGACGGGGTGCGACATCTTCGGCAAATGCGAATTCGCCAATCCCGGCGCGAGCGTGAAGGATCGCGCGGCTTTGTTCATCGTCGAGGATGCGGAGGCGCGCGGGGCATTGCAGCCGGGCGGGACGATCGTCGAGGGGACTGCCGGAAACACCGGGATCGGGCTGGCGCTGGTCGCCAATGCCAAGGGCTATCGCACGATCATCGTCATGCCCGACACGCAATCGAAGGAAAAGATGGACACGCTGGTCGCGCTCGGCGCCGAGCTGGTGACGGTGCCCGCGGCGCCCTATTCGAGCCCGTGCCACTTCGTCCATCAGTCGCGCCGCATCGCCGAGGAGACGCCCGGCGCGATCTGGGCCAACCAGTTCGACAATATCGCCAACCGCCGCGCGCATATCGTCGGCACCGCGGAGGAGATCTGGAACCAGATGGACGGGCGGCTCGACGGCTTCACCTGCGCGGCGGGAACCGGCGGGACGATCGCCGGCGTCGGGCTGGGTCTGAAGGAGAAGGACGAGCGCGTGACGATCGCGCTGAGCGATCCGCACGGCGCCGCGCTGTTCAACTATTACGCCAACGGCGAATTGAAGAGCGAAGGATCGTCGGTCGCTGAGGGGATCGGGCAAGGGCGGATCACCGGCAATCTCGAGGGTGCACCGATCGACACGCAGTTCCGCATCGCCGACGACGAGGGGCTGGTTTGGGTCGACCGGCTGCTGAAGGAGGAGGGGCTTTGCCTTGGCCTGTCGTCGGGCATCAACGTCGCCGGTGCGGTTCGGCTGGCCAAGCATCTGGGGCCGGGCAAGCGCGTCGCCACCATCCTCTGCGATACCGGCTTTCGCTACCTGTCGAGTCTCTACAACCCGGCGTGGCGCTCGACCAAAGGTTTGGCACCCGCCCGTGACTGATCGTGCATTCGACAAAGCTGCGACGACCCGTTAACGATGCGCGGCAAAATGAAGTCTGTCGCACCACCAAGCCAGACGATGCAGCGCGTGAAGGTCGGCATGGTCGGCCTCGCCGCGGTCGTCCTCCTGATCGGGCTCGCCAGCGCGATCTTCAGCTCTGCCAACCGCGAGCGGCCGATCACTGCCGCGGGTGCGCCGCAGGCGGCGGTCGTTGCCAACATGACCGTCGTCAATTCGACGCAGGCGGCCGATCCGGCCAACGAACCGCTCGCCGAACTGGGTGTCGCGCCCAGTGCCGCCGAATCGAATGCGGCGAAGGAGCCGGCACAATGATCGCGGATGTCGAACCGGCATTGTCGGGGAAATCCGGGGACGGTGCAACGAGTCGCACCAGAAGCATGCATTTCGGATTTTCTTCGACCGGAACCTAGGTGGAACACGGCCGACCGCTGTCGCAAGGGCGCAACGCTTTCCCGCCAGACTGATCCCGTTTCCCCGTTTCTCCCCGAATTTCCCTTTTCATCCCCGAGGTCTGTTGATACCAATCAACTGACAGAGGGGCAGGACCACTGTTTTTTGTCGAGGGCGGCAACCGGGGGCAGTGGGAACTGCTTTTCGGAACGGGGAGGTCTTGCGCGCCTTGTGCGAGGTGGGCGTGTCGGAACGGGTGAATTATCTTGGAAAGGGGGTTGGCCTTGTCGATGACAAGGGCCGCGTCGCCATTCCAAACACCCTGCGCGCCGCGCTGGCACAGAATGCGCCGCGCCCCGATGGCAAGGATGGCGGGACCGTGCTGGTCGGCGTCCACCCCGATTTTCCCTGCCTGATCGCGCACGATCGCGGCTATCTCGATTTCGCCAAATCGCAGCTGATTCAGCGCCAGGCCGAGGCCAATGCGGCGATCGGATCAGCCGCCTATTACGCCCCCCGCATGCGCGGCGCATCGGTAGAGCCGGTGCCGTTCGACGGCAGCGGCCGCTTCATCCTGCCCGCGGCCGAGCGCGAACTTGCCGGAATCAGCGACATCGCCTTCTTCCTGGGCGATTACGAGAGCTTCATGATCTGGGACCCGCGTGCGCTGGTGGCACACGACGGCGTCGACGAGATGGTGAAGCGGCATGCGACCATCATGTGCCGCGACAAGGGGATCACGCTGTGAGCGCCCCCATCGCCGACGCTGCTGTCCCCGAGACGCCGCACATCCCTGTCCTGCTCGACGAGGTGATCGAGGCGCTGGCGCCGGCGGCGGGCGAGACGATGGTCGATGCGACGTTCGGCGCCGGCGGCTATAGCCGCGCGCTACTCGACCGGGGCGCGCGCGTGTTCGCGTTCGACCGCGATCCCGACGCGATCGCCAACGGGCGCGCGCTGGAGGCTGCCGAGGCGGGGCTGACGCTCGTCCCCACCGAATTCTCGCGGCTCGATCGCGAACTGGCGGCGATCGGCGTCGATGCGGTCGACGGCGTGACGATGGATATCGGCGTGTCATCGATGCATCTCGATCAGGCGGCGCGCGGCTTCTCGTTCCAACAGGACGGCCCGCTCGACATGCGGATGAGCCAGGCGGGCGAGAGCGCGGCGGATTTCCTCAACACCGCCGACGAAGCCGAGATCGCCGACGTGCTGTGGCGCTACGGCGACGAGCCCAAGTCGCGCCGCGTGGCGCGTGCGATCGTCGCCGCGCGGCCGCTGACGACGACGGGCGATCTGGCGCGCGTCGTGCGCAAGGCGCTGGGGCACCGGCCGCACGACAAGAAGGATCCGGCTACGCGCGCGTTCCAGGCGATCCGCATCCATGTGAATCGCGAGCTGGAGGAGCTGGCCGCGGGCCTTGAGGCGGCCGAGCGCGTGCTGGCGCCGGGCGGACGGCTGGCGGTGGTGAGCTTCCACTCGCTGGAAGATCGCATGGTGAAGCGCTTCCTGCGCGAGCGCAGCGGCGCGACGCCGGCGGGATCGCGGCATCGCCCGGCAGCCGTCGCCGCGCGCGCGGCGACGTTCGAGATTACGGCCCGCGCGGTGCGCGCGGGCGCGGCGGAGGTGGCGCGCAATCCGCGCGCGCGCTCCGCGACCTTGCGGACCGCGCGTCGCACCGATGCGCCGGCGTGGCGGGGCGACGACAGACAGGCAGGCATGGCGGGCGGGCCGGCGAGTGGAGACGAGTAGATGACGGCGGCGTATCGATTAAAGGGACTTGGGTGGTTCGGCGGCGTGGTGATCGTGTCGCTGAGCTTCTATCTCGTCAGCCTGCAGGTGGCGGCCGAGCGCAAGCGACTGGCGCAGGTGGATGCCAAGATCAGCGCGGCCGAGCGCGACATCCGCGCGCTGGAGACCGAGTTCGACGTGCGCGCCAATCTGGCGCAGCTCGAGCGGTGGAACGGTGACACGCTGGCGCTGGTGGCGCCGACCGCAGGTCAGTTCGTGCGCGACGAGGGGCAGCTGGCGGCGATCAGCTTCCGCCCCGGCCAGCCAGGCTTCGGCGCGGGCGAGGGCGACGTGCGCACCGCGCAGCTGATCGTGCCGTCGCGGCTCGGCGACGTCGTGCCGACCGCCCCCGCCGTGATCGACGAGGCGCCCGCCGCTGCGCCCGCCACGCTGGTGAAGGTTGCCGCGCGTACGCCCGCGCCGCGGCCGACCAGCGTGCGCGTCGCAATGCCGGTGACGCAGCCGCGCGCGCAGGAGCAGCTCGGCCGCGTGGCTGCGATCAAGGCGGTAGCGATGGTGAGCGCGCCGCCCGCCGCGTCGATCCGCAAGGCGCGCGCGGTGGCGATGCTCGACAAGTCGCTGCTGAGCGACACGACGCTGGGCGATCTGCTGAGCGGCGCGCGCTCCGAGACGAGCCGGCTTCGTTGAGCACGCTCGCCGCCCGGCAGGCCGCGCGCCCGATGCGCGCCAACGAGCAGCGCCAAGCGCTGCTCGCGACGCAGCACCAGCGGCTGATGATGCTGATGCTGCTGTTCGGCGCGGGCGTGCTGCTGATCATCGGGCGGCTGGCGATGCTGGCGCTCGATGCCGGGCCGCGGCGGGTGGCAGCGATCGCGACCGCGCCGCGCGGCGATATCGTCGATCGCAACGGCCAGCAGCTGGCGCGCACGATCGATGCGTGGACGATCGGGGTGCACCCGGCGAAACTGCTGGGCGACCGCAACGAAATCGCCAAGCGGCTGGCGGACCTGATGCCCGATACGGGTGATCAGGCCTATTTCTATCGCATGATCACCCGGCCGGTGAATTTCACCTACCTCAACCGTCGCGCGTCGCCCGCGCTGGTGCAGGCGGTGAACGCGATCGGCGAGCCTGGCATCGTGTTCGAGCGCGAGACGCAGCGGCTGTATCCGCAGTCGACGATGGCGGCGCACGTGCTGGGCTATATCGGCACGACGCAGAAGGACCCGACGGTGCACGGCCGGCTGGGGATGGAGCGCGCGCTCGACGAGCGGCTGACCAATCCGGCGCTGTCGGGAACGCCGGTGGCGCTGTCGATCGACAGCCGCGTCCAGGCGGCGATGGAGAGCGAGCTCGGCCGCGCGATGGCGGAGATGCAGGCGCGCGCTGCGGCGGGCGTGGTGCTCGACGTCGATACCGGAGAGGTGATCTCGATGGTGTCGCTGCCGCTGTTCAACCCCAATCGCGTCGGCATGGCGGGCAGCGAACAGCTGCGCAACACGGTGACGCAGAGCGTGTACGAGCTGGGATCGGCGTTCAAGCCGATCGCGATGGCGACCGCGATCGACACCGGCGTCGTTACCGACATGTCGCGCCGCTTCGATGCGACCGCGCCGCTGCAGGTCGGCCGGTTCAAGATCAAGGACGACCACGCGCAGAACCGCTGGCTCAACATTCCGGAAACGCTGATCCATTCGTCCAACATCGCGACAGCGCGGATCGCCGACGAGATCGGCGCGGCGCGGATGCAGGCGATGTTCCGCAAGATGGGCTTCGATACCAAACCCGATATCGAGCTGATCGAGAAGGGTCGACCGCTGTGGCCGCATTACTGGGCGCGCACCACGGTGATGACGACCGCCTACGGCCACGGTATCGCGGTGACGCCGCTGCATCTCGCCAACGCTTATGCCACGCTGGTCAACGGCGGGATCTGGCGCCCGACGACGCTGTTGAAGGTGGCGCCGGGCCATGCGCCCAAGGGCCGGCGCGTGATCAAGGAGACGACGAGCGTGCGGTTGCGCCAGCTGCTGCGGCTGATCGTAACCGACGGTACGGGGCGCAAGGCGGAGGCGCCGGGCTATCGCGTCGGCGGCAAGACCGGCACCGCCGAAGCGGCCGAGGCCGGCGGCTATGCGCGCAACCGCAACGTGTCGACCTTTGCCGCTGCTTTCCCGATGGATGCGCCGCGCTACGTGGTGCTGACGATGATGGACAGCCCGAAGCGGGTAGAGGCGAATTCGTTCCAGACGACCGCGGCCTATACCGCCGCGCCCGTCGTCAGCCGGGTGATCAGCCGCACCGGCGCGATGCTGGGGGTGATCCCCGATGCGCAGCGCGACATCGACATGCGCGACCTGCAGGGGCTGCTGTGGCACGCGCCGGGCGACAAGAAGGTCGAAGGCGAATGAAGCTCGGCGCGATGATCGGCGGCGATGCCGACGCGAGCGTCACCGGCTTCGCGATCGATCACCGCAAGGTGGCGCCGGGGACGATCTTCGGCGCGTTCGAGGGTGCGCGCGTCAATGGCGAGGATTTCATCCCGGCGGCGATCGCGGCTGGTGCGATCGCTGTGGTCGCGCGGCGCGGCGCGACCGTCGAGGGCGCGGTGCATATCGTGTCCGACAATCCGCGCGCGCGCTTCGCCGATCTCGCCGCGCAATTCTTCGCGCCGTTTCCCGCGACCTGCGTTGCGGTGACGGGGACCAACGGCAAGACCTCCACCGTCGAGCTGACGCGGCAATTGTGGAACATGGCCGGCGAGCACGCAGCGTCGATCGGGACGCTGGGGGTCACTACCAGCGACGAGCGCGTGACGACCGGGCTGACGACGCCCGACGTCGTCACTTTCCTGTCGAACGTCGCGGGGCTGGCGCGTGAGGGCGTAACTCACCTTGCGTTCGAGGCATCGAGCCACGGGCTGACGCAATACCGCACCGAGGGGCTGCGCGTATCGGCGGCGGCGTTCACCAACCTCAGCCGCGACCACCTCGACTATCACGGCGACATGGCGGCTTATTTCACCGCCAAGCTGCGGCTGTTCTCCGAAGTGCTCGCCGATGATGGTACCGCGGTGGTGTGGGCGGACGATCCGCAGTCCGAACGCGTGATCGATCTGGCGCGACAGCGGCGCAACCGGCTGCTGACGGTGGGCGAGCATGGCGACGACCTGCGCCTGGTATCGCGCGATCCGACGCTGCTCGGGCAAGGGCTGGTGATCGCCGCCGAGGGCCGCGAGCATCGCGTGACGCTGCCGCTGATCGGCGCGTATCAGGCGGCGAACGCGCTGGTCGCGGCGGGGCTGGTGATCGCGACCGGCGGCGATGTGGCGCAGACGATCGCCGGGCTCGCGCGGTTGCAGCCCGTCAGAGGTCGGCTGGAGCGCGCCGTCATCACCGCGAGCGGCGCGCCGGTCTACGTCGATTACGCGCACACACCCGACGCGCTGGAGGCGGCGATCGCGGCGCTGCGCCCGCACGTCACCGGGCGGTTGATCCTGGTGTTCGGCGCCGGCGGCGACCGCGACCAGGGCAAGCGCGAGCCGATGGGCGCGGTCGCCGCGGCGCTGGCCGATGTGGCGATCGTTACCGACGACAATCCGCGCAGCGAGCAGTCCGCCGCGATCCGCGCCGATATCCTGAAAGGCGCACCGAGCGCGATCGAGCACGGTGACCGGCGCGGCGCGATCCGGTTGGCGATCAGCCAGGCCGGGGCGGACGATATCGTGTTGATCGCGGGCAAGGGACACGAGCAGGGGCAGATCGTCGGCGATCTCGTCCTGCCGTTCGACGATGTAAGCGTAGCCAGGGAGGTTGCAGGTGAAGCGTAAGTTCGTTGTTCCATCCAAGCCCGCGGTGAGCGACGCCGACAAGAAGCCGCGCGAGCGGCGCACGCTCGGCCTGCGCTACGAGCTGGTGACGGGCGACAGCGTCAGCGGGCTGCGTTGAGCGGCGACGCGCGCCGCGACGACAGCCCGATCGGGCGCGGACGCGCGCGATGAAGCGGCGATCCATCGATTGGCGCGCGACCGGCGCGCCGCGGATGCTATAGGGCCGCATGGACACGCTCTGGACCTCGGACGGCATCGCGGCCGCCACCGGTGGCACCGCATCGGCAGGCTTTTCCGCCGGCGGCGTCGCGTTCGATTCGCGCGAGGTGGGCGCGGGCGACCTGTTCGTCGCGCTGTCGGGCGAGGCGACCGACGGCCATCGCTTCATCGACCAGGCGTTCGCGCAAGGGGCCGCGGGCGCGATCGTTGCTGCCGACACGGCGCATCCGGCGGTGCGCGTTGCGGATACGTTTGCGGCGCTGGAGGATCTCGCCCGCGCGGCGCGCGTGCGTACCGATGCGCGGATCATCGGAGTGACCGGATCGGTCGGCAAGACATCGACCAAGGAGGCACTGTTCGCGGCGCTCGATCGCGGCGCGCGCGGCGTGACGCATCGGTCGGTCAAGAGCTACAACAACCACACCGGCGTGCCGCTGAGCCTAGCGCGGATGCCGGCGGCGACGCGCTTCGGCGTGTTCGAGATGGGGATGAACCACCCCGGCGAGCTCGCGCATCTGACGACGCTGGTGCGCCCGCACGTTGCGATCGTGACGGCGATCGCACCGGCGCATACCGAATTCTTCCCCAACGAGAGCGCGATTGCCGACGCCAAGGGGGAAATCTTTCGGGGGTTGGAGGCGCCGGACGGGGGTCGGGGCGGCGTCGCGATCGTGCCCTATGACAGCCCGCATCGCGACCGGCTGATCGCCGCGGCCGCGCCCTATGCTGAAAAGATCGTGACGTTCGGCCTGTCGCGTGGGGCGGACGTGCGTCCGATCGAGACGATGCCGGTGAAAACCGGCGGTACGTTCGTCACCGCGCGCGTCGGCGCACGCGAGTTGAGCTTCACGATCGCGCAGCCGGGCCAGCATTGGGTATCGAACGCGCTGGCGGTGATCGCCGCGGTCGATGCGGTGGGCGGCGACCTTGGCCTCGCCGGGCTGGCGCTGGGCGAGCTCGGCGGGCTTGCAGGACGCGGCGCGCGGCAGATGGTGCGGGTGGCTGGCGGCGAGGCGCTGGTGATCGACGAGAGCTACAACGCCAACCCTGCGTCGATGGCGGCGACGCTCGCGGTGCTCGCCGGCGAGCCCGGCCGGCACGTCGCCGTGCTGGGCGAGATGCGGGAACTGGGCGCGAGCTCGGCCGACTATCACGCCGGGCTCGCCGCGCCGATCGTGGCAGCACGCGTTGAAGCGGCGCTGCTCGTCGGCGAAGCGATGGCGCCGCTCGCCCAGGCGCTTGAGGGACGGACCGATTTCGTCCATGTGCCCGGCGCTGCGGCGGCGCTGGAGGTTCTTCCGGGAATGCTCGCGCCGGGTGACGCGGTGCTCGTCAAGGGATCGAACGGGGTCGGGCTGTCGCGGGTCGTCGCGGCGCTCGCTGGGGGCATGTTTTAGTGTTGTACTGGATCGCCGAGCAGCTCGGGTTTCCCGGCGGGCTGAACCTCATCCGCTACCTGTCGTTCCGTGCCGGAGCGGCGGTGGCGACGGCGCTGCTGATCGGCCTCGTCATCGGCCCCAAGTTCATCGGCTGGCTGCGCGTGCGGCAGGGCAAGGGGCAGCCGATCCGCGCCGACGGGCCGCAGACGCACCTTGCCAAGCGCGGCACGCCGACGATGGGCGGGCTGATGATCCTGACCAGCCTGGCGCTGTCGATCCTGCTGTGGATGGACCTGAAGAACCCGTTCGTCTGGGCGTGCCTGTTCGTGACGCTGGGCTTCGGCGCGATCGGCTTCCTCGACGATTACGACAAGGTGCGTAAGGCGAGCACGGCGGGCGTCTCCGGCCGGACGCGGTTGCTGCTCGAATTCGCGATCGCGGGGATCGCGGCGTGGATCGTCAGCTACGAGAACGGGACGGGGCTGTTCCTGCCGTTCACCAACCGCACCTATATCGAGCTAGGCCTGTTCTATCCGATCTTCGCCGCCTTCACGATCGTGGCGTTCGGCAATGCGGTGAACCTGACCGACGGGCTCGACGGGCTGGCAACGATGCCGGTGATCATCGCCAGCGTCGCGTTCATGCTGATCGTGTACCTCGCGGGCAACGTGAAGTTCGCCGACTATCTCGGCATCCCGCACGTGCCGCGCGCGGGCGACCTCGCGATCTTCTGTGGCGCGATGATCGGCGCTGGGCTTGCCTTCCTGTGGTACAATGCGCCGCCGGCGGCGGTGTTCATGGGCGATACCGGCAGCCTCGCGCTGGGCGGCGCGCTGGGCACGATCGCCGTCGTCGCGCACCACGAGATCGTGCTGGGGATCATCGGCGGGCTGTTCGTGGTCGAGGCGATGAGCGTCATCATCCAGGTGTTCTGGTACAAAAGGACGGGCAAGCGCGTGTTCCGCATGGCACCGATCCACCACCATTTCGAACAGCTGGGCTGGAGCGAGCCGACCGTCGTGATCCGCTTCTGGATCATCAGCCTGGTGCTGGCGCTCGCCGGCCTGTCGACGTTGAAGCTGCGGTGATCACGTCGCCCGCCTGGTCCGGCAAGCGGTATGCGGTGCTCGGCCTCGCGCGCTCGGGGCTCGCGACCGTGCGCGCGCTGGCGGCGGCGGGCGCGCACGTCGTTGCGTGGGATAGCAATGTTGAGGCGCGCGAGCGGGCCGAAGAGATCGACGGCGTCATCGTTCACGACCTTGCGACGCTGAACCTTGCGGGCGCGGCGGGGCTGGTCGTTTCGCCCGGCGTCCCGCTCAACACGCATCCGCTGGTGGCGCAGGCACACGCGGCAGGCGTGCCGATCGTCGGCGATATCGAGCTGTTCGCGGAGGCGCGTGTTACGCTGCCGCCGCACAAGGTGGTGGGCATCACTGGCACCAACGGCAAGTCGACGACGACGGCGCTGGTCGCGCACATCCTGCAGACGGCGGGCGTGCCGGTGCTGATGGGCGGCAATATCGGGCTGCCGATCCTTGGGCAGGAGCCGCTGGCGGCGGGCGGGGTCTATGTGCTCGAGCTGTCGAGTTACCAAATCGATCTGACGCGCAGCCTCGACTGCGACGTGGCGGTGCTGCTGAACATCACGCCCGATCACCTCGACCGCTACGACGGGTTCGAGGGCTATGCCGCATCCAAGGCGCGGCTGTTCGCGATGCAGTCGCCGGCGCACGAGGCGGTGATCGGGATCGGCGACGCGGCGTCGGCGGGGATCGCGCGCAGCCTGTCGGCGCGCGGCGAGCATCTGACCAAGATCGCGCCGGGCGTATGCATGGACCAGCGCGGCTGGCCGGCGCTGCAGGGGCCGCACAATGCGCAGAACGCGCTGGCGGCGATCGCGGTGGCGCAGGCACTGGGCGTCGGCGAGGCGGACATTGATCGTGGATTGGCGAGCTTCGGCGGACTGCCGCACCGGATGGAAAAGGTCGCCGAAGTGAACGGCGTCACCTTCGTCGACGACAGCAAGGCGACCAATCCGGAGAGCAGCGCACCCGCGCTCGCTGCGTTCGATCGCGTGCACTGGATCGTCGGCGGGCGGGCGAAGGGCGACGATCTCGACGCCTGCGTGCCGACGCTCGCCCATGTCGTGCGCGCCTATACGATCGGCGAGGCCGGCGCGGTTTTCGCGCGTGCGCTGGACGGCAAGGTGGCGGTGGAGGAAGCGGGGACGCTGGCCGCCGCGGTCGCCAGCGCAGCGCGCCAGGCGCAGCCGGGGGACACGGTGCTGCTGTCACCGGCGGCGGCTTCGTTTGACCAGTTCCGCGATTACGAGCATCGCGGGCAGGCATTTCGTGAAGCGGTAGGGGGGCTGGCTTGAACGACATGTCGACCAGGGCGGGGTTCCGCGGACGGCTGAAGGAACGCGGCGGGCGCGGCGATCGATCGCCGCTGGGCACGTGGTTCTGGGATACCGACCGCGTGCTGCTGCTGCTGACCTTTGCGCTGATCGCGGTCGGGCTGCTCGCGGTTGCCGCGGCATCGCCGGCGAGCGCGGTGCGCTATTCCGGCGAGCAGCTGAAGATCGCGCCGCTCTATTATTTCTGGCGGCAGGTGATGTGGGTGGCGGTGTCGCTGCCGGTGATGATCGGCATCTCGATGCTGCCGGCCAACGTGGCGCGGCGCGCGGCGGTTATCGGCGCGGCGGGCTTTGGCGCGATGCTGGTGCTGGTGCTGATCCCGGGCGTCGGCGTCGAGGTGAACGGGGCGAAGCGCTGGCTTGGCGTCAGCATCGCGCAGTTCCAGCCGTCCGAATTCCTGAAGCCGTGCTTCATCGTCACGGTGGCGTGGCTGCTGTCGCTGCGATCGAAGGAGGATGGGCTACCGCTGACCGCGATCACCTTTGCGATGACCGCAACGGTGGCAGGGCTGCTGATGTTGCAGCCCGATTTCGGCCAGACGATCGTCTTCTCGACGGTCTGGATGGTGCTGCTGATGATCGCGGGGACGCCGATCCGCACGCTGGCGGCGTTCTTCGCGATGGCGCCGGTGGGGGTTGGCGCGGCGTACCTATTCTACGGCACGGCGCGCGCACGGATCGACGCGTTCCTGTTCCGCGATCCCAACGAGGCGGAAGGCGCGCATTTCCAGACCGATGCGGCACACGCGACGCTGACGTCGGGCGGCTGGACCGGCACGGGGCCGGGTGCGGGCACGGTGAAGTTCGGTCTGCCCGAGGCGCATACCGACTATATCTTTTCCGTCATCGGCGAAGAATTTGGGCTGATCGCGTGCATGGTGATCGCGGTACTGTTCCTGGCGATCGTGGTGCGCGTGTTCGTCAAGATGCTCGACGAGCAGGACAGCTTCAAGCTGCTGGCCGCATCGGGGCTCGCGACGCAGTTCGGCGTGCAGGCGATGGTGTCGATGGCGGTCAATACCGGCCTTGCGCCATCGAAGGGAATGACGTTGCCGTTCATCAGTTACGGTGGCTCGTCGATGATCGCGCTATCGATCGGGATGGGGCTGCTGCTCGCCTTCACGCGGCGCAATCCGTTCCTGCTGCGCAGCCCGTACGTGACGCGCTGGGGCGCGGCGCAGTGACGCGCGCCCGGCATTTCGTGCTCGCGGCGGGCGGGACCGGTGGGCACATGGTGCCGGCCGCCGCACTGGCCGAGGAACTGATGCGGCGCGGGCACCGCGTGGCGCTGGTCAGCGACGCGCGCGGCGTGCGCTTCCCGGGGCTGTTCCAGGGGGTGCAGACGCACGTGCTGCCCGCCGGGCGCTTCTCCGGCGGGCCGATCGGCTGGGCGAAGGCCGCGCGCGAGATGTGGCGCGGTCGCGCGATGGCACGGCAATTGTACCGCACGTTCAAGCCGGCGGCGGTGATCGGCTTCGGCGGCTATCCCGCCTTTCCGGCGCTCGCGGCGGCGTTCGCGGAGAAGATCCCGACCGCGGTGCACGAGCAGAATGCGGTGCTTGGCCGGGTCAATCGCCTGGTCGCCGGGCGCGTCGACGCGATCGCCACCTCCTATGCCACGACCGAGCGGCTGAAGCCGGGCTATGCGGCGAAGGCGCACCATGTCGGCAATCCGGTGCGCGACAGCATCCTCGCACTGCGCACGCAGGCTTATCCGCTGCTGGAAGAGGACGGCATCTTCCGCGTGCTGGTGACGGGCGGATCGCAGGGCGCGAGCGTGCTGTCGAAGGTGGTGCCTGAGGGGCTGGCGATGCTGCCCGTCGCGTTCCGCCGGAGGTTGCAAGTAACGCACCAGGCGCGGATCGAGGATATCGACGCGGCGCGCGCCAAATATGCCAAGCTCGATATCGCGGCGACGCTGGCGACGTATCTGCCCGATCTGCCCGAGGAGCTTGGCTGGGCGCATCTGGTGATCGCGCGCGCGGGCGCGTCGACGATTTCGGAACTGACCGCAGCCGGGCGGCCGGCGATCCTGGTACCGCTGCCCGGCGCGACGGACGATCACCAGACCGCGAACGCGCGCGAGATTACCGCGGCGGGCGGCGCGCGGACGATCGCGCAGACGGCCTTTACGCCAGCGGAGCTCGCCAAGCAGATGCAGAAGCTGGGGCTCGATCCCGCGGCTCTCGAGAATGCCGCCGGGCGAGCGCGCGGCTGTGGCAAGCCCAATGCGGCGATCGATCTCGCCGATCTGGTCGAGAGCCTCGACGCGCCGCGTGCCAAGCTGCCGGTCGGCGTCGCGCGGCGCAAGGAGGCGTTCGCGTGAAAGGCCCTTCGACAAGCTCAGGACAGGCGACACCTTTCATCGGAGAAAGCCGATGAAAGGTGTCGCGACCGATATCGGGACGATCCATTTCGTCGGTATCGGCGGGATCGGCATGTCCGGTATCGCGGAGGTGATGCACAATCTCGGCTACGCGGTGCAGGGCTCCGACGTTGCCGAGGGCTATGTCATCGAGGGGCTGCGCAAGCGCGGCATCGCGGTGACGATCGGGCACGAGGCGGCGAACGTCGACGGGGCGGCGGTGGTCGTCACGTCGACCGCGGTGAAGCGCGGCAACCCCGAGGTGGAGGCGGCGCTCAACGCGCGTATCCCAGTGGTGCGGCGCGCGGAGATGCTGGCCGAGCTGATGCGGCTCAAATCGACTGTCGCGGTGGCGGGTACGCACGGCAAGACGACGACGACGTCGATGGTCGCCGCGCTGCTCGACGCGGGCGGGGTCGACCCGACGGTGATCAACGGCGGGATCATCAACAGCTACGGATCGAACGCGCGGCTCGGCACCAGCGACTGGATGGTGGTGGAGGCGGACGAGAGCGACGGCAGCTTCCTGCGGCTCGACGGCACGATCGCGGTCGTCACCAACATCGATCCCGAGCATCTCGACCATTACGGCAGCTTCGAGCGCGCCAAGGACGCGTACGTCGAATTCGTCGAGAACGTGCCGTTCTACGGCGCGGCGCTGCTGTGCCTCGACCATCCTGAGGTGCAGGCGCTGATCCCACGCGTGCGCGATCGGCGCATCGTGACCTACGGCTTCGCGGCGAGTGCCGACGTGCGCGGCGTCAACGTCAGCCCTTATCCCGGCGGCAACCGGTTCGAAGCGATCATCCGCGGACGCGACGGGGCGACGCGCTCGATCGAGGAGATCGACCTGCCGATGCCGGGGCGGCACAATGTGCAGAACGCGCTGGCGGCGATCGGCGTGGCGCTCGAGCTCGGCATCGACGACGCGACGATCCAGCGCGGGTTCCAGAAGTTCGACGGCGTCAAGCGGCGCTTCACCAAGGTGGGCGAAGTGGCGCTCGACGGCGGGGTGGCGACGGTGATCGACGATTACGGCCACCATCCGGTCGAGATTCGCGCGGTGCTGGCGGCGGCGCGCGAGAGTGCGCAGGGACGGGTGATCGCGGTAGTGCAGCCGCACCGCTACTCGCGGCTCGGCAACCTGATGGAGGATTTCCAGGGCGCGTTCAACGACGCCGACGCGGTGTACGTGACGCCGGTTTATGCCGCGGGCGAGGCGCCCGTCGCGGGCGTCGACGCCGACGCGCTGGTCGAGGGGCTGCGTCGGCGCGGGCATCGCGCGGCCGAGGCGGTGACCGACGCCGCGGCACTTGCCGACGTGCTGGCCGGCGACCTGCGCGCGGGCGACCAGGTGGTGTGCTTGGGCGCTGGCGACATCACCAAATGGGCCGCCGGCTTGGCGCCCGCGATCGAGGCGGCGCGGCAATGAGCAACAGCGCGCAAACGGGCGCCTCGTCGATTGAGGAGCGGGAAGGGGAGCAGGGCGGTGCCCTTTCGCCGGCGTCCACTCCGACGCGCCTGCGGCAGAATGCGCCGCTGGCACCGCTCGTCTGGTTCAAGAGCGGCGGCGCGGCGGATTTCCTGCTTGAGCCGGGCTCGGTCGACGATCTCTCCAAGTTCCTCGCCAACCTCGATCCGGCGGTGCCGGTGATGGCGCTTGGCCTGGGTTCCAACCTGATCGTGCGCGACGGCGGGGTACGCGGGATCGTCGTACGGCTGGGCAAGTCGTTCGCGACGGTCGAGCGGATCGACGCGACGACGCTGCGCTGCGGCGGCGGGGCGAGCGGCATCCTGGTATCGTCGACGGCGCGCGACGCGGGGATCGCGGGGCTTGAGTTTCTTCGCTCGATCCCCGGCACGGTTGGCGGGTTCGTGCGGATGAACGGCGGCGCCTACGGACGCGAGACGGCCGATGTGCTGGTCGACTGCGACGTGGTGCTGAGGAGCGGCGAGCGGCAGACGTTGACGGCAAGCGACCTCGGCTACACCTATCGCCACTCGGCGCTGCCCGATGACGCGATCGTCGTCGCCGCGACCTTTCGCGGCACGCCCGGCGATCGTGCGGCGATCCAGGCCGAGATGGACCGGATCGCGGCGAGCCGCGAAGCTTCGCAGCCACTGCGCTCGAAGACCGGCGGATCGACGTTCAAGAACCCGCCGGAACACAAGGCATGGCAGCTGGTCGATGCGGCCGGTTGCCGGGGCCTGCGGCGCGGCGACGCGCAGGTCAGCGAGAAGCACACCAATTTCCTCCTCAACCTCGGTAGCGCGACGAGCGCGGATATCGAGGCGCTGGGCGAGGAGGTGCGCGCGCGGGTGAAGGCGGAGAGCGGGGTGACGCTCGAGTGGGAAATTCAGCGGGTCGGAGTGGCGTCGTGAGTGCTGATCGTGCGGCCGTGGCGCCGCTCCATATCGCCGTGCTGATGGGCGGCTGGTCGGCCGAGCGCGACGTGTCGCTGTCGTCGGGCGCGGGGGTCGCCGACGCGCTCGAAACGCTCGGCCATCGCGTGACGCGAATCGACATGGAGCGCGACGTCGCCGCGCGGCTCGCCGAGGCGCGGCCCGATCTGGTGTTCAACGCGCTGCATGGGACGCCGGGCGAGGACGGATCGATCCAGGGGCTGATGGACGTGATGGGGCTGCGCTATACGCACAGCGGGCTCGCGACGTCGGTGATCGCGATCGACAAGGTGCTGACCAAGCAGGCGCTGGTGCCGCACGGCGTGCCGATGCCGGGCGGGCGGATCGTGACAACCGAGGAACTGCACGCCGGCGATCCGCTGGCGCGGCCCTATGTCCTGAAGCCAGTCAACGAGGGGTCGTCGGTCGGCGTCGCGATCGTGACGCAGGACGGCAATTACGGCAATCCGATCGGCCGCGATGTGGCGGGGCCGTGGCAGGAGTTCGACGAGCTGCTCGCCGAGCCGTACGTACGCGGGCGCGAGCTGACGACGGCGGTGCTGGGCGACCGCGCACTCGGCGTCACCGAGCTGCGGCCGAAGACTGGCTGGTACGATTACCAGTCGAAATATACCGACGGGATGACCGATCACCTGTTTCCGGCGCCGATTCCGGATGCGATTACCGAGGCGTGCATGGCGATCGCGCTGCGTGCGCATCGGCTGCTGGGCTGCGAGGGGTGCAGCCGTGCCGATTTCCGCTGGGACGACGAGCGCGGCGTCGACGGGCTGTTCCTGCTCGAGGTAAACACGCAGCCGGGGATGACGCCGCTGAGCCTGGTGCCCGAGCAGGCGCGGCATATCGGCATGAGCTATCCCGACCTGGTGCAGGCGATCGTGGACGAGGCGATGCGCAAGCCGATGAAGGGCGCGGCATGAGCCGGGCGATCAAGCGCGACACGCCGCCGCGCCGCCCGGTGGTGCGCCGTCCGCCGCCGAAGAAGTCGCTCGGCGACCGGATCGTCGCGATGCTGCCGGTGAGCGAGGCGACGCTGAAGCGCATCGTGACGTGGACGATCCTGGGCGTCGCGGGGACCGCCGCGGTCGCGACCGCATCGTGGTTCGGCGTGCCCGCCGCGATCGGCACCGCGGTCGCGGACAGCACGGGGCAGCTCGGTCTGCGCGTCGAGCAGGTCGATATCACGGGGCTCAAGCGGATGAACCGCGAAACGGTCTATGCCGTTGCGCTGGAGGACCAGCCGCCGGCAATGCTGCGCGTCGATCTGACGCGGATCCGCGATCGCTTGCTCGCCTATGGCTGGGTCGAGGACGCCTATGTCTCGCGCCGCTTGCCCGATCGGCTGCTGATCCACATCGTCGAGCGCGCACCGGCGGCGATCTGGCAGAACGGCGGCAATCTGACGCTGATCGATGCGAAGGGCGTGCCGCTGGAGGCGGTGGACCGCAACAACATGCCCGATCTGCCGCTGGTGATCGGGCCGGGGGCGGACCGGCAGGAGGCGGCGTATCAGCGGCTGCTCGCCGCCGCGCCCGCGCTCAAGCCGCGGGTGAAGGCGGCGACGTGGGTCGGCAATCGCCGCTGGGACCTCACCTTCGACACCGGCGAGACGCTGGCGCTGCCGCAGGAGGGCGCGGCGAGCGCGCTGGTGCGGTTCGCGCAGCTCGACGGGGCGCGCGCGCTGCTCGGCAAGGGGTGGCTGCGCTTCGACATGCGCGATCCGGCGAAGCTTGTGGCGCGCAAGCCGGGGGCGGACATGGAGCATCAGGTGCCCGATGCGGGCGACGGGGCGGCGGTGGAGCCGGAGCGGCTGGCACGGATAAGCGACGCGTAGGGCGAATGGTTCGGGGCAGGGAACAGGGGCACAGGCAATGGCGAAGGCAGCACCGGAAGGTCTGATCACCGCACTCGATATCGGCACGTCGAAGGTATCGGCGATGATCGCGCAGCGCGGCGACGGCGGCGAGCTGATCGTGCTTGGCACGGGGCAGCGCGAATCGAAGGGCGTCAAGCGCGGCTATATCGCCGACATGGCGCTGACCGAGGTGGCGGTGCGCGAGGCGGTGGCGCAGGCCGAGCGGATCGCGGGGCTCAACATCGAGAACGTCTGGGCGGGCTTCTCTGCGGGCGGGCTGGTCAGCGACGAGGCGTTCATCGAGGTCGAGCTGAACGGCCACCGCATCGAGCAGCAGGATATCGACGCGCTGCTGCAGGAAGGGCGGCAGGCGATCGACCCGCAGGGGCGGATGGTGCTGCACGCGCAGCCCGCGCTCTACACGCTCGACGGGCTGACCGGCGTGAAGAAGCCGCTGGGGCTCCACGCCGACCGGCTTGGAGTACACATCCACGTGATCGCCGCGGATGGATCACCGGTGCGCAACCTCGACCTTACCGTGCGCTCGGCGCATCTCGAGGTGAAATCGATCATCGCCTCGCCGGTGGCGACGGGGCTCGCCTGCCTCAGCGACGAGGAACGCGACCTTGGCGTCGCGCTGGTCGAGATCGGCGCGGGGATCACCAACGTGTCGCTTTTCGCGGGCGGGATGCTGGTGGGGCTGAAGTCGCTCGCGATCGGATCGGCGGATATCACCGACGATATCGCCTCGGCGTTCGGCACGACTCGCGGGCAGGCCGAGCGAATGAAGTGCTTCCACGGCTCCGCCAATGCCTCGCCGCGCGACAACCACGAGATGATTACGATCCGCCCCGGGGTTGCGGAGGACGACGTCGATCCGCTGCAGATCACCAAGGCAGCACTGATCTCGGTCATCCGCACCCGGCTGGAACATCTGGTATCGGAGATCCAGGCGGCTCTGAAGGAGCTGAAGTTCGACGGGCCGGTCGGGCGGCAGGTGGTGCTGACGGGCGGTGGTGCGGAGCTGAAGGGCATTGCGGATTACACGCAGCAGGTGCTCGGCCGATCGGTGCGCGTCGGGCGGCCGCGCGGGCTGACCGGGCTGCCCGAGGCGCACGGCGGGCCGGGTTTCGCGACACTCGCCGGGCTCGCCTTCTTCGCCGCGTCCGATCCGGTCGACCTGCGCGGACTGGTGCCGCAACAGCAGATGGTGGTGCGGCAGAAGGGGCTGGGCGCGCTGAGGCGGTTGTTTCAGGCGGCGAAGGCGAATTATTGATCGCGAACGGCCGCTTTTCGGCTGGTACGCAGGTTCGCGATGCTGCACAAAGATTAATGGCGATGGCGGGCCAGTGTTTCGTGCCCGAAATGACGGAGTAATTTGGCGATGGGCATCGAATTCATTGCACCCGAGGTGGACGAGCTGACCCCGAAGATTGCCGTGATCGGCGTCGGCGGTGCGGGCGGCAACGCGATTGCGAACATGATGCGCGCCGACGTCCAGGGCGTCGACTTTCTGATCGCGAACACCGATGCGCAGGCGCTGAAGCAATCGATCGCGCCGCAGAAAATTCAGCTCGGCGCGAAGATCACGCAGGGGCTGGGGGCGGGCAGCCGGCCGGAGATCGGCCGCGCCGCGGCGGAAGAGACGATCGATCAGGTATCGAAGCTGCTCGAGGGCGCGCACATGTGCTTCATCGCCGCCGGCATGGGCGGCGGCACCGGCACGGGCGCCGCGCCGGTGATCGCCAAGGCCGCGCGTGACATGGGCATCCTGACCGTCGGCGTCGTGACCAAGCCGTTCGCGTTCGAGGGCGCGCGCCGCTCCAAATCGGCGGAGCAGGGCATCGAGGAATTGCAGAAATTCGTCGACACGCTGATCGTCATCCCGAACCAGAATCTGTTCCTGATCGCCAACGCCAACACCACCTTCAAGCAGGCGTTCGAGCTGGCTGACGAAGTGCTGCAGCAGGGTGTGCGCGGAATCACCGACCTGATGGTGATGCCGGGCCTCATCAACCTCGACTTCGCCGACGTGCGTTCGGTGATGCAGGAAATGGGCAAGGCGATGATGGGTACCGGCGAGGCGGACGGCGACGATCGCGCACTGGTCGCGGCGCAGAAGGCGATCGCCAACCCGCTGCTCGACGGCGTCAGCATGCAGGGCGCGAAGGGCGTCATCATCTCGATCACCGGCGGCGACGACATGCGCCTGCTCGAGGTGGACGAGGCGGCGAACCACATCCGCGAGCTGGTCGATCCCGAAGCCAACATCATCTGGGGTTCGGCGTTCAACCCTGATCTGGAAGGCAAGATCCGCGTCTCGGTCGTCGCGACCGGGATCGAGGCGGTGGCGCCAAGCGAGGCACCCACGGCGGAGCCGGCGCGTGCGTTCAGTTTCGCCGCACCGCGCCGGATCGAAACGCCCGCCGCCGCGCCGGCCACGCAGGCTGCGGCTGCACCCGCGGCTCCCGCTGCCGCCCCCACCACTGCAACGCCGCGCCCGAGCGGGGCGGCAGCCGGTGCGATGGCGGCCGGCGTGCCGGCACCCGGCGCGCAGCCGCATGTCGAACTGACGCCTGCTGCGCGCCAAGTGGAAGAAGATGCGGGTGGCGACGAGCTGCTGCTGGGCAGCGACACGATCGTTCCCGAAACGCCCGCAGCGCCGGCGGCAACGCCCGCGCAGCCGCGCGTGTTCGGCGACGACGCGCCAGCTGAGGCGCCAAAGCGGCGCTGGCTGTCGGGCGGCAGCGAGGCGGCGGACGACGTGCCGCCGCAGCCGCGCGTGAAGCTGGGCGGTACGCTGTTCGAGCGGATGCAGAACGCGTCGCGCGGGGCACCGCGCGGCGAAGAGGAAGAGGGCAAGGATTCGCTCGACATTCCGCGTTTCCTGCACCGCCAGAACAACCAGTAAAGCAGCGCGGACGCGTGCGGCCGACGTTCGTCGGTCGCCGCGTCCGGCTCGGCGCGCGCGGGGCATCCGGTTTGTTGCCGTTTCAGCGTGCTTGCCCCAGATAGTCGCTTCCCATGCTGATCACCCGTCCCTTGATCCTCGCCGCCGCGCTGGTGGGCGCGCCGTCCGTGCTGGCGCAGGGTTTCGCCGCCGCGCCGATGCAGACGATGCCGCGGCCGACGCCGGATGCCGACGCGCTCGCCGCGGCGATGCGCCGGCTGGGCGCGAACCCGCGCGATGTGTCCGCGCTGATCGAGGCGGGCGAATTGTCATTGCGGCTGGGCGACGTCTCGGCCGCCGCGGCGCTGTTCAAGCGCGCGGAGAACGTCGATCCGATGAACGCGCGCGTGAAGGCGGGCATGGCGCGCATCCTGGTGACGCAGGAGCGCCCCGGCGAGGCGCTGCGCTATTTCGACCAGGCGACCGGCTACGGCCTCGATCCGGCGAGTTTCGCCGGGGATCGCGGGCTGGCCTATGATCTGATCGGCGAGCAGGAGCGTGCGCAGCGCGAGTATCGCGCCGCGCTGAAGCGCGATCGCAACGACGAGGTGCAGCGGCGCTACGCGCTGTCGCTCGGCATCGCCGGCAAGCGTGATGCGGCCCTGACCGAGATCGACGACCTCGTCCGGCGCAACGATCGCGGCGCGTGGCGTGCGCGCGCGTTCATCCTGGCGATGACGGGCGATGTGCCGGGTGCGGAAAAGATCGCGGGCACGATGATGCCGCCGGGGATGGGCGCTGCGCTTGCGCCGTTCTTCGCCCGGCTGGCGACGCTGCCGGCAGTGGACCGCGCCTTTGCGGTGCATTTCGGCGAATTGCGCGCGAGCCCGCAGCGCATTGCCGATGCGCGCATGACGCCGCCCCTGCCGGTGCTGCAGCCCGAGGCGCCGGTGCAGCTTGCCGCCGTCGCGCCGCCCGTCGCAGCGAAACCCGATCCGCGCCGCGCCCGGCAGCTGGCGCGCGAGGAAGCCAAACGCCGCCGCGAACAGGCGCGGGCCGAGCGGCTGGCGCGGCGGAACGGGCAGAAAACGCAGGGCGTGGCGCTGGCGAGCGCCGCGTCGCCCCGCCGCGTCCGGCTAGCGGGCGATGGCATGCAACCGCCGCGCTACGGCAACGGCGTCACCTATGCGCCGCCGCGCGCGGTCGTGCAGGCGTTGCCTTCCACGGCTTCGGCGCCGTCAATCGCCCGATCACCAACGGTGACATCGGTTACGCAAGCGGCGGCGCTTGCACCCGGCGCCGTCGCGCCGGGCACCTCCGTGTTGACCCGCGTGCAATCGGCCTCGACATCGGCTGCGGCACCGACTGTCGGCCAGACCGCGACCGTGCAGCAGGGCGCAACGATCTTCTCCGGCGTGTCGACAGCGGCAGCGACCGCGGCGGGCGTTCAGGCGCCGGGGGCGAGCGCGGCTACGGGTGAACCGGCGGCGGTGGTGGCATCCAACAGCCCTCGTAGCTCGCCGGCGCTTGCCTCGTCGACACCGATCGTTGGCGGTTCGAACGTCGCGACTGCCGCTGCCGGCAGTATCGGAACGCAATCGACGAGCAGCGTGTCGCGGGCTGTGACAGTGGCCGCGTCTGCACCGGGTAATGTTCAGTCGACGAACGGCACGTCCGCCTTGCCGACGTTGCCTGGACAAACGCCGTCTTCTGGCGCCGTGACGGTGGCCGCGTCGCCACCACAAACGATTCAACCCGGGGCTGCACCGACGTTGGCTGCGCAGGCGTCATCGACGGGTGCCGCGCCGAGCGTACCGGCCGGGTCTTCGACCCAGAGCGTTGCGCCCGCCGTGTCGTCGCCTGCCGCCGGCAGCCCTGCTGCGAATCCCGGTACCGTGACGCAGGTTGCCGCTGTGACTGCGCCCGCAACGCCGGTCGTCCCGCGGGTCAGCGAAGATACGATCCTCGCCCGAATCATGGCTGGTATCTCGATCCCGGCGGAGGAGCTTGGCGTCGCGCCGGTCAGGCCGCAGCCGCAAGCGGCAGCGCCCGGCACGTCGATCGCGACGCCGGAGAGTATCGCGTCGGCCGACGCGGCACGCCGTGCGGCGGAGGCGGAGCGGGTCGCGCGTCAGGTGAAGGCGGCAGAGGCGGAGGCAGCGCGTATCGCCGCAGCAGGTGCTTCCGCGAAGCCGTCGCGTTCGAAGGCCGAGGGAACGAAGCTTGCCGCCGCCGATACTCTGCCGGCCAAAGGTGCAAATGGTCGCGGGCGGCCCAAGCCGGTCGATGCTGCGGCGGGCGACGACGAGGCGACGGCGCCGGCCAAGGGCAAGAAGCCACTCGCCGCCGACCCGAAGAAGGCGGCTGCCGAGCGCAAGGCGGCCGAGGCGAAGAAGCTCGCCGACGCGAAGAAGGCTGAGGAAGCGAAGAAGGCGGCGGCCGAGGCCAAAGCGGCGAAGGCGGATCCGCCGCGCATCTGGGTGCAGGTGGCCGGCGGCGCGAACGAGAGCGACCTGCCCAAGGCATGGTCCGCCGCGGCGGGCAAGGCAGCGGCACTGAAGGGCCGCACGGCTTATTCGACGCCGCTGCGCGCGACCAACCGTGTCGTGACCGGACCATTCAAGACCGACGCCGAGGCGCGCGCCTTCGTCAACACGCTCGCCAAGCAGGGCGTATCGGCATTTCCCTTCACCAGCGAGAAGGGCCAGAAGATGAAGAAGCTCGACGCCAAGTGAGGACGCTGGCGCCCTGGGCATCGGACCCGGCGCACAGCAAAGGCCGCCTTCACGAAGAACAAAGCGGGTCCGGTAGCGCCGGGCACGGGATCGAACGCGGCCCACGCGACGCATATCAGCGCGATCGCGACCGCATCGTCCACTCGATCGCGTTCCGGCGCTTGCGCCACAAGACGCAGGTGTTCCTGGCGCCCGACGGGGATCATTTTCGCGTCCGGCTGACGCACAGCCTGGAGGTGGCGCAGATCGGGCGGACGATCGCGCGTGCACTTGACCTGAACGAGGATCTCACCGAGGCGCTGTGCCTCGCGCATGATATCGGCCATCCGCCGTTCGGGCACGCCGGCGAGGATGCGCTGAAGGCGGCGATGGCGGGGGCGGGCGGGTTCGATCACAACGGCCACACGCTGCGTACGCTGATGCGAATCGAGCGCGCCTATCCGCGGTTCGACGGGCTAAACCTGACGTGGGAGACGCTGGAGGGGCTGGCGAAACACAACGGCCCGGCGCGCCACCCCGGCTGGGCGCTGCGCGAGGCCGATGCTGAAGCGTGCCTCGCGCTCGATAGCTATGCCAGTCTGGAGGCGCAGGTCGCGGCGCTTGCCGACGATATCGCGTACGACAATCACGATATCGACGATGGTGTGCGTGCGGGATTGCTTACAATCGACCAGCTGCTCGCCGTGCCGCTGGTGGCGCAGGGGTGGGAGCGGGTGCGCGCGACCTTCGCCGACGTCAGCGAGCGGCGGCAGGCGCGCGAACTGGTGCGCAGCCAGATCGGCGTGATGGTCAACGATCTGATCGCCGAGACGCGCGCCCGGGTCGCAGCCGCAGGGGTCGCGAGCGTTGCCGACGTGCACGCCGCGGGGCGGGCGCTGGTGGGCTTTTCCGACGCGATGCGCATCGCCGAGCGCGACCTTAAGCGCTTCATGTACGCCAACCTCTATCATCACCCGCTGCAGCTGGAGGCGGCACAGGCGGCGCATGGCGTGATCGCCGGACTGTTCGCGGCGTTTCACGCCGATCCCACAACGCTGCCCGAGGAGTGGCGTACGCGCCTGCCGGAGGCCGAGCCGGCGCTGAGCCGGCACATCGCCGATTACATCGCCGGCATGACCGATCGCTATGCGGTGCGCGAATATCGCCGCGTCGTCGGGCCGGTGACGATGCCCGAGGGCTTCTAGTCCGCCGCGTCGTGTCGAACGACGCTGTCTGCGCCAGTCAGTTCTTCAGCCGCCAGCCACGCCGCAGCAGCGTGTAGCACAGGATGCCGAGCGCGACGTCGATGGCGAGGATCACCAGGCTGCCGACGAACACGGGCGAATCGGCGATGCCGAGGAAGCCGTAGCGGAACCCCGAGATGATGTAGAAGAATGGATTGGCGTGGCTGATCGCCTGGAACGCGGGCGCGAGCCGATCGACCGAATAGAAGGTGCCCGACAGCAGCGTTAGCGGCGCGATGACGAAGTTGGTCACCGCGGCGGCGTGATCGAACTTCTCCGCCCAGATCGAGGTCAGCACGCCGATCAGCGCGAGGAAGGTCGAGCCGAGCAGCCCGAACCATAGCACGGCGACCGGGTGGCGCGGCAGGATGTGGACGCCGGGCCACAGCAGCATCGCGAGCCATACCGTCAGGCCAACGAGGAACGCGCGCGTCACCGCGCCGCCGACCAGCGCGGCGAGCAGTTCCGCGGTCGACAGCGGCGGCATCAGATAATCGACGATCGTGCCCTGGATTTTGCCGACAAGCAGCGAAAAGCTGGCGTTGGCGAAGGCGTTGTTGAGCATCCCCATGACGATGAGGCCGGGCGCGACGAAATCGGCGAACTGCACCGTGCCGCCGCCGATCGGCACCGCGCTGCGCCCGCCCAGCGCGACGGTGAAGATGACGAGATAGAGGAGCGTGGTGATCGCCGGCGCCCAGACCGTCTGGAGCTGGACCTTGAAGAAGCGGCGCACCTCCTTCACATATAGGGTCTTCAGGCCGCCCCAATTGACGTTCCGGATCGTCGGCACGCCGGGCGCGCTCCTGATCAACGATTGATCTCTGCCGATCGGGGGGTGGCTGCTCATCGCGATATCGCGTAGTCGCTGCCGCCGCCTGCCGCAACCGGCGCCAAGTGAAGGAACGACGAGGCCCATGTCCTGGACCGACGAACGCATCGATACGCTGCGCAAGATGTGGGAAGGCGGCCAGACCGCCAGCCAGATCGCCGAGGCGCTGGGCGGGGTGAGCCGCAATGCCGTGATCGGCAAGGCGCATCGCTTGGGGCTGCAGTCGCGTCCGTCGCCGGTAGTCCCCAAGGATGCCGAGGCGAAGGCCGAGCCGGCGGCGCCGGTGATTGCGGCTGCGGCTACGCCTGCCGAGGCCGAGCCCGAGCCGGTTGCTGCCGCAGCACCCGAGCCTGCGCCCGAAGTGGAAGAGATCGAAGCCGAGGCCGAGCCCGAAGCGGCGTCGGGCCCCGTCTTCACGCAGGCGGCGGATCACCGGCCGATCACGATCACCACGCCACTCGAGCCCGAGCGGTCGGTCGACCAGATGCGGATGGTGCGGTCGGTCGGGCCGGGCGGGTTCGTGCGCCAGGCGCCGGGCGAGCAGCAGGCGCCGAGCACGCCCGCGCCGCCGCGTCGGCTGGTACCGGCCAAGCCCTCCGCCGAGATCGCGGGCAAGACGACGCTGCTCGAACTGAGCGACAAGGTGTGCAAATGGCCACTCGGCCATCCGGGCGAGCCCGATTTCCACTTCTGCGGCGACAAGGTGAACCCCGGTTTCCCGTATTGCGTGTCGCACTGCGGCCACGCCTATCAGGCGCAATTGCCACGCCGCGACCGCCGCGCCGCGCCGCTGCCGTTCGGGGGACCGCGCGCACGCTGATTGCGTAGATCGCCGTCCGGAACGGTAGCAACGACGACGATCAAGCTACGCATATCGTACGTGATTTGCGCAAATGGCGGCGTGATCCGCGCAGCGTAGCGCTAAGCTGACGACGATTATCCCTGCGTCCGGGAGGACCAGGGATAACCATGCGACAAACATCGTCATCACTGGCCGACAGCCGCCGCGGGGTGGCGGTGATCGAGTTCGCGCTCGTCCTGCCGCTGCTCGCGCTGCTGGCGCTCGGCATTCTGGGCTACGGCCAATATTTCCTGCTGGCGCATTCGGTGCAGCAGATCGCCAACGATGCCGCGCGGGCGACGATCGGCGGGCTGAGTGCGGCGGAACGCGTCGCGCTGGCGAACGGCACGGTGGCGCGCGAACTGGGGCAAATGCCCGCGGTGCAGCCGGGGCAGATGAGCGTCGCAGTCGAGGACGCTGGCGAGCTGACGATCGTCCGGCTGCGGCTCGATGCCGCGACGCATGGCCTGTTCGCGGCGCGCATCGTGCCGATGCCCGACCCGGTGATCGAGCGGCGCGCAACGGTGCGCCAGGGCGGGATCGAGTGATGGGACTGGCCTCGGTAGTGCGCTTCCGCCCGGTTAGCGGCGTGCGGCGGTTGTCGCGCGATCGGCGGGGCGGCGTGGGGCTGATGGTGGCGGGCATGATGCCCGTGCTGGTCGGCTTCGCGGCCTTCGCGATCGATGTCGGCGCGGTGCAGCTCGAAACGCGGCGGCTGCAGGGCATCGCCGACGCCGCCGCGATGGCGGCGGCTAGCACAACGAGCGGCGCGACGCAGCGGGCGCAGGCGATCGTTGATGGATCGGGATGGCAGCATGATGTGGCGGTACGCGTCGAACAGGGCGCCTATTCGGCCGATCCCGCCAAGGCGCCGTCGGCGCGCTTCGTGGCCAACGCCAGCGGTGCCGATGCGGCGCGCGTGACGCTGGAGAGCGTGGTACCGACCTTCTTCGCGCGCGTATTTGGCACGCGCGAGGTGTCCATCGCCCGCTCCGCTACCGCGCGCCGCCAGCGCTTCGCCGCCTTCTCGATCGGATCGCGGCTGGCGAGCGTCGATGCCGGCCTGCTCAACGCGTATCTCGGTGCGCTGACCGGCAGCGACATCCGGCTGACGGCGATGGACTATGACGCGCTGGCGAACGCGCAGGTCGATCTGTTCGCGCTGCTGCCGCTGGTGCGCAGCAGCGCGGCGCTCGACGCGGTAACCTTCCGCGACATTCTGACGAGCCAGGTGGCGACGCCCAAGCTGCTCGACGCACTGGCGCACGCGCTGACGGGCAGCAACCAGACCAGCGCGGCGGCGGCGGTGCGGCAGATCGCGACGGTGGCGGGCGGGGCGTCGGTGTCGCTCGGTGCGCTGATCGATGCCGGGCCGCTCGGCGGGCAGGCGGGGGGCGGCACGGGCGTCGCGCGCGTAGATGCGATGGCGCTGGCGACCGCGATCCTGCAGCTCGCCGGGCCGCGGCGGCAGGTGGCGATCGATCTGGGGGCGTCGATCCCGGGGCTCGCGTCGACCCGTCTGATGCTTGCGATCGGCGAACGCGCGCAGCAGTCGCCGTGGATCGCGATCACCGACACGGGTACGCCGATCGTGCGCACCGCGCAGGCGCGGGCGTATCTCGAGACGCGATTGTCACCGATGGCGCTGCCGGGCCTCGGCAGCCTTGTGTCGATCAACCTGCCGGTGTTGGTCGAACTGGCTAGCGCGGAGGGGCGGCTGGCGGCGATCGATTGTGCGGCTGGTGCGGGGCGCGGGGTAACGCTGGAAGGGCGGACCGATATCGGCAGCGCGGCGATCGGGACGATCGAGACGGGCCGGCTTGACGATTTTGCGACCGCGCTGATGCCGGCGCGTGCGGCGCTGGTGGATACGCTGCTGATCGACGTGATCGGGAGCAGCCGGATGTCGCTCGGGGCGGCCGAGCCGTGGCGGTCGCTGCGGTTCAGCGAGAGCGAGATCGCGACGCGGGCACGCAAGACGGTGGCGAGCAGTCAGCCACTCGGCGGCATCGTCTCCTCGCTGATCGGTCAGGCGTCGTTGAGCGTCCAAGTGATCGGGTTGGCGATCCCGATCGATCCGCTGCTGCGCGGTGTCGGTGCGGCGCTGACGCCGATCGCGCCGGCGCTCGATCGCCTGCTGATGACGGCGACGGGCACGCTGGGCGTTGGGCTGGGCGAGGCGGATCTAAGCGTGACGGGAATGCGCTGCGGCCAGGCGATCCTCGTCGCCTGACCGCAGCGCGACCGATCAGAAGCGGAACGCCGCCGTCGCGCGGATTGAGTGCCAGCGGAACTTGTCGTCGCTGCGACGGAAATCGGTGCCGCCGGTATTGCCGAGCAGGAACGGATTGGTAGCAGGCGTCGTACCCGAGTTGCCGGCGCGGACGCGATAATCGTCGTCCTGATACTGATGGAACATATATTCGAGGCCGACCGAGAAGTTGCGGCCGAGCTTCTGCTCGACGCCGCCGCCGCCGGTGATGCCCCACTGGTTGCGCTTGCCGCCCTCCGCGAAGCCGTTGGCGGTGTTGGTGGTGTAGAAGCTGCGGTCGATGCGGGCGTAGCCGGGGCCGAACGTACCGTAGAACAGCGTCGTGTCGTTCGGCGTGTAGCCGATGCGGCCGCGGATCGAGCTTTCCCACTCGATCGACCGCGTCATCACGTACGACGCGGGCGTCGTCGAGAAGGCGGTAACGCTGTCGTTGATCTCGCTCTTGCCGAATTCACCGACAGCGCCGACAACGAGACGGCCGCGCTGCTGATCGATGCCGACGCGCGCATAGTAGGACCAGCCGTCCTTGTCGTTGCGGCAGCCGGCGGGCGCCGTCGTGTTGGTCGGCGAGGTAGCGGCGCGGGTGCTGCCATTGCAGAAGCCGCCCACCGGGCCACCGAACGCGTTCGCGCCGGTCGCCGTCGTCACCGTGTCGCCGAAGCGGCCGTCGAGGTTGCGGTCGAACAGGATGCGCGAGCCGATGTCGTTGCCCTGCACGTCGTAGCCGCCGGCTGCGCCGATGTAGATGCCGTTGAACCCGGTTTCGTCGTCGACCGTCTGCGCGGCGACCGCGGGGGCGATCAGGGTGGCGGCGATGCCGGCGAGGATGAGGGACTTCATACGCGAACCTTTCGAATGGTCTTCAATCGGGAGAGCCGCAGAAACGGGACCACCCGCCCGAAGGATGCATGTCGAAAGATTGCGCGGGCGCGTTCGGCCCGAAGCGTTGCCTTGATGCAACAGGTCGCCGTGCGGCGCGGATCCGCTATATGTGTGAGATGCCCGATCAAGATTTGTTCCGCACCGCGGCACCGGCCGGCACGTACGACGCCTCGTCGATCGAAGTTCTCGAAGGGCTGGAACCGGTGCGGCGCCGGCCGGGCATGTACGTCGGCGGCACCGACGAGCGGGCGCTGCATCATCTGGCGGCCGAGGTGCTAGACAATGCGATGGACGAGGCGGTCGCGGGGCATGCAACGCGGATCGACGTGACGCTGGAGCCGGGCAACCGTCTGACGATCGTCGACAACGGGCGTGGCATCCCGGTCGACCCGCATCCAAAGTTTCCCGACAAGAGCGCGCTCGAGGTGATCCTGTCGACGCTGCACTCGGGCGGCAAGTTCACCGGCAAGGCCTATGCGACGTCGGGCGGGCTACACGGTGTCGGCGTGTCGGTGGTCAACGCGCTGTCGTCCGACACGGTGGTGGAGGTGGCGCGCGACCGGCAGCTGTATCGTCAGCGCTTCGCCAAGGGGCAGACGCTGGGGCCGCTGGAAGCGGTCGGCGCGGCGCCCAACCGGCGTGGTACCTCGGTCGCGTTCACGCCTGACACGGAGATTTTCGGTCCCGAGCTCGGCTTCAAGCCGGCGCGGCTGTACCGGCTGGCGCGATCCAAGGCGTATCTGTTCGCCGGGGTGGAAATCCGCTGGAAGTGCGAGGCCGAGCTGATCGCCGACGATACGCCGGCGGAGGCGGTATTCCAGTTCCCGGGCGGGCTTGCCGACCATCTGCGCGAGCAGGTGGCGGGGCGGGAGTGTGCAACGGCGGACTTCTTCTCCGGCGCGCAGGATTTCCCCGGCGAGGCCGGCCGCGTCGAATGGGCGGTTGCCTGGCCCTTGTGGTCCGACGGCAGCTATAGCTGGTATTGCAATACGATCCCGACGCCCGACGGCGGCACCCACGAGCAGGGCCTGCGGCAGGCGCTGGTCCGCGGGCTGCGATCGTTCGGCGAACTGGTGAAGGACAAGCGCGTCAAGGATCTGACCGCCGACGACGTGATGGTCGGCAGCGAGTTGATGCTGTCCGTCTTCATCCGCGAGCCGCAATTCCAGTCGCAGACCAAGGACCGGCTGACGTCGCCCGAAGCGGCGGGGCTGGTCGAGAAGGCCGTGCGCGATCATTTCGACCATTGGTTGGGCCAGAACATGGACCGCGGGCGCGCGTTGCTAGGCTACGTCCTCGAGCGGATGGACGATCGGTTGCGCCGCAAGGAGGAGCGCGACGTCAAGCGCAAGACGGCGACATCGGCGCGCAAGCTGCGGCTGCCGGGCAAGCTGACCGATTGTTCGGCCAACGCGCCGGGCGGGACGGAATTGTTCATCGTCGAGGGCGACAGCGCCGGCGGCAGCGCGAAGCAGGCGCGCGACCGCAAGACGCAGGCGATCCTGCCGATCCGCGGAAAGATCCTCAACGTCGCGTCGGCCACCAGCGCCAAGATCTTCGCCAATCAGGAGATCGCCGATCTGGGGCAGGCGCTGGGCTGCGGGACGCGCAAGGACTGCCGGCCCGACAATCTACGCTACGAGCGCGTCATCATCATGACCGACGCCGACGTCGACGGCGCGCATATCGCGACGCTGCTGATGACGTTCTTCTTCCAGGAGATGCCCGATCTGGTGCGGCGCGGGCACCTGTATCTCGCGCAGCCGCCGCTCTACCGGCTGACCGCGGGGACGAAGTCTCTCTACGCGCGCGACGATGCGCACCGCGCCGAGATCGAGCGGACGGTGTTCCGCGGCAAGAAGGTGGAAGTCGCGCGGTTCAAGGGGCTGGGTGAGATGAACCCGGGGCAGCTGCGCGAGACGACGATGGATCCCAAGACGCGCAGCTTGATCCGCATAACTTTACCGCAGGAATATGAGGAGCGCGCGGGCGTGAAGGATCTGGTCGACCGGCTGATGGGGACCAATCCGGCGCACCGCTTCGCCTTCATCCAGGAGAATGCGGCGCGGATGGACGAGGAAGCGATCGACGCGTGACCGCGAGGGTTCGAGTACCTATCTAGTTCGGATGCGCAAACCACGGGCCGGGCTGCCGAGCCGCCAGCAGATCCTCGACTTCATCACCGGCAGCGATACGCCCGCGGGCAAGCGCGAGATCGCGCGCGCCTTCGGCCTGTCGGCGCAGGACAAGATCGCGCTCAAGGCGCTGCTCAAGGACATGGCCGACGAGGGGCTGATTGACAGCGCGCCGGGGCGGGCGTTCCACAAGATGGGGGGGCTACCCAAGGTGACGGTGCTGCGCATCGTCGACGTCGACGACAGCGGCACGATCTGGGCGACGCCTGAGCGGTGGGAGGCGGACACGCCGCCGCCGCGGCTGCGCGTGCGCGAGCGCAAGCGCGGCGAGAGCGGCGTCGGCATGCGCATTCTGGCGCGGACCGAGGAGGCGGGCAGCGGCTGGATCGCACATCCGCTGAAGGCGATCGCACCCGCGGCAGAGCAGATGATCGGCGTGCTGCGCGGCGAGGGCGACCGGCTGTGGCTGCAGGGCGTCGAGAAGAAGGACCGGCGCGAATATGCCGTGTCCGACGCGGGCGGCGCCGAGGCGGGCGATCTGGTACTCGCCGAGCGCGCCGGGCGGCCGCCGCGGATCACCGCGCGCGTCGTCGAGCGGCTGGGCGATCCCTTCGCGCCCAAGAGCTTCTCGCTGATCGCGATCCACAAGCACGAGATCCCCCACGTCTTCGATCAGGAAACGCTCGACGAGGCGGCGCGTGTCGCCCGGCAGCCGCTGGGCGAGGGGCGCGAGGATCTGACGCAACTGCCGATCGTCGCAATTGATCCGGCCGACGCGCGCGACCACGACGACGCGATCTGGGCCGAGCCCGACGACGATCCGGCGAACGCCGGCGGCTGGCGCGCAATCGTGGCGATCGCCGACGTCAGCTTCTATGTGCGACCGGGCAGCGAGCTCGACCGCGAGGCGCGGCGGCGCGGGAATTCGGTGTATTTTCCCGACCGCGTCGTGCCGATGCTGCCGGAGGTGCTATCGGCGGACGTCTGCTCGCTGAAGGAGGGCGCCGATCGCGCGGCACTCGCCTGTCATCTGCAGGTGACCAAGGCGGGGGCGCTCAAATCGTGGCGCTTCAGCCGTGCGACGGTGCGGATCGCGTCCAACATTGCGTACGAGAATGCGCAGGCGATGATCGACGATCGTGCCGACGCGCCGGTCGACGATGCACTGCTGACAGCGCTGCGTCATCTGTGGGATTGCTGGGCGGCGCTGCTGGCGGCGCGCGACAAGCGCGAGCCGCTGGCGCTCGACCTGCCCGAGCGGCAGGTGGCGTTGGACGAGAAAGGGCGGCTGCTGTCGGTCGCGCCGCGCGAGCGGCTCGACGCGCACCGGCTGGTCGAGGATTACATGATCGCCGCGAACGTTGCCGCCGCCAAGGCGCTGGAGGCGAAGAAGGCGCCGGTGATGTATCGCATTCACGAGCCGCCGGCGCGCGAGAAGCTCGTCGCGCTGAAGGATTATCTCGAGACGTTCGACGTGCCCTTCGCGCTCGGCCAGGTAATCAAGCCCGCGACCTTCAACCGCATCATCGAGCGAATCGGCGATGCCGACTTCCGCCCGCAGGTGATGGAGCAGATCCTGCGCAGCCAGACGCAGGCCTATTACGGGCCGGGCAACCATGGGCATTTCGGCCTGTCGCTGGGCAGTTACGCGCATTTCACCTCGCCGATCCGCCGCTATGCCGATCTTCTGGTCCATCGCGCGCTGACCAGCGCCTTTGCGCTGGGACCGGGCGGGCTGGCGGGGAATGAGGATTTCGAGCGGCTCGGCGAGACGATCAGCAAGCTCGAACGCCGCGCAATGGAGGCGGAGCGCGACACGATCGACCGCTACGTCGCCGCGTTCCTCGCCGAACGCGTCGGCGAGGTGGTCGACGCGCGCATCACGGGCATCCAGAACTTCGGCTTCTTCGCGACGGTCGAGGGTGTCGGCGGCGACGGGCTGATGCCGATCAGCGATCTTGGCGGCGAGTATTTCCGCTTCGACGAGGCGGCGCGCAAGCTGGTGGGCGAGATGAGCGGCGAGGAATATACGCTGGGGCAGCGCATCAAGCTGCGGCTGGCGGAGGCCAATCCGGTGTCGGGCGCGCTGCGCTTCGAGCTGGCGGAGGGCAAGGGCGCGCGGCCGGTGCGCGGCAGCGGACGCGACGCGCGGCCGCCGCGGGTGTTGAAGCACCGCGGGCGGCCGGCGAATATCCGGCATCAGAAGCGCGACAGAAAACGGGGGAAGTGACGATGGCCAATTTCGTGGTGCGGGCGGCGGAGCGCTATTCGACGCGGGCGCAGAACCGGCTGGTCGAGCGGCTGCGCGCGGCGAACGCGCTGAATGCAGTGCATGCGGTCACGCTGGCCCCCGAGGGGCGCGGCGAGACCCGGATGCTGGCCCGAATGACGGCGTTTCAAGCGATCCGCGAGGAGGACGGGCGGCACTGGCTGGACGAGCAGGCGCTGGTGCATTTCCGCAAGGAGGAGCTCGCCCGCGTGCTCGGCGCGATCGCCGTGGCCGGCTTTGCCGCGGCGGGGGCGATCGCGCTGGGGCGATAGGCGCAGAGTTGCGTTGCGCCGGCTAGCCCCGCTCGCGAACGGGATCAGCTTGCGGTGAACGTCATTCCCGCGTTGTCGACGAGGCGTTTGCGCAGTTCGGGGCCCATCAGCGCGCCGGGGGTCCACACGCCGCCTTCGCCCTTCACGTCGCGCACTAGGCAGAGCGCGCTTTCCGCGAGCATCTTGCTGGTCGAGCCGTAGCCGGGATCGCGATCGCCGGTGACGACCGCGTCGATCCGTGTGCCATCGGGCATCAGCCCGGCGAACAGCACGTCGTAGTGGCCGGTCTCGCGCTCCTCCTTGGTCGGGCCTTCGCCGGGCTTGGGGCCCTTGTTGTCGGCGAACGGATTGATCTTGGCGAGCGCCTCGGCCGCCGCCTTGCCGAGATCGCCGAGCCCGGTGACGACCATCTCGTCGTAAGCGAAATCGTCGCCGTAGCGCTGGCCGAGCAGGAAATTGGTGCGGTGGACGTTCTTGGTGTTGATCGGCGCCATGACGAACGGCGCGACCCATGCGCCGATCGTCGTATCATATTCGGGGATGAGGCCGGTCGGCTGATGTGGGCCACTGTGTCCCGGCGTCAGCGCGAAGGGGCTGGCGAGCAGCGGAATGAGCGAAGGATCCTTCACCGCGGCGGCCATCGTCGCCTTGAGGCTGGCCGCGGTACCGCCGGAGAAGCCGCCCTTCATCGTGCGGACGCGGCATTTGACGCGCGGGACGGGGCGGCCGAAGCGGGCGATCGCGGCCTCCTGCAGCGTCAGCACGCCGAGATCGAACGGGATCGAGTCGAATCCGCAGGAGAAGACGATGCGCGCGCCGCTCGCCTTGGCGGCTTCGTGATGCGCATCGATCATGCGCCGCATCCAGCCGGGCTCGCCGCACAGATCGACATAGGCGGTGCCGGTTTCGGCGCAGGCGGCGACGAGATCGTTGCCGTAGAGCTGATACGGGCCGACGGTGGTGATGACGACGGCGGTGCGGCGGCATAGCGCGCGCAACGAGGCGGGATCGTCGGCGTCGGCGGTGACGAGCGGCACGTGCGTGCCGATTCCCATCTCGCGTCGGACTTCCTCGAGCTTCGTCAGCGAGCGGCCGGCCATCGCCCAGCGCACGCCTTCGGGATAGGCGCCGGCGATATATTCGGCGACGAGGCGGCCGGTGTAACCCGTCGCGCCATAGACGATCACGTCGAAGTCGGTTGCGGTCGCGTCGGCCATCGTCTCTCTCCCTGTCAGGCGGCTTCGCTGAACTGCAGGCTTGCGAGGCGCGCGTACAGCCCGCCGCGCGCCATCAGCGCCGCATGGTTACCCTGCTCCACGATGCGGCCCTCGTCCATCACCACGATGCGATTCGCCGCGCGCACGGTGGCGAGGCGATGCGCGATGACGAGGGTGGTGCGGTCGGCCATCAGTCGTTCGAGCGCCTCCTGCACCAGCCGCTCGCTCTCCGCGTCGAGCGCGCTGGTCGCTTCGTCGAGTAGCAGGATCGGCGCGTCGCGCAGCAGCGCGCGGGCGATCGCGACGCGCTGGCGCTGCCCGCCCGACAGCCGCGCGCCGCCCTCGCCAAGGAAGGTGTCGAGCCCGTCCGGCAGCGCGCGCAGGAAGGTGGCAGCGTTGGCGGCCTCGGCCGCAGCCCAAAGCGCGGCGTCATCGGCATCCCAGCGGCCGTAGCGCAGATTGTCGCGCGCCGTGGCGCCGAAGATCACGGTTTCCTGCGGCACCATCGCGATCCGCGCGCGGACGGCGGCGGGATCGGCGGCGCGCAGATCGACGCCGTCGATCGAGACGGTGCCTGCAGCGGGATCGTAGAAACGCTGAAGCAGCTGGAACAGCGTCGTCTTGCCGGCACCCGACGGGCCGACCAGTGCGACCGTCTCGCCCGGTTCGACGACGAGTGAGAAATCGTGCAGCGCGGCGGTATCCTGCCGCGTCGGATAGCGGAACGCGACGTGATCGAAGGCGATCTCGCCGCGCGGCGGCTGCGGCAGCGTGGTAGGCTGGGGCGGTGCGGCGATTTCGGGCGTCTCGCTCATCAGTTCGGCGAGGCGGCCGGCGGCGCCGGCGCCGCGCAGCAGCTCGCCGTATACCTCGGTCAGCGCACCGAACGCGCCGGCGACGATCCCGCCGGTCAGCACGAAGGCGGCGATCGATCCGCCCGAGATGCGGCCGGCGGCGACGTCGACCGCGCCCTCCCACAGCACCAACGTGATCGAGCCGAAAATAAGGCCGATGACGATCGCCGTCATCACCGCCCGCAGCGCGATGCGCTTCTCGGCCGCCGCCATCGTCGCCTCGACCGCGCCGGCGAAGCGCTGGCTCTCGCGCCCTTCCTGCCCGAAAGCCTGGACGATCTTCATCGCGCCGAGCGTCTCCGTCACCATCGATCCGACGTCGGCGATGCGATCCTGCGAGGTGCGCGAATAGGTGCGCACTCGCTTGCCGAGCAGCATGATCGGCAGGATGATCAGCGGGATGCCGAGGACGAGCAGGCCCGCGAGCTTGGGCGAGATGGCGAACAGGTATATCAGCCCGCCGACGCCGGTGAAGGCGTTGCGCAGCGCGACCGACACCGTGGTGCCGACGACCGTCTCGATCTGGGAGGTATCGGCGGTCATCCGGCTGGCGATCTCGGACGGGCGGTTCTCCTCGAAGAAGCGCGGGCTGAGCGTCAGCAGGTGGCGCTGCACGCCGGTGCGGATATCGGCGACGACGCGCTCGCCGAGCCACGACACGAAGTAGAAGCGCACCGCGGTGCCGATCGCGAGCACGCCGACGATCATCAGCATGTAGTGGAACGCGCCGTTCACCGCCTCGCCGCCGCCGGCGGTGAAGCCGCGATCGATCACGCGCTTGAAGCTGTAGGGGATGGCGATCGTCGCGGCAGAGGTGATCGCGAGCGCGACCCATGCCGCGGCGATCTGCCCCGGATAGCGTTTGGCGTGATGCCAGACGAGCGCGAGGTTGCCGATCCGACGGCTGATGGGCGGTTCGTTCGCCGGGTTGCTTGCCATCGCCGCGGCCTAGCAGCGGCGCGACTGTGGCTCAACGGCCACCCGCCGGAGCCATCGTGTCCCAGCCCCGTTGTGCAGTTGCACAATTGCGTTACGACACGTCCGTCGAACCCGCGGTCAGGATACCCGATGCTCTACGACGCCTATGAATTTCAGCGTTCCATGCTTGCCACCGCCAGCGCGATGGCCAATTTCGGCGCGGGAATGCTGAGCAATCCGGCAAACCCGTTCGCCTATTTCGGCGGCGGGCAGGTGATCGCGTCGGCGCTCGACGTGTTCGCGCACGCGGCGGCATCGCGCGGCAAGCCGGCGTTCGGGTTCGATCATACGACGATCGACGGGCGGCGCGTCGCGGTTCACGAGCAGATCGTGTTGCAGAAGCCGTTCGGCCAGCTGAAGCGCTTCACGCGCGACGGCATCGAGGGCAGGCCGCGGCTGCTGATCGTCGCGCCGATGTCGGGCCATTACGCGACGCTGCTGCGCGGCACGGTGGAACGGATGCTGCCATTCGCCGACGTGTACATTACCGACTGGCGCGACGCGAAGCTGGTGCCGACGAGCGATGGGCGGTTCGACCTCGACGATTACGTCGATTACCTCGTCGCGTTCCTCGAGCATATCGGGCCGGGCGCGCACATGCTGGCGGTGTGCCAGCCATCGGTGCCCGCCTATGCCGCCGCCTGCCTGATGAGTGCCAAGGCGCACCCCTGTCGGCCGCGGACGCTGACGATGATGGGCGGGCCGATCGACACGCGCGAGGCGCCGACCGCGGTGAACCTACTTGCGACGCAGCGCCCGCACGCATGGTTCGAGCAGAACGTGATCGCGACGGTGCCGGCGATGTATCCGGGCGCGGGACGTCAGGTCTATCCCGGCTTCCTGCAATTGACCGGCTTCATGTCGATGAACCTCGGCAACCACATGATGAGCCATTGGGAGATGTTCAAACATCTCGTCCGCGGCGACGGCGAGAGCGCGGACGCGACCAAGGAATTCTACGACGAATATCGCGCGGTGTGCGACATGACGGCGGAATTCTACCTTCAGACGGTCGATCTTGTCTTTCAGACGCACGCGCTGCCCAACGGTACGATGCGCCACCGGAGCGAGCCGATCGATCCCGGCGCGATCACCGACATCGGCATCCTCGCGATCGAGGGCGAGCGCGACGATATCTCGGGGCTGGGCCAGACCAAGGCGGCGCTGTCGCTGGCGCGCAATTTGCCGGCCGACAAGAAGCGCTACCATATGGCAGAGAGTGTCGGCCACTACGGGATCTTCAACGGATCGAAGTGGCGCGATCGGATCGCCCCGGTGGTGGAAGAGTGGATCACCGCGCACGATTGAGGCGTCGCCTAAGGGTAGCCTGGCCCCGGGGCAGGGTCGCCTCTCGCGATCCTTTAATTCGCTGGCACTACGCTATCACCAGCCGTGACGTGCGGGTATCGATCGTCGATCGGCGTCGCCGATCGTAATAAGCTCGAGCCGCGATCGATTGCACACACAAAAACGGCGCGTGCTGCGGATAGCACGCGCCGTTCGCATTCAGCGGCAGGGCGCCAAGCGGCCTGCCGGGGTTGGATCAGGCGATCGAGCCGACCTTGGCGTGGCTCGACGATTCCGACGCCTTGATCGTGCCGCCGAAGAGCATCTTGAGGCGGCCGCTGAGCGATACGTCAGTCTCCCACAGCTCGGCCGAGGTGATATCGAAGCGGTTGAGGCGCGCATCGGCCTTGCCATTCGGGAACCATGCCTCGACGCGGTTGTCCCACAGCTTGTCGAACGTCGCCTGATTGGTCTCCTGCGACACGCGGCCCGACAGGCAGCCGAAGAAATCGTGGCCCTTACCGACGAACTGCGCCATCGCCTCGCCGCCCTTGGCGATGCGGTTGTCGTGCGCGGAGAAAATGAACAGCGTGTTGGGCTGCGCATCGTCGAGCTTGACGTTCATCGGCTCCGAATGGTTGCCGTCCATCAGGCCGATCATGATGAAGGGGCTCTCTTCGAGCTTCTTGAGGAAGGTTTCGGCGACTTCCTGCGGATTGTCGTGATCGGCCATGTCTCTGCTCTCCTTGGGATGGATCAGCCGGGAGAACGACACGGATCAAGGTTGGTTGCGATCTTGCGGGCCCGAAACGACCGAAGCCCCCGGTCGCGTACGGCGACCGGGGGCTTCGCGTAGCGGGCGGGACAGGCGTGCCGCCCCGCCCTTGATAGAAGCTCAGAGGACTTCGAACAGCCCCGCCGCGCCCATGCCGCCGCCGACGCACATCGTGACGACGACGTACTTGGCGCCGCGGCGCTTGCCCTCGATCAGGGCGTGGCCGGTCATGCGGGCGCCCGACATGCCATAGGGGTGGCCGATCGAGATCGCGCCGCCGTTGACGTTGAGCAGCTCGTCAGGAATGCCGAGCTTGTCGCGGCAGTACAGCACCTGCACCGCGAACGCCTCGTTGAGCTCCCACAAGCCGATGTCGTCCATCTTGAGGTTGAAGCGCTCGAGCAGCTTGGGGATCGCGAAGACCGGGCCGATGCCCATCTCGTCGGGCTCGGTGCCGGCGACCGCCATGCCGACGTAGCGGCCGAGCGGGGTGAGACCCTTCTGCGCGGCGACCTTCTCCTCCATCAGCACGCTGGCTGACGCGCCGTCCGACAGCTGCGAGGCGTTGCCGGCGGTGATGTTGAGATCGGGGCCGAGGACGGGCTTGAGCGCCTTCAGGCCCTCCAGCGTCGTGTCGGCGCGGTTGCCCTCGTCCTTCGACAGCGTCACTTCTTTGTAGGAGACTTCCTTGGTCTCCTTATTCACCACCGCCATGTTGGCGGTGACGGGAACGATCTCGTCGTCGAACTTGCCGGCGGCCTGCGCGGCGGCGGTTCGCATCTGCGACTGGTAGCCGTATTCGTCCTGCGCATCGCGGCTGATGCCGTAGCGCTTGGCGACGACCTCGGCAGTCTGCAGCATCGGCATGTAGATGTCCTTGTGCATCGCGACCAGTTCGGGGTCGGGCTGCACGCGCATCTGCGGCGTCTGGACGATGCTGATCGAATCAACGCCGGCGCCGATCGTCACGTCCATGTTGTCGACGATGATCTGCTTCGCGGCGGTGGCGATTGCCATCAGCCCCGAGGCGCACTGGCGATCGAGCGACATACCCGAGACCGAGGTCGGCAGGCCGGCGCGGAGCAGGGAGGTGCGCGCGATGTTGGTCGCCTGCGCGCCCTGCTGAAGCGCGGCGCCCATCACCACGTCCTGCACTTCACCGCCGTCGATCTCGGCGCGCTCCACCGCAGCCTTGAGCGCGTGGCTGGCGAGCGTCGGCGACAGCGTGTTGTTGAAGGCGCCGCGATAGGCACGGCCGATCGGCGTGCGGGCGGTGGAGACGATGACGGCGGAACGCATGATTGGATTGTCCTTCGGTATCGGTTGCCGGCCGGCCGCGGAAGTGCGGCCTGCGCTTTCCCGGGGAGGGCGGCGGTCAGTGCTGGATCAGGCGAACACCTGCGTGATCCACTCGGCGATCATTGCCGGCTTCTGCGAGCCCTCGATCTCGATCGTCGTCTCGGTCGTGAACTGGTACTGGCCGGGGCGCTTTTCCTCGAACTCAGTCAGCTTCGAGCGGCCGCGCACCTTCGAGCCCGACGGCACGGGGGCGAGGAAGCGCACCTTGTTGCCGCCGTAGTTGACGCCCATCTTGACGCCGTCGAGGCGCGGCATGTCCGGGTTCTTCGCCGACAGCAGCGGCAGCAGCGAGAGCGTGAGGAAGCCATGCGCGATGGTCGTGCCGAACGGCGTTTCCTTGGCGCGGACGGGATCGATGTGGATGAACTGATGATCGCCCGTCGCATCGGCGAACTTGTTGATCATCTCCTGCGTTACTTCGACCCACTCGGACACGCTTTCCTTGCCGATCGCGGCCTTCATCTCGTCTGCCGTCACTAGGTTTCCCCTTTGGCCTGCCGCCCCCTGCGCGGGGCTCCGCGACCCTCTAGGCGCGGGGCTTTGACCTCGCAAGCCTGCTGGACCGGAAGCTCCAAAGCAGGTGACCGCCAAAGCGTGCGGGGCGGACCCGATCTTCTAAAAGCGTCACCGCGGCGCCGGCCGCTTGCGTGCGCCACCATAAATAATGTTATGGTGGCGCGACGGCCGCGATCGCAGCGGCGCTTTGGGAGAGGCAAGCGTGGCTTACGAGCAGATCATCTACGACGTGAAGGACGGCATCGCGACCATCACGCTCAACCGGCCCGAGAAGCTCAACGCGTTCACCGGCACGATGATGGCCGAGATGATCGACGCGTTCGACAAGATCGACGCCGACGACGACGTGCGCGCGGTGATCGTGACCGGTGCGGGGCGGGCCTTCTGCGCCGGCGCGGACCTGTCGGCAGGCGCGAAGACGTTCGATTACGACAACCGCAGCGACCGCCCCGACAAAGGCAGCGGGCAGGGCGGCCTGACCTACGAAATGGAGGAGGCGCGCGACGGCGGCGGGCGGCTGACGCTGCGCATCTTCGAATGCCTGAAGCCGGTAATCGCGGCGGTGAACGGCCCGGCGGTGGGCATCGGATCGACGATGCAGCTGGCGATGGACATCCGTATCGCCAGCGACACGGCGCGCTTCGGCTTCGTTTTCGCGCGGCGCGGCATCGTGCCGGAGGCGGCGTCGAGCTTCTTCCTGCCGCGCGTCGTGGGGATCAGCCAAGCGCTCGAGTGGTGCTATTCGGGGCGTGTGTTCGACGCGCAGGAGGCGCTGAACGGTAAGCTGGTGAAGCAGGTGGTGCCGGGTGCCGACCTGCTCGCGACCGCCAATGCGCTGGCGCGCGAGATCGCCGACAATACCGCGCCGGTCTCCGTCGCGCTGACGCGGCAGATGCTGTGGCGTGGCCTGGGCATGAGCCACCCGATGGATGCGCACAAGATCGACAGCCGCGCGATCCTGTCACGCGGGCGGTCGGGCGACGCCAAGGAAGGCGTCACGTCGTTCCTCGAGAAGCGCCAGCCGAGCTATCCCGACAAGGTTTCCGCCAATATGCCGGACTATTTCCCGTGGTGGGAAGAGCAGAAATACGGCTGATCCGATGACGCGCCTGCCGCGTTGTGAGGCGGCATGAGCGTCGAGGATGACAAGAGGCTGGCCGCGGCGGCGGCGGTGGACGAGGTGCGCGACGGGATGATCGTCGGCCTCGGCACCGGATCGACTGCGGCCTTCGCCATCGCGGCGTTGGCCGCGCGGGTGCGCGCGGGCCTCACGATCGAGGCGGTGGCGACGAGCGAGGCGAGCGCCGCGGCGGCTCGCGCGGGCGGAATCGCCGTGCGCGACTTCGCCGAGTTCGCGCAGATCGACCTCGCGATCGACGGCGCGGACGAGATCGACGACCGGCTGTGGGCGATCAAGGGCGCGGGCGGTGCGATGCTGCGCGAGAAGGCGGTCGCGGCCGCGGCGCGGCGAATGATCGTGATCGCCGATGGATCGAAGCGCGTTGCCGCGATCGGCGCGGCGAAGCTGCCGGTGGAGGTGCTGCCGTTCGCGCGCGCGTTTGTCGTTGCGCGGCTGGAGCGGCTTGGCGCGGAGGTGACGGTGCGCGCGGGCTACCGTACCGACAACGGCAATCTCGTTGCCGATTGTCGCTTCGCCGCGATGCCCGATCCGCGCGCGCTGGCGGCGGCGATTGCGGCGATCCCCGGCGCTTTGGGGCACGGCCTGTTCCTCGACGAGGTGGATGCCGCCTATGTCGCGGACGGCGGCGTTGTCGCGCGGCTGGAGCGCGGCTAGATCAGGAAGCCGATCGTGTTGCCGAAATTGTGCAGCAGGATCGGGATCAGCACGCTGCCGGTGCGCAGCCGGATCCACACCGCGAGCAGAGAGGGGAATGCGGTGAGCGCCATGAACATCGGCTCGAACGCGAACCCCTCGTCGCCGTAGCTGAAGGCGTGTGCGAGGCCGAAGATGGCGCAGGACAGCAGCGCGCCGAGGCTCCAGTCGACGCCCAGGAAGCGGCGGCGGCCGGCAAAGGCGCGCTCAAGCAGCAGCAGCAGGAGGCCGCGGTAGAAGCTCTCCTCCTCGATCCCCGGCATCGTCATCTGGAAGGCGAGCGCCTCGGGCGTGGCGGGATCCTCGGGGCGCATCAGCGCGAGCGCGACGAACAATGCGGCATAGATCGCCGTGACAGGGACGACGGCAACGAGGCTGCGCGGCGCCTGCCGCAGCGTCAGCCCCGCGGTGCGCCATCCGATCGCGGGCAGCGCGGCGACGAGCAATGTCACGGCCAGCGCAAGCAGCTTGCCCTGCCAGTTCCACTCGGCGGTGGGAAGGAAATCGGGGATGGTGCGATAGACGCGCGTCAGCAGCGCATCGTTGACGAGGATCGCGGCGGCGGCGGCGAGCAGCCAGCGCCAGCGAACCCTGCCGGGGCGAACCAGCGCTGCGATGGCGCCAACGCCGAGCAGCATCGCGATCACCGCGCCGATCGAAACAAGCCCGTTCATGTCGATCCCCCAACACGCGGTGACGCGCACGCCGTCGGTAGCCGCGGGACGGGCCGAAAGCGATGTCGTTACGGCGCTGCAACGCGGGTGGATCGGGCGCAGGCGAGCGACTAGAGGGGCGGGGACTCGGCAACCGGGCCCCGGCCCGCGCGTTCGATGCCATGAATTAGCGAGGGCTCCGATGACCGATACGAAGACTGCGCCGGCTGGCGTGCACGAGGACGGATCGTCCGAGCGGTTGGCGATCGACACGATCCGCACGCTGTCGATGGACGCGGTGCAGGCGGCCAATTCGGGCCATCCGGGCACGCCGATGGCGCTCGCCCCCGTCGGCCACACGCTGTGGACCAAGTTCCTGCGCTACGATCCCGCGCAGCCGCACTGGCCGAACCGCGATCGTTTCGTCCTGTCGGTGGGGCACGCCTCGATGCTGCTCTATTCGCTGCTGCACCTTGCCGGTGTGAAGCAGCCCGACGGCGCACCGGCGGTGAGCATCGACGACATCAAGGCGTTCCGGCAGCTCGACTCGAAGACGCCGGGCCATCCCGAATACAGCCACACCGTCGGCGTCGAGACGACGACCGGGCCGCTCGGCCAGGGCTGCGGCAATTCGGTCGGCATGGCGATCGCCGAGCGCTGGATGGCGGCGCGCTACAACAAGCCGGGGTTCACGCTGTTCGATCACGATATCTATTCGCTGTGCGGCGACGGCGACATGATGGAAGGCGTCGCGGCGGAGGCGGCGAGCCTTGCCGGGCATTTGAAGCTCGCGAATCTTTGCTGGATCTACGACAGCAATCATATCTCTATCGAGGGCGGGACCGATCTTTCGTTCGACGAGGACGTGGGCAAGCGGTTCGAGGCATACGGCTGGGCGGTGATCCACGTCGACGACGCCAACGACGTCGGCGCGCTGACGCGCGCGTTCGAGCAGTTCCGCGCGACGAACGACAGGCCGACGCTGATCGTCGTCCACTCGGTGATCGGCTGGGGCAGCCCGCGCGCCGGCAGCGAGAAGGCGCACGGCGAGGCGCTGGGCGAGGAGAACGTCAAGCTGACCAAGCAGGCCTATGGCTGGCCCGACGACAAGAGCTTCTACGTGCCCGACGGCGTCCAGCAGGGCTTCGAGCAGGCGATGGCGGATCGCGCCGTGCCGCTGCGCGAAGCGTGGGAGGCGAGCCTTGCGAAGTATCGCGGCGAGCATGCCGATCTGGCGAAGGAGGTCGACGCGATCCTCTCGGGCACGCTGCCCGACGGCTGGGACGCCGATATCCCGGTTTTCGAGGCCGACGCCAAGGGGATCGCCAGCCGCGATTCGGGCGGCAAGGTGCTGAACGCGATCGCCAAGAAGATGCCGTGGCTGATCGGCGGTTCGGCCGACCTTGCGCCGTCGACAAAGACCGACATCAAGGACGCGGGATCGTTCGAGGCGAGCAATTACGCCGGGCGCAACTTCCACTTCGGCGTGCGCGAACATGCGATGGGCGCGATCGTCAACGGCATGACGCTGTCGGGGCTGCGCGGCTATGGCAGCACCTTCTTCGTCTTCCTCGACTACATGCGCCCGCCGGTCCGCCTGTCGGCGCTGATGGAGTTGGGCGCGGTGTGGGTGTTCACGCACGATTCGATCGGCGTGGGCGAGGATGGGCCGACGCACCAGCCGATCGAGCAAATGGTGATGCTGCGCGCGACGCCGGGGCTCGACATGTTCCGCCCGGGTGACGCGAACGAGGTTGCCGCGGCGTGGCGCGCGATCGTCGAGGATCACCGCCAGCCGGCAGCGCTGGTGCTGTCGCGTCAGGCGCTGCCGACGCTCGACCGCAGCAAATATGCCAGCGCCGACGGCGTGAAGCAGGGCGGCTACGTGCTGGCCGACAGTGACGGAACGCCCGACGTGATCCTGATCGCGACGGGCAGCGAGGTGAGCCTCGCGATCGCGGCGCACGAGAAGCTGCAGGGCGAGGGAATCAAGAGCCGCGTCGTCTCGATGCCGAGCTGGTTCCGCTACGAGAAGCAGTCCGACGAATACAAAGAAAGCGTGCTGCCGGCGGGCGTCGGCGCGCGAGTGGCGATCGAGATGGCGGGCGAGATCGGCTGGGACCGCTACGTCGGCATGAAGGGGCGCACGATCACGATGTCGACCTTCGGCGCCAGCGCCCCGATCGCCAAGCTGGCCGACAAATACGGCTTCACGCCCGACAATGTCGCCAAGGTGGCGAAAGAGGCGATCGCGGCGAACCGCTGAGGACGTATCTCCGCCGATCGCATTCGCCGGCGGGTGGATCGCGATCGGGCGGGGGACGTTGACAGGGTAAGGGTGACGCGCGGTGCGCGCGGCACGAAGATATGGGTATCGATGATGGGCAAGCTGAACGATCTCGCGAATGCCGGGCAGGCGATATGGCTCGATTTCGTCGCGCGCGATTTTCTGAACGACGGCGGGCTGAAGAAGCTGATCGACGAGGATGCGGTGACGGGCGTCACCTCCAACCCGACGATCTTCCAGCAGGCGATGGGCGAGGGCACCGCGTATGACGCAAGCCTGGCCGCGTACGACAAGGCGCACCCCGGCGCGCCGGCGATCGATCGGTACGAGCATCTCGCGGTGGAGGACATCAAGGCTGCGGCGGATACGCTGCGCCCGGTGTACGACCGGCTGGGGGCGAAGGACGGCTACGTCAGCCTCGAAGTGTCGCCCTATGTCGCCAACGATACGGATGCGACGATCGCTGAGGCGAAGAAGCTGTGGGTGGCGGTCGATCGGCCCAATCTGATGATCAAGATCCCGGGAACGCCGCCGGGGGTGCCGGCGATCGCCGCGACGATCGCGGCGGGGATCAACGTCAACGTCACGCTGCTGTTCTCGCAGCAGAGCTACCAAGCGGTCGCGCTGGCTTATGCCGATGGGCTCGAGCAGCGCGTCGCGCGCGGCGAGCCGATCGATCGGATCGCGAGCGTCGCCAGCTTCTTCGTCAGCCGCATCGACAGCAATATCGACAAGAAGATCGTGGACGGCACGGGCGGTGAGGCGGGCAAGGCGCTCGCCGGCAAGGTGGCGATCGCCAACGCCAAGCTCGCCTATGCCTGGTACCAGGAGTTCATCGCGTCAGACCGGTGGCAGGCGCTGGCGGCGAAGGGTGCGCAGCCGCAGCGGCTGCTGTGGGCGTCGACCGGGGTCAAGAACCCCGACTATCGCGACACGCTCTACGTCGACACGCTGATCGGGCCCGATACCGTCAACACGATGCCACCCAAGACGCTTGACGCGTTCCGCGAGCGCGGCACGGCGAGCGCGACGCTGACCGACGATGTCGACGAGGCGCGCCACGTGCTGGCGGAGGCCAAGCGGCTTGGGCTCGACCTAGACGGGGTGACGGCGACGCTGGTCGAGGAGGGCGTCGCGTCCTTCTCGAAATCGTTCGACGAATTGCTCGGGTCGATCGCGGCGAAGCACCCGGCCGAGGCGTGAGAGCAGCGCGGAACGGAAAGCCATGTTGCTCCGTTCGCGCTTGGATCGTCGAGACCCGCGCGCCTGCTCTGGCCGGCGTAGCGAGCTGACACGTTCGGCCGGGGTTGGTCGATGGGAGATCGTGACATGAAGATCGGCATCATCGGCCTCGGCCGGATGGGCGGCAACATCGCGCGGCGGCTGATGCGCGGTGGCCACGAGGTAGTGGTTTGGGATCGCGACGCGGAGGCCGTTTCGAAACTCGCCGGAGAAGGGGCGATTGCGGCCGACGCCTTGGAGAGCATGAAGGACAAGCTCGACAAGCCGGCGATCTACTGGATCATGCTCCCGGCGGGCGCGCCGACCGAGAGTACGATCGAGACGCTGTGCAGCCATGAGTGCGCGGCGGGCGACATCATCATCGACGGCGGCAACACCTTCTGGAAGGATGACGTGCGTCGCGCCAAGGCGCTGGCGGAGAAGGACGTCCACTATGTCGACGTCGGCACGTCGGGCGGCGTGTGGGGGCTCGAGCGCGGCTATTGCATGATGATCGGCGGCGACAAGGAAACGGTCGACCTGCTCGATCCGATCTTCGACACGCTGGCACCCGGGCTCGGCTCGGTCGGGCGGACGCCGGATCGCGACGGCACGAACGAGGATCCGCGCGCGGAGAAGGGCTATATCCACGCCGGTCGCGCGGGCGCAGGCCATTTCGTGAAGATGGTGCACAACGGCATCGAATACGGTTTGATGCAGGCGTATGCTGAGGGCTTCGACGTTTTGTGGGGCCGCAACGTCGATCATCTGCCCGAGGACGAGCGGTTCGACTTCAACCTGACCGACATCGCCGAGGTGTGGCGGCGCGGATCGGTGATCTCATCATGGCTGCTCGACCTTACTGCCGCGGCGCTCGCCAAGGATCAGACGCTCGAGCATTTCTCGGGCAGCGTCGCCGATTCGGGTGAGGGGCAGTGGACGATTCAGGCGGCGATGGAGCAGGCGACGCCGGTATCGGTGCTGACGACGGCGCTGTTCGCGCGCTATCGCAGCCGGATCGACGACATGTTCGGCGACAAGCTGCTCTCCGCGATGCGCTACGGCTTCGGCGGGCACGTCGAGATCCCGCAATGATCGCTGGCCGATGACGCTGGTCGTTTGCGACGTCGACGGCACGCTGGTCGACAAGGACAAGAAGCTGACACCCGCGACGATCGCGGCGGTCGGCCGATTGCGTGCAGCCGGCATCGGCTTCACGATTATCAGCGCGCGGCCGATGTCGGGCATCCGGCCGATCCTCGACGCGCTCGACCTTGACGTGCCCGTCGGCGCGTTCAACGGCGGGATCGTGTTCGGACGCGATGGCAGCGTGGCGCAGCGCGAGACGGTGCCCGCCGAAGTGGCGCGCGGTGTGTTCGAGATCGCGAAGGATGCCAGCGTCGATCGTTGGGTCTTCGCCGACGACGTCTGGTACGCATCGAGCACCGACGGTCCGCACCTGCCGAGCGAGCGGCTGGCATCGAACCAGGAACCGGTAATCCGTGACGATTTCGATGATCTACTCGATTGTGCGGACAAGATCACCTTCGTCAGCGACGACGAGGCGCTGCTGCGCGAGCTGACCAAGCAGGCCGAGGCGCGCTTCGGCGAGGCGGCGACGATCGTCCAGTCGCAGACCTATTATCTCGACGTGACCGCGAAGGCCGCGAACAAGGGGGACGGCATCGCCGCGCTGGCAGACGCGATCGGCACGCCGCTCGATCGCACGATCGCGATCGGCGACCAGGCGAACGACCTTGCGATGTTCGCGCGCGCCGGGCGATCGATCGCGATGGGCAATGCGGCGGAGGCGGTGAAGGCGAAGGCCGGCGACGTAACGCGCGGCAACGACGCGGACGGCGTCGTTTATGCCATCGACCATTTCATCCTTGGGAGAATGATGTGAAGCAATTGGTAGCGTTCGACCTCGACGGCACGCTGGCGGAGAGCAAGCAGGCGATCCAGGCCGACATGGGCGAGGCGCTGGCCGATCTGCTCGGCGTCGCGCACGTCGCCGTCATTTCGGGCGGGGATTGGCCGCAGTTCGACAAGCAGGTCGCCTCGCGCCTGCCCGAGCGCGCCGACCGGTCGAAGCTGTGGCTGATGCCGACGACGGGTACGAAGCTGTTCACCTATCGCGACGGCAAATGGGGTTCGGTCTACGCCGAGCTGTTCACCGACGAGCAGAAGCAGAAGATTCTGACGGCGTTCGACGAGGCGCTGGAGGCGACGGGCTTCGTGCCCGAGAAGACATGGGGCGAGCGGATCGAGGATCGCGGCAGCCAGATCACCTTCTCCGCGCTCGGCCAGGAAGCGCCGATCGACGCCAAGGAGCATTGGGATCCCGATTTCGCCAAGCGCAAGGTGATCCAGGCGGATCTCAAGAAGCGGCTGCCGGGGCTGTCGATCAACATGGGCGGTGCGACGTCGATCGATATTACGCAGGAGGGCGTCGACAAGGCCTATGGCCTGAAGCGGCTGCGCGACGAGAGTGGCATCCCGCTCGACGCGATGATGTTCATCGGCGACGCGATCTTCCCCGGTGGCAACGATTATCCGGCGAAGGAGCTGGGGCTCGATACCGTGCGCGTGCGCGACCCCAAGGAAACGCTGAGCGTAATCGCAGCGATCGTCGCCTGTCAGAAGTGAGCGGCGAACGATAGCGGTGGGGGGCCCGCCGGCGTAGCGGCGGGCTCGCTACCTAGGGCTAGCGCCCGATGATCGCGCGGGCGCGGCTCGAGAGGCGTGCGATCGCAGCGTCGTGGATGCCGCGGCTGCTGGTGATGACGCCGAACGCGCGCGGATCGGGCTTGTTGAAGACCAGCTGCGCGCCGAGCGCGTCGGTGACGCAGCCACCCGCCTCCGCGGCGATCAATACGGCCGCCGCGATGTCCCATTCATTGCCCCAGCGCAGCGTCGCGACGAGATCGGCGCGATCGTCGGCGACCATCGCCATGCGCAGCGCGATCGAATTGGGCTTCTCGACCGTGGCAAGATCGCGGTCGGTCTTGGGCAAGGCATCGGTCGGCACGCGCGCGCCAGCGAAGTCCCGGCGCGTGCTGGCGGTCAGTGGGTTGCCGTTAAGCGTGGCGCCACTGCCGGCGACGGCGCGCCACACCTCGTTGCGGGCCGGCGCGTCGAGCACGCCGATCACCGGGCGACCCTGATCGACGAGCGCGACCGATACCGCCCAGCCGGGGCGGCCGCGGATATAGTCGCGCGTGCCGTCGATCGGATCGACGACCCAGATCCGCTCACGCTCCAGCCGGTCGGGGTGATCGGCGGTCTCCTCCGACAGCCATCCGGCATCCGGCAGCAATGCCGACAGGCGCGTGCGCAGCAGCTTATCGACCGCGAGATCGATCTCGCACACCGGCTCCCCCGTCGACTTTTCCCAGCGCGCAAAATCGGTGCGGAAGCGCGCCTGCGCGAGCGACGCCGCCTCGCGCGTGATCGCGGCGACCGCATCGGCGAGGCTGGCGGCGACCTCAGCCACCGGCGATCGTCATCCCGTCGATGCGGATGGTGGGAACGTTGGTGCCGTAGCGGAATTCGAGATCGTTCGCGGGCGTCAGCTGGCGGAACATCTCCTTGAGGTTGCCCGCGATGGTGAATTCGGCGATCGGCCCGGCGATCTTGCCGTCCTCGATCAGGAAACCAGCCGCGCCGCGGCTGTAATCGCCCGTGACGCCGTTGACGCCCTGGCCGATCAATTCGGTGACGTAGACGCCGCGCTTAATGTCGCCGATCAGCGTCGCGACGGGCACGTGGCCGGCGTGCATGTAGAGATTGCTGGTGGTGATCCCCGGCGCGCCGCCGATGCCGCGCGCGGCGTGGCCGGTCGGCTCGAGCCCGAGCTGGCGCGCGGAGGCCGAATCAAGCAGCCAGCTTTCCAGCATTCCGTCGGCGATGATGTCGGTCGGCGACACGGGCAGGCCCTCGCCGTCGAACGGGCGCGAGCGCAGGCCGTGCGGGCGGTGCGGATCGTCGGAGATCGTGATGCCCGGCGCGAAGACCTGCGTGCCGAGCGCGTCGAGCAGGAAGCTGGTCCGCCGCGCGATCGCCTGGCCCGAGATTGCGCCGGTGAGATGGCCGAGCAGCCCCGCGCCGACGCGCGGATCGAACACGACGGGAAGCGCGGCGCTGTCGATCTTGGCGGGGTTGAGCCGAGCGACGGCGCGCTCGCCGGCGCGGCGGCCAACCTCTTCGGGCGCATCGAGGCGATTGTGGTGGCGCGCCGAGGTGAACGAATAGTCGCGTTGCATGCCACCGCCCTCGCCGGCGATGACGCTGGCGGAGAGGCCGTAGCCGGTGGTGGCATAGGCACCGGCGAAGCCATGGCTGGTGGCGAGCGCCCAGACGCTGCGCGAGGCGCTCGCCCCGCCGCCTTCGCTGTTGGTGACGCCGGGAACGGCGCGTGCGGCCTCCTCGGCGGCTTCGGCGGCGGCGCGCAGCTCGACCGGCGACAGATCGCCGCCATCGTCGAGATCGAGCAGCGGCGGCGCGCCCTTCATCAGTCGTTCCTCAGGCGCGAGCCCGGCCCAGCGATCCTCGGGCGCCTCGCGCGCCATCGCCACGGCGCGTTCGACCAGCGCATCGAGTGCGTCGGACGAGAGATCGGACGTCGATACGCTGGCCGACCGCTGGCCCACGAAAACGCGCAGGCCGAGATCCTCGCTCTCCGACCGGCCGACATCCTCGAGCTTGCCGAGACGGACGGAGATTTCGGACGAGGCGTCGGCGGCGAAGACCGCATCGGCGGCGTCCACGCCCGCCCTGACGGCGCGGGCAACGATATCGGCGGCGCGTTCCTGCGCCTCGGTCGGGTTAAGCATGGTCGCGACTTAGGACGGCGGCAGGCCGGTTGCTAGGTGGCGTGGCGACGCATGTGGCGTGCAGCGCGTTCCTGCGGTTAGGTTATGTGCGGTGGACAACGATATCGAGCCCTTTATCGGCGCTCGGCGCGACGAAGCGCGCGGCGAAAAGTGCGAAATCGGCCTCGCTAACGGCCAATTGATGCGGGCTCGCGCGGTTGCGGCGGTGCAGCCGCTCGAGGCAGATCGCGTCGGGCACGTCGAGATAGAGGAGTTGGTGCGCGCATCCGGCCTGCTCGGCGAGTGCACGCATCCAGGCGCGGCTGGCAGCCGTGATGGCAGGAAAGTCGAGCACTGCCGATACGCCTGTCCGCAAGAGATCGACGAGATGCGGGCCGATCGCGGCGCGCAGCCGAGCGGCGTTGTGAACGTAGTCGGCGAGCGTCGACTGCTCGCCTGGGTAGAGGTTGGCTAGCCAGTGGTCTTCGGCAACGAGGTTGGTGTGCCGTGCGCGCGCGATCTGTGAGGGAGCGTCGATTTGCCGGCGGCGATCTTGCCGCACACGAGGTGCAGCATGGGTGAGGGTGAAGCCACAAGATGATCCTCGGGGGACCGCCGAACGGCCGTGCGGTGCTGGCGAGGTGGGCGAGCGGGCGCCGGCCTGACGGGTCAGGCCGGGCGGCTGATTTGCACCGACGAGGCAGCGAGGCGTGTTGCGCGGATCATCACGGCATCATGCATGGGGCGTGGGGGCTGTAAACGCCGGCGTCAGAGCGGGGTACCGACGACGAGGCAGGCGAGGAACATCAGCAGGCCGGCGAAGCGATTGGCGCGGAAGCGGGCGAGGGCGCCCGCGCCGTCGTCCGGGCGGAGCGTCGCGACCTGCCACAGGAGGTGGAGCGCGATCGGCAGCAGTGCGAGGAGGACGAGCGGATCGGCGCGGCGCTGCCAGAAGGCGAGCGCCCAAAGCGCCAATGCGCCGGCATAGCACAGCGCGGTGCCAGCGCGGACATGGCGGCCCATGCGTAATGCGGAGGAGCGCACGCCGATCAGCGCATCGTCCTCGCGATCCTGTAGCGCGTAGATCGTGTCGTAGCCGACAACCCATAGCACCGATCCGGCGTAGAGCAGCAGGCCCGGCGCGGTGAGCGCCCCCCATGCCTCGAGCCAGCCGACGAGCGCCGCCCAGGAAAAGACGAGCCCAAGCCACGCCTGCGGCCACCAAGTGATGCGCTTCATGAACGGATAGGCCGCGACGAGCACGAGGCTGGCGACGGCGAGGATCGCGGTGTCGAAGCGCAGCTGGACCAGCACGGCGAGCCCCGCGAGGCAGAGCAGGCCGAGCCAGATCCAGGCGGCGCGCAGCGAGACCGCGCCGCTGGCGAGCGGGCGCGAGCGCGTGCGGGCGACGCTGGCGTCGAGATCGCGGTCGACGATGTCGTTGTAGACGCAGCCCGCGCCGCGCATCGCGATGCTGCCGGCGAGCAACCACGCGATCAGCGGCCAGCGATCGATCGCGCCGCCCGCGAGCGCGACCGCCCAGGCGCCGGGCCAGAACAGCAGCCACCAGCCGATCGGGCGATCGAAGCGCGCGAGCAGTGCGAACGGGCGGATGCCGGCGGGGAGCGCGGCGACGAGCCCGCGGTGCTCGCTGTCGGGGGTGACGTCAGGGGCGGGGGATGGCTTCATGGTCACGCCCTGCTGCCTATCGCCGCTGCCCCGCTTTCGCCACAGGCGAGTGGTAGCGATAGTAGCTTCGCACCGGGGGCTTGAAAGGGCGGGCGGCGGGCATGAGGTTGCGCCGCGAACCGCAGAGTTGGAGTATCGCCGATGCGTATGGGACATCTTCTTGCCGCCGCGCTGATCGCTGCGACGCCGGCCACCGCGCAGCGCGCCGCCGGGTGGGAAGGCGTGTGGCGCAACAACGCCGACAGCGTGCGCATCCGCGTCGCGAAATGCGGCCAGGGGCTGTGCGGCACGGTGGTTCAGGCGAGTGCCAAGGCGCGCGCAGATGCGGCGGCCGGCGGTACCGATCGGCTGGTCGGGACGCAGCTGTTCCACGATTTTCGCCGTGGCGACGACGGGCTGTGGTATGGCCAGGTCTATGTTCCCGATTTTGATCAGACGTTCGACGGCACGATCGAACAGGTGAACCGCGACACGATCGTCGGCACCGGCTGCCTGTTCGCCGGCTTCGGCTGCAAGTCGCAGACGTGGCGGCGGGTGGTGGCGAAGTGATCGCGCGCCGGCCGCACCCGGACGGTTAATCGACGCCGCGTGATCCACCTGTCGGTCGCCATCGGGCGCTTCGTCGAGGCGCTGTTCTTCGCGATCCTGCGCGTTGCGGGGGCGGTGACGGGGGCAGTGCTGCTCGTCGCGCTGGCGGGTTTCATCTTGTTCATGACGGCGCGCTGGCTGATCGCGCGCGGACGAAAGGCACGGCGATGATCGCGACCCCGGCATGGCCGCCGCGCTCCACCCCGCGACTGTACGTCGACCGGCCGCTTGGCACTGGTCCACTACGCATCGAGGGCGCGCAGGCGCATTACCTCGCGGGCGTGATGCGCGTGAAGGCGGGCGATCCGGTGCGCCTGTTCGACGACGCGACGGGCGAGTGGCTCGGCATCGTTGCCGCCGCGGGCAGGCGCGACGTGACGATCGACATCGGCGAGCAGCTTGCCCCGCGCGAGGCGGTGCCCGACCTGTGGCTGGTTGCCGCGCCGCTCAAGAAGGGGCGGGTCGACTGGATGGCGGAGAAGGCGTGCGAGCTGGGCGTCGCGCGGCTCGTGCCGGTGGTGACGCACCGCACCGTCGTCGGCCGGCCCAATACCGATCGGCTGCGCGCGCACATGATCGAGGCGGCCGAGCAGTGCGGGCGCACTGCGGTGCCGCAGGTGGCCGAGCCGGTGAAGCTGGCGGCGCTGCTGCGCGACTGGCCGGCGGAGCGCGCGCTCTTTTTCGCAGACGAACTGGGCGGGCTGCCCGCGCGCGACGTGATGAAGCCGGGGCCGGCGGCGATCCTGATCGGGCCCGAGGGCGGCTTCGACGACGGCGAGCGCGACGCGATCCGCGCGCTGCCGCAGGCGGTGGGGATGGCGCTGGGGCCGCGCATCCTGCGCGCAGACACCGCTGCGGCGGCGGCGATCAGCCTGTGGATGGCGTTGGCGGGCGATTGGTGAGACGGCTCTAGCGGCGGTCACATTCCCCGATTAAGGCCGCGCGCATGACCACAAAAACCGTTTCGGATAGCAACTCGCCCATCATCGAGTCGCGCGACCAGCTGATCGCCAGCTTCGCGGGCGGCGAGAAGCCCAAGGAGCGGTGGCGGATCGGCACCGAGCACGAGAAGTTCGTCTATGCCCGCGACGATCATCGTGCGCCGAGCTGGGACGAGCCGAGCGGCATCCGCGCGCTGCTCACCGAGCTGCAGCAATATGGTTGGAAGCCGGTGGAGGAGGGCGGCAAGCTGATCGCGCTGAGCGGCGCGGACGGCTCCGTCAGCCTCGAGCCGGCCGGCCAGTTCGAGCTGTCGGGCGCGCCGCTGGAGAATCTACACGAGACGTGTGCCGAGACCGGGCGCCACCTCGATCAGGTGAAGGCGGCGGGCGAGAAGCTGGGAATCGGCTTCCTCGGGCTCGGTATGTGGCCCGACAAGACTCGCGCCGAACTGCCGATCATGCCCAAGGGCCGTTATGCGATCATGCTGCGCCACATGCCGCGCGTCGGCACGATGGGGCTCGACATGATGCTGCGCACCTGCACGATCCAGGTGAACCTCGATTATGCCAGCGAGGCGGACATGGCGCAGAAGTTCCGCGTCGGGCTCGCGCTGCAGCCGCTGGCGACCGCGCTGTTCGCCAACTCGCCGTTCACCGAAGGCAAGCCGAACGGGTATCTCAGCTATCGCAGCCACATCTGGTCGGATACCGATCCGGCGCGCACGGGCATGCTGCCGTTCGTGTTCGAGGACGGCTTCGGCTACGAGCGCTACGCCGACTATATGCTCGATGTGCCGATGTACTTCGTTTATCGCGACGGCCGCTACATCGACGCCGCGGGCCTGAGCTTCCGCGATTTCCTGAAGGGCGAACTGTCGGTGCTGCCGGGCGAGAAGCCGACGCTCGACGACTGGACCGATCATCTGTCGACCGCCTTTCCCGAGGTGCGCCTGAAGACCTTCCTCGAGATGCGCGGTGCCGATGGCGGGCCGTGGAACAAGATCTGCGCGCTGCCGGCGCTGTGGGTTGGGCTGCTGTACGATCAGGGCGCGCTCGATGCGGCGTGGGACCTCGTCAAGGGCTGGTCGATCGAGGCGCGACAGACGCTGCGCGACACGGTGCCCAAGCTCGGACTAGACGCGCCGGTGCCGGGACGCGGCACGCTGCGCGACATCGCGGGCGAGGTGCTCGACATCGCCAATGCGGGGCTGGCAGCGCGCGCACGTACCAATCGCTCGGGGGACAATGAGACGGGGTTCCTCGATCCGCTGCGCGACATCGTGCGATCGGGGAAGGTGCCGGCGCAGACGCTGCTCGACCGGTATCACGGCGCGTGGAACGGCGACCTGTCGCGCGTCTACGCCGAGCAGAGCTTCTGATAACGCCGACGCGGCCGGTGCGCGGACCACGCGGGCGGGCGATGCGCATCGGCTTGCTTGGCGGATCGTTCAATCCGGCGCATGCGGGGCATCGCGGGATCAGCCTGGCGGCGATCGACGCGCTGGGGCTCGACGAAATGTGGTGGCTCGTCTCACCGGGCAATCCGCTGAAGCCAGCCGCCGGCATGGCGCCGCTGGCGGCGCGGCTTGCCTCCGCGCGGCGGATGGCGCGGGCGGCGCGGATCCGGCCGAGCGACCTCGAGGCGCGGCTCGGCACGCGCTACACCGTCGACACGCTCGCCGCGCTGGTTCGGCGCTATCCCAGGCACCGCTTCATCTGGGTGATGGGCGCGGACAATCTACAGCAGTTCGACCGCTGGCGCGCGTGGCGGCGGATCGCGCGCACGGTGCCGATTGCGGTGATCGCGCGGCCGGGGTATGATGGCGCTGCCCGCGCGGCCCCCGCGATGGGTTGGCTGCGGCGCTTCCAGAGGCCCGCACGCCAGGCGAAGACCTGGACGACGTGGAGTGTGCCAGCCCTGGTGCTGCTACGGTTCCGCCCCGACCCGACCTCCGCGACGCAGATCCGCGCCGCCGATCCCGGCTGGCATCAGCGCCGCGGCGCCACCATATCCCCTGTTCGATCCCTTACCCAGGAGTGAGCTTGTCCGTTCCCGCCAATGCCTATCGTTCGTCGGATGCCGAGAGCGTCGCGGCGCTGCATAAGCTCGTGCTCGACAGCCTCGACGATGATCAGGCGGTCGAAACCGTATCGATCCCGCTCGCCGGCAAGTCGACGATCGCCGATCACATGGTGATCGCAAGCGGGCGGTCGACGCGGCAGGTCGCGTCGATGGCGTCGAAGCTGTCGGAGAAGATCAAGGCCGAGACCGGCCGCTCGCCGCGCATCGAGGGGCTGGCGACGGCGGACTGGGTGCTGATCGACGCGGGTGACGTGATCGTCCACCTGTTCCGCCCCGAGGTCCGTTCGTTCTACAATCTGGAGCGCATGTGGTCGTTCGGCGACGCGCCGACGCCCGCGCCCGGGAACGCCTGAGCTGATCCTTCATATCGTGGCGCGCGGGCGGATCGGCCGATCGCCCGAGGCCGAGCTGGTCGATCGCTACCTGAAGCGGATCGGCTGGCCGACGCGCGTCACCGAATTGCCCGATCGCGGCGGCAAGCTGACCGAGGCGATGCCGCAGACGCGGCGCGTGATGCTCGACGAGAGTGGCAAGGTGCTGTCCTCGATCGAGTTCGCGCGCGTCCTGGAGCGGTGGCGCGACGACGGGGTGCGCGAGGCGCGCTTCATGATCGGCGCGGCGGACGGCTTCGACGATGCCGAGCGCGATGGCGCTGACCTGTTGCTGTCGTTCGGCCGCGCGACATGGCCGCACATGTTGGCGCGCGCGATGCTCGCCGAGCAATTGTTCCGGGCCACGTCGATCCTTGCCAATCACCCCTATCACCGCGAAGGCTGACGCCATGGGGCGGGGCGCGAGGATCGTGGTGCTAGGGGTGGCGGCGATGCTGCTGACCAGCGCGCGCGCCGCGTCCGTGCTCGGCGTCGATCCGCTCGCGATCGAACGCACGCGGCTTACCGATGCGAAGCGCGAGGCGGTGCGCGCCGCGGCGCGTGCGACCGATCTCGAGCGTCGCGCCGACGACGAGCGCGACGCCGCGGCGAAGGCGCGCGCCGACGAGGCGGTGGTGGCGGCGCGGATCGAGCGCGCCGAGGCGGACGTGGCGGCGGCGCGCGCGCGTGTCGCGATCGTCGCGACGCTGCTCGCGCGGCAACGCGCGGCGCTGGGAGAGCAGCAGGCACCCGTTGCGCGCCTCGTCGCCGCGCTGACCTCGCTCGCGCGGCGACCGGCGGCGCTCGCGCTGGTGCAGCCGGGATCGGTGAGCGATCTGGTTCACGTCCGCGCGGTGCTCGGTGGCACGCTGCCGGTGATCCGCCGCGAGACGGCGGCGTTGCGCGTCGATCTGGCGCAGACGCGCGCGCTGCAGGCGAGTGCCGCGCTCGCCGCCGCCAGCCTCGACAGCAGCTGGCGCGCGCTGCTTGGCGAGCGACGCGAACTGGCGGCGTTGCAGGCGCGCCATGCCGGCGCGGCGGTGCAGCTTAACCGCGCGGCACTGGCGCAATCGGACCGGGCGATCGCGCTGGGCGAGGAGGCGCGCGACATCATCGATCGCATGGCGGCGTTCGGCGAGACGCAGGCGACGCTCGGCGATCTTGCGCCGCTCGCCGGCCCGCCGCGATCGGCGGAGGCGCCCGAGCCGCGTGCGCCGGTCTATCGCCTGCCGGTGCGCGGGCGGCTCGTCACCGGCTTCGGCGAGATTTCGGATAACGGCGTGCGGGCGCGGGGGCTCACCTTCGCCGTCGCGCCGGGCACGATCGTGCGCGCGCCGGCGGCGGGCGGGATCGTCTTCGCGCGGCCGTTCCGCGGCTTCGGCACGATCGTCATCATCGATCACGGCGCTGGCTGGTCGAGCCTCGTCACCGGGCTGGGGCAGGCGGCGGTGCGGCGCGGCGTGGCGGTGAGAGCCGGGCAACCGATCGGCCGCGCGCCCGCGAACGACGCGCCGCGGGTGACGGTGGAGCTACGGCGGCAGGGGCGGCCGGTCGATACCGCGGCGCTGATCGGCTGACGCGTTGCCCGTAGTGGCGCGCTGCGCTCAGCCGCCGTTCACCTGCCGGCGTGCTTTGATCGGGCGGGGTAACGCGCTAAAGCCCGAGCGATGAAGTTCCCCGCGAGGACGCGACCCGACATGAAGCTTTCTCTCCTTTCCGCCACTGCGCTCGTTGCGACGATTGCTGTCGTGCCGATCAGCACCGGGGCGATGGCGGCGGTGGACGCCGGCACCTATCGCGAGATGGAACGCTTCATGGACGTGTATAACCGCGTCAAGGCGGACTATGTCGACAAGGTCACCGACGAGCAGCTGATCAAGGGGGCGATCGACGGCATGCTCGCCGCGCTCGATCCGCATTCGAGCTACGTCGACGCGTCCGACTACGAGAATCTGCGCATCCAGACCGAAGGCAATTACGGCGGCCTCGGCCTCACCGTTTCGATGGAGGACGGCGCGGTGAAGGTAATCGCGCCGCAGGAGGATTCGCCTGCGTGGCGTGCCGGGATCAAGTCGGGCGACTATATCACGCACATCGACGGCAAGCTGATCTACGGCGGCACGCTCGACGAGGCGGTGAACCAGATGCGGGGCAAGCCGGGCAGCAAGCTCGTCATCACCGTCGTCCGCCCCGGTCGCGACAAGCCGATGGAGCTAGCGCTGACGCGCGAGGTGATCGTGCAGCGCCCGGTGAAGTGGGAAGTGAAGGGCGATGTCGGCTACATCAACATCAATACCTTCTCTGAGACGACCGGCGCCGACACGCGCGCGGCGCTGATGGCGATCGACAAGGCGCTGGGCAAACGGCCGCTGGGCTATGTCGTCGACCTGCGCTCGAACGGCGGCGGGTTGCTGACGCAGGCGATCGAAGTGTCCGACGCATTCCTCGACAACGGCGAGATCGTCTCGCAGCGCGGGCGCGAGAAGAACGATATCGAGCGCTATTACGCCAAGGCGGGGGATCTGGCGCACGGGTTGCCGATCGTCGTGCTGACCGACAGCGGTACCGCGTCTGCCTCCGAGATCGTCGCGGGTGCGATCCAAGATCACCATCGCGGGCTGGTGATGGGCGAGCGGACGTTTGGCAAGGGATCGGTGCAGACGCTGCTGCAGCTCGGCCCGACGACCGCGCTGCGGCTGACGACGGCGCGCTACTACACGCCATCGGGCCGATCGGTGCAGGAGGGCGGGATCGAGCCCGACATCGCCGTGCCGCAGCTGTCCGATCCCGACTACAAATCGCGCCCGGTGTTCCGCGAGGCCGATCTGCGCCGCCACCTGATCAACGAGGTGAAGGCCGACGACAAGATCCTGGAAGAAGATACCAAGGAAGATCCGCGCTTCGCCGCGACGCCCGACCAGCTCAAGAAGCAGGGCGTCGAGGATTTCCAGCTGTGGTATGCGCTGAAATCGATTGCGCGGCTGGGCGGGCCGACGCAGGTCGCGGCGGTGACGGCGTCGATGAAGAAGGACGCGGCCGCCAAGTGACGGCAACGCAATCCCGCGCGCGGCTCATCGCGCTGCTGCTGCCGCTGCTGCTCCTCGCCGGTGCCTGGGGTTCGCAGCTGATCGGCGGGCTGGTGCCGTGCGAGATGTGCCACTGGCAACGCTGGCCGCATTACGCCGCTGTCGTCGCCGCGGCGCTGGCGTTCGTCGTACCGGGGCGTTCGAGCAAGCTCACCATGATCGCTGGCGCTGCGGCGCTGATCGCGGTCTCGGGGCTGATTGGAATCTTCCACGCCGGGGTCGAATATCATTGGTGGCAGGGGATCACCGCCTGCTCGACAACCGTCAGCGGGGCTGGGATCTCGACCGACGAAATGTTGCGCCGGATCCTCGCCGCGCCGATCGTGCGGTGCGATGCGGCACAATGGACGCTGCTGGGCGTTTCGCTGGCCGGGTATAACGCGATCCTGTCGCTCGGCGGGGCCGGGCTGATCGCATGGCTGATCGGGAGAGCGAGATGAGCTGGAAGCCGGGTGATCGCCGCCGCGATACCATTTCGATGATCCGTGTCGATCAGGCGGGCGAATTCGGGGCGACGCGCATCTATGCCGGACAACTGGCGGTGATGGGCCATCGCACGCCGGCCGCGCGCAAGATCGCCGGCATGGCGCTGCAGGAGGAACGCCACCGCGCGTTCTTCGATCGGATGATCGCCGAACGCGGCGTCCGCCCGACGGTGCTGCAACCCTTCTGGGACGTTGCCGGCTTCGCGCTGGGCGCCGCGACCGCCGCTATTGGCCCCGACGCGGCGATGGCGTGCACCGCCGCGGTCGAGACGGAGATCGACAAGCATTATGCGGATCAGCTCGTCGAACTGAGTGGCGACGATCCCGAGTTGAGCGAGGCGATCGCCGAGTTCCAGGCGGAGGAACTGGAGCATCGCGATACGGCGCTGGCGAGCGGGGCGGAGGACGCCTTCGGCTATCCCGTATTGTCGGCGGTGATCCGGCTCGGCTGCCGCGTCGCGATTGCGACCGCCAAACGGATCTGACGGAGAGAGAGTTCGAGATGCGAGTGACCGGATCGTTCCTGCTGGCGGCGCTGATCGCGGTGCCGGCTGTCGCGCAGACCGGCGGGGCAAAAGACGGTGCACCGGCGACTTCGTCGAGCCCGCAGGCCGGGCGGCCGCTCGACGTTGTGATCCTGCCGCCGCCCTCAAAGGTCGCGCTGCCCGGCGCGCCGCGTGCGAGCCGGCAGACGGTGTCGACCGAAACGGGGCGGGGCGCGCCCGTGAACGGCGTCCTCGTGCTCTACGGCAACGAGCGCTGCCCGACCAACACCAACGGTGAGGAGATCGTCGTCTGCCAGCGGCGCAGCGCGCAGGAGCAGTTCCGTATCCCCAAGGAAGTGCGCACGTTCGAGGTGACGCCGCAGAACGAGACCTGGGCGGCACGCGTCGAGGCAGAGCGCGATGTCGGCGCGGTCGGCGTCGGCTCCTGCTCGACGGTCGGCGCGAACGGCGCGACAGGGTGCAACACGCAGTTCGTCCGGCGGCAGACCAAGGTACGCAAGGCCGACGACCGCGCAGCGACCGCCGATCTCAGCGGCTATTGAACGCCCGGCGGCGCCAGCCGCTTCGACCGCGTGACAAAAGCACGCTGGGCCTATTACTATCGATACGTCGCGTGACTGGCGCATTCGCGGAGCACCGCGGGGGAGCGTGACTGATCGACGCCGCGCGCCTGGGCATCACCTGCTGAAGGAGAGGCCATATGCGTGTCGCGTTTCTGTTATTCCCCAGCGTTACCCAGCTCGATCTGACCGGCCCGGCGCAAGTGCTTGCGCGGCTAGGCGGCGACGCGCGCGTTGATTTGGTGTGGAAGACGCGCGATCCGGTGCCGACCGATGCGGGCTTCTCGATCCTGCCGACCGCGACGTTCGACGAGGTGCCGGCCGCCGACATTCTGTGCGTGCCGGGCGGGATCGGCGTGAACGACGTGATCGCCGACGATGAAGCGATGGCGTGGGTGCGCGCGATCGGCGGGCAGGCGACGTGGGTGACGAGCGTGTGCACCGGATCGCTGATCCTGGGCGGCGCGGGGCTGCTGAAGGGCTATCGCGCGACGAGCCACTGGGCGTGGCGCGACATGCTGACGCTGTTTGGCGCAACGCCGGTGGCCGCACGCGTCGTGGTCGATCGCAACCGCGTGACGGGCGGCGGCGTGACCGCGGGGATCGACTTCGCGCTGACGCTAACGGCGCTGATCCGCGGCGAGGAACATGCGCGGATGGTGCAGCTGAGCCTGGAGTACGATCCGGCGCCGCCGTTCGACGCGGGATCGCCCGAGCGCGCCGGTGAGGCGCTGGTCGGTGCGTTCGAGGCGCGAATGGCGAAACTCGCGCCTGGACGCGAGCAGGCGTTCCGCGACGCTGCGGCGAAACGCGGGTTCTGAACCCGGCTGCGCCCCTCCCGGTCCGGGGGGGGGGGCGCTCATCGCATTAAAGGTCGATCAGAATGCGCGTCGGATCCTCGATCGCATTCTTCAGTGCGACGAGGAAGGTCACCGCCTCGCGGCCGTCGATCAGGCGGTGATCGTAGGAGAGCGCGAGATACATCATCGGGCGCACGACGACTTGGCCGTTCACGACGACGGGGCGGTCCTCGATACGGTGAAGGCCGAGCACCGCCGACTGCGGCGGATTGATGATCGGCGTCGACATGAGGCTGCCGAACACGCCGCCGTTGGAGATGGTGAAGGTGCCGCCCTTCATCTCGTCCATCTTGAGCGTGCCTTCCTTGGCGCGCTTGCCGAAATCGCCGATCGTCTTCTCGATTCCAGCGACCGACAGATCCTGCGCGTCGCGGATCACCGGCACGACGAGGCCGCCCGGTGACGACACCGCGACCGAGATATCGGCGTAATCGTGGTAGACGATCTCGTCGCCCTCGATCGAGGCGTTGACCGACGGGATGTCCTTCAGCGCCATCGTCGCGGCCTTCACGAAGAAGCCCATGAAGCCGAGGCGGACGCCGTGCTTCTTCTCGAAGAGATCCTTGTACTTGGCGCGCGCCTCGATCACCGCGCTCATGTCGACGTCGTTGAACGTCGTCAGCATGGCGGCAGTGTTCTGCGCGTCCTTGAGGCGCTTGGCGATCGTCTGGCGCAGCCGCGTCATGCGGACGCGCTCTTCCTTGCGGCCCGACGAGGCGGCGACCGACGGCGTGGTCGGCGCGGCGGTGGGCGTCGGAGCCGGTGCGGGGCGCGCCGACGCTGCGGTCGCGACGTCTTCCTTGGTGATGCGACCGTCGCGGCCGGTGCCCTTGATCGTCGCCGGATCGACGCCGTGCTCGAGCACCGCGCGGCGCGCCGACGGGCTGAGCGCAGCAGGCGCATTGCTGTCGATCGGCGTCGCGCCATGATTGCCGTAGCCGCCGGCCACTGGTGCGGTCTGATCGCCGGCGGGGGCGGCAGCCTGTGGCGCCTGCGTCACCGCCGGCTGCGGCGCAGGGCTGGCGGCGGGCGCACCGTCACCCGCCTCGACCGTAGCGAGCATCGCGCCGACCTGCACCGTATCGCCGACCGCGACCGCGTGCTGTCCCATCACGCCAGCGACGGGGCTCGGTACCTCGACCGACACCTTGTCGGTCTCGAGGCTGGCGATCGGCTCGTCCGCGGCGACCTTGTCACCCGGCTGCTTCAGCCACTCGCCGAGCGTCGCCTCGGTGATCGATTCGCCCAGCGTGGGGACCAGAACTTCGGTTGCCATCTATTCTCTCTCGTCCGTTCGGGCCTGGCGCTGCGATGTGCCGGGCCCTCGTTCGGTGGAACGCCCCGCATGCCGCGCGGGGCGAACGGGGTGCACATCAGCTCGCGGGCGGCGCCGCCTTCTTCGTCGTATCCGCCGAGCGCGTGCGGCGGATTTCCTCGCGCACATTGTGGCCGAGTGCGTCGGCGATCAGCGCGCCCTGTTCGGCCTGGTGGCGCTTCATCAGCCCCGTCGCGGGCGAGGCGGCGACGGCGCGCCCTGCGTAACGCGCGCGCTTCACGGCGCAGCCCGCTTGGCCGAGCGCCTCCTCGACGAACGGCTCGACGAAGAACCAATAGCCGTTGTTGCGCGGTTCCTCCTGCGCCCACACGACATCCTCGAGGTTCGGCATGCGCGCGATCCGCTTGGCGAGTGCATCGGTCGGGAAGGGGTAGAGCTGCTCGATGCGGACGATCTGCGTTCCCTCGTCCCCCGCCGCGTCGCGCGCCTCGATCAGATCGTAGGCGACCTTGCCGGTGCACAGGACGAGCCGCTTCGTATCTGCATCCGCCGCGCCGTTCGTGTCGGACAGGATACGGCGGAAGTGCGAATCGCCGGTGAAGTCCGCCGCCTTCGACACCGCGAGCTTGTGGCGCAGCAGCGACTTGGGCGTGAAGACGACCAACGGCTTGCGGAAGCTGCGGTGCATCTGCCGGCGCAGCAGATGGAAGTAGTTCGCCGGCGTGGTGCAGTTGGCGACCTGCATATTGTCCTGCGCGCACAGTTGCAGGAAACGCTCGGGGCGCGCCGAGCTGTGCTCGGGGCCCTGACCCTCGTAGCCGTGCGGCAGCAGCATCACGAGGCCGTTGGCACGCAGCCACTTCGCCTCGCCGCTGGCGATGAACTGATCGATCATGATCTGCGCGCCGTTGACGAAGTCGCCGAACTGCGCCTCCCACAGCACCAGCGTCTTGGGATCGGCAAGCGCATAGCCATATTCGAAGCCGAGCACGCCGTATTCGGAGAGCGGGCTGTCGAGCACCTCGAAATGGCCGTGCTCGACGTTCCACAAGGGCACGTACTTGCGTTCGGTATTCTGATCGACCCACACGGCGTGGCGCTGCGAAAAGGTGCCGCGCCCCGAATCCTGGCCCGACAGGCGGACGCCGAAACCTTCGGAAAGCAGCGAGCCGAATGCCAAGGCCTCGCCCGTCGCCCAGTCGAAATTGTCGCCCGTGGTGAACATCTGGCGCTTGGCGTCGATCACGCGCGCCAGCGTCTTGTGGACGGCGAGGTCGCCCGGGACCGTCGTCAGCGTACGGCCGATCGCGTCGAACAGCTTGGGCTCGATCCCGGTATCGACGCTGCGGCGCGCGCTTTCGGCGTCGGCAGGCACTGACAGGCCCGACCAGCGACCGGCGAACCAGTCCGCCTTGTTCGGCTTGTAGCTCGCTCCTGCCTCGAACTCGCCTTCGAGCAGCGTGGTGAACTGTTTGACGTTGTCGTCGAGCCAAGCCTGGTCGACCACCTTCTGCTCGACGAGACGGCGCCCGTAGATCTCGCTCACCGGCGGGTGGCTGCGGATCGCCTTGTACATCAGCGGCTGGGTGAAGCTTGGCTCGTCGCCCTCGTTATGGCCGAAGCGGCGATAGCACCACATGTCGATCACGACGTCGCGGTGGAACTTCTGGCGGAACTCGATCGCCATCTTGGTGGCGAAGGTGACCGCCTCGGGATCGTCACCATTGACGTGGAAGACGGGCGCCTGGACGCCCTTCGCGACATCCGACGGATAGGGCGAGGAGCGCGCGAACTGCGGGCTCGTCGTGAAGCCGATCTGGTTGTTGATGACGAAGTGGACGCAGCCGCCGGTATTGTAGCCGCGGATGCCAGAGAAGCCGAAGCATTCCCACACGATGCCCTGGCCAGCGAAGGCGGCGTCGCCGTGGATCAGCACGGGAAGCGACTTGCAATGATTGTCGAGGTCGCCCGCGATCGTCTGGATCGCGCGCACCTTGCCGAGCACCACCGGATCCGCCGCCTCGAGATGCGAGGGATTGGCGACGAGCGACATGTGCACCTTGATCCCGTCGAACTCGCGATCGGTGGAGGTGCCGAGGTGGTATTTCACGTCACCCGAACCGCCGATATCGTCGGGGTTGGCCGAGCCGCCGGCGAATTCGTGGAAGATCACGCGCAGCGGCTTGCCCATGACGTTGGCGAGCACGTTGAGCCGGCCGCGGTGCGCCATGCCGAACACGATCTCGTTGACGCCCGCCGCGCCGCCGTACTTGATCACGCTCTCGAGCGCCGGGATCATCGATTCGCCGCCGTCGAGGCCGAAGCGCTTCGTGCCGACATATTTGCGGCCGAGGAACTTCTCCCACTGCTCGGCCTCGATCACCTTGTTGAGGATCGCCTTCTTGCCCTGAGCCGTGAAGTCGATCGCCTTGTCCTTGCCCTCCATCCGCTCCTGGAGGAAGCGGCGCTCCTCGACATCGGCGATATGCATGTATTCGAGGCCGACGTTGCCGCAGTAATTGGCACGCAGGATGTCGACGAGCTCGCGGATCGTCGCCCACTGCAGTCCCATCGTGCCGCCCATGTAGACCGGGCGATCGATGTCGGCATCGGTGAAGCCGTGATATTCGGTCTTGAGATCGGCGGGCAGCTCGCGCGTGGCGTTGAGGCCGAGCGGATCGAGATTGGCGGCAAGGTGGCCGCGCACGCGATAGGTGCGCACGAGCAGCTGCGCGCGGATCGCGTCGCCGGCGGCGCGCACGAGCTCGTCTTGCGACAGGGCAGGGGCGGGCGCGGCGGCGGGGGCAGGCTTGCCCTTGGCGGGCTTGGGCGCGGGCTCCATCTGCGTCGGATCGAGCGCAGCGGTGAGATCGTCGGTCGTGGTGAGCGGCCAGCGATCGTTGCTCCAGCTGGGACCGCTGGTGGCGCTTTCCAGCCCTTCGAAGAAACCGCGCCAGCCGGGCTCGACGTTGTCGGGCGAAGTCTTGTACCGCGCGTAGAGCGTGTCGATGAATGCGGGCGAGACGCCGCCGGCGATGTCCGAGAAATCCTGGCCTTCGTAGCCCATGACAAACTCCAGTCCCTTTCCGACCGGGAAAGGGAGACCCGCCGTCCGCAGGACAGTGGGTCGATGTGGGCGAAGGGTGGCGGCGCGGATCGCCTTCACCCTTCCGCGCCTGCGGCGCTCCCTCCCTCTCCCGCCGGGAGAGGGATATCAGTTCAGCCCTTCAGCACTTCCAGCAGCGTCGAGCCGAGTTCGCTCGGGCTCGCGGCGACCTTGATGCCGGCGGCTTCCATCGCCGCGATCTTGTCCTCGGCGCCGCCCTGGCCGCCCGAGACTATCGCGCCGGCGTGGCCCATACGGCGGCCGGGAGGCGCCGTGCGGCCGGCGATGAAGCCCGCCATCGGCTTCTTGCGCCCGCGCTTCGCCTCGTCGCGCAGGAACTGCGCTGCTTCTTCCTCGGCGCTGCCGCCGATCTCGCCAATCATGATGATCGATTCGGTCGCGTCGTCGGCGAGGAACAGCTCGAGCACGTCGATGAAGTTGGTGCCGTTGACGGGATCGCCGCCGATGCCGACCGCGGTGGTCTGGCCGAGGCCCGCGTTCGAGGTCTGGAACACCGCCTCATAGGTCAGCGTGCCCGAGCGCGAGACGACGCCGACCGAGCCCTTCTTGAAGATGTTGCCCGGCATGATGCCGATCTTGCACTCGCCCGGCGTCAGCACGCCGGGGCAGTTCGGGCCGATCAACCGCGACTTCGAGCCCGACAGCGCGCGCTTGACGCGCACCATGTCGAGCACCGGGATACCTTCGGTGATGCAGACGATCAGCGGTACCTCGGCGTCGATCGCCTCGAGGATCGAATCCGCGGCGAAGGGCGGGGGGACGTAGACGACCGATGCGTCGGCGCCGGTCTTGGTGACCGCCTCCGCCACCGTATCGAACAGCGGCAGCCCGAGGTGCGTGCCGCCGCCCTTGCCCGGCGTGACGCCAGCGACCATCTGCGTGCCGTAATCGAGCGCCGCCTGCGTATGGAAGCTGCCGGTGTTGCCGGTCATGCCCTGCGTGATGACCTTGGTGTTCTTGTCGACGAGAATGCTCATGTCGTCTCCCTGGGGTGTGGGACGGTGGCCCCGGCGGCGTGCCGGGGCCCGAAAGATTACGCGAGGGTCTCGTCGATGCCCTTGCAGGCGACGAGCAGTTCCTTGACCGCATCGACCGAGACCTGAAGGTTGCCCTTCGCTTCGTCGGACAGCTTGACCTCGACGACCTTCTCGACGCCGCCGGCGCCGATCACGACGGGCACACCGACGTAGAGATCGTCAATGCCGTACTGGCCGGTGAGGTGCGCCGCCGCGGGCAGGACGCGCTTCTGATCGTAGAGATATGCCTCGGCCATCGCGATGCCGCTGGTGGCGGGGGCGTAATAGGCCGAACCCGTCTTGAGCAGCGCGACGATCTCGCCGCCGCCGCCGCGGGTGCGCTTGACGATCTCGTCGACCTTTTCCTTGGTCGAGAAGCCCATCTCGATCAGATCGGCGACGGGGATGCCCGAGACGGTGGAATACTCGAGCACCGGTACCATCGTGTCGCCGTGGCCGCCGAGCACGAAGGTGTTGACGTCCTTGACCGAGACCTTGAACTCCTCGGCGAGGAAGTGGCTGAAGCGTGCCGAATCGAGTACGCCTGCCATGCCGACGACCTTGTTATGCGGCAGGCCGGAGAATTCGCGCAGCGCCCAAACCATCGCGTCGAGCGGGTTGGTGATGCAGATGACGAATGCGTCGGGTGCGTTGGCCTTGATGCCCTCGCCGACGGCCTTCATCACCTTCAGGTTGATGCCGAGCAGATCGTCGCGGCTCATCCCCGGCTTGCGCGCGACACCGGCGGTGACGATGATCACGTCAGCGCCCGCGATGTCGGCGTAATCGTTCGAGCCCTTGATCGTCGCGTCGAAGCCCTCGACCGGGCCGCACTGCGACAGATCGAGCGCCTTGCCCTGCGGCACGCCCTCGACGACGTCGAACAGGACGATATCGCCCAGGCCCTTCAGAGCGGCCAAATGCGCGAGCGTACCACCGATGTTTCCGGCGCCGATCAGCGCGATCTTCTTGCGGGCCATCCAATCCCCTTTCCGTAACGTTCAGGTCGTGATTGGAACGGCCGCGTACGCCCTTTGGGCGTCAGGGGCAACCCACTTAGGGACGAGGGACAACCGAGTTATCAATAACGCTTCGCAATAGCGAGTGAGTCAGGCGACGCCGTGTCCTTGCGCGAGATATTCCTCCGAGCGCATCTCTTCGAGACGGCTGACGGTGCGCTGGAACTCAAACCTGCCGTCGCCGAGCGGGTAGAGCGCGTCGGGCTCGGCATCGGCGGCGGCGAGCAGCTTCACCTTGTGCTCGTACAGCGCGTCGATCAGGCTGACGAAGCGCGCGGCCTCGTTGCGGTTCTCGGGCCCGAGCACGGGCACGCCGACGAGGATCACGGTGTGGAAGCGGCGGGCGATCGCTAGATAGTCCGCGCTGCCGCGCGCCTCGCCGCACAGCTTCTTGAAGCTGAACACGGCGACGCCCTTCAACGCCTTGGGCACGCGCAGCATGCGGCCCTGGACGGTCATCTCTTCCGCCGGCACGTGCTCGCGGTCCCCGGGCGGGTAATCGGTAAGGCGGAAGAAGGCGGCGGAGAGCTGCGCGGTCGCCACCGGCCCGTTGGGCACGAGCCAGGTATCCTGCTGGCCCAGCCGGTCGCGGCGGTAATCGACCGGACCGTTGAGCGCGAGCACGTCGAGCCGCTCGCCGATCAGCGTGATGAAGGGGAGGAAATGCTCGCGGTTGAGCCCGTTCTTGTAGAGATCCGCGGGCGGGCGGTTGCTCGTCGTCACCACGGTGACGCCACTCTCGATCAGTGCGGTGAACAGCCGCGAGAGGATCATCGCGTCGGGCGAGTTGGTGACCATCATCTCGTCGAATGCAAGCAGCCGCGCTTCCTCGGCGAGCGCGGCGGCGACGGGGCCGATCGGATCGCCCAATTCCTTGCGGCGCTCGACCGCGATGCGGCCGTGCACCTCAAGCATGAACTCGCCGAAGTGGACGCGCCGCTTCCGCTCGATCGAAACGTTGGCGAAGAACAGGTCCATCAACATCGACTTGCCGCGTCCGACATCGCCCCACATGTAGATGCCGCGCGGCGGCACGGCCTTTTTGCGGAAGAAGCCTGTGGTTCGCGGGTGTTCGAGCTCGCTAGCCAGCGCGTCGAGCCGCACGGCGGCGGCGGCCTGTTCGGGATCGGGGCGCAGCTCGCCGGCGATGATCAGCGCGTCATAGGCGTTCTTGACTGCGGCCACGCTTACTCCTTCGTCATCCTTGCGCGCGCATTTCCCATGAGAGACCTGCTTGCCGCGGGCCCTCCTGATACACAGCGCCTATCGGCAAAAGCGCGGGCAATTGAGGTAATCACTATCGGCAGGTGACACCAAGCGCGTCGGCGGCGGTCAGCGCTTGGTCGGCTTGCGGATCGTGCCGGAGAATTCGGCGACCGGGCCTGCGTCCTGCACGACCAGCCCGCGCATGAAGAGGAGGCGACCCGTCTCACGCAGCAGTTCGACCTGCGCCTCGAGCGGCTCACCGATCCGCCCCGCGCCGACGAAATGGGTGTTGAGATCGAGCGTCACCGCGGTGCCCGCCTCGATCAGGCCGAAGCTGCGCGCCGCGGCGAACAGCGCGACGTCGATGAAGCCGAGCATCGCGCCGCCGTGCACGTTGTTGCCCAGGTTCGAGTGGCGCCGTTCGGGGTTCATTCGCACGCGGCAGGTGGCATCCTCGACGCGGACCATCATGTCGCCAAGGAAGGTGTTGTAACGGTCCGAATTCTTGAGGCCCCAGCGCTTCCAGCCCGGATGATCGGGATGGTCCTCATAGTGGAATTCTGGCTTTTCCATGTCTTGTACCTCGGGCAAGGCCGGGGCCCAGTTACGGCCGGCCCGATACTGGACCCCGGCCTTCGCCGGGGTTCGTAGGAAGGGTCAGCTCGTCAGACGACGCGCTCGACCTCCATCTTCTTAATCTCCGCGATCGCCTTGGCGGGCGACAGGCCCTTGGGGCAGGCATTGGCGCAGTTCATGATCGTGTGGCAGCGATAGAGGCGGAACGGATCCTCGAGCTCGTTGAGCCGCTCGCCCGTCATCTCGTCGCGGCTGTCGGCGAGCCAGCGATACGCCTGGAGCAGGATCGCCGGGCCCAGGAACTTGTCCGAATTCCACCAGTAGCTCGGGCACGAGGTCGAGCAGCAGGCGCAGAGGATGCACTCGTACAGCCCGTCGAGCTTGGCGCGGTCCTCGGGTGATTGCAGCCGCTCCTTGCCGGCGGGCGGCGGGGTGACCGTCTTCAGCCACGGCTGGATCGAGGCATATTGCGCGTAGAAGTGCGTGAAATCGGGAACGAGATCCTTGATCACGTCCATCGCCGGCAGCGGGGTGATCTTCACCTCGCCGCGAATGTCCTCGATCGCGGTGGTGCAGGCGAGGCCGTTCTTGCCGTCGATGTTCATCGAGCACGAACCGCAGATGCCCTCGCGGCACGAGCGACGGAAGGTAAGCGACGAATCCTGCTCGCCCTTGATCTTGATCAGCGCGTCGAGGATCATCGGGCCGCATTCGTCGAGGTTGACCTCGAACGTGTCGTAGCGCGGGTTCTCGCCGCTGTCGGGATCGTAGCGGTAGATCTTGAAATTGCGCATCGTCCCGCCCGGCTCGGGCGAGGGGATCTTGCGTCCGCCCTTGATCTTGCTGTTCGCCGGCAGGGTGAATTCAGCCATGTTCCGCTTCCGCTTCTCTCACGTTGCCGACTGCGAACGAAGCCCGTTCCAGTCGAGGTTGCGCGTCAGATACATAACACCGGCCAGCGCCGCAAACAGAAGCAGCGCGCCGATCAGCAGCGAATAGGCCTCCAGGCTAAGCAGGACGTAGAGCACGCCGTACAGGCCGGTGAGCAGCGCTGCGATGTATCCGCCGCGACGCCAGCTGCGCAGCACCGCGGCCGAATAGGCCGCGAGCAGGCCGATGATCGCCGCCGCTGCCACGATATAGGCAGCCGCGAAGCCGATTACCTCCGCAAAGGCGAGCAAAAGGACGAAAAACAGCACCAGCCCGGCGCCGACGAGAAGATATTCGACCATCGCGACGCGCACCCCGCCGATGACGTCGAACATAAGGAACGCGACGAAGGTGAACCCGATGAACAGGAAGCCGTATTTCACCGATCGATTGACCTGGCTGTAGAGATCGACCGGCGAGACGAGATCGACGCGCGCCTCGTAATCGCCGGCGGTGACGCTCGTGTCGAACCGATCGCCGACGTCCACCCGCGCGTCCGGAACGACATCGCCCGACGCGACGAGGCTGCGGCCGAGCGCGAGGTTGCCGATGCGCCACGTGGCGGCGAAGCCCGTGTCCGACACGCGCGGTGCGGCGGGAAGGAAGCCGCCCTGGAAGCTCGGGTGCGGCCACGTCGAGGTGACCTGCCAGCGCGTGTCGCCCGCCTGCGGTGCGAGCGCGAGCCACCCGTTGCCGCGGAAGGCGAAGCGGAAGCTGACCGCGAGTGGTGCGCCGCGGATCGCGCCGGCATCGAGCCAGGTGAAGAAGCCGGCATTGCCCGTCGCGGGCGAACCCTTGCCGGGCTGGAGGGCGAGGCGGCGGCCGTTGACGATCACCGTCGGCGGGCGGCCGACGAGTCCGCGCGCGTCGCGCAGTCCGAAGCGAAGCTCGGCGCGATCGTAGGCGAGCGCATCGGCGGTGATGCCGAAGCGCGCGAGATCGGTGGGGAGGGCGAAGCGCGCGGTGCCCGATGCGTCGGCCTCGAACAGCACGGCCTCGTAGATCGAGCGGCTGCGGCGTTCGGGCGTCAGCACCGTCCGCAGATCGGAAACCTGCGGGGCGAGCGTGAGCTCGCGCCAGACAAGTCGGGTACGGACGACCTGACGCCCGCCTTCGTTGACGCTTTCGGTCGCCTGCGCCTGGTACGGCAGGACGAGTACGGGGCCGGCGATGGTCTGCGGCCCGCCCCAGCCGGCGGCGATCGAGGCGCGCGCGGTGCGCGACTGTTCCTGCCGGTCGTAAACGAGAAGGTAGACCGCGAAGAGCGGCACGGCGAGCAGCATGGCGATCAGAATCGCCATCGCGAACTTGCGGCCGGGGGTGGGGCCTTGCGTCGTCAAGCGGCACCTTTCGCGCGATGATCGTCGATCGCTTGGTGCCGCAGCCCTCAGATGATGTCGAGCACCAGCCCCAAATCGCGCGCCTTCTCCGCCTCGATATACCAGTTCGACGGCGCCTTGGCCTTGAGCTCGTCGAGCGAGACCTGCGTGCCGGCGACGAGATCCGCGAAGCCTTCGTCCTGGATGCGGATCGAATCGGTGATTTCGTTGAGCTTGGCGAGGAGCACCGGAGCCAGCGTGTTGAGCGGCCCGGACAGCTGAACGGTCGAGTTCATGATCCGCTCATGGATCATCAGCCGCGTGCCGCGCGTGAGGAAGCGCTTGTCGGCGGGGAAGGCGGACATGAAGGTGGCGCCCGCCGAATAGACTGCGACCTTGCCGAGAAACAGCGTCTCGCGCCCGGTATAGTCGCGCAGCAGGCGGATCGAATCACCCATCGCGCGCGCCATCTCGGGATCGCCGCCGAGCGTGGTGATCGACACCACCAAGGGGCCGCTGCCGCTGTCGTTCGCCAGCTGATCCTTGAAGTTGGCGTACATGAAATTGTCCACCGGCCCGTGCAGCTGGATCTGCGGGTGCGCGAGGAGCGGGTAATTGGTGGCGTTGCTGGTGTTGGTCATGGCGCGGCGAACCACGCGGGGCGGGTGGATGTTCCGCGCCGCGCCAAATTCCTGCGAATAATGGCTTAACGGCGTGCCTGACCGCCGGGTTCGAGAATCGCATTGGCCGGCCGGCCAACCGGCGTGCCGGCGGTTCTGGGCATGCGGGCGTCGAGCGCGGCGAGCCAGCGCGTGGCGCCCGCGCCGATCGCGACCTGCGGATCGGACGGTTCGAGTCGACCGTCGCGCTCCCAGCCGGCGATCGTCTCGGTCGCTTCCTGCGCGGCGGCGGCGAGCGGCTGCGGCTTGCGCAGCGCGCGATTGACCAGCGCATCGCCGAAGAACGTCCAGTCGTTGTCCGCCTGGCAGCCGAACGACGTCTTGCTCGACGAGGCGGCGGTGACGATCGCGGTGGTGTCGCTCGACAGCAGCGGCACGAACACGCCGGCGTAGCACGCCGAAATGAGGATCAGCCGGTTGCGGATGCCGAGCTGCGACAGCGTGCTCCACAGCCGCGTCGGCGAGATCGCGCCAAACCCCTGATCGGCGTCGTTATAGACGATGCCGAAGCGCGCGCCGTGGCTGGTCGTGTAGAGGATCAGCACGTCCTCCGCCGGATCCATCAGTTCGGCGACGCGGGCGAGGGCCATATCGAGATTGGCGGGCGAGCCCATCGCCAGCCGGCTGTCCGCGCTGCCGTCGGTACCGGCGAGGACGATGGTGCGGCCGTCGGCGGCGTAGCGGCGGGAAAGGACGGCGCCCGCCTCGCGCGCCTCGCGGCCGAAGACGGGATCGCTGTCGAGTGCGGCCGCGACGACATAGGCATCGACGATTCCCTTGCGCTGCGGCGCGAGCCGGGCGAGCGACGCGGCGAGGCGGCGATGCTCGCCGAGCAGCCACGCCGCCGTCCGATCATGCTCGATCGAGCCGCCCTGGTCGGCGAGCTGGACGAGTTCAACATCGCTGCTGCGCGAGACGAGCGGCACTGCGCGGGTATGCTGCGGCGGCTGATAGGTCTGCGCCGGGGCGATGCCCGCGATCCCCGCAATGAGCAGCGTTGCCAGGCGTTTCATATGCGTGCGTCCCCTCGACGCTGCATCTCACGGGCAAGCCGCGTGGCTGTCAATCGCTTGATCCCGCACCGCTTCGATGCGCAGATGACCGCACGTCGGCAAAAGGCCGGCAGGCCGGGGGAGCGACAGCCGTGATCGAGTTCTTCTTCGATTGTTCGAGCCCGTGGACGTGGCTCGGCTTCGAGAGCATTCAGCCGCTCGCAGCGGAGCTGGACGTTGATATCGTGTGGCGCCCGATCCTGGTCGGCGGCGTGTTCAATGCGGTGAACCCCAGCGTCTACGAGGGCCGAAGCAATCCGGTGCCGGCCAAGGCGCGCTACATGGGCAAGGACCTGCAGGATTGGGCGCGGCTGCAGGGGCTGTCGATCCGCTTTCCGCCCGCGATCTTCCCGGTCAACAGCGTCAAGGTGATGCGCGCGTGCTGCTGGCTGGGGCAGGGCTGCGTGCCGTTCGCGCGCGCCGCCTTCCGCGCCTATTGGACCGATGATCGCGATATCGCCGACGATGGTGTGATCGCCGATCTTGCGCGTGCGACGGGGGTGGACCCGGACGCGCTTTTCGCGGCGATCGCCGACGATGCGGTGAAGGCGCAGCTGCGCGCCAATACCGACGAGCTGATCGCGCGTGGCGGCTTCGGCTCGCCGACGATCTTCGTCGGCGGTGACGACATGTATTTCGGCAACGACCGCATGCCGCTGATCCGCGCGGTGGTGCTGGCTCAGCGCGGCGGCTGAGCGGCGGTCCATTCGAGATCGAGCGTCGTGCCCCGCGCCGCCGGCCCAGCCGTTGCGCGGACGCCGGCCGCGGCTAGACGCTCCACCGCCGCATCGCGTGCTGCGGCGGGGCCGGTGACGGTGACGCCGCGATCGAGGCGGCGGGCGGCCCAGGCGGCAGTATCGAGCGCGGCGGCATCCGGCGTATCGTTGGTGATCGGAATGGGGCCGGGGACACCATCGGGCGGGGTCAGTTCGATCGACCAGCCGTTGGCGGCGGCCGCCGCGCGCTGCTCGATTGCGCGGTAGGTGGCGAGGCTGGCGCCGGGCAGCGGCGCAAGCCGCGCGACCGCGCGCCGTGCGCCGGTATCGACCAGTACCGCTTCGGCGGGCACGCCGGCAACCAAGGCAACCGGCTCGGCGATCTCGTTGCGGGCGTCGCGCGCCACGGATGCGCGACCGTCGCCGGCTTGCGCCGCGGCGATCTGTGCCGCTTCGCCGGCGCCGCTTTCCATGCCGACGCGGATCTGATCGACGTGAAGATCGAGCGGCAGGCGCACGGCGGCGCGCGTCGCCGCCAGCACGCGGGCGTCCGCGGTGGGCACGATCGCCGGGGTCAGCACGATTGCGCGGACCACGGCGGGGGTGCGGTCGAAATCGATGTCGAGCTGGCTGATCCGCGCGCTTGCGTCGAACGGCCGCAGCACTGCCTCGCGGATCTGGCGGCGTGCGACGCTCTCCACCGCGATCTGCTTCAGCGCGAGCCCGAGCGGAATGGCGAGCGCGGCGAGGCCGACAACGATCAGCGTTCCCTGCAGCCGCGTCTGCGAAGGCGAGAGATGGGCGCCGAAGCCGTACAGCCGCGCGACGGTCGCCGCGGTGAGCGCGATCGTGACGAGATTGGTGAGGAACAGCAGCAGCGAGCCGCCGAGCACCGTCCAATTCTGCGTCGCGAGGCCGAACCCGACGACGGCGAGCGGCGGCATCAGCGCGATCGCGATCGCCACCCCGGTCACGGTCGTCGAGCGTTCGCGGATCAGCGCATAGCCGCCGGCGATCGCGGAGAGCAGCGCGACGAGCAGATCGAACAGATTGGGCCGCGTGCGGATCGCGATCTCGCTGGTCACCGTCTGGATCGGCGAGACGGCGACGAACGCCGCGGACAGGAGAATCGCGATGACCGAGCCGAGCAGCAGCGCCCAAGCGGCACGGCGCATCTCGACCAAGTCGAACGTCGCGATGCCGAAGCCGAGGCCGATGATCGGCATCATCAAGGGCGAGATCAGCATCGCGCCGATCAGCACCGCCGACGAGGGCAGCAGGAGACCCAGGATCGAGATCCCGGCCGAGATCACGATCGCGAACAGATAGGCGCCGCTCCAGCCCGATTCGGCCGAGATCTTTGCGACCACCGCGGCGTGATTGACGTCGCCGACAACGCGCGATCGCCACCAGCGCGCGATCACGTCGAGTCGGCCGGGGCGACGCGCCCCGGCGTCCGTCACCGAAGATCCGATCAGTAGACCCGCTTCTTCGGCTTGATGTACTCGATGTCGTCGGTGAGCGTGTAATCGTGCACCGGGCGATAATCGATCGCGCACGCACCGCCCTTGCCGCCCCAGCCTTCGAAGGTGGCGGTGGTGTGCTTCATCCAGTTCGCATCGTCACGCTCGGGGAAATCCTCGTGCATGTGCGCGCCGCGGCTTTCCTTGCGGTTCTCGGCGCAGCGCATCGTGACAACGGCCTGGCTGATGAGATTGTCGAGCTCGAGCGTTTCGACGAGGTCGGTGTTCCAGACCAGCGAGCGATCTTTGATCCCGATGTCCTGCATCGACTGGTAGATCGCGTCCATCTTGGTGACGCCCCCCGCCAGCAGCTCGCTGTCGCGGAACACCGCGGCGTGGCGCTGCATCGTCTTCTGCATCTCGGCGCGGATCCGCGACGTCGGCGCGCTGCCGGCCGCATTGCGGAAGTGATCGAGCCGCGCGAGTGACATTTCCTCCGAGCCCTTGGGCAGCGGATTGTGCGGTGTATTCTGCTTCAGCGTGTCCTTGAGCCGCAGGCCGGTGGCGCGGCCGAACACGACGAGGTCGATCAGCGAGTTGGAGCCAAGGCGGTTCGCACCGTGGACCGAGACGCACGCCGCCTCGCCGACCGCGAACAGGCCGGGGACGATCGCATCGGGATCACCGTTCTTCAGCTGGACGACTTCACCGTGATAGTTCGTCGGGATGCCGCCCATGTTGTAGTGGACGGTCGGCGTGACGGGGAGCGGCTGACGCGTCAGATCGACGCCGGCGAAGATCTTGCCCGTCTCGGTAATGCCCGGCAGGCGCTCCGCCAGCACCTTGGGATCGATGTGATCGAGGTGCAGGAAGATATGATCCTTGTCCTTGCCGACGCCGCGGCCCTCGCGCATTTCCGCCGCCATCGAGCGCGACACGACGTCGCGGCTGGCGAGGTCCTTCGCGCTAGGCGCATAGCGCTCCATGAAGCGCTCGCCCTCGGAATTGGTGAGGTAGCCGCCTTCGCCGCGCGCGCCCTCGGTAATAAGAACGCCAGCGCCGTAGATGCCGGTCGGATGGAACTGCACGAACTCCATGTCCTGCAGCGGCAGGCCGGCACGAAGCGCCATGCCGTTGCCGTCACCGGTGCAGGTATGCGCCGACGTCGCCGACTGGTACACGCGGCCACCGCCGCCGGTCGCCAGCACCACCGCATGCGCGCGGAAGCGGTGGATCTGCCCGGTTTCCATGCTGAGCGCGATCACGCCGCGGCACGCACCGTTCTCCATGATGAGATCAAGCGCGAAATATTCGATGTAGAAGTCCGCGTCATACTTCAGCGACTGCTGGTAGAGCGCGTGCAGCATGGCGTGGCCGGTACGGTCGGCCGCGGCGCAGGTGCGCTGCACCGGCGGGCCTTCGCCCATGTTCTGCATATGGCCGCCGAACGGGCGCTGATAGATCGTGCCGTTGTCGTTGCGGCTGAACGGCACGCCGGCGTGCTCGAGCTCGTAGACCGCGGCCGGCGCTTCGCGCACCATATATTCGATCGCGTCCTGGTCGCCGAGCCAGTCGGAGCCCTTGACGGTATCGTACATGTGCCACGACCAGTGATCGGGCGAATTGTTGCCGAGGCTGGCGGCGATCCCGCCCTGCGCCGCGACGGTGTGGCTGCGCGTCGGGAACACCTTGGTGATGCAGGCGGTCTTCAGCCCGCTCTCGGCGATGCCCATCGTGGCGCGCAGGCCCGAGCCGCCGGCGCCGACGACGACCGCGTCATAGGTATGGTCGATGATCTGATAAGCGGCGGGCATCAATTCGCTCCGAAGGCGATCTTGAGGATCGCAAAGATGGCGGTACCGGCGACAGCGGCGGTGAACAGGTTGAGCGCGACCATCGCGACCACGCGGCGCTCGTCACGCTGGTAATCCTCGATCACCACCTGAAGGCCGATACGGAAATGGTAGAAGACCGAGAGAACGAGGAGCAGCATCGGCACCGCGACCCAGGCGGTCGATAGCCACTCGCGCATCGCGCCGTAATCATAGGCCGGGCGGCGTGCGAGCGAGATCATCAGCCAGCTCATCAGCAGGATGTTCGATCCCGCCGTCAGCTTCTGGTGCCACCAGTGATGCGTGCCTTCGTGCGCGCTACCGAGGCCACGGACGCGGCCGATCGAGGTTCCCGTACCCATTACTTGGTTCCCACGTAGAGCCAGAAGGCGAGCGTCAGCGCGATCGAGCCGACGAAGGTGAGCCGCGCGAGGTTGCGGTTGAGCTTGAGCTCGAACGCCGCGCCGGTATCGAGCACGAGGTGGCGAATGCCGCTCATCATGTGCTGAAACAGGCTGAACGTCAGTCCAACGCCGAGCACCCAGCCGACGATGTTGAGCCGCCCGTCGGCGTAGGTGAGGACGTCGCGGAAGGTGGCATAGGCCTCCGCCCCCGACGCGAGCGCGGCGAGAAACCAGACGAGCAGCAGCGCGCCCACCGTCGCCATGCCGCTGCCGGTGACGCGGTGCAGGATCGACACCGTCATCGCCGCGCTCCAGCGATAGTGGATCGCGAGCGGGCCGCTGAACAGGTGCGGGCTTCTGGGACGGACGTGTTTGGTGGCCAAGACTTGCGTTCCCTGCGGTGAGCCGACGATTTGGCGCGGTCTATGAGGCGCGATGCGCGATGATGCAAGCCGCGCGCCTACGGCGAGCGTGGTTCTAACCCGGCCTTAACCATTGCCCGTTAGCCGATCCGACGGGGAATCTCTGGGGAGCCACTCGACCTTGTCCGACGATCTACCGGCCATCGGCTCCGCCGCGCGACAGCTGGACCTCGCTGCGCGGCTGCGCGTCTTCGATCTCGACGGATCGCTGGTGGCGGCCAGCCGCGAGGCGTGGACGATCCTGGAACCCGAGATCACAGCCGTTTCCGAGGCCTATTGGCAGCAGTGGCTGCGCTGCTTCGACGATCAGCGGACCTGGGCGCCAGCGGATACCGCGCGGATGATCGAGATCGGCCGCACCTTCCTGCGCAACCGGTTCCTCGACACGGCAGGGTTCGGGTGGATCGAATCAATCGAACGGTCGGTCGCGGCGGCGTATCAGGCAGACGTGTCGCCGATGGCGCTGTTGTCGATGATCAGCGCGAGCGACCGCGCGGCGCTTGGCGTGCTGCTGCGGCGATGCGATCGCGACGATGCACGGCTGCCGATCGTGATCGACACGCTGATGCGCCTCTCTGCGCTGGAGGGCGAGATCACCGTCGAGATCTACAATCACTATCGCAAGCACAGCGCGCGGGTGGCGCGTGATCGGCTGGCGGTCGATTTTCGCGACGGCATCGCCGCTGCCGTCGAGGAGACGACGGCGGAGGGCGGCAGCCTGCGCGATCAGGCGTCGGGCGCATCGTCGTCCGCGCGCGGCGTGCTGGGCAAGGCGAGTGAGGTCGCCGCGGCGGCGGAACAATCCGCCATGGCGATGCGCGACGCGGCGTCGACGGCGGCCGGGCTGATCCGCGCAATCGAGGACGCGCGCGCCGAGGTTGAGGCGGCGGCGGAGATCGCGACGCGTGCCGCCGGGCAGGCCGATCAGGCGGTGGGCGTCAGCGAGATGCTGAGCGATCACGCCAAATCGATCGAATCGATCCTGGGACTGATCCGCGACATCGCCGGGCAGACCAACTTGCTCGCGCTCAACGCCACCATCGAGGCCGCGCGCGCCGGCGACGCGGGCCGCGGCTTCGCGGTGGTGGCGCAGGAAGTGAAAAGCCTGGCGAACCAGACGGCGCGGGCGACCGACGATATCGCCGCCAAGATCGCGGCGATCCAATCGGCGACGCGCGTCACTGTCGACGCGAGTGCCGGTATCCGCGCGACGATTGGCGACGTGCAATCCTCCGCGACACGCATCCGATATGCGATGGAGGCGCAGGCGCAGACGGTGACGGCGATCACCGCTGCGGTCGACGAGACTGCGCTCGCCGCCGATTCAATGTCAGGCACGATCGCGGCGATCCATGCCGATACCGAAAGCGTCGCAGGCGAGATCGATTCGCTTGGCGCCGGCTTCGATCGGCTGGCCGGGCGGCTGGGTGCACTGAACGGCAGCGCGAGCGATTTCGCGACGCGCGTCGCCGCCTGAAGACGAGAACGAGACGAATGATCGCGGGCGCTACGGCGCCGCGATCGGGAGAGACGAAGATGACGCAGGATGCGGTGCCGGCTTATGGCGCGATACCGGGCGATTGGGGCGGACAGGCCCGAACGATCGCGGCGCATGTCCGCGAATATGATTGGGATGGCGGGATCGGCCCGGGCACGGCGGAAATCTGCGGACTGCTCACTGATGCGGACTGCGACGGCATCTCTGCGGCTTTTTGGGCGCATTATCTGTCGCTGCCGGCCGCGCGCCATGTCGCCGATATGTTCGACGCCGCATTGCTGGCGCGCCAGCAAGCGCGCAGCGCGCGCTATCTACGGATGAAATATGCCGCGCCGTTCGACGACGCGTGGAAGGTCATGGCGATCAAACATGCCGACATGACACGCGAATCGCATGTGCCGCTCGCCGCGCTGACGGCGGCGTTGGCCTTTGCCCATGCACGAACGCTGGCAGTGATCGAGCCACGGCTGGACGGCGACGTCGCGCGGATGCGGCGGCTGGCCGACATCGTCCAGCGCCACGCGCTGATCGAGGCGGACGTGATGGCGGCGCACCTCGCGCGCACCGATCGCCAGCGCGTGTTCGAGGAACGCGCCGCCCACGCCGCCGCCTTCAACGAGCATATCGCGCGTGCGATCGACGGCGCTGCCGCGCTAGGGGAGCACGTGCGCGCACAGGCGTCGAGCGCGGCGCGCTCGGCCAGCGCGATGATCGGGCGCGGTGCCGAAGTGGCGGCGGCGGCGGAGGAATCGGCGCTGGCGATGCGCGACGCGGCGTCGACCGCGGCGGGGCTGATCCGTGCGCTCGAGGACGCACGCGACGAGGTGGAGACCGCGGCGGAGATCGCAACGCGCGCGGCCGGACAGGCGGATCAGGCGGTCGGCGTCAGCGAGATGCTGAGCGATCACGCCAAGTCGATCGAATCGATCCTGGGGCTGATCCGCGACATCGCCGGGCAGACCAACCTGCTCGCGCTCAACGCCACGATCGAGGCGGCGCGCGCGGGCGACGCGGGTCGCGGCTTTGCGGTGGTGGCGCAGGAAGTGAAGAGCCTTGCCAGCCAGACGGCGCGTGCGACCGACGACATCGCCGCCAAGATCGCCGCGATCCAGTCTGCGACGCGTGTCACCGTCGACGCGAGCAGCGGCATCCGGATGACGATCGGCGAGGTGCAGACGTCGGCAACGCGTATCCGCCAGGCGATGGAGTCTCAGGCGCAAACGGTGACGGCGATTACCGCCGCGGTTGACCAGACCGCGATGGCGGCGGACGCGACCGCCGGCAACATGACTGCGATCATGCAAGAGGGGCAAACCTTCGCGCGCGATTTCGATGCGCTGGGTACCGAGTTCGCCGCGATCGACGAGCGGCTGGCCGGGCTGCGCACGGCGGCTGAGGAGTTTTCCGCCAAGGCGGCGTGAGTGGGCATCTCGCGGACGGCGCGGCGCGCGACAACCGGAATTGAGCGTCGCGGCCAGCCCGCTTATGGCGCGGGCCATGACAAATATCCTCCTCACCGGCGCCTCGCGCGGCATCGGCGCCGCGATCCACGACGCGCTTCGCCCCGCCGCACGCGTGATCGGGCAGGCGACGCGCGATGCCGATGACATTATCGGTGCCGATCTCGACCGGCCGGGGGCGGCCGCGGCGCTGTGGTCGGCGGCGCTCGACCGGCTGGGCACGATCGACGTGCTGATCAACAATGCTGGCGTGTTCGAGGCCAATCCGATCGACGCCGACGACGCCGACTGGACCGCCGGCTGGGAGCGCACGATGCGCATCAACCTGACCGCTTCGGCCGAGCTGTGCCGTCTCGCCATCAAGCACTGGCAGGCACGCGGCGTCGCCGGCCGCATCGTCAACGTCGCGAGCCGCGCCGCCTATCGCGGCGACAGCCCGGCGCACTGGCATTACGCCGCATCGAAGGCGGGCATGGTCGCGATGACCAAGACGATCGCGCGCGGCTATGCCGGGCAGGGCATCCTCGCCTTCGCGATCTGCCCGGGGTTCACGATGACGGGCATGGCGGAGGACTATCTGGCGAGCCGCGGCGGCGACAAGCTGCTCGCCGACATCCCGCTCGGGCGTGTCGCGATGCCCGACGAGGTGGCGGAGATGGCGCGCTGGCTCGCGCTCGACGCGCCGGCATCGATGACGGGCGCGGTGCTCGACGTGAACGGAGCGAGCTATGTCCGCTGAGGATGCCGCCCCCGACAGCTGGCGCGTGACGCTGCCCTGCACGCGCGCCGAGGCCGAAGCGATCGATGCCGCCGACGATCTCGCGATCGACGCGGTGCTGATGACGACCGAGGAGGTCGAGGACGATGTCGAGCGCTGGCGGCTCGACGCGTATATGGAGCACGAGCCCGATGCGGCGATGCTCGCGGCACTCAACGCGCTGGTGCCGAGCGCGGCCGGCACCGCGCCGAGTGTCACCGCGCTGACCGCGCAGGACTGGGTCGCGATGTCGCAGCAGGGGCTGGAGCCGATCCGCGAGGGCCGCTTCGTCGTTCATACCAGCGCGCACCCGAGCGACGCACCCGCCGGCGGCCGCGCATTGCTGATCGATGCCGGCCAAGCGTTCGGGACCGGGCATCACGCGACGACGAGCGGCTGCCTGGCGATGCTTGACGGCCTTGCATCTCGGCACTTCCGCAGCATCATCGATGTCGGCACGGGCACGGGGGTGCTCGCCTTTGCGGCCGCCTTCCTGTGGCCGGAGGCGAGGGTGGTCGCGACCGATATCGATCCTGCGGCGATCGAGGTAACGCGCGAGAATGCCGCGCTGAACGTCGTTGATGGCGTCGCGCTGATCGTCGCTGACGGCGCGCTGAGTGAGGCGATTACCGCGCGTGCCCCGTACGATCTTGTCATCGCCAACATCCTCGCCGGGCCGCTGGTGTCGATGGCGCCGGAACTCGCCGCGATCGCCGACGCGGGCGCGACGATCGTGCTCGCCGGCCTGCTCGAGACGCAGCGGGCGAACGTCGTTGCCGCCTTTGCCGCTTGCGGCTGCACGCTCGAGACGGCGGACGTGCGTGGCGACTGGACGATCCTGCGGCTCGCCGCCGGCAGCGCGCGCTACGTTCCGTCGAGCCCGCCCGACCCAAAGGGGCGCGACGGCTGGGCGCTCGATCTGTGACCGCCGCGGCCGGATCGAGCCCGCTCAGCCGGCCTTGGCGCGGGCGTATTCCTGCGTGCCGCGGGTGATCAGCGTGTCGCCCTCGACGATCTCGGCGACGGCGATCTCGGGCAGATCGCGGATGGCGTCGTAGAGCGGCGCGAAATCGGTTTCGACCGTGAGACGCAGCAGTTCGTCGAAGCTCGGGATGACGAAGTAGTTCTGCTGGAAATCGTCGATCCGGTAATCGGTGCGCATCACGCGCGCGAGATCGAAGGCGATGCGGTGCGGCGACGGATCGTCGAGCGCGAAGCGGCTCTCGGCATAGCTCGACACGATGCCGGAGCCGTAGATGCGCAGACCCTCAGGCTCGGCGATCAGTCCGAACTCGACCGTGTACCAGTACAGCCGCCCAAGGTATTTCAGCGCGTCATGCTCCATCGCGCGTAGCCCACCGCGGCCATAGGCGGCGAGATAGTCGGCGAAGACCGGATCGGCGAGCATCGGCACATGGCCGAACACGTCGTGGAAGACATCGGGTTCCTGCAGGTAATCGAGCTGGTCGGGGCGACGGATGAAATTCCCCGCGACGAAGCGGCGATTGGCCATGTGGTCGAAGAACACGTCGTCGGGCACGAGGCCGGGCACCGCGACGACTTGCCACCCGGTGAGATCCATCAGCCGATCGGAGAGTTCGGCGAAATCGGGAATGCCGGGTTTCGACAGCTTGAGCACGTCGAGCCCGCGCAACCAGGCGTTCGCCGCGCGGCCCGGCAGCAGCTTCGCTTGCCGGGCGAACAGCGTGTCCCACGTCGCGTGATCCTGCGCGCTGTAATGCGACCAGTTCTGCGGCACCGTCCAATCGGCGGCAGCGTCGGCAGGTGGGGTAAGGGGGGCGGGGGTGTCGGCCATGCCCGGGGGCATAGCATGGCCGACCCCGAGAGCAAGATAGTTACGTTTGATACCGGTTGTGGCGCAATCGTCGTGCCGTGCCAGGCAGGACGATTGCGCCCGACTGCCGGCTTACTCAGCCGCGACCCCTGCGCGTGAGAACATGTCGCCGATGTCGCCGGCGTCCTCGTTCGCGGCGCGGCCGCCCTTCGCCTTCTGGCGCTTGTCGAACGAATCCCACACGTCGTTCCACTGGCCGCGCGTCGCCGCCTTCGAATATTCGGTCGCGCGCTGTTCGAAGAAATTGGCGTGCTCGACGCCGTTGAGCATCGGCGCGAGCCACGGCAGCGGATGCTCGTCGATCATGTAGATCGGCTTCAGCCCAAGCTGCCCCATCCGCCAGTCGGCGATGTAGCGGATGTACTTCTTGATCTCCTTGGGGGTCATGCCGTTGACCGGCCCCATCTCGAACGCGAGATCGATGAAATTGTCCTCCAGCCGGATCGTCGTCTGGCAAACGTCGGCGATATCATCCTTCACCGCCTTGGTCAGGCACTGCCGCTCGGCGCAGAAGGTGTGGAACATCTTGATGATGCCCTCGCAGTGCAGGCTCTCGTCGCGGATCGACCAGGTGACGATCTGGCCCATGCCCTTCATCTTGTTGAAGCGCGGGAAGTTCATCAGCATCGCGAAGCTGGCGAACAGCTGCACGCCTTCCGTGAAGCCGCCGAACATGGCGAGCGTGCGCGCGATATCCTCGTCCGAATCGACGCCGAAGTTCTGCATGTAATCATGCTTTTCCTTCATCTCGGCATATTCGAGGAAGGCGCCATATTCGCTCTCAGGCATGCCGATCGTGTCGAGCAGATGGCTGTAGGCGGCGATGTGCACCGTCTCCATGTTGCTGAACGCGGTCAGCATCATCTTGATCTCGGTCGGCTTGAACACGCGGCCGTACTTCTCGTGGTAGCAATCCTGCACCTCGACATCGGCCTGCGTGAAGAAACGGAAGATCTGGGTCAGCAGGTTGCGCTCGTGATCGGTCAGCTTCTGCGCCCAGTCGCGGCAATCCTCGCCCAGCGGCACCTCTTCGGGCAGCCAGTGGAGCTGCTGCTGACGCTTCCAGAATTCGAACGCCCAGGGGTATTCGAACGGCTTGTACTGCTTGGAGGCTTGGAGGAGGGACATGGGTTACTCCGACGAGAACGGGACGACGACTGCCGCGAGGCAGAGGGTGAAGGACGCGCCGAGGATGACGGTCATCCAGGCGTGAAGGCGGGCGAAGCGGCGATCGGTTGCGGTCCGCGTCGGAAGCGACGCGCCGCCGACGCGGTAGATCAGCACTTCCGCGGCCGATACGCCGTCATACCATGAACGGGTGCGCAGAGTCCAAAGGCCGAGCGCGAGCAGACCGGGGCCGGTGACGATAAGTACGAGAACTGCTGGTACGGTCACCCTTCCGCACTCCACTGCCACATCGCGGTGGCGCTCATCGCCAGCACCGCGCCGCCGGCGAGCGCCATGATGCCGATCATGCGGAAGGCGTAGACCTTGGCCTCGCTTCGCGGCCGGGCGAGTGCGCCGAGCAGCCCGATGCCGACCAGCGCGAGGACGGCCGCCACCGCGTACATCGCGAAGATCCGCCAGCTCATGCGCGCGTACGCCGCGTGGCGTAGACGGTGCGCGTCTTGCGCGCACCCACGCCGAGGAAGACGATGCCGATGAAATAGCCGAAATCGTACCAGCCGCCGGTGTTGGGGACGGCGTAGATCGCGACGTCGGGCAGGAAGAGGCTGAGCACCCAGGCGACGGGGAAGATGAAGCCGTGCCACAGGCCGAGCAGGAAGCCGGGCGTCGTGGGCGTGTGCGCGACGCCCGCCGCGGTCTGCGAGGCGCAGGCAGCGAGCAGCAACAGTGCGATGGTAGCGGCGGTACGCGCCGCGACAGCCGGGAGCAAAGGCCGAAGCCCGCCTGGGCGGGACGATGCCACCGCTACGCCGGGAACGGACGGCCGGACGTTGCCGCGGCGTGCATAGGCGTTGCCGCGCGAACGGGCCGGGCGGCGCGGGTGATAGCGTACGGCAGGCATTCGGCTCACGCGGCGCACCGCGACGGCGCGGCGTGACGCGCGGCGGGTACGATGCATCCAAAGCCGCGATCTGTCGTTGAACGGCCGAACCGACCAGGAGACTGACGATGCACGATCACAGCAACATCAAGGAACATATGAAGGTCGTCGGCGCGGACGGCGTCCATGTCGGCACGGTCGACCATGTCGATGGCGAGCGGATCAAGCTGACCAAGAACGACAGCCCGTCGACGCAGGACGGCACCGGCGGCAAGCATCACTATCTGCCCGCCGGTTTGGTGGCGACGATCGAAGGCGACACGGTGCGACTCTCCGCCACCGGGCAGAACGCCGTCGACATGTTCGAAGAGGCCGAGTGACCCGCTGACGCCGCGCACCCGACGCGACCGACGAACCCCGGCCCGCCATGCGCGGGTCGGGGTTTCTCGTGTCTGGAGGGATGGCCGCATCATCTCGCTTCCACGCATCGCGGTGAACAGGACAGGCATCGCCGTCGCCGGGTAACGGGCGGATGCACCGCCCGCCGCGCGGCTTACTGACAGGCGAGGCACTCGTCGTAGTCGGTCGTCTCGAACTGATACTTCGGCTTTTCGAGCGTGTTGTCGTTCTCGACCCCGCCGGCGAAGCCCGCACGCTGCACGCTCTTCGAGCGCAGATAGTAGAGCGACTTGATGCCGAGCTCCCACGCGCGGAAGTGGAGCATCAGCAGATCCCACTTCTCTACGTCGGCCGGGATGAACAGGTTCAGCGACTGCGCCTGATCGATGTATGGCGTACGGTCACCCGCGAGTTCGAGCAGCCAGCGCTGATCGATCTCGAAGCTGGTCTTGTAGCAATCCTTTTCCTCTTGGCTGAGGAAGTCGAGGTGCTGCACCGAGCCGCCCTGCTCGAGGATCGAATTCCACACCGCGTCGGAATTCTTCGATTTCTCGATTAGCAGCTTCTCGAGATACGGGTTCTTGACCGAGAAGCTGCCCGACAGCGTCTTGTGCGTGTAGATATTGGCCGGGATCGGCTCGATGCACGCGCTGGTGCCGCCGCAGATGATGCTGATCGACGCGGTCGGCGCGATCGCCATCTTGCAGCTGAACCGTTCCATCACGCCCATGTCGGCGGCATCGGGGCAGGGGCCGCGCTCGACCGCGAGCTGCATCGACGCCTCGTTCACCTGGCTGCTGATCTGCTTGAAGATCTTGAGGTTCCAGCTCTTCGCCATCGCACCCTCCATCGGCAGGCCGCGCGCCTGGAGGAAGGAGTGGAAGCCCATCACGCCGAGGCCGACCGAGCGTTCACGCCCGGCGCTATAGGCCGCACGCTCCATGCCGGGCTCGTGGCGGTCGATATAATCCTGCAGCACGTTGTCGAGGAAGCGCATCACGTCCTCGACGAAGCGCTTGTCGTCCTTCCATTGGTCCCACGTCTCGAGGTTGAGCGAGGAGAGGCAGCACACTGCGGTACGATCGTTGCCGAGATGGTCGCGGCCCGTCGGCAGCGTGATCTCGCTGCACAGGTTGGAGGTCGATACCTTGAGCCCCAGATCGCGGTGATGCTTGGGCATGTTCGCGTTCACGTGATCGGCGAAGACAATGTACGGCTCGCCCGTCGCCAGCCGGGTCTCGACCAGCTTCTGGAACAGCGCGCGCGCATCGACCTTGCCGCGCACCGCGCCGTCCTTGGGGCTCTTGAGCTCCCATTCGGCGCCGTCGCGCACGGCTTCCATGAACGCGTCGGGGATCAGCACGCCGTGGTGGAGGTTGAGCGCCTTGCGGTTGAAGTCGCCCGACGGCTTGCGGATCTCGAGGAACTCCTCAATCTCGGGGTGCGAGATGTCGAGGTAGCAGGCGGCCGAGCCGCGCCGCAGCGAGCCCTGGCTGATCGCCAGCGTCAGCGAATCCATCACGCGGACGAACGGAATGATCCCGCTGGTCTTGCCGTTGAGGCCGACCGGCTCGCCGATCCCGCGCACGTTGCCCCAATAGGTACCGATGCCGCCGCCGCGGCTGGCGAGCCAGACGTTCTCGTTCCACGTGTCGACGATGCCGTTGAGGCTGTCGGGCACCGAATTGAGGTAGCAGCTGATCGGCAGCCCGCGCCCCGTACCGCCGTTCGACAGCACCGGCGTCGCCGGCATGAACCATAGCTTCGAGATGTAATCATAGACGCGCTGTGCGTGCGCCTGATCGTCGGCATAGGCGCTGGCGACGCGGACAAAGAGATCCTGGTACGATTCGCCCGGCAGCAGGTAGCGATCGTTGAGCGTCTCCTTGCCGAAATCGGTCAGCAGCGCGTCGCGCGAGTGATCGACGTCGAGCGGGTAGGGCTTGCGCGGCGCCGATGCGGCTGGGGTGTCGGCGGGCGCAGCGCTCGCCGTACCGGTACCGTTCGGGCTGGTCGCATCGATCGTATCGGTCGCCATGTTCGCCTCACTCGCGTCTCTGAAATCCATCGCCACCGCTTCCTCGTTGTTCCTCGACCGAATCGGCCCGGCGCTGCACCATGCTATACCGCGCAATGCGAGAACAAAACAGGACCGTTCGCCGCCGTCATAGGCTGCGTTAGCCGGTCCGCGATCTCGGGATCACAGCGCCGTTCCACCAGTACTTGCGTCCGCCCCCGTCTTCAGCCCCCACAGATTGTGTCAGGCGGCGTCGAGAGGCAAGCCGGTAAATGCACTGGTAGCGCGAAGGGTTCATTGGACGATGCGGAACATCCGTGGCACGAAATCGCGCGACGCGTGGACTTCCGCGGGGTTCGCGGATTGCAAGCGAAGAGAAAATTTTTTGCTGTGAATAAAAGCGCGCCGCGCGGCGCGCTGCATCGGCGGAGCGCATCTCCCGAGCCTACCTTATGGATGGGTCGGCTCGCGTCGATCGCGAAGTCAACCGGTCTTGCGAACCAGTCGGGTGGGCTGGTTGAGACGCTCGAGGTTGAACGCGCGCGCAAACTCGAGCCCGGCGCGGCCATCCGCGGTCCAGCGGATCGTGGCGGGGAACAGCTGGTCCTCGAGCAGTTCGATCTGCACGTCGACGCCGACCGCCTCGGCGGGGAAATCGACCCCATCGATCATCGCGCCATTGGCCGACATGTTGCGGATGCGCACCTCGCCGCGCTCGTCGCCGATCTCGATCCGTGCCGAGCGCAGCATCTTGGTGCGCGGCGCACGGCTGATGCGGTGGCCGACCGCGGTCGCGCGGCCCCCGGCGGCGAGCTGCGCGGCGACGTCTTCGCAGCGCGCCGGGCGTCCGTAGACGAAGCCTTGGATATGGCTGCACCCCAGATCACGGATCAGCGCGATCTCGTCCTGCTGCTCGACGCCCTCGGCCGTCGTCTCCATGCCGAGCGTATCGGCGAGCGTGACGATCGCCTTGATGATCGCGGCGTTGCGCGTGCTCGATTGGATCGCGCCGCGCACGAAGCTCTGATCGATCTTGATCTTGTCGAACGGCGCCTTCTTCAGATAGCCGAGCGAAGAGTAGCCGGTGCCGAAATCGTCGAGCGCGAGGCGGACGCCGATGCCCTTCAGCGCCTTGAACATCTGATCCGACGAGGCATCCTCGTTGAGGAACACGCCCTCGGTGATCTCGAGTTCGAGCCGCGCGGCCGCGATGCCGGCAGCCGCGATCGCGCTCGTCACGATTGCAGGCAGCGCGGGGTTGGCGAACTGGATCGGCGAGACGTTGACCGCCACGCGCACCTTTTCGGGCCAGCGCGCCGCGTCCGCACAGGCGGTCCGCAGCACCCACTCGCCGATTGCGTCGATCAGGCCGCATTCCTCCGCGATCGGCACGAACTCCGCCGGGCTCACCGCCCCGCGCGTCGGGTGCGTCCAGCGCAGCAGCGCCTCGTAGCCGACGATCTGCTCGTCCGCGGTCGAGACCACCGCCTGATAAGTAAGGTGGAACTGGTCGCTGCCGAGCGCCTGGCGCAGATCGTCCTCGAGCCGCTTGCGGTTCTGCGCGCCTTCGAGCAGCTCGTCGCGGTAGAAACGGTGGACACCGCGCCCGTCGGCCTTCGCGGCGTAGAGTGCGAGATCGGCGTTGCGCACCAGCGCCTCGCTATCCTCGCCATGCTCGGGCGCGATCGCGACGCCGATCGAACAGCCGATCGAGACGGAAGCGCCCTTGATGAAATAGGTCTGTGACAGCGCGGCGATGATGCGCTGCGCGATCTCGCTCAGCTTGTCGCGGTTGCCCTCGCGCGGGAGGACGACCATGAATTCGTCGCCGCCCAGCCGCCCGACGAGCCCCGCGTCGGCAACGGCCTGCTGCAGCCGCTGCGCGACCTGCTTGAGCAGCTCGTCACCGGTCTGGTGCCCGAGCGTGTCGTTGACCGCCTTGAAGCGATCGAGATCGAGCAGGAACAACCCCGTCGTGGTCCGCGGGCCCTGCGCGGGGGCGAGCGTCTGTTCGAGCGACAGGCGCATGCGCTGGCGATTGGCGAGCCCCGTCAGGCTGTCGAACAGCGCGAGGCGGGTGATCTCCGCCTCGGCGCGACGCTTCTCCGTAAGGTCCGAGCCCGAGCCGATAAACCCCTGGAAGCGGCCAAGATCGTCGAGCATCGGGCGGCCGGAAATCGACCACCAGCGATCCGCGCCCGCCTCGAACGCCGGGCGCACCGAATAATCGGCGAAGCTGGTGCGCGAGGACATGTGAAAGGTGAGCGTGCGTTCGGTCTCGATCAGCGAGGAATCGACGCGAAAGACGTTGACCAGCCGCTCGCCGATCGGATCGACGCCAAGTGCGGTGATCTCGCGCGCGACCTTGTCGGTAAGGTAGGTGAGCTGGCCTGCGCGGTCGGTCTGCCAGAACCAGCCGGTGCCGTGCTCCTCATATTCGCGCACCAGCCGGGTCGCGAGCTGCTGATGGTGCTGCGCCGCCTCGCGCTCGCCAAGTTCCTCGTGATCGCGCGTCGCGATGCGGAAGATGCCACGTACGAGCAGCGCGGCGAGGACCAGCGCGGCCGCGGCGGCGACGCCAAGCCCGGCGGTGACCGGCACCATCAGCGCGAGCGTCCCGGCAAACGCCAGGCTTGCGGCGCGCACCGCGTGAAGCGCGATCGCGGTGAGCACGATCGCGCCGAAGCCGACGACGAAGCCCGCGACATGGAGCGATGCGGTAGGCAGGTTAGGGCTGAGATCGAGCTGGAGCGATAGCGCGATCGCGAGCAGCGCCGCGAGCGCGGTGAGGATGCCGATACGACGATGCGGGGGAAGGCTGCGCGCCTTGGGCAGCGCGAGCAACGCCCAGGCTCCACCGCCTACCGCGCTCAGCACCGCCGCCAACGCCAGCGCCATGCCGACCGGCCGGCCCCATAAGGCGAGGAAGACGAGCGATCCGACGCTGCCGAGCAGCAGCACCGCGACGACCAGCGGCCATAAGATCGCGACTTCGCGCAGCCGCGCCTCGCTGGCATCGGCGACCGCCTCGTCGGCTGACGCGACCAGCCCCAGCGCCTCGACGAAGCCGGGCGGAGCGGAGGCAGAAGACGATACGCGGCGGACTGATCCCATCGCGTCGGGATAGGAAAATAGGGTTGGCAAAGCGTTTACGGCGCGGCGGGACGGGGCATCGTGACGCCTCGGTCCGTCGCTTTTTGGCGTCCGCCCGGCCGTTGCGCTGGTGCCGCGCGCACCCCGTTGCACTCGTGCCGTGCGCACCATAGTGACGATCGCCATGACCACGACGATCCGCGCCGCAGACCTGATCGAGAGCGTTGCCGACGCGCTCCAGTTCATCAGTTACTATCATCCGATGGATTACATCCGCGCATTGGGCGACGCCTATGAGGCGGAGCAGGGCCCGGCGGCGAAGGACGCGATCGCGCAGATCCTGACCAACAGCAGGATGTGTGCGGAGGGCCACCGCCCGATCTGCCAGGACACCGGCATCGTCAACGTGTTCGTCAAATGGGGCATGGAGTGCCGCATCGACGACACCAATCGCTCGATGCAGGAAATCGTCGATGAAGGCGTGCGCCTTGCGTATCTTCATCCGGAGAACAAGCTGCGCGCCTCGGTCCTCGCCGATCCCGCCTTCACGCGACGCAACACCAAGGACAACACGCCCTGCGTGCTGCACGTCGAGATGGTGCCGGGCAGCACGGTTTCGGTCGATGTCGCGGCGAAAGGCGGTGGCAGCGAGAACAAGTCCAAGTTCAAGATGATGAACCCCAGCGATTCGATCGTCGACTGGGTGCTGGAAATGCTGCCGCAGATGGGCGCGGGCTGGTGCCCGCCGGGCATGCTCGGCATCGGCATCGGCGGCACGGCGGAACATTGCGTGCTGCTCGCCAAGAAGGCGCTGATGGAGCCGATCGACATGGGACCGCTCAAGGCGCGCGGACCGAAGAACGACATCGAGGCGCTACGCATCGAGATCTTCGACAAGGTCAACGCGCTCGGCATCGGGGCGCAGGGCCTGGGCGGACTGTCGACCATTCTCGACGTCAAGATCATGGATGCGCCGTGCCACGCCGCGGGCAAGCCGGTTGCAATGATCCCGAACTGCGCCGCCACCCGCCACGCGCATTTCACGCTCGACGGCAGCGGCCCGGCGTATCTCGAGACGCCGAAGCTCGACGAATGGCCCAAGGTCAACTGGACGCCCGACAAGGCCGCGATCCGCGTCGATCTCGACACGCTGACGCCAGAGATGGTCCGCTCGTGGAAGCAGGGCGATCGCCTGCTCCTCAACGGCAAGATGCTGACCGGGCGTGACGCCGCGCACAAGCGCATCAAGGACATGCTCGACGCCGGCGAGGCGCTGCCGGTCGAGTTCAAGGGCCGGGTGATTTACTACGTCGGTCCGGTCGATCCGGTCGGCGAGGAAGTGGTGGGCCCGGCCGGCCCCACGACCGCGACGCGGATGGACAAGTTCACCCGCATGATGCTCGACCAAGGGCTGCTCGCGATGGTCGGCAAGGCCGAGCGCGGACCGGCGGCGACCGACGCGATCAGGGACGCCAAGAGCGCCTATCTGATGGCGGTCGGCGGTGCGGCGTATCTCGTCGCGCGCGCGATCAAGGGGTCGAAGGTCGTCGGCTTCGAGGATCTCGGCATGGAAGCGATCTACGAGTTCGAGGTGGAGGATTTCCCGGTTACCGTCGCAGTCGACAGCGAAGGCAACAACGTCCACCAGCTCGCCCCGCTCGTGTGGCGCGACAAGATCGCGAAGGAAGGCCTGCTTCAGCCGGCGTGACGGATGCTTGTTGCGCATCCCCGACGATGCAGCATTGCCCGCGGGCGCCATCTGATCCGGAGCAGGACGTGAAAATCTGGGCGGCCGTGCTGCTGTTGGTGAGCGCAGGTGGCGCGTTGGCGGCGGACCAATCGCCCAGCTTCTGCGCGCGCCTCGCGCCGCAGCTGGGTTTGAAGAAGACCGATCAGTCGGCCGTATATCACGGCCAGCTCATCTCCGGATTGAAGGCCGCGCTGGTTGGCGGATCCGCGTCAATCGCCTTCGGCGTCGAATCGGTCGGTCACCCGTCGCCGGACGATGCGGCCGCACTGCGACACGCCTGCACCGTTGCCAAGGCGGAATATCGCTGCGTCATCGATCGCCCTATGGCGCTATTGGTATCCAGCACGAAAGGCGATGGCCGTGTCGAGGCGCAGGCGGGCGAGAAGGCGCTGGTGACCACGAAGGGTATGCGCGTGCGTTGCGCGGATGAGGTGACCGGTTGAGCGGGATCCGCGAACATGGACACCTGTAATCTTCCGCGATGGAAGCGCCTTCATCGTTTCAAGGCGCAGTCGGCTCGCCCTTTAGACTGGGCGCGCCTAGCCCGCCGCTCGCCGTTCTCGGTCGGATTGCCACTTCGCGCTTGTCGCCGCGGCGGACGTGCCGCACATCGACGGGCATGATATCTGCGACATGGCGGTGTACGGCGCGAAGGCCGGTCGACGCATCCCGGCCCGGCGCCTGATGCTCGTCCTCGCCGGCATCGTGATCATCGCGCTTGGTTTTCTGCTGCGCTTCAACCCGATGCTAGTGATCGCCGCCTCTGCATTGGTCACCGGGCTCGCTGCGGGGATCGAGCCGCTGGCGATCCTCGCGGCGTTCGGCAAGGCGTTCAACGACACGCGCTACGTGACCGCGATCTACATCGTGCTGCCCGTGATCGGCTTGCTCGAGCGCAATGGCCTGCAGGCGCGCGCGCGGGCGCTGGTAGGGGGATTGAAGGGGCTGACAGTGGGGCGGCTGCTGCTGGCGTATCTCGGCTTTCGGCAGATCACGGCGGCGCTGGGGCTCACCTCGGTCGCGGGCCACGCGCAGACGGTTCGTCCACTGATCGCGCCGATGGCCGAGGCCGCGGCGGGTGAACCGCACGATCCCGAGAAGGTGAAGGCGCTGGCGGCGGCAACCGACAATATCGGGCTGTTCTTCGGCGAGGACATCTTCATCGCGATCGGATCGATCCTGCTGATGAAGGGCGTGCTCGAGGGTTATGGCATCTTCGTCGAGCCGCTGCACATGTCGATATGGGCGATCCCCACCGCGATCGCGGCGTTCGCCATCCATGGCGGGCGGATGTGGTGGCTCGATCGCAAGGGGCGCGTCGGGGCGCGCGCGGCATGATCGGGCTGAATTTCGTCTACCTCGTTGCCGGGCTGACCTTTCTCGTTTTCGCGATCCTGTCGTTCGTCGAGCGGCGTTGGGCGAACACCGGCTTCTACGCGCTGATTGCGGCGAGCTTCCTCGCCGGCGATCGGCTGGGCGACGTGGGCAACGGCGTGCTCGTCCTAGCGCTGGTGGCGATCGCCGCGAGCGGTCGGATGAGGCGGCGCGTGCCGGCAGGCGAGTCGGCGACGCGCGGCGCGATGGTGTTCGTGCCCGCGCTGGTGATCCCCGCCACCGCGTTGATCGGCACGTTCGTGTTCCAGCAATTTCCCGCGCTGTTCGATGCCAAGCAGGCGACGCTCGTCGCGCTGACGGTCGGCGTGCTGTGCGCGCTCGCGCTGTGCTACGATTGGCTCAGACCTGCGCCAGCCGAGCCGTTCCGCGCCGGGCGCGCGCTGATGGACGATATCGGTTGGGCGGCGGTGCTGCCGCAGATGCTGGCGAGCCTGGGCGCGGTGTTCGCGCTCGCGGGCGTCGGCGAGGTCGTTGGGCGGCTGGTCGGCGTCGCGATCCCCGCCGGCAGCGTCCTCGGCGCGGTGCTCGCCTTCGGGATGGGAATGGCATTGTTCACGATGGTGATGGGCAATGCCTTTGCCGCCTTTCCGGTGATGGCCGCCGCGGTCGGGATCCCGCTGCTCGTCAAGGCTTATGGCGCCGATCCCGCGCCGGTCGCCGCGATCGGCATGCTCGCGGGGTTCTGCGGCACGCTGATGACGCCGATGGCGGCGAACTTCAATCTGGTGCCCGCCGCGCTGCTCGAGCTCAAGGACGCCAACGGCGTGATCCGCGCACAGGTGCCGACTGCGCTGCCGCTGCTCGCCTTCAACATCGCGCTTCTATGGTGGATCGTCGCATGACCCTGACTGCGGATACCGCCGCCGGCTTCGCGCGGCTGACGCTCGGCCATATCGGCCAGCGCTACCCATACAAGCTCGATCAGGTGCTGAGCGGCCCGGGCGATCTGCGCGAGCCGCACGAGATCCACCCGATCTTCCACGGCAGCTTCGACTGGCACAGCTGCGTCCACGGCTGGTGGCAACTGTTGACGATCGCGCGACTGTTCCCCGACCTGCCCGAGGCCGATGCGATCCGCGCGCGCGCCGACGCGATGCTGGTGCCCGACAAGGTGGCGGGCGAGGTGGCGCGGCTGGCGCTGCCCTATGCCGCCGGATTCGAACGGCCGTACGGGTGGGGCTGGGCGCTGGCGCTTCACGGCGAGGCAGCGCGTCATGATGCGCCATGGGCCGCGGCGCTGGAGCCGCTCGCGCGTGCCTTCGCGACGCGCTTTCACCAGCATCTGCCCAAGCTCACCTATCCGATCCGTGTCGGCACGCATTTCAACACGGCGTTCGCGCTGACATTGGCGCGCGACTGGGGGTGCGATCATGACACGGCACTGGCCGCGCTGATCGATGCGCGGGCGCGCGACTGGTTCGGCGGCGATCGCGGGTGCCAAGCGTGGGAGCCGGGCGGCGACGAGTTCCTGTCCCCTGCGCTCAGCGAGGCGCTGCTGATGAGTCGCGTGCTGGGCGAAGACTTCGGCGCGTGGTTCGACGGCTTCCTGCCCGATGCGGCGGCCGGGCGGCCAGCGACGCTGTTCACGCCCGCGATCGTGTCGGATCGCAGCGACGGCAAGATCGCGCACCTCGACGGGCTGAATCTAAGCCGTGCGTGGTGCTGGCGCGCGATCGCCGCGGCGCTGCCCGATCATGCGGTCGCGCCGGTCGCGCGCGCCGCCGCGACGGCGCATCTCGACGCCAGCCTGCCGCATTTGGCCGACGATTACATGGGCACGCACTGGCTGGCGACGTTCGCGCTGCTCGCACTCACTTGCTGAAAAAGGCTGGAAGCGAGGCGTTGCCTGTGTAAACCCGATCTTCGAAAAGTCGGGGAGAGGGCCAATGGCGCTGAAGACGCGCATCACCGAGATGCTGGGCATCGAGAAGCCGATCATCCAGGCGGCGATGGGCTGGATCGCGCGTTCGCACCTGTCGTCGGCGGTGTCGAACGCGGGCGGGATGGGGATCATCGAGACGTCGTCGGTTGATCTCGAAGCGGTGCGCACCGAGATCCTAAAGATGCGCGAGCTGACGGACAAGCCGTTCGGCGTGAACGTGGCGCAGGCGTTCGTGCGCGATCCCGGCATCGTCCAGTTCGTGATCGATCAGGGCATCCGCTTCGTCACCACCTCGGCGGGCGATCCGATGAAATATACCGGCATGCTTAAGGCCGCGGGGCTCACCGTGTTCCACGTCGTGCCAAGCCTCGCCGGCGCGCTGCGCGCGGTAGAGGCGGGTGTCGACGGGCTGATCGTCGAGGGCGGCGAGGGCGGCGGGTTTAAGAACGCCAAGGACGTCTCCACCATGGTGCTGGTGCCGCAGGTGGTCGAGGCGGTCGACGTGCCCGTCGTGGCGGCGGGCGGGATCATGGACGGTCGGACGATGGCCGCGGCATTCGCGCTCGGCGCCGAAGGCGTGCTGATGGGGACGCGCATCCTCTCGTCCGCCGAATGCCCGGTGCACGACAATTGGAAGACCGCGATCGTCGAGGCGGATGCCACCGACACGGTATTCCTGAACCGCTCGGGACCAGGCCCGGCGTTGCGCGCGCTGCGCACCGACCGCACCAGCCGGATCGAGAAGGAAGGCACACCGAACATCTTCGGCGAGTTCGCGGATACGCAGGCGGTCTATTTCGGCGGTGACCTGGAGGCGGGAATCGCGCTGACCGGCCAGGTTGCAGGCCGGATCCGCGAGGTGAAGCCGGTGGCGCAGATCTTCGACGAGACGATGGCTGAATATGAAGCGACGGTAGCGCGACTGGCGCGCGCGGCGTGAGCGCTGGATAGGAAAGGATGAGGATATGAGCGAGGACGTTACCTACGAGGTGTCGGAAGGCATCGCGACGCTGACGCTGAACCGGCCCGAGCGGATGAATACGATATCCGGCCCGATGCTCGACGAGCTGACGCGGCTGCTGGTGCGTGCGGGCGAGGATCGCGACGTGCGCGTCATCGTGCTGACGGGCACCGGCCGGGCGTTCTGCGCCGGGCTCGATCTCAACGCCGCGACGAAGGGGGAGGGGATCGGTTCATCCTCGGCGACGTTCGGAGCGACGATCGACCTCAGGAACACGCCGCCGACGGTGCTTCACGCGCTCGACAAGCCGGTGATCGCAGCGCTCAACGGTTCGGCCGCCGGATACGGCATGGACATGGCGCTCGGCTGCGACATTCGCGTGATGGCCGCGGACGCGAAGCTCGCGGCGGCGTTCGTCAAGCGCGGGGTGCTGCCCGAATCGGGCGGCACGTGGTTCCTGCCGCGGATGCTCGGCTGGGCGAAGGCGGCGGAGATCATCTTCACCGGCCGCACGCTGGGCGCCGAGGACTGCCTGAAGGAAGGCCTCGTCAACGAAGTGGTGCCGACCGGCGAGGTCGCGAGCCGCGCACGCGCGATCGCGCTGGAGATCGCTGCCAACGCACCGATGGCGGTGCAGGGCGCCAAGCGGCTGATGCGCATGGGGCTCGACGAGAGCTTCGACACGCACGTCCAGCACGTCTATCTCCAGCTGCTGCCGCTGTTCCAGAGCGCGGACTTCAAGGAAGGCATGGCGAGCTTCCTCGAGAAGCGTCCGGCGACCTTCACCGGGCGCTGAGCCGCCCCGACGCTGATCGTCGCGCCGAACGGTTCGTCCGTTTCGGCGCGACCGTTCAGCCCGCGATAACCGTTGTGTCGGCACGGATGCCGGCATGCGGCACGAACCCGATTTCCGTCGCGCGCGCCGTACGCGGCCCGCGCCCGTTACCTTCTGGCCCGCGCCCAAGCGGCGGCGGCGCACGCCGGTGGCGGCGATCGGTGCCGTGGCGGTGGCGATCGGCCTCGCCGTCGGCGTGCTGTCGGTGCCCGACACCATGACCGGGAACGATCCTATTTCGGCGTCATCAATTTCAGCGACGGGCGAATTCACGCTGTGCCACAACGGTGGCGGCACGAATTGCGTCGTCGACGGCGACACTTTCTGGATCGCCGGCGAAAAGGTGCGCATCGCCGATATCGACACGCCCGAGACGCACCCGCCGCGCTGCCCCGCGGAAGCGGAACTGGGTGATCGGGCGACACGGCGGTTGCAGGCGCTGCTCAATGCCGGGCCGATCGAACTCGCGGCGGCGGATCGCCCAACCGATCGCTACGGCCGGCGGCTCGCGATCGTCACGCGCGACGGCGTGTCGCTGGGTGATACGCTGATCGACGAGGGGCTGGCCCGGCCGTGGGAGGGCCGCCGCCGGCCGTGGTGCTGACGGCCGGCGCGATGGGCCGATCGGCGGGCGAGCGGATCAGCCGCGCAGCTGCTCGTGGTGACGGATCACCTCGTCGATGATGAAGCGCAGGAATTTCTCGCTGAATTCGGGATCGAGCTCGGCCTCCTCGGCAAGCGCGCGCAACCGGGCGATCTGTGCCTCCTCGCGGCCGGGATCGGCCGGCGGCAGCCCCGCTTCGGCCTTGTAGCGCCCCACCGCCTGCGTCACCTTGAACCGCTCGGCTAGCAGGCAGACGAGCGCGGCGTCGATGTTGTCGATGCTCCTGCGATATCCCTTCAGCACCTCGTCCGGCATTCGCACCCTCCCATGGCTCGCGCGGTTGCGGCCTTGCGCCTGCGTCCGTAGAGGACGCAGCAGATGAGCGCCACCGTCCACCGCCTCGCCGGCCGCCAGCCCTCGCTCGATCCGATGATCCAGCTTGTCGCCGGTGACATGAACCTCGTGAATGCCGCGATCCTTGATCGCATGCAGTCGCAGATCCCGCTGATCCCCGAGCTTGCCGGGCATCTCATCGCGGGCGGTGGCAAACGTATGCGCCCGATGCTGACGCTCGCGAGCGCGAAGCTGCTCGGTTATTCGGGGACGCGGCACCACCGGCTCGCCGCCGCGGTCGAGTTCATCCACACCGCGACGCTGCTGCACGACGACGTGGTCGACGGATCGGATTTGCGCCGGGGCAAGCGCACCGCGAACATTATCTGGGGCAATCCAGCGAGCGTGCTGGTGGGCGACTTCCTGTTCAGCCGCAGCTTCGAGCTGATGGTGGAGGACGGCAGCCTTAAGGTGCTGAAGATCCTGTCCAACGCCAGCGCGGTGATCGCAGAGGGCGAGGTGCACCAGCTCACCGCCGCGCGCCGCGTCGACACCGGCGAGGACCGCTATCTGGAGATCATCAACGCCAAGACGGCGGCACTGTTCGCGGCGGCGTGCCGGATCGCGGCGGTGGTGGCCGAACGGCCGGAGGCGGAGGAGGCGGCGCTCGACGCGTACGGCCGCAACCTCGGCATCGCCTTCCAGCTGGTCGACGATGCGATCGACTATACGTCCGACGCGGGCACGATGGGCAAGGACGCGGGCGACGATTTCCGCGAGGGCAAGATGACGCTGCCTGTCATCCTCGCCTATGCGCGCGGCAACGAGGCGGAGCGCAAGTTCTGGAAGGACGCGGTCGAGGGGCGGCGCGACAGCGATGCCGATTTCGCGCACGCGATCGAGCTGGTGCGGTCGAGCCGCGCGGTGGACGACACGATCGCGCGCGCGCGCCATTACGGCCAGCGCGCGATCGACGCGATCGCGCCGTTCGCCAGCGGCAAGGCGAAGGATGCGATGGTCGAGGCAGTCGAGTTCGCGGTGGCCCGCGTCTATTGATCGGCGCTGCGATCGCTTGACGGGTGCCGCGGCGGCGTTCCACCTTGGTCGGTAGGGGACGACGATGCGGACTTCGACGTGGTCTACGCCAGATTGCGCGCGATCATGCTGGCGGCAGCGGGCGATCAGGTGATCTAGCGCGACGCACCCGGCGACCTGGTCGTGCGGACGCACCGGCGCAACGTCAAGACGGGCTCGCCCGGCTGGTTCGGCACCGTCACGATCAAGAAGAGCTACGTCGCCTTCCACCTGATCCCGCTGTACGACCAGCCGGCGCTCGCCGAGGGGCTGTCGGCCGAACTTGCGAAACGGCGGCAGGGCAAGACGTGCTTCAATCTCAAAGCGATCGATGCGCCGCTGTTCGCTGAACTCGCGGCGCTGGCGAAGCGGGTTCGGGCGGCGCTGCCCACTGACGGTTAGACCGCGGCGGCGGGCTCGAGCGCGCAGGGTGACCCGCCCGTCTCGATCTGCAGCGTCGTGTGCCCGATGCCGAAATCGTGGTGCAGCAGGTCCTGCGTGCGCGCGAGAAAGGCGTCGCCGGGATGGCCGGCGGGCATCAGCAGGTGCGCGGTGAGGACCGGCTCGGTGGTCGACATCGGCCAGATGTGCAGATCGTGGACTTGCGTGACGCCGGGCAGCGCGGCGAGCGCGGCGCTGACGCGGTCGTAATCGATCGCGCGCGGTACGGCGGCAAGGCTCATCTCCACCGTCTCGCGCAGCAGCCCCCATGTCTGCCAGAAGATCAGCGCAGCGATCACCAGGCTGACGGCGGGATCGATCCAGCCGATGCCGGTCAGCCAGATCGCGATGCCGGCGAGCACGACGCCTGCCGAGACCATCGCGTCGGCGAGCATGTGGAGATACGCGCCGCGTATGTTGACATCGCCCTTGCGGCCGCGCGCGAACAGCCACGCGGTAAGGCCGTTGATCGCGATGCCGACGGCGGCGACCGCCGATACGGTGAGCCCCGGCACCGGTGCCGCCTCACCGAACCGCTGCACCGCCTCGAGCGCGATCGCGCCGATCGCCAGCAGCAGGAGCAGCGCGTTGGCGAGCGCGGCGAGAATCGTCGAGCCCTTCAGACCATAGGTAAAGCGCTTCGACGGCGCACGGCGGGCGAGCGCCGCACCGCCCCAGGCGACGGCGAGGCCGAGCACGTCGGACAGATTGTGCCCGGCATCGGCGAGCAGCGCGACCGATCCGGTCCAGAGGCCGGCGGATGCCTCCGCCACGACATAGGCGAGGTTGAGCGCGATGCCGATCGCGAAGGCACGGTCCCAAGATGCCGGCGGGGCAGGGTGGTGAAGGTGGCCGTGGTCATGCGCATGATCGTGCGCGCCGTCGCCACGGCCGTGATGATGCGCGTGATGCCCGTGACCCATGATCGCCGACTAGCAGCACGGGCGCGGAGTGACCAGAAAAGGCGGCGCGGCGCCGATGGAGCCGCGCGCTGCCTAACGGATAGGTGAGATTAACGGTCGGGCGCTACACCGACGCGATGCTTCGCGTGCTGACGCTATCCTCGCTTTTCCCGGACGCCGGCCGGCGGAATTTCGGCGTGTTCGTCGAACGGCAGACGCTGGGGCTCGCCGCGCGGGCCGGGGTGGCGGTGCGCGTCGTGGCGCCGGTCGGGCTGCCGCCGTGGCCGCTGCGGTTGCATCCGCACTACCGCCCGCTCGCCGCGCTGCCGCGGCGTGAAACGTGGAAGGGGCTTACCGTCGAGCGACCGCGCTTCACGACGTGGCCGGGCACCGGAGGGCGCTATCATTCCGCCGCGCTCGCCCGCACGCTCGTCCCCGTGCTCGATCGGGTCCGCGCAGACTTCGCGTTCGACGTGATCGACGCGTCGTTCTTTTTTCCCGACGGGCCGGCGGCGGTGACGCTCGGCGCGCGGTACGGCGTGCCGGTGTCGATCAAGGCGCGCGGCGCGGACATCCATTACTGGGGGTATCGGCCGGCGACCGCCGCATCGGTGCGCGACGCCGGCCATCGCGCGGACGGCCTGCTCGCTGTCTCCGCCGCGATGCGCGCCGACATGGCGGCGATCGGGATCGATCCGGCGCGCGTGACAGTCCACCACACCGGCGTCGACCTCGATCGCTTCGCACCGGTCGACCGCGCTGCGGCGAAGGCACGTCTCGGCGTCAGCGGGCCGCTCGTCGTGTCGGTCGGGGCGCTGATCACACGCAAGGGGCACGACGTGGTGATCGAGGCGGTCGCCCGGCTACCCGGTGTGCAGCTGTTGATTGCGGGCGAAGGGCCCGAGCGGCCGAGGCTCGCGGCGCTAGCTGCGCGGCTCGGGGTCGCACACCGCGTGCGGCTGCTCGGCAGCGTACCGCACGACGATGTTCCCGCGCTGATCGCCGCCGCCGACGTGATGGCGCTCGCATCCGCTTCCGAGGGGCTCGCCAATGCGTGGGTCGAAGCGCTGGCGTGCGGGACGCCGATCGTCATCACCGCGGCGGGCGGCGCGGCCGACGTCGTGCGGGACGCCGCCGCGGGTCGGATCGCCGATCGCAGCCCCGCCGGCTTCGCCGCCGCGATCGCCGCGATCCTCGCCGATCCGCCGGCGCAGGAGGCGACGCGTGCCGGCGCACTCGGCTTCACCTGGGAGGCGAATGCCGCCGCGCTTCATGCGCACCTTGCCGCGCTCGTCGCGCGCCGGACATGAAGAAGGCCGCGACACCCCCCGATGTCGCGGCCTCCATCCTCCCTTACTCCGGGAGTATCGCTTTAAGTGTCAGGCGACCTTGGCGGCGACCTCGTCCGGCTCACGCAGCACGTAGCCGCGGCCCCACACGGTCTCGATGTAATTCTCGCCCTCGCATGCGAGGCTCAGCTTCTTGCGCAGTTTGCAGATAAAGACGTCGATGATCTTGAGCTCGGGCTCGTCCATCCCGCCGTAGAGATGATTGAGGAACATCTCTTTGGTCAGCGTCGTGCCCTTGCGCAGCGACAGGAGCTCGAGCATCGCATATTCCTTGCCGGTCAGGTGCACGCGTGCGCCGTCGACCTCGACCGTCTTGGCGTCGAGATTGACCGAGAGCTTGCCGGTACGGATCACCGATTGCGAATGGCCCTTCGAGCGGCGCACGACGGCATGAATGCGCGCTACCAATTCCTCGCGGTGGAACGGCTTGGTCACGTAATCGTCGGCGCCGAAGCCGAAGCTGCGCACCTTCGAATCCATCTCGTTGACGCCTGACAGGATCAGCACCGGCGTCGACACGCGCGCGACGCGCAGCCGCTTCAGCACGTCGTAGCCGTGCATGTCGGGCAGGTTGAGATCGAGCAGGATGATGTCGTAATCGTAGAGCTTGCCGAGGTCCAAGCCCTCCTCGCCAAGATCGGTCGAATAGACGTTGAACCCTTCTACCGATAGCATCAGCTCGATCGCCTTGGCGGTCGTCGGCTCGTCTTCGATCAGCAGCACCCGCATGCGTCTTCCCCTGTCTGGACGTCGCGTTCCCTGCGCGTGCGCCCCAACCGATTCATTAACCAAGCGATGTCTGAACGCAAAAGGTTAATTAGGGATTAATCCAGCTTGGAAGGCGAGTCGCGGGGCGTGCCGGTGGAGTCGAACAAGGTGCGGTGGCGGCTGTGCGGAATGTCCTCTCCCAACGTGTCGCGCAGGTACAGGCTGCGCACCAACGTGAAGACCATGACGAGCAGCGCGGCGGAGAAGAACAGGCCGAACAGGCCGAATACCGCGCCGATCGCGAGGATCGCGAACAGCGTTACTGCCGGCGGGATGGCGACGACGCGGCTGGTGACGAACGGCGTGATGAAGTTGGTCTGCACGACGCGAACGATCGCGAACACGCCGACCGTCCACAGCACATGATGGATCGATAGCGTCGCGGCGAGCCCCATCGCGGGGATCATCGCGGCGACGGGGCCGACGTAGGGGATGAACTCGCTGATTCCGGTCAGCAGCGCGAGCGCTGGCGCCGACGGCACGCCGACGAGCCACAGGCCGATGCCGACCAGGACGCCCATCGTCGTCATCTGGATCAGCTGCGCGCGCAGCCACAGGCGCAGCGTCGCGGCGGTATCGATCAGCGCATCCTCCATCGCGGCGCGCTTCGACGGCGGCATAAGCAGAAGGAAGCCGCGCTCGTACACCTTGGGATCGACCGCGAAGAAGATCGCGCCGACGAGGACGAGCAGGGCGTTCAAGATGAATTGGCCTGCGCCCTCCGCCAACCCGCCGATGTCCTGCGCGACGCGGCTGCCGGCGAACGCCGCGCGGACCGCATCAACCACCTTGGCGCCGACTGGGGACTGCGCCATCTGCGCAGCCAGCTGGTCGATGATGCCCGGCAGCCGCGTGACGAGGACGTTGACCTGTGTGCGGAATTCCACCGCGAACAGCCAGACGAGGAAGCCGATCAGCGCCAATACGGTGGCGATCGCGCAGCCGAGCGCGACGCGATCGGACAGCCGCGCCCGTGTTTCGTAGATTTCCGCGATGGCGTGGATCACGATCGCGCCCAGCGCGGAGCCGAAGGCGAGGATCAGCAGATCGCCGGTGAAGTAGATCGCCGCCGCGAGTGCGACCACCGCGATGGTCAGGAACAGGCGGCGGACGTAGCGCGCGTCGTCGGGATCGGGGGCGAGGCGGTTCATCGCGGCCGACCGTGGCACAGCCGCCGCGCGATGCAATGGCATCGGTGAGCTATCGCTGGTCGGCGTCGCTCACGATCCGCGGGTGCCCGGCGCGACCCTGGGTTCGCTCGCCAGCCATTCGGCGAGCGTGAGGTCGGTCGTGGGGCGTATTTCCGCGCTCATGCCGTTCGCCATCATGTCGAGCGCCCAGTCGCCGCGCTCGCCGTGGTGGGAGGCGACGAGATCGCCGGGCACCCATAGATCATATTCGCGCATGTGCGCGTCGGCGGCGGTGAACAGCACGCAGATGTCGGACGCGACGCCGCACAATATCAGCCGCGACACGCCCAGACGCGGCAGCAGCGCCGGCAAGGTGGTGGCGTAGAAGCCCGAAGATTCGGGCTTGATGACGAAATAGTCGCTCGGCACCGGGCGGATCGCCGCCACCGTCTCACCGCCCTTGTCGATCGCATGATCGATGAGTTGACTGGGCTCGTCGTGCCAGCGGCCGTAATTGTCGTTGACGAAGATCACCGGCACGTCCTGCACGTGCGCATCGCGACGCAGCGCGGCGAGCGGCGCCGTCATCCCCGCGACCGCGTCCTTCAGTTGATCGCCGCCGACGAACTCGAAGGTGTTGAGCAGATCGATGAGGAGGATCGCGGCATTCGTCATCGCGCCGTCCTGCGCGCGCCCGCCTGGGGCGGCAACGACCTGGATCAATCGTGCAGCCGGTCGGCGAGAAAGGCGATCAGCGCTTCAACCCGCGCCGGGCGCAGCGGGCTCGGCGGGGTGAGCAGGTGGAGCCCGATCGGGGCGGGCCGCCATTCGGGCAGCAGCTCGATCACCGCGCCGCGCGCGAGCGTGTCGCCGAGAATGAACGTGGGCAGGCGGGCGATGCCGAGCCCGGCGACGAGCGCGGGCATCAGCGCGTCGCCGCTGTTCGCCGCCAGCGGCCCGTGCGCCTTGACCGAGACTTCCGCGCCGCCCGGCCCACGAAAACGCCACGGCCCGGTGACGTTGGTGTAGCCGAGCAGCGCGTGATCGCCGAGCTGGCCGGGATGCGTCGGGGTGCCGGCGCGCGCGAGATAGGCCGGCGCGGCGACGAGGTGCGACTGGATCGCGCACAGCCGGCGCGCGCGCAGCGAACTGTCGGGCAGCTCGGCGATGCGCAGCGCGACGTCGAACCCTTCCGCGACGATATCGACCCGCGCGTCGGACAGGTGCAGCTCGATCTCGATCCCGGGATGCGCGGCGAGGAAACCGGCCAGCAGCGGCGCGACGTTCGACACCCCGAAGGTCATCGGCGCGGCGAGGCGAATGCGGCCCGTCGGCGCGGCGGCGCCATCGCGCGCCGCTTCCTCGGCCGCCTGCGCGGTGGCAAGTATCTGTGCGGCGTGCTCGGCGAGCGGGCGGCCTGCCTCGGTCAGCGCGAGACGGCGCGACGTGCGGTGGAACAGCGATTGGCCGAGATCCGCCTCGAGCCGTGATACCGCCTTCGACACGGTCGCTTTGCTCAGTCCGAGCGCGTCGGCGGCAGCAGTGAACGAGCGGTGCTCAGCGACGGTGGCGAAGATCGCCCAGGCTTCGAGATCGGGCAGGCGCATCGTGGTACCTCCTCGGACGCTTGGTAGCTATCGAAACAATCAGTTTCAATCGTTTCTATTTCGGTCACTAAGCGTCTGCCTTATCTCCCGGCCAACAATTGGAGACATAGCGATGACCGATACCCGTACGCGCATCGACCGCCGGCCGTTCGACAGCCTCGGCCACGCCAATCACGGTTGGCTCGACGCACGGCATCATTTCAGCTTCGCAAACTACTACGATCCTGCCCGCATGGGATGGGGCCCGATCCGCGTGTGGAACGACGATATTGTCGCGCCGCAGAACGGCTTCCCCCCGCATCCGCATCGCGACATGGAGATCATCACCTACGTCCGCAGCGGCGCGATCACGCATCAGGATTCGCTCGGCAATCAGGGCCGCACCGGCGCTGGCGACGTTCAGGTGATGAGCGCCGGAACGGGTGTGCGCCATGCCGAGTACAATCTCGAGAACGAGCCGACGACGCTGTTCCAGATATGGATCGAGCCGCGCACCAAGGGCGGCAGCCCGAGCTGGGGCGCGAAGCCCTTTCCCAAGGACGATCGCTCGGGCAGGTTCGTAACGCTGGCGAGCGGCTACGCCGAGGACATCGAAGCGCTGCCGATCCGCGCCGACGCGCGCGTGCTCGGCGCGACGCTGAAGGCAGGCGAGCGCGTCACGTACGACGTCGCGGCGGGGCGCCACGCCTATCTGGTCGCGGCGACCGGCGCGATTTCGATCGACGGCGAGGAACTGACGGCACGCGATGGCGCCGCGCTCGTTGGTGGCAGCTACATCATCGAAGCACGCGCCGACGCCGAACTGGTTCTCGTCGACGCGGAATGATTTTGGCCGCCCGCGTCACCCGCGGGCGGCGTTCTTGAAGGAATGGCCCACATGGCAAAGGTTCTGGTGCTTTATTATTCGTCCTACGGCCACCTCGCGAAGATGGCCGAGGCAGTCGCAGAAGGCGCGCGGCAGGGCGGCGCGGAGGTCGACATCCGCCGCGTGCCCGAGACCGCGCCGAAGGAGGTCGCCGAAAAGGCGGGCTTCCAGCCCGACCACTCGCATCCCGAGATCGAAGGCGTGAACGCGCTGCCGAACTACGACGCGATCATCGTCGGCGCGCCGACGCGGTTCGGCCGGATGCCCAGCCAGATGGCATCGTTCCTCGATCAAGCCGGCGGGCTGTGGGCGACGGGCGCGCTGAACGGGAAGGTCGGTGGTGCCTTTACCTCGACCGCGAGCCAGCACGGCGGACAGGAAGTGACGCTGTTCTCGATCATCACCAACCTGATGCACTTCGGCATGACGATCGTCGGGCTCGACTATGGCTATCAGGACCAGACGACGCTCGACGCAGTACATGGCGGTACGCCCTATGGCGCGAGCACGATCGCGGGCGGCGACGGCAGCCGCCAGCCGAGCGAGATCGACCTCGGCGGCGCGCGTTACCAGGGCAAGCGGATCGCCGAGACGGCGGCTAAACTGTCCGCCTGACCGGTGGCGGCGGGAGGCGTGATCAGCGTGCCCGCCGTTTCCTGCGCTCGCGCCGTTCGCGCGCGCGGCGCTCCCTGGCCGTTTCCGGCGGTACTACGATCGTGCGCACAACGGGCGGTGGCGTTACCCGCGGCAGGATCGGGTCCACGGCGGGATTGGCAGGAAAGGCTTCGCGGGCGCGCGCAAAGACAAAGCGCGCGCGTGCGGCGCCCGGCACTCTCGCCGAGGTGCCGACCCACCGCCAGTGCCACGGCTCCCACTTCACGTTCTGCCTGTTGCTCGGCGGAAACGACATTTCGAAGCCGAAGCGCGGTGCGTTGGCGGCGAGCCAACGGAAAGCTGGCTTGGCGGCCATGCACGCTTCCGCATCGGGACAGCCATCGGCCGGGCGCACGGTGAAATCGAGCACATAGCCCGTCGCATGCTCGCTATGCCCCGGCGGCGCGGCGGAAATCGCGCGATCGCGGCCGCTTGCGCTCTGCCGGGTGCGACAGAAGGTCGCCTGCTGACGCTCGAGCGAGCGGTGGCACGAGAGCGCGTAGAGCCGGCCCTGCACCGCGGGATCGCCCGACGCCGCGGCCATCAGCCGGCGCAAGTCCGCCAGTGCTTCCGGGCGCAAACGGCACTCGCCGATCGCATATTCGGGGGGCACGGCGAGCAGGCTGCCCGGCGCGACATCACCGTACGGGAAGTGACCGAGCGCGCGTCCATCGCCGCCGATCGGCGCGCTGACGCCGTCGCACAATTGCGCCTGCACCGGGCTTGCGATGGCGAGAAGCAGGTAGAGCGGCAAACGTCGCATCGATCGTCTCTCTGGTCTCTGACGCCGTACGATGGCAAGGGCTGCCGCATGATCGGCGACCGCGTTCTCTTCCTCGACGGCGAGGCATTGGTGATCGACAAACCCGCAGGGCTGCCGGTCGATCCGCCGCGCGACGGGTCGATCAGCCTCGAAAACCATCTGTCCAACCTGACGTTCGGCTTTCGCCGCTGGCCGCACCCCGTTCATCGGCTCGACCGCGATACCAGCGGCTGCCTGCTGCTGTCACGCAACCCCAAGGCGCATGCGCGGCTGCAACAGGCGTTCGAAGCGGGCGCGGTGACGAAGCGTTATCTCGCGATCCTCGATGGCGTGCCCGACGGTGAGGCGGGCGAGATCGACCTACCACTGGGCAAGGTATCGACCGCGGCGGCGGGGTGGCGGATGACGCGCGACGCCGCGGGCAAGCCGTCCCGCACAGGATGGCGGCTGATCCGCGTGCAGGACGGCCGCGCGCTGGTCGAGTTCCGGCCGGCGACCGGCCGCACGCACCAGATCCGCGTCCACGCGCTGGAAGGGCTCGGTGTGTCGGTGGTGGGCGATCCGACCTATGGCCGGGCGGACAAGGCGGGGATGATGCTTCACGCTGCGACGCTGATCGTGCCGCGCGCCGGCAAGCCCGACGTGTCGGCTGAAGCGCCGTGGCCCGAGCGGTTCCGCGCGGTGGGGTTCGACGAGTAGCGGGTTTGTGCCTATTGCGTGCCGGGCGCAAATCCGGTCGATGCCCCGATCAGTTGATCAGTCGATCGGCCGGCGTCGGTTCGCCTTGATCGTGCCGCGCTTCGCCTTGGCCTCGACGCGCCGCGTTTGCGACGCCTTGGTCGGCTTGGTCGGGCGGCGCTTCTTTGGCACGATCGTCGCCTGCTGGATCAGCGCGACGAGCCGTTCGCGCACCTCCTGACGGTTGAGCAATTGCGATCGCGAGCCTTCGGAGCGGAGCACCAGCACGCCTTCACGCGTCATCCGCGTGCCGGCGAGCGTGGCGAGACGCAGCTTTACGGCTTCGGGCAGCGAGGGTGAGTTCGCGACGTCGAAACGCAGGATTACCGCCGAATCGGTGGTGTTGACGTGCTGGCCGCCGGGCCCGCCGGCGCGCGTCGCCGTCTCGATCAGCTCGTCGCTGTCGATCGCGATCGATCGGGTGACGGGAATGGCAACCATGCCGCGTCATGCGGCGACTTCGCGCATGGGCGCAAGACGCGGCGTCGCGCAGCTATTGCGGGCGGGGCGGTGTGTATTATATCTGCGATACACTTAGAGGACGACGTGATGGCGAAGAAGAGCAAAAAGGGGTTTCGCATTCCCAAGGAGATCGCCGGCGTTAAGGTGCCAAAGGAGGCACGGCGCGCCGGGGAGGCGCTGATCGAGAAGGCGAACAGCCCCGCCGGCCGCCAGGCGCTCGCCTCCGGCATCGCGATGGCGGCGACCGCAGCGGCGGCGATCGCGGCGCGGCAAGCGCGCGGATCGGGCGGCCCGAAGCATGCCGCGCCCGATCAGCCGGGGCAGGGCGGCACTAGGCCCGACACCGGCGGCGCACGTGCTGGTACCACCGTCGATCCACATCAGATGGCGGATGCCGTCGGTCAGGCAGCGAGCGCGTTCATGGCAAAGATGTTCGCGCGCTGAGTATGCAGCCGGACAACCGGCTGAGAATGCGTGGATCGTGCCGCTCGGGCGGCCGCCGCCTCAGATTTGCTGCGGCGCCCCGGCCGGCGTCGCGTCGCGCGGTGCACAGACCTCGTGGACGGCTTGCACCTCCGGATAAGGCATGACGAGGCGGCCGTCGGGCGCGGCGGTGTAGGTCGTCTGGATCGGGAAGGGGAGATTGATCCCCTCGCTGTTGAAGCGACGCAGTATGGCCAGGCCGACCTTGTGCCGCGCATCATAGGCGTGCTGGAAATCGGCGAAGGGGGTATCGAACTCAAGCTCGAAATCGAGCGTCGACGCGCCGAAATTGACGAAGCCCGCGCGCACGAAGATCTGCGATCGCGCCTCGACCTCTTCCTTCAGAATATCTGGCACGCGATCAAGCAGCTCGGCGTCGGTTTCGTAGGCGAGACCGAGCAGCAGCTTGGTTCGGCGGCGATCGCGCTGCGTGTTGTTGATGATTTCCTTGTTGAGCAGATTCTTGTTCGAAATGATCCGCTCTTCGCCGTTGATCCCGCGGATGCGCGTCGACTTGAGCCCGATCTCCTCGACGGTGCCCGAACTCGTATCGTACATGATCGCATCGCCGCGGCGGAACGGGCGATCGAAGATGATCGCGAGCGCGGCGAACAGATCGGCGAAGATGCCCTGCGCGGCGAGGCCGATCGCGATGCCGCCGACGCCGAGACCGGCGACGAGACCGGTCACGTTGACGCCGAGATTGTCGAGCACGACGACCAGCGCGATCGCGAAGACTACGATCGTGACGAGGAGGCGGATCAGCCCCATCGCGTTCATCAGCGCCTCGCCCGAGTAATTCTCGGACCGGGTGCGATGCTCGACCGCGCCGAGGATCAGCTCGCGCGCCCAGGTCGCCGCCTGGAACACCGCGGCGACGGTAAACAGGAAATTGATTGTCGTCGCGACGATTGCCGGCGGGCCGGCATAGCCCGACACCAGTTTCGCCGCGACCATGACGATAAAGAAGGTGCTGGTCCGCTCGATCGCGCGGCCGATTATCGCCGTCCAGCCGGTGCCCGAGCTCGAGCGTTTCGCGAGCCGCGGGCCGAGGCTGCGTAGCCACAGCAATCCGAGCGACAGCCCGGTGCCGACCGCGATCGCGATCGCTACCTGGAGCCAATATTCACTGATCCACCCGGCGCTCGACGTCCAGAATGTGTGAACCTGCTGCTGCACGTCATCTGCCGAAATCTTCGGCAGCGGGGCGGCGGTGTTGTTAGTCGCCATGAGTTCTTTCTATGCGGTTAGGCCGCTTCGCGCTCCGCCGGCGACTGGCCGGTTTCCAAGAACGCAATCAGTCCGCGTTCCGCGCGGCTGAGCCACCGGGTCGAGCGCGGCAGCGACAGGCCGGTGCGAAACGCCTCCTGCCCCTCTTTCACCAGCGCGATGAGCGCGGGATGAACATAGGATTTTCGCGCGATCGCCGGCGTGTTGCCGAGCCGTTCGGTAACCGGCGCGAGCAGCGTCTTGAGGCTGAGGTTCGCCTTCGATCCCGCCAGCGCCTCGAACGCGATCGCACTCGCGCCCCAGGTGCGGAAATGCTTGGCGGTGAAATCAGTCCCCATTGCCGCCTTGATATAGGCGTTGACATCCGATGAGGTGACGGGGCGCGGCTCACCATGCTCGTCGACGTACTGGAACAACTTCTGGCCGGGGAGATCCTGGCACTTCTTGACGAACCGCGCGAGGCTGCCGTCGGTAATCGTCAGCATCTTCAGCTTGCCCGATTTCGCCTTGTATTGCAGCCGCAACGTCTTGCCGCGGATTTCGGCGTGGCGATCGCGCAGCGTGGTGACGCCGAAGCTCTTGTTCTTGCGCGCATAGGTCTCGTTGCCGACGCGCAAATGGCCGATGTCGAGCAGTTTGACGATCGCGGCGATCGTCTTGTCCTTGCTGTGGCCGCGGCTGGCGAGATCGGCTTCCATGCGCGCGCGAAGCCTCGGCAACGCCCGCCCGAACGCGGGGCAAAGGTTATACTTTTCGTCTTCGCGTGCGGCGCGGAAATCAGCGTGGTAGCGGTACTGCTTGCGGCCCTTCTCGTCCCAGCCGATCGCCTGGATATGGCCGTTGGCATTGGGGCAGAACCAGGCATCGCGATAGGCGGGCGGCAAGCCGATCGCGTTCAGCCGGTCGATCTCGTCGCGATCGGTGATGCGGTTGCCCTCGACGTCGAAATAGCCCCAGCCGTGGCGCATCTTGCGCCGCGTGATTCCGGGCTCTTCATCATCACAATAAACGATTTTCGTCGCGCTCACCGCACTGGCCTCCTGCACGACACGAAATGCGCGGGCGCTTCGCCCGGTTCCGGAACGGGCGCGGCGCTGACTGGTTCTCAGCCGCATCCACACAGGAGTTGCTTTCGACATGGCCGACCTTTCCGATGCGCGCGTGCTATTTCTCGCCACCGACGGCTTCGAGGATGCCGAGCTGTTCGAACCGCGCCAGGCGCTGCTCGACGCTGGTGCCACCGTGACGCTCGCGTCGATCAAGACCGATCCGATCCAGGGCGTGAAGAACGATTCGGATCCGACGCGTACGATCACTCCCGATCTGACGCTCGATCAGGTGGATACCGAGGATTACGACGCCCTGGTGCTGCCGGGCGGTGTCGGCAATCCGGACAAGATGCGGCTGGAGGAGCGCGCGGTGTCGATCATCGGCGAGTTCATGGATGACGACAAGATCGTCGCCGCGATCTGCCACGCGCCGTGGCTGCTGGTGGAGGCGGATGTCGTCGACGGGCGCCGCGTGACGAGCTGGCCGTCGGTGCGCACCGATCTCGAGAACGCCGGCGCCGACGTGGCCGACGAGGAAGTGGTGATCGACGCCAATCTGATCACCAGCCGCAAGCCCGATGACATCCCCGCCTTCAACCGCGCGATTATCGCCGCGCTGGGGGAGGAACTGGCCGATTGATCATGGTTGCCCGGTACCGTTTGCCGACGCACGGTGCCGGGCGATGACCGATCTTGCCCCCACATTCTCCCCGACCGCCGCGTCGGGCTTCACGCGCGTTGCGGCTGGTGGCGAGCGATCGGCGATCGATCGCACAGTTGCCGAGGAAGTGCCGATCGCGATCGAGTGCAACGGCATCGCCTATGCGGTGCTGATGGCAACCCCCGATGCAATCGAGGATCTGGCGTTCGGTTTTCTGCTCGGTGAACGGCTGATCGACGCTGCCACCGATGTGCGCGGGGTCGACGTTCACCGAGGCGAGCCGGGGATCGTCGTTCGGCTGGCGCTGGCGAAGCGGGTCGCCGAGCGGATCGGCGACCGGGTACGGCATCGCAATTCGGATGCGTCGTGCGGACTGTGCGGCGTCGAGACGCTCGCGCAGGCGCTGCGCCCGCTGCCGCAAGCGGCGCGATGGGACGGCAGCGACGCGGCGATCTTCCGCGCCTATGCCGCGCTGCGAGACCATCAACCGTTCAACGCAGCGACCGGTGCCGTGCATGGCGCGGCGGCCTGCACGCGCGACGGGACGATTTGTTTGGTGCGCGAGGATGTCGGCCGGCACAATGCGTTCGACAAGCTGATCGGCGCGATGGCGCGGACGAGGCAGGACTGGGACGGCGGCTTCGCGCTGCTCACGTCGCGCTGCTCGTACGAACTGGTCGAGAAGGCGGTGCTCGCGCGATGCCCGCTGCTCGCGACGATCTCGGCGCCGACGCGGCTCGCGGTCGACCGCGCGGGGGAGGCGGGGTTGGCGCTGCGCACGCTGGTCCGCGCCGATGCGCTGCTGGCGACTTAGGTGGCGCGCGTCCGCCGCGTCGGCGCATGGAAATCGGGCGGCTTGTCGGCGATCCAGCCGAGGAAGCGCGCCACCGCCGGGATCGCCCGGACACCGCCGAGCTCGCCGATCCGTGCCAACGTCGCATTGTCGGCAGCGGCGTGGATCGTGCGATGGCAGATCGGGTGCACCGGCTGCGTTTCGGTGCCGCCCTCGCTCTTGGGCACGACGTGGTGCCATTCGACGCGGCTGCCGAGCGGACGATCGCACAGTGCGCAGGCGAGAGGGGCGGCGGTGGCATCGGTCCGCGCCGCCGCGTCGATCAGGCCAAGCTTGCGGCTAACCCTTCCCATCGGATCGAGATAGGAAGCCGGCGCGCGGGCGCGAAGGGTGGCGGCGCGTCAATATTTCACGCGCACCGCCTTGAGGCGATATTTGCCGAGCTTCCTTTGCACGCTCTCCGGCCCGGCGAGGTGCCCGGCACCGACCGCGATGAACACGCGGCCCGGCGTCCGCATCCGCTCCGCGATCCAGCTCGCCCATTTGGCGTTGCGATCGACCAGCAGCGCCTTGGCGACCTCCGGCGAATCCTTCAGCCCCTCGTTCATCGTCGCGGCGAGGCCGTCGGGATTGCCCTTCGACCAATCGTCGACCATTCGGCTCATCGTCTCGCCCGCCTTAGGCAGTTCGTCGATCGTCGAGGAGAGCAGATCGACCTGCGCCTTCAGCGACAGGCCGTCGAAGATCGACATCTGCCCCTCGAACGTCTCCAGCCCCATCAGCTGCTTCTTCTGCGCCTTGGCCGCGCGCGTCAGGATACCCTCGGGCCCGTTCCGCGCGTCATAGCCGAGCTTCTGCACCGGCAGGACGCTGAGGCTGATCGCGGCGAACCACGGCTGCATCCGCTCGAACGAGGCGAGTGACAGCTTGTTGTCCTCAATCGCCTTGGTGAAGGCGGCGCGCTTGTCTGGCGGCAGCTTCTGCGTCAGCGGCGCGCCGGCGGGATCGAACGCCTTGGCAAGCACGACGCGCTGCTGCGTATCCTCGTCGGGCTCGACCATCTCGAGCACCAGCGTGCCCGAGCGATCGAACGCCTTCTTCACCGCCTCGTCGAACCAGGTAAGGCCGGGCCGCAGCACGTGGATCGTGCCGAACAGGTAGATCGTCGTGTCCTTGTCGCGCACCACCCACAAAGCGGGGTCGGCGTCCTGCGTCGCGACGGGCGCGGGCTGCGCGCAGGCGGGAAGGGCGAAGGCGAGGCCCAGCGAGGCAAGGGCGGAAGTGATCGGACGGAACACGGGGAGCAAATACCTCACTAGAATGCAGCGGCCGGCATGCGGCTGGTACGACGGCTGGGCCAGCCTAGCCCGGCCCTTGCCTGTTGGCGAGCCATCCGCCATTGCCGCGCCCGCGATGAACGCCACCTCAACAGATGCGCCGCTGAGCTTCCAGGACATGATCCTGACGCTCCATTCCTACTGGAGCGCGCGCGGCTGCCTGATCCTCCAGCCGTACGACATGCGCATGGGCGCGGGCACGTTCCACACCGCGACGACGCTGCGCGCGCTCGGCCCGGAGGCATGGAACGCCGCGTTCGTCCAGCCGTGCCGCCGCCCGACCGATGGTCGCTACGGCGAGAACCCCAACCGGCTGCAGCATTACTATCAGTATCAGGTGATCCTGAAGCCGAGCCCTGCCGATCTGCAGGAACTGTATCTCGGCAGCCTCGCGGCGATCGGGATCGATTTCACGCGCCACGACATCCGCTTCGTCGAGGACGATTGGGAGAGCCCCACGCTGGGCGCCTGGGGACTCGGCTGGGAAGTGTGGTGCGACGGGATGGAGGTGACGCAGTTCACCTACTTCCAACAGATGGGCGGCTTCGATTGCAAGCCGGTGGCGGGTGAGCTGACCTACGGGCTCGAGCGGCTGGCGATGTATATCCAGAACGTCGACAGCGTGTACGACCTGCGCTTCAACGACCAGGGCGTCACGTACGGCGACGTGTTCCTCGAGAACGAGCGGCAGATGTCGACGTGGAACTTCGAGGTCGCCGATACTGAGACGCTGTTCGACCTGTTCCGCAAGGCGGCGGCCGAGTGCGATAACTGCCTGGCCCGCCAGTTGCCGATCCCCGCCTATGAGCAGGCGATCGAGGCGAGCCATATCTTCAATCTTCTCAATGCGCGCGGGGTGATATCTGTTGCCGAGCGGCAAGCCTATATCGGCCGCGTCCGCGATCTCGCGAAGGGAGCGTGCGCCGCGTATATCGAGAAAAATGCCGCGGACTGGACCGCCCGCTTCCCGACGTGGAGTGCGGCATGAGCGACTTTCTCCTTGAACTGCGCTCGGAGGAAATCCCCGCGCGGATGCAGGACAAGGCACGCGAGGACCTAGCCCGCCTGTTCGCGGCCGAACTCGCCAAGGCCGGGCTGACCGTGACCGAGCTTGCCACCTACGCGACGCCGCGGCGGCTGGCGCTGATCGCGCGCGACCTGCCGGCTGAGACCGCGGCGGTGAGCGAGGAACTGAAAGGGCCGCCCGCCGATGCGCCCGACGCGGCGGTCGAGGGCTTCCTGCGCAAAGCGGGACTGACGCGCGACGCGTTGCAGACGCGCGAGGTGAAGGGCCGCGCGACCTTGTTTGCCGTGATCGACAAGCCCGGCCGCGCCACCGCCGAGGTGCTCGCGGAGGCGATCCCGGCGATCGTCCGCGGCTTCCCCTGGCCCAAGTCGATGCGCTGGGGTGCGGCCTCGCACTCGACTGAGAGCCCGCGCTGGGTGCGGCCGCTTCAGGGCATCGTCGCGCTGCTGGGCGACGACGTGGTGCCGTGTGCGATCGCAGGCGTCGAGAGCGGCGCGGCGACCGTCGGTCATCGCTTCCACCACCCCGGCATCATCACGATCGGCAGCGCGGCCGACTATGTCGAGAAGCTGCGCGCGTGCCACGTCATCGTCGACCAGAACGAGCGGCGCGCGACGATCGCGGTCGGCGCCAAGCTCGCCGCGAACAAGGCGGGGTTGTCGCTGGTCGAGGACGAGGGGCTGGTGGCGGAGAATGCCGGGCTCACCGAATGGCCGGTGCCACTGCTCGGCCGTTTCGAGGCCGGCTTCCTCGACGTGCCGCCCGAGGTGATCCAGCTCACCGCCCGCGTGAACCAGAAGTATTTCGTCTGCCGCGATGCCGACGGCAAGCTCGCCAACGCCTTCGTGTGCACGGCGAACATCGACGCGGTCGACGGCGGCGAGAAGATCGTCGAGGGCAATCGCAAGGTGCTCGCAGCGCGCCTCGCCGACGCGCGCTTCTTCTACGAGACCGATCTTAAGACATCGCTCGAAGATCAGGCGGCAAAGCTCGACAAGATCGTGTTTCATGAGAAGCTCGGCACTGTCGCCGACAAGGTCGATCGCGTCGCGAAACTCGCGCGCTGGCTGGTCGAGGAAGGGATCGTCAAGGGCGCGAACCCCGATCACGCCGAGCGCGCCGCGCGGCTCGCCAAGGCCGATCTCGTCACCGGCATGGTGGGCGAGTTTCCCGAGCTACAGGGCCTGATGGGCGGCTATTACGCCGCTGCACAGGGTGAGCCGGCCGAAGTCGCCGAGGCGATCCGCGATCACTACAAGCCGGTGGGACAGGGCGACGAGGTACCCACTGCGCCTGTCACGATCGCGGTGTCGCTGGCGGATAAGCTGGATACGATTGCGGCATTCTTCGGTGTGGGTTTACCGCCCTCCGGTTCGAAAGATCCTTTCGCGCTACGCCGTTCGGCGCTCGGTGTGCTGGCACTTATCGTAGACAATAATCTACGGTTGGATCTTGCCGCTTTGCTGCAGAGTGCAAGTATGTGGTTACGTCAGCGCGGGCATGGTCTTGGCACTTTCAATGCGACCATAAACGCTTTCTTCGCCGACCGCCTTAAGGTCCAGCAGCGCGAAGCCGGTGTCCGCCACGACCTGATCGACGCGGTGTTCGCGCTCGGCGGGGAGGATGATCTCGTCCGCCTGCTCGCGCGCGTGAGAGCGTTGCAGGCGTTTGTCGGAACGGACGACGGGGCGAACCTGCTCGCCGGGTACAAGCGCGCGGCGAATATCCTCAAGAAGGAGGGTTACGCCGAAACGGGGGCGCCGGCGGCGCCAAGCTACGACGCCGAGCCTGGCGAGGCCGCGCTGCGCGCTGCGCTCGACGCCGCGGAGCCGGCGGCTGCCGCGGCGGTCGCACGTGAGGATTTCGAAGGCGCGATGGCGGCGCTCGCCACGCTGCGCGCGCCGATCGACGCGTTCTTCGACAGCGTGACGGTCAACGATGCCGATCCGGCGAAGCGTGCTGGCCGGTTGGCGTTGCTCGCGCGCGTGCGAGCGGCCGTCCACGGCGTAGCGGACTTTTCGCGCATCGAGGGCTGAGACGAAGCGCGGCCATCGATCGCCCAAGCGGGATTGTGCTTGCAACCCCGCGGGCGAGCGTGTGTTGCGTTGCACAATATACGTGTTGATCAGGAGGCGACGGAATGGCGACCGCGGTGCAATCGAAGGCGGATGAGCGCTACGTCTATCGCTTCGGCGGCGGCGTGTCGGATGGCGGGGGCGGGGACAAGAACCTGCTCGGCGGCAAGGGCGCAAACTTGGCCGAGATGGCCGCGATCGGCCTGCCGGTGCCGCCGGGCTTCACGATCAGCACCGCGATGTGCACGCGCTACTACGAAGAGGGCGAGGCGTTTCCCGACAGTCTGCGCGCCGAAGTGGCGGACGGGATCGCGCATATTGAGGGGGTGACGGGCAAGCGCTTCGGCGACGCGTCCGATCCGCTGCTCGTCTCGGTCCGTTCGGGCGCGCGCGTGTCGATGCCGGGGATGATGGACACCGTCCTCAACCTCGGGCTCAACGACGAAACCGTAGAGGGACTTGCCAGCGCCAGCGGCGACGCGCGCTTCGCTTGGGACAGCTATCGCCGCTTCATCCAGATGTACGCCGACGTGGTGCTCGAACTCGATCACGGCGCATTCGAGGAAGCGCTCGAGATCGCCAAGGAAGACAAGGGCTTCCACCTCGATACCGAGCTGTCGGCTGAAGATCTGAAGGCGCTGGTCGGCGAGTTCAAGGGCCTCGTCGCGGAGCAGTGGGGCAAGCCGTTCCCGCAGGACGTGCACGATCAATTGTGGGGTGCGGTGGGCGCGGTGTTCGGATCGTGGCAGTCGGACCGCGCCAAGGTCTATCGCCGGCTGAACGACATCCCGGGCGGCTGGGGCACCGCGGTCAACGTGCAGGCGATGGTTTTCGGCAACATGGGCGAGACGTCCGCCACCGGCGTCGCCTTCACGCGCGATCCGTCGGCCGGGCACAATGCTTATTACGGTGAGTTCCTGATCAACGCGCAGGGCGAGGACGTGGTCGCCGGCATCCGGACGCCGCAATATCTGACCAAGGCGGCGCGCGAGGATGCCGGCGCCAAGCCGCTCAGCATGGAGGAGGCGATGCCCGCCGCTTACGAAGAGCTTGCGGCGGTGTTCGACCGGCTCGAGCGGCACTATCGCGACATGCAGGACATCGAGTTCACGGTGCAGCAGGGCAAGCTGTGGATGCTCCAGACGCGGTCGGGCAAGCGCACCGCCAAGGCCGCGCTCAAGATCGCGGTCGACATGGCCGACGAAGGGCTGATTACCCGCGACGAGGCGATCGCGCGCGTCGATCCGCAGGCGCTCGACCAGCTGCTTCACCCGACGCTCGATCCGCAGGCGGCGCGCGACGTGCTGACCAAGGGGCTGCCCGCCTCGCCCGGCGCGGCGAGCGGCGCGGCGGTATTCGACGCCGATACGGCCGAGAAGTGGGCCGCCGAGGGCAAGGCCGTCATCCTGGTGCGTACCGAGACGTCGCCCGAGGACATCCACGGCATGCACGCGGCGAAGGGCATCCTTACCGCGCGCGGCGGGATGACGAGCCACGCGGCGGTGGTTGCGCGCGGCATGGGCCGCCCGTGCGTGTCGGGTGCCGGCGCCTTGTCGATCGACGGCAAGGCGAAGATCGCGCGGATCGCCGGGCGTGAGGTGAGCGAGGGCGACCTTCTCACCATCGACGGAGCGACGGGCGAGGTGATGGCGGGTGAGGTTGCGACCATCCAGCCCGAGCTCGCCGGTGATTTCGGCACGCTGATGGAATGGGCCGACGAAGTCCGCCGCCTCAAGGTGCGCGCCAACGCCGAAACGCCGCTCGACTGCCGTACCGCGCGCGAGTTCGGCGCCGAGGGCGTCGGCCTGTGCCGCACCGAGCACATGTTCTTCGATGCCGCGCGGATCACCGCCGTGCGCCAGATGATCCTGGCGGAGGACGAAGCCGGGCGCCGCGCCGCGCTCGAGCGGTTGCTGCCCGAGCAGCGCAGCGATTTCGCCGAGATTTTCGAAGTGATGGCGGGGCTGCCCGTCACGGTGCGTCTGCTCGATCCGCCGCTGCACGAATTCCTGCCGCATGAGGAAGCCGAGTTCGCCGAAGTCGCGACCGCCGCGGGGGTCGCGATCGACGTGCTCAAGCGCCGCGCGGCGGAGCTGCACGAGTTCAATCCGATGCTCGGCCACCGTGGCTGCCGCCTCGGCGTCACCTATCCCGAGATCTACGAGATGCAGGCACGGGCGATCTTCGAGGCCGCGCTCGACGTGGCGGAGAAGAGTGGGGAGGCGCCGATCCCTGAGGTGATGATCCCGCTGGTCGCGACCAAGCGCGAGCTAGAGCTGATGAAGGCCGTGGTCGATCGTACGGCCAAGGCCGTGTTCGAGGAACGTGGCAAGACCATCGACTATCTCGTTGGCACGATGATCGAATTGCCGCGCGCCGCGCTGCGCGCCGGGGAAATTGCGGAGGCGGGCGAGTTCTTCTCCTTCGGCACCAACGATCTGACGCAGACAACGCTCGGCGTCAGCCGCGACGATGCGGCGCGCTTCCTCGGCGCCTATGTCGAACAGGGGATTTACGCCAAGGACCCGTTCGTCTCGATCGACGTCGACGGTGTCGGCGAGTTGGTGAAGCTCGCCGCCGAGCGCGGTCGCGCGACGCGGCCGGCGATCAAGCTCGGTATCTGCGGCGAGCACGGCGGTGACCCGGCGTCGATCGCCTTCTGCGAGAGCGTCGGGCTGGATTACGTCTCCGCCTCGCCCTATCGTGTGCCGATTGCGCGGCTGGCGGCGGCGCAGGCAGCACTGAAAGCGCGCGGCTGAGCGGATAAGCCTTCGCCCGCGGCGTGACGCGGGCGATGGGCCTGTGTGGCTGATTGCCGTAGCGTGATGGCGTTGACGCTTGATACGCCGGCGTATGAGCAGTGTGGCCGATCTTGACCCGTTTATCTTTGCGGTTGCTTTGGCTCAGCCGTTGGTGCCGATGCGGTTGTTCCAGTCGAACCAGCGGGCGCGCGTGCCGGCGGGGCGTGCGGCGCTCTGAGCAATAGGCGCATGCGGTGCGGCAGCGTTTGGAACGGCGACCGCCGGTGCGGCGACCGGCGCGGCGCTGAGGAGCCGCGCATTCTCGCGCTCAAGTTCGACAACACGTGCGTCGCGCTCCGCCAGTCGGGTGTCGTAATCCTTGCGCGTACGGCCGTGGACGTCGCGTTCCTCGGCGTAGCGCTGCTTCCACTTGCGCCCGCCGGGATGGCTTGCCAGCCCGAACAGCCATCCGGCGATCAAGGCTATGGCCAGAGCCAGCCACTGCGTCGGCGTGGTGAAAAGCATCGCGAACCTCCTGTTACGCAGGCTCAACGATGCTTTTGCGCGAGCGTTCCGCGAACTGCCCCGCCGGCTCGATCAGGCGCTGCCACCCATGAACGCGTCGCTGATCGAACAGGCGGCGGGGCCGAGGATGACGATGAACAGCACGGGAAGAATGAACAGGATCAGCGGCACCGTCATGATCGCGGGAAGACGGGCGGCCTTTTCCTCGGCGCGCATCATGCGCTCGTTGCGGAATTCTGCGGAGAGCACCCGCAATGCGCTGGCGAGCGGCGTGCCGTATTTCTCGGTCTGGATCATCGTCGTGACGATGCCCTTCACTTCGTCGAGCGCGACGCGATGCGCGAAATTCTCGAACGCCTGTCGCCGATCGGTGAGAAAGCCGAGCTCGATCGCGGTCAGTGCGGCCTCGTCGCCGAGCTCGGGATAGGCGCGGCCGAGTTCCTTCGCGACGCGGTGAAAGGCGGCGTCGACGGTCAACCCCGCCTCGGCGCAGATCACCAGCAGGTCGAGCGCGTCGGGCAGGCCCTTACGGATCGCGTCCGATCGTTTGGTGATCTTGTTTTTCAAATAGATGTCGGGCGCCTTGTAGCTCAGGATAAAGCTGCCGGCGACGAGCGCGTAGCGCTTCAGCGGTGTCCAGTCACCGAACGTGTCGGTGCCGTAGACGAGGAAGACCATGAAGCCGCCGATGACGATCGGCAGCACCAGCCGCCCGAAGATCACGCCGACGGCCCATTCCTTCTTGCGGATGCCGGCCTGCAGCAACTTCTGCTGCGCGATCTTGAGCTGGCCGTCCTGCAACACCTTGAGCGATTCGAGCAGCTCGCGGATGCGATCGGCGTTCTCGCTCTTCTGAACGAGCTTCGCGCGTCGCTTGCTGGTCGAGGCGGTGATGCCCGCCTTGAGCTGCTCGCGCCGGTCGTTGAGCGCCTTGACGCGCTTAGCCATTGGATCGCGGACGCTGAGCGCGGCGTAGATTGCCACCATCACCGCCATCGCGGCGACGGCGGAGAGCAGGGTCGCCGCCCAGAGAACGTCTACGCCGAGCAGGGTCGGGCCTTGTGTCGGTTCCATCGATCAGATCTCGAAATTGACCATCTTGTTCATGATGAACGCCCCGATCGCCATCCAGACGAGCCCGCCGCCGCCGGCGACGATCAGCCGCGGATCGACGAAGAAGTTCTGCATGTACGCGGTGTTGATGAACCAGATCATGGTGAAGACGACGAACGGCAGCGCGCCGATGATGAGGGCGGAAGCCTTCGATTCGGACGACATCGCCTTGATCTTTAGCTTCATCTGCCCGCGCTGACGCAGCACGGTGGCAAGGTTCTGCAGCGTTTCGGCGAGGTTGCCGCCCGTCTCGCGCTGGATCGCGATGGTGATGACGAAGAACTGGAACTCCGCCGTTCCCAATCGGTCGGCGGTTTCCTGCAACGCGACATCCATCGACCGGCCGATCTTCATCTTGTCAGCGACCGAGCGGAATTCTTCGCCCACCGGGCCTGGCACCTCGTTGCCGACGACCGCCATTGTCTCGGTGATCGGCAGGCCCGAGCGAAGCCCGCGCACCAGCAGCTCGATCGCATCGGGGAACTTGGCGTTGAATTTGGCGACGCGGCGCTTGATGAACATGCCGACGACGAAATGCGGCACGCCCGCGCCGACCGCGACGCCTAGGAACAAGGCGAGCAGGATCGGCATGCCGATCAGCCACATGACGAGCGCGGTACCAAGCGTCGCCGACACGGTGGTGATGCCGTACTGCCCCACCGTCCAGGTCTTGCCGGTCATGTTGAGGCGCTTCTGCAACTCGGCCGGGTTAGGCAGGAAGCGCATTGCCGCGCGATCCGCCTTGGTTGCGTTGCGACCGGTGATCCGGCGCATCTGCGCCTCGACAGCGACACCGGGCGCGCCAGAGTGGCGATCGCGCACTGCCGCCAATCGGCGATTGCCGATGCGCTCGGCCGATGGGCCGCTCATCGCGATGTACAGCATGCCGAGCGTGAGCAGGGCGCCGATCGCGATGAAGATCACCGATAACATAGGCATGTCGCGCTCCGTGCTCCACGCGTGGCCGTGCCGATGGCGCCGGCTGCGATCATCCGTTCTTCACGGCCTTCTTCGGGATCAGACCCTTCAGATCGGTGAACTTGCCGATCAGCGAAGTGCCCTTGCGCAGCTTGCTGGCCTTACCGCCCTTGGGCGCATCGTCCGCGCTGATCGCGCACAGCTGCGTCGCGAGATCGCCGATCGGCGCGATCGCCTTGGACGCCTTGCCGACTTCCGCCAGCGGCTTGCCGAGCTTCGCGGCCTGCGCCGCGAGCTTCTGGTCGAAACCGATCGTGAAATCGATCTTGCGCTCGATCGAGGTCTCGAAATCCTTGCGCGAGATCTCGAGCTGCTGTCCCGGATGGACGCGGTTGGCAACGACGAGCACCTGCGTCTGCGGCGCGTTCGACTTCAGCCACGAGAGGATGCGGATCGAATCGCGCGCCGCAGCGAGCGTCAGTTCGGTCACGACGACGGCAACCTGCACGTCGCTGATCAGATGCGGATGGTTGACCAGCATCGCGCGCGGCATGTCGATGATCGTCGCCTCGAACGCCGAGCGCATCTCGCCTTGCAGCTGATAATAAGCCGCGCCGTCGGTAACGATCGGCGAATTGATCGGCGCTTCGGCGGATAGGACGGAGAGGTTTTCCGACGCTCTTACCATCGCGCGCTCGATGAACAGGCCGTCGATGCGGCTCGGGTTCTCGATCGCGTCGGTCAGGCCGCGGCCCGGCTCCAGATCGAGCGCGAGTGCGCCGGTGCCGAAATGCACGTCGAGATCGAGCAGCGCGGTGGAGCGCCGCTCCTTGTCGCTGATTAGCCAGGCGAGCGAGGTCGCGATGGTCGAGGCGCCGGCGCCGCCGCGCGTGCCGATCACCGCCACCGCACAATGCGGATGTTCAACCGCCTGTTCGGTCGGCTTGGGCGCGTTGAGCAGCATCTGCGCGTGATTGAAGGCATCGCGCAGCGCTTCCGCGCCAAGCGGCTTCAGCAGATAGTCCTGGATGCCGCTCGCCACGAGATCGCGGTAGAGCCGCACGTCGTTGACCTGACCCGAGGCGATCACCATCGTGCCCGGCTCGCAGACCTCGGCAAGTGAGTTGATGTCGTTCAGCGGATCGCCCGATTCGGCAAGATCGACGAACAGGATGTGCGGGCTTGCCGATACCGATAGCGACTGGACGGCATTGCGCAGCCCGCCCTTGTTCACCTTGTCGGCGGACCAGCCCATTTCGCTGACGATCGGGCGCAGCGCGTCGGCGGTCGCCTCGTCACAGACATAGGCGACGAACGGCTCGCGCGTCGTCGCGCCGCCGGGTTTCCAGGGTGCGTTCATCTTACTTGCCTCCCGCGCTCTCGGCCTTCACTGCAGTGCCGCCTGCGCCCGTCGGCACGGCGTTGCGGAAGCTCTGGATCGCCTTGGTGCTGACTGCCGCGTCGGCGACGCCGCTACCGGGCTCGCCGCGGACCAGATCGGTCGGGCTGGCCACCATCGAAGCGAGGTTCGAGTTCGTCGCGCAGCCGTGGTTCGACGATGTGTGCTGATTGTAATCGGGCTGGTACATCCGGCTGTAGTCGGGGCAGCCCGGCACGCTCGCGCGCGCTCGGCTCACCACGACGCGGACGGTGCCGGGCGTGATCGGCGCGGCGGTGACCGGCGCATCGTCCGATACCAACAGGCCGAACTGCGCCGCCTGCGCCGCGACATCGGCGCGCGTTGCGGGATCGCGCGCTGGATCGTCGATCGCGATGCGATCGCCGTAGCCGAGGCGCAGCGACGTCATCCAACCGCTCAGCCGCTGGCTTTCGCCGGGCGCGAGCCCGCCGGGGCCGGCGCCGAGATCGAAGGCGTAATCGGCACGGCTGACGACCGGCTGATGGACCGATTCGAGACCGAGGTTCTGCGTGCCGCCGCACGCCGCGAGCGCGAGCGGCGCGACCGCGATGAGGATTGAGCGCTTCAGCATGATCCTGTTCCTACCCGTCGCCATCAGTTGATCGAGAAGCCGGGGGCGGGGGCGTCGCCGCCCTTCTTCGCCTTGCCGCGCGTTGCCTTGGTGTCTGCCACCGTCGCACCGGTCGCCGGCATCGGCATCGGCGCGACCGGGGCGACTGCGCCGAGCGCGGGGGCGACCGGCGGGCCGTCCGCCATGCTGGGCTTGGGCCGCGGCGCGCCGCCCTTTCCACCCGTCAGCTGGCCCATCAGGACGCGCTCGACGTCGCCCGGCGTTTTGTAGCCATCGGTCGGCAGCACGATGTCGTTCGCGTTCACCGGCTTCACCAGATACGGCGTGATGACGATGACGAGCTCGGTCTCGTTGCGCTGGAAGCCGTTGGAGCGGAACAACGCGCCCAGGATCGGCACGTCGCCGACGCCTGGCGTCTTCTCGATCGAGTTGTTGTGGCTGTTCTGCAGCAGGCCGGCGATCATGAAGCTCTGGCCCGAACCCAGCTCCACCGTCGTCTCGGTGCGCCGTGTCGTGAGGCCCGGTACCTGCGTGCCGCTGATCGTCACCGCGTTCGAATAATCGAGCTGTGACACTTCGGGGCGGACGCGCAGCGAGATGCGGCCGTCGCCCAGCACGGTCGGCGTATAAGCGAGGCTGACGCCATATTGCTTGTACTCCACGCCCACCGCGCCGAGCCCCTGCGCGATCGGGATCGGGATCTCACCGCCAGCAAGGAACGTGCCCGTCTCGCCCGACATCGCGGTGAGATTTGGGTTGGCAAGGCTCGTCACCTGGCCGATCCGCTCACCCAGATCGAGCGCGCCGATGAGGTCGAGCCCGAGCAGCTTGGTGAGGAAGCCGGCGGTGGTCCGCTCGCTGCCCTTGGTGATCGACGTGCCCGGCCGCTGGACGACCCGGCCCGTGATCGGATCGATCGTGAAGCCCTGAACGCTCTGGCCGACGGCCAGCGGCAGGTTGCGATCGGTGGTGTAGAAGCTCGCCGGCGGACGGCCGCTGCCGATGCCGAACTTGAACCCGCCGGTGCCGTCCACCGTCGTGAGGTTCATACCGATATTCTTGACGAAGCTGCGCGTCACCTCGGCGAAGCGCACCTGCAGGTTGACCTGCAGCGGCGTCGCGGTGCGCAGCCGGCTGATCACCTTGGTACCTTCGCCAACGAACGCCTGCACCAGCCGTTCGGCCTCCGCGCCGTCGTCCGGGTTGCCGACGGTGCCGGTGAGCAGCACGACGCCGTTCATCGTCGTCGGTGTGATATTGGCATCGGGCATCGCCATGCCGAGCATCTGGCCGAGCGAGTCGAAATTGTTGCCGACGCGCACGGTCGAGGCATAGACCACCGCGCCGCCCTTCGCCGTCGCCGAGATCGTCGTCTCGCCCGGCTTCTTGCCGAAAACGTAGAGCTGCGTCGGCGAGCGAACCTGGACGTCCGCGATTTCCGGATTGGCGACGAACAGGTCGCTCATCGGACGCGGCAGCGTGATCAGCCGCCCGCGATTGGTGGCGATCTGCATCGTCGGGCCCTGCGCGATGGCGCTCTGGGCCGGTGCGGCGGCAGGCGTCGCAGCGATCGCGACGGCGGCAAGCGCCACGGCGAGCGGCCAGCCGATCGGCTTTGCGTCGATACGCATCTCAGTTCTTCCCCCCGACCGGCACTTCGGTCACAGTGTTGCCTCGCGCGATCCGGACGACCGGTCCGGAGGAGACGCGGACCGCCGCTCCCGGATAGGCCGGCGCGGGCGCGCCCCCCATTGCCGGCATCGCCGGCACACCGCCCCCCATGGCGGGTTGTTCGGACTTGCCGGGCACCGTGCGACGCTGGAAGCGCGACACGTCGGCACCGACGGCATAGGTTGAATTGCCCGTCTGCGGCGCGGCGGCGAGCTGCGTCAGCATCGCCTTCTCGGCCTTGGGATCGGTTCCCTCGGGCACCTTGACGTCGCCCGAGGCGATCGCCTGTTCGAGTTCGGCGGCATTGTCCGCGATCGAGCGCAGCGACAGCGACAGCGAGCCCAACGTCTGCGCCACCGCGATCTGCTCGGCGATCTTGGGCGTCGCCTCGATCGTGACGGTGGAGAAGGTGCGCACGACGGTGTTGCCCTGCTCGTCCTTTTCCTGGTTGGTACGCTGATCGGTCGCCAGCACGCGCAGGTTGCGCATGATCGTCTCGGCAGCCTTCAGCGGCGGGCCATCGCCGCCGCCCGGTACCGCCTGCGTCAGCAGCAGATCGATGCGATCGCCCGGAAAGACGAAGCCCGCGACCGACGATTGCGTCGATACCGGCACCGTCACCGCGCGCATGCCCGCGCCGAGCGCCGCCGCCAGGAAGCCGCGATCGCCGGGCTTGACTAGCGCGCCCTGCGTGATCGGCTGTCCGGCAGTGACGGCGTTGCGCACCACCGTTCCGAGCACATTCTTCATGTCGAACTGCGCGCCCTCCTGGAAATAGGCGCCTTCGACGAGCTCCTTGGGCCAGGGCTGAAACTTGACCGACGTCGGATCGATGATCGTGCCGACCGGCAGCGCGCGCGTCGCCACGAGGACTTTGGGCCCGTCGATCGCGACCGGCGGCTGGCCGGGCATCGCAGCCGCGCTCGGCGCGCTGCTGCCCATGATCAGCGTGCGGGCCATGAACGCAGTAATCGCAGCGACGAACAGCGCGCCGAGCAGCAATATGACCTTGCGACTATCCATGACTTAAAGTGCCTTTCGCATCAGCGCGGGCCGATCTTTCCTGTTGCCGGCGTATGATTACGTAAATTGGTTAAGAAGCGGTTCGCGGAGCCCAAGAAGACCGGCGATGGCGATAGCGACGCCGTAAGGTATCTCGAGTATCCGGTTGTTTCGGCTGAACTTGTGCTCGATCAGCATGACGAGCGTCAGCACGCCGCCGACGATCGACATAACGAGCAGCATCTGCAGCAGCGGCGTCGCGGGCAGCCATAATGCGACCGCGCCGATGAGCTTGACGTCGCCGCCGCCCATCTGGCCGTAGTGGAAGGCGACCGCGAACAACCCGAAGACTAGCATCCCCAGCCCGAGCTGGATCGCCATGTCGGGCCACGGCGCCAGGCCGATCGCGACCCACCAGGCGGGAGCCAACAGCGCGATCGCCGCGTTCTTCCAATTGGCGATCTCCCGGATGCGTGCATCCTCGATCCCCGCCGAAACCAGCAGGATCGCCAGCACGCCCGGCAGCCCCCAGGAAAGTATGTCCCACCCCATGAGACTGCGGCACTAGACGCAATGACTTGCCAAACCGTAACCATGCCCGCCGCATGACCGATCCCGTCCCGATCCGCCGCGCGATCCCCGTCGACGCGACCGTCACGCGCTGGGCCGCGCCCGATGGCTGGCAGTTGCGCCGGTTCGACTGGCCGGCCGCCGGGGACGTGCCGCGTGGCGGCATCCTGTTCCAGGGCGGGCGCGGCGACGTGTTCGAGAAGTATCTGGAAAGCTTCGCACATTGGCATGATCAGGGCTGGACGATCGCTGCGTTCGACTGGCGCGGGCAGGGCGGATCGGGGCGGCTCTCGCCCGATCCGCACGTCGGCCACGCGATCGATTTCGCCCCGTGGATCGCGGATCTCGCCGCTTTCTGGCGCGACTGGGACGTCGCGGGTCCGCGTGTCGCGATGGGCCATTCGATGGGCGGGCATCTCGTGCTGCGCGCGCTGCTGGAGGAAGCGATCGATCCGGCGGCGGCCGTGCTGATCGCGCCGATGCTGGGGCTGAAGTCGCCGGTCGGCGCGGGGGTTGCGGAACGAGTCGCGCGGCTGATGCGGCGCATCGGCGATCCCGCCCGGCCGGCGTGGAAGGGGCATGAGCGGCCCGGTGCGCGGCTCGATCGACGCACGCTGCTGACCGCGGATCAGAGCCGCTACGACGACGAACAATATTGGTATGAGGAGGTGCCCGAGATCAAGTTGGGGCCGCCGAGCTGGGCGTGGCTCGCCGAAGCATTCGCCTCGACACGCGCGCAGCGTGGCGATCCGCGTCTGGCGACGATCAAGACCCCGCTGCTGATGCTGATCGCCGATGCCGATGGCCTCGTCGATTCGCGCGCCGCGGTTGCGCTCGCCGCACGGCTGCCAACCGCGCAGGTCGTCCGCTTCGGCCGCGAATCGGCGCACGAGATCCTGCGCGAGGCCGATCCGGTGCGCGACCGCGCGCTTGCCGCGATCGACGCTTTCCTTACAGCACACGCGCGATGAGCTACGATATCGCCATCGTCGGCGCCGGGATCGCTGGCGCGACGGTCGCCGCCGAGATTGGGGGCCGCGCGCGCGTGCTGCTGCTCGAGGCAGAGGACGTCGCCGGCTATCACGCGACCGGCCGCTCCGCCGCCTTCTGGTCGGAGACGTACGGCGGACCGGGCATCCAGCCGCTCACCTCGCTGTCGGGGGAGGCGCTGCGCGCCGGCGGCTTCCTCGATCCGCTGGGCTCGCTACATATCGGCGAGGCGGCGGACGAGGTGCGCGCCGAGGCGTTCCTCGACGAGTTCGCCGGCAGCGGCGTCGTCCTCGAGCGTGTGGATCCGCGTGATTACGTTGCCGGTCTTCGTCCGGGGTGGACGGTGGGCGTGATGGAGGCGAGCTGCGCCTATATCGATGTCGCCGCGCTTCATGCCGACGCGCTGGCACGCGCGCGCAGGGCGGGCGCGACGCTGGTCCTAGGCGCTGCGCTCACCGCCGCCGAGCGCCGCGACGGCCGCTGGCGGATTTCTACTCGGTCAGGCGACTTCGACGCCGCGGTCTTGGTCGATGCCGCCGGTGCCTGGGCCGATTCGGTGGCCGCAATCGCTGGCGCCCGCCCGATCGGCATCCAGCCGTATCGTCGCACGCTCGTCCAGCTGCAGACCGATCCGCCGTCGACCCCGACGATGCCGCACGTCGCGCATCTCGGCGGCGACTTCTATTTCAAGCCCGAGGCGGGGGGGCGGCTGTGGCTGAGCCCGCACGACGAGACGCCGTGCGATCCGGGCGACGCGCAGCCCGAGGAGATCGATGTCGCGATCGCGATCGATCGGCTCGAACAGGCCGTTGATTGGCGTGTGACGGCGGTCGACCGCAAATGGGCCGGGCTGCGCAGCTTCGCGCCAGATCGCCTGCCGGTGTACGGTTTCACGGCGGATGCGCCGGGCTTCTTCTGGTTCGCGGGGCAGGGCGGCTTCGGCATCCAGACTGCGCCAGCCGCCGCCGCGATCGGCGCGGCGCTGCTGCTCGGCGACGCGCCGCCGTCGAGCATCGACGTATCGCGCTACGCGGCCGATCGCTTCGCCTGACCCCAAACCGTCGGCGCTAGCGCGGCCTCACCGAATTCCGCGCGGCGCTTTCCTTGCCGATTTCAGTCTTTCGACGCAGCTACCGCGAACCGCGATTCCGACTGCTGCATGCCGAAGATGAGCTCTGCGCCATTCCGCTGAAGTGCACGACGACAGCTAATAGGAGACTCGTGCCTGAGCCGTGAATAGAGGCGCACAAACCTAGCGCGGTGATTTGCTTGGCAGCGCCTACACGAACCCTTCCAGGACGCTGGACGTGGCCATCATAAGGCACAGCGCAGCCAGCAGGGCGGCGTTCCAGCGTCGATTGCGTACCACCAGAATCGCGACGAACAGCCCCAGGATGCCGATGGCACAGCCTATGTAAACAAGGTCGGCGAGCGGATTGTCCGGGCCGGCCACCTCGTTCAGGGGATGCAGTGAATCGAGGATGCTTAGCCCGATCCAGCTAAGCACGTTCGCGGCGAGCAGCCCGCCGATGACGAAACCCTTTTGCCGATCGAACCAATCGTCGAAGTCGGGCCATTCCGCGGGCTCGTCCGGGAAGATCAGCGTCGCGGCAAGATAATAGGTGCCGACCATCGTCAGCACGGCGAGCAGCGTCACGTAGTTCGCCTGTATCTGGTCACGCGCATCCCAGGCGAGCATCCAGAAATTCGACAAATCGAGCATTGCAAGCACGCCGAGCAGCGGCGTCAGCCAGCCCACCCGTACCGGCCGCGCGCCGCGTTTCAGCTTCAGCGCGCGCGACAGGCCGCCGAGCACCTCCGCGATCGCGAGCCCGAGCAGTAGGCCGTAGACCGCGAATACCAGATCGAACCCCGTCACCGACCGCTCCCCAGCTTCCCCGCAGCGGCTATGCTAGCGGCGGAGGGTAGAAGGCAATCGGCTGGCCGAGGTGCTAGGCCTTTCGCCCCGCCAGCACCGCCGCGTCGCTCGCCAGCTTATCGGCCCGCTCGTTCTCGGGATGGCCGGCGTGGCCCTTCACCCACTGCCACTCGACACGGTGGCGCTCGGCGGCGTCGAGCAGCTTCTGCCACAGCTCGGCGTTCTTCACCGGCTTCTTGTCGGCGGTCTTCCAGCCGTTCCGCCGCCAGCCATGGATCCACTTGGTCAGGCCGTCCATGACGTAGCGACTGTCGGTGTAGAGCGTAACGTGGCACGGGCGGGTGAAGGCGGCGAGCGCCTCGATCGCGGCGGTCAGCTCCATGCGATTGTTCGTCGTCAGCGTCTCGCCGCCCGACATCTCCTTCTCGTGCGTCCCCATACGAAGCACCGCGCCCCAGCCGCCGGGGCCGGGATTGCCCTTGCACGCGCCGTCGGTGAACGCCTCGACGCGGGGCAGTTCCTTGGTGATCGAAGAGGAAGTGTCGGTCATGCGAACGCGTCCGGATTGGCCTCGTACCAGGCGAGCCGGCGAAGATAGGCGAGGGGGTCCTTGCGGGTGACGAGCGCGTCGGCCGGCGTGTGCAGCCAGTCCCATGCGCGGCTGAGCAGGAAGCGAACGCACGCGCCGCGCGCGAGCACCGGCAGCGCGACGCGCTCGACGTCGCTAAGCGGGTGCGCGGCCGTATAGCCGTCGAGTAGTCCGCGTCCGATCGCCGCGTCGGGATTTTCACCGCGCGCGTCGAACATCCACGACGTGTGCATCACAGCGAGGTCGTAGGCCCGGATATCGGTGCACGCGAAGTAGAAGTCGATCAGCCCGGTCACGCGGTCGCCGAGCATCAGGACGTTGTCGGGAAAAAGATCGGCATGGATCGCGCTGGTCGGAAGCAACGCTGGCCAGGCTGCTTCGACCGCGCCGAGCGCATCAGCGACCCGCATGTAAAGCCCGTCGGCGATCGTATCCAGGTCGCGCCCGCACCGCTCAAGCAACGGGCGCCACTCGCCGATCCCCATCGAATTGGCGCGTACCGGCGCGAAATCGGCCACCGCATGGTGCATCGCGCCCATCGCTGCGCCGGCGGCGCGCGCCTGCGCCGGCGTCGGATGCGACAGCGACACGCCGGACAGGAACTTGATGAGGCATGCCGGGCGGCCGGCAAGCTCCTGGATCTCGGCGCCGCCACGATCCTTGATCGCGGGCGGCACCGGCATCCCCTTGGCATCGAGATGGTCGAGCAGCGCCATGAAGAACGGCAGATCGTCCGCCGCGACGCGCTTCTCGTACAAGGTTAGGATGAAGCGACCTCCGGTCGTGTCGACGAGGTAATTCGAATTCTCCACGCCCTCGGCGATGCCTTTCGCCGAGACGAGTTCACCAACGTCGTAGCGCGCGAGGAACGTCGCGAGCGCCTCGGCGGCGACATGCGTGTAGACCGCCATTGATCCTGCCCCTTCGGCTGCCGACGGGCTAGGCCGCCTGCTCCAGCGCGCGCGGCAGCTTGAACGCGATTGTCTCGCGCGTCGTCTCCTCCTCGCGCTCGGTCACGTCAAAACGCGTCGCGAGTAGATCGACCAGCTCGCGCACCAGCAGTTCGGGCGCCGACGCGCCGGCGGTTATGCCAAGCGTGCCGATCCCGTCGAGGAACGCCCAGTCGAGATCGGCGGCGCGCTGGATCAGCGCGGCGCGCACGCCCTCGCGCTGTGCTACCTCGACCAAACGTACGGAGTTCGACGAATTGGGCGCGCCGATCACCAGCACCGCGTCGCACGCCCCCGCAATCGCCTTCACCGCCGCCTGGCGGTTCGACGTGGCGTAGCAAATGTCCTCGCCGCGCGGCGCCTGCATCGCGGGGAAGCGGCGCTGCAGCGTGCGCACGACCTCGGCGGTGTCGTCGACCGACAAGGTCGTCTGCGTGAGGAAGGCGAGGTTGTCCGGATCGGCCGGCGCGAACGCCTCGGCATCCGCAACGTCCTCGATCAGCGTCATCGAGCCTGCCGGCACCTGGCCGAAGGTGCCGATCACCTCGGGATGCCCCTCATGCCCGATAAAGACGATGTGCCGACCCGCCGCCACCAGCCGCTCTGCCTGGCGGTGAACCTTGGAGACGAGCGGACAGGTGGCATCGAGATAGTCGAGCCCGCGTGCCTGCGCGTTTGCCGGCACCGACTTGGGCACGCCGTGAGCGGAGAATACCACCGGCGCGCCGTCGGGCACCTCGTCGAGTTCCTCGACGAAGACGGCGCCCTTCGCGCGCAGCGTATCGACGACGAACTTGTTGTGGACGATTTCGTGCCGGACATAGACCGGTGCGCCGTGCTTCTCGATCGCGAGTTCGACGATGCGGATCGCCCGATCGACCCCGGCGCAGAAGCCGCGCGGCGCGGCGATCAGCAGCTCGAGGACGGGCTTGGCGGCGGTCGCTGGCGTCTCGGTCATGGTGCGAGCGCTTACGCGATTGCCTGCCCGCACGGAAGGCGGTTATGAGCGCGGCCGTATCGTAAGAGGTTTCCCGCCCGTGTCCTTTCGCCAACTCGCTGCCCCGCTCGCGCTCGTCCTCCTTGCCGGTGGCTGCGCCAAGAGCGGCGAAATCTCGGTCGAGGGCGGCGTCGGGATCAGCGCGGTCCGTTCGGTCTGCCCGGTGGTCGGCGTGCCCGCAGGGACGGGTGACATCACCATATTCGATCCGCCGGCGAGCCGCGACGCGAGCGCGATCGACGTCACCGCTGTGATGACCAACGTGCGCGGCACGTGCAACGAGGGCGCGAGCGACATCACCAGCACCGTAAGCTTCGACGTGCGTGCACGCCGGACACGGACGGACGGGCCGCGCGACGTCGTGCTGCCGTACTTCATCTCGATCGTGCGCGGCGGCACGCAGGTCGCGGCGAAGCGCGTCGGCCAGGTGCAGGTACATTTCGACGCCGGTCAGGCGCTCGCCACCACCAGCGGTCAGGCGAGCGCGACCGTCAGCCGGGCCGCCGCGACGCTGCCCGAAGCGGTGCGCGAGCAACTGACGCGCAAGCGCAAGGCGGGCGACAATGATGCCGCGGTCGATCCGCTGTCGACGCCGGAGGTGCGCCAGGCGGTGCTGACCGCGAGCTTCGAGGCGCTGGTCGGCTTCCAGCTTACCGAGGACCAGCTGCGCTACAACGCACAGCGCTGACGCCGAACCGCCGCTTCGGTGCGGCGGCGGGCGATTGACTAAGCCGGCGCGCGTCGGCAGAGCGGCACGGTCGATGCCGGGCAACCGGCGTGGGCGCGCGGGAGAGTGCGGACGGCCTTCCAGGCCACCATCCGCCGCCGAAGGAGCAACCACCCCGGAATCTCTCAGGCATCAGGGACCGCGCGCGCGATTTGACGCTCTGGAAAGCGGCCGTGCCGGCAGGCGCTGCCCACCGAAGGTGTAAGCGCGGACGCATGTTCCGCGCGAAAGCTCTCAGGTTCCGTGACAGAGGGGGAGTTGCTCGCGTCGCCCACGGGGGATGCGTTCGCCCTTTCGACGATGGAACACGCCCGGTGAGCGATCACGACGACGACGACGTAATCATCGAAACGCTGGCGCTGCCGCTCGACGGCTGGCACCGCGCGCGCGGCGGCCGGATGGTGGAATTCGCCGGCTATTGGATGCCTGTCCAGTACGAAGGCATCATGGCCGAGCATCTGTGGACGCGCGAGAGCGCCGGGCTGTTCGACGTCAGCCACATGGGCCAGCTAAGCATTACCAGCGACGAAGCGGCGACCGACGTGGTGGCGGCGCTCGAGGCGCTGATGCCCGCTGATATCGCCGGGCTCGCGCGCAATCGCGCCCGCTACTCGCTGCTGCTCGACGCGGGTGGCGGCATCCTCGACGATCTGATGCTGACCCGTCCGGCCTTGGCCGACGGCGAAAGCGAGCGCGTCTACATGGTCGTCAACAGCGCGACCAAATACGACGACGTCGCGCACATGATCGAGCATCTGCCCGATGCGATCACAATCAACCTGATGGAGGACCACGCGCTGCTCGCGCTGCAGGGGCCCAAAGCGGTCGACGCGCTCGCGCGGCTCGTGCCGGGGGTCGAGGCGATGGTGTTCATGCAGGCGGGTGGCTTCGCCTGGCAGGGGCACGACCTGTGGATCAGCCGCAGCGGCTATACCGGCGAGGACGGGTTCGAGATCTCGGTTCCGGCGGAGGCCGCCGAGGCGCTCGCCGACGCGCTCGTCGCGCAGCCCGAGGTGAAGCCGATCGGGCTGGGCGCACGCGATTCGCTGCGGCTCGAGGCGGGATTGCCGCTCTACGGCCACGATCTGACGCCCGAGACGACGCCGGTGATGGCCGATCTCGGCTTCGCGCTGTTCAAGCGCCGCCGCGAGCAGGGCGGCTTCCCCGGTGCCGAGCGCATCCTTGCTGAGCGCGCGAGCGGCCCCGTGTCGAAGCGCGTCGGCCTGCTGGTCGAGGGGCGCCAGCCGGTGCGCGAGGGCGCGAGCGTCGTCGATGCCGAGGGCAGCGAGGTCGGCCGCGTGACGTCGGGCGGGTTCGCGCCCAGCGTCGGGGCACCGATCGCGATGGCGTACGTTCCCGCCGCGATGGCCGTGCCCGGCACCCGCATCCAGCTGGCGCAGCGCGGCAAGGTGCACGCCGCAACCGTTACCGCGATGCCGTTCGTTCCCCACCGCTATTTCCGAGGAGCCTGAGTGATGAGCCGCTATTTCACCGAGGATCACGAGTGGATCGACGTCGACGGTGACGTCGGCACGGTCGGCATCTCCGACTATGCGCAGGGCCAGCTCGGCGACATCGTGTTCGTCGACGTTCCCGAGGAGGGCAAACAGCTCGCCAAGGGCGACGAGGCGGCGGTGGTCGAGAGCGTCAAGGCGGCGAGCGACGTCTACTCGCCCGTCTCGGGCACAGTCATCGAGGGCAATCCCGCGCTGACCGACGATCCCAGCCTCGTCAATTCGGATCCGGAGGCGGAAGGCTGGTTCTTCAAGCTGTCGCTGAAGGATGCCGGCGAGCTCGACGGCCTGATGGATGAGGCCGCGTACGAGGCGTTCGTCGCCAAGCTGTAATCGCGGCCGTCACCGGGCCGGAAGCTGACCGGCCCGGCAGCTCCGCCGGATACGATCGATGCCCCTCCGTGCGGAGGCGGGAGTTTTTCCAAGATGCGCTACCTACCGCTTACCGACCATGATCGCCGCGCGATGCTCGACGTCATCGGTGCCGGCTCGATTGACGATCTGTTCGTCGACGTTCCCGCGGCAGCGCGGCTCGCCGAGCCAATCGCCGGCCTGCCGATGCACGCGAGCGAGCTCTCCGTCGAGCGGCACATGACCAAGCTCGCGCGGCAGAACTTGTCGGCGGGAGAGGCGCCCTTCTTCCTCGGCTGCGGCGCGTACCGCCACCATGTGCCGGCGAGCGTCGATCACCTGATCCAGCGCGGCGAGTTCCTCACCGCCTACACGCCCTATCAGCCCGAGATCGCGCAGGGCACGCTGCAGATGCTGTTCGAGTTCCAGACGCAGGTTGCGCGGCTGCTCGGCACCGACGTGGCGAACGCCAGCATGTACGACGGCTCGACCGCCTGCTGGGAAGCGATCGGCATGGCGCGGCGGATCACCAAGCGCGGGCGTGCGATCCTGTCGGGCGGGCTTCATCCACATTACGTCTCGGTCGCCAAGACGATGGCGAAATACACGGGCGACGCGCTCGACGTGTCGCTGCCGACGCTGACCGCGGAGGGCGATCTCGACGCGCTGATCGCCAAGATCGACGGTGATACGTCGTGCGTCGTCGTGCAATATCCCGACATCCTCGGCCGCATCGCCGATCTGACGCCGCTTGCCGACGCGTGCCACGCCCACAAGGCGCTGCTGATCGCCGTCGTCACCGAGCCGGTGGCGCTGGGCGCGATCAAATCGCCGGGCGAGATGGACGCCGATATCGTCGTCGGCGAGGGGCAGTCGCTGGGTGTCGGGCTGCAGTTCGGCGGGCCGTACGTCGGCCTGTTCGGGTGCAAGGACAAATACGTTCGGCAGATGCCGGGCCGCCTGTGCGGCGAGACGGTCGATGCCGACGGGCGCCGCGGCTTCGTGCTGACGCTGTCGACGCGCGAGCAGCACATCCGCCGCGAGAAGGCGACGAGCAACATCTGCACCAACTCAGGCCTGTGTGCGCTCGCCTTCTCGATCCACATGACGCTGCTCGGCGAGGCGGGGCTGCGTGCGCTCGCGGCGGCCAACCACGCGGGCGCGGTGGCGGCGGCGGAGCGGCTTGCGCAGGTGCCGGGTGTGAGCCTCGTCAACGACACCTTCTTCAACGAGTTCACGCTCGATCTCGGCCGCGAGGCGCGCCCGATCGTCCGCGCGCTCGCCGACAAGGGCGTGCTCGCGGGTGTGTCGCTCGGCCGGCTCTATCCGGGCGAGCAGGCGCTGGAGAACGGCCTCGTCGTCGCGGTGACCGAGACGACGACGCCCGAGGATGTCGAGGCGCTGGCGACTGCGCTGCAAGCGGCGCTGGCCTGAGTGTATCACCCGCCCCGGCACTTGGCCGGGGTTCAGCGACGCGACGCTGAGAGCAGGACCCGGCACCGCCGGGGTGGAGAGAAGACGATGGCATTGAACCAGAGCGGTTGGCGCCCGACGACACCGGAAGCGGGCAGCAACGCCGCCCCGACCTTTACCGGCAACAAGGCGCTGATGCTGGAGGAGGCGCTGATCTTCGAGATCGGCTCGACCGACACGACCGGCGTCGAAGTGGCCGCGCCCATTTCCGCGACGTCACGGCTCGGCACGCTCGCACGCACGGCGCCGACCGGCTTGCCGGGGCTCAGCGAACCCGAGACGGTGCGGCATTATACCCGGCTCAGCCGGCAGAATTATGCGATCGATCTCGGGCTGTTCCCGCTCGGCTCGTGCACCATGAAGCACAATCCGCGGCTGAACGAGAAGATGGCGCGGCTGCCCGGATTCGCCGACGTCCATCCGCTCCAGCCGGTCGATACCGTTCAGGGTGCGCTCGGCGTCATCAACGAACTCGCCGTCTGGCTGATCACCCTCACCGGGATGCATGGCGTCGCGATGAGCCCCAAGGCAGGCGCACATGGCGAGTTGTGCGGCATGCTGTGCATCAAGGCGGCGCTCGAGAAGCGCGGCGAAGGGCATCGCAAGGTGGTGCTGGTGCCCGAGAGCGCGCACGGCACCAACCCCGCGACCGCGGCGTTCGCGGGCTTCACGGTCGAGGACATTCCGGCGACCGCCGAGGGTCGTGTCGATACCGACGCGCTGAAGGCGCGCCTTGGCCCCGACGTTGCCGCGGTGATGATCACCAACCCGAATACCTGCGGCTTGTTCGAGCGCGATCTCAAGGCGATCTCGGACGCGGTCCACGCGGCGGGCGGCTACGTCTACTGTGACGGCGCGAACTTCAACGCGATCGTCGGCCGCGTTCGCCCCGGCGATCTTGGCATCGATGCGATGCACATCAACCTGCACAAGACCTTTTCGACCCCGCACGGCGGGGGCGGGCCGGGCTCTGGCCCGACGGTGCTGTCGGAAGCGCTGGCGCCGTTCGGCCCGCTGCCCTTCACCGCGCGGATGAAGGACGGCCATATCGCGCTGATCGAGGAAGAGACGGCGGATGACGATCACCCCGACACCTTCGGCCGCATGACCGCCTTCCACGGCCAGATGGGCATGTTCACCCGCGCGCTGACGTACATCCTCAGCCACGGCGCGGATGGCCTGCGGCAGGTCGCCGAGGATGCGGTGCTCAACGCTAATTACGTGCTGCGTAGCCTGGAGGACACGCTCGACGCGCCGTTCGCGTTCGCCGGCCCGTGCATGCATGAGGCGATCTTCTCCGATGAAGGCTTCCCCGAGGGCTTCTCGACGATCGACGTCGCCAAGGCGCTGATCGACGAGGGCTTCCACCCGATGACGATGTATTTCCCGCTCGTCGTCCACGGCGCGATGCTGATCGAGCCGACAGAGACCGAATCAAAGGCCGCGCTCGATCAGTTCATCGGCGCGCTGCGCTCCGTGGCGAAGCGCGCCAAGGCGGGCGACGCGAGCCTCAAGACGGCGCCGCATTTCGCGCCGCGTAGCCGCCTCGACGAGACGCTTGCCGCGCGCAAGCCGAAGCTCGTGTGGAAGGAGCCCGTCGTCGCGAGCGAGGCGGCGGAGTAAGGTGCGGAGGCGGGCGGTCCTGGCGGGGCTGCTCGGCCTCGTCGGCGGCGCGGCGGCCGGGCTGCTCGCCGCAATGCTGCTCGTCTATCTGTGGTTCGACGTCTTTCACCTGCCGGCGATGAACGACGATCCCAAACCCGGCATCGCGATGCTCGGCTATGCCGTGCCGATCTTGGCCGGGTTGGGCGCGGCCGGCGGCGCGACGCTGATGGTGCGGCGCGTGCGCACCGCACGGGCGACGAACTTTTGGGCGGCGGCGTTCGCCGTTGCGATCCTCGTCGTCGTCTTGGCGCTGTTCCTGATCGTCAACTGATCAGCGCCGCAGCCGCGCGGCGAGCGTGATGCCTGCGGCAAGTTGCGCGAGCCCGTAGAGCCGCCGTGCCGTGGGTCTGGCGGCGAACGGCCGTACCAACGCGTCGACCGCCGCGACCTCCGATCGCCAGAGGTCGATGTGCCGCGTCGGCTGCACGAGGCCGAGCAGCCCGTCGCCGATCATGAAGATCGCCGCCATTTCCGCCGATCGCTTGATCCCGAGCGCAACTTCATCATGCATCCAGTGTCAACGCATCTGATCAGGCGGCGGGTTCCTTGGGATAGGGCGATGGGCCGCCTTCCGCGATGAAGCGGTCGATCCGCGCCTCGAGCACGGGCATGGGCACGCTGCCGAGGCTGAGCACGGTATCGTGGAAGTTGCGGATGTCGAACTTCGCGCCGAGCGAGGCTTCGGCCTTCGCACGCACGCGCTGGATCGCGAGCTGGCCGAGATAATAGCTCAGCGCCTGCGCGGGCCAGCCGATGTAGCGATCGATCTCGGTGGTGATCTCGTGCTCGCTGAGCGCGGTGTTGTCGCGCATATAGGCTTGCGCCTGCTCGCGACTCCAGCCCTTGGCATGAATGCCCGTATCGACCACCAGTCGCGCCGCGCGCCACGCCTGATACGACAGCATGCCGAACCGCTCGTACGGCGTGCGATAGAAACCCATCTCATCGCCGAGGCGCTCGGTATACAGCGCCCAGCCTTCGCCGAAGGCGGAGATATAGCTGTTGCGGCGGAACGGCTTCAACGTCGTATTCTCGATCGCCAGCGGCATCTGGAAGGCGTGGCCCGGCGCGCTCTCGTGCAGCGTCAGCGCGGGCAGCTGGAACAGCGGACGCGACGGCAGATCATAGGTGTTGACGAGATACGTGCCCGGCCCGCCGCGCCCCGCGGTGTAGAAGGGGGCGATGTCGGGCGGCACCTCGATGATCGCGAAGCGCTGCCGCGGCAGCCGGCCGAACCACTTACCCGCCATCGCGTCGAAGCGCTTGGCGTGCCACGCCGCCTCCTTCATCAGCTCGTCGGCGGTCTTGGGATAGAATTGCGGATCGCGGCGCAGGAAGGTGAGGAACGCGGGCAGGTCGCCGGCGAACTTCGCCTCCTTCTTCACCGCCTCCATCTCGGCGCGGATCTTGGCCATTTCCGACAAGCCGAGCGCGTGGATCGCGTCGGGCGTCATGTCGAGCGTGGTGAAGGCGCGGATGCGGCTGCGGTAATAGACCGCGCCGTCGGGGTAACTCGTCGCGCCGAGGTTTTTGGTCAGGCCGGGGAAGTAGCGCGTGCGCAGAAAGACGAGCAGCGTCTTGTGCGCGGGCACGATCCGGTCGGCGATGATCGCGCGCGCCTCGGCCTGCAGCGCGGCCCGGCGCGCGGCGGGGATCGACGCGGGCATCTTCGCGAACGGCTGATAGTAGACGACGGCCGTCGGATCGGTCGCGGCGGCGATCGTCTCGACCGATTTCTCACGCCCCTGCATCACGATCGACGGTGGGGTGAAGCCGCGCTTCAGCCCCGCGGCGAGATTGTCGGTCTGCTGCGCGAGGTACGTCGGCACGTCGCCAAGCCACGTAAGGTAGCGGCGGTAATCGGCCTCACCACCGGTGAAGTCGCCACGCGCCGTATACTGAAGGTCCGACCAGAAAGCGCTGTCGCCGTTGACCGGCTTCTCCCATTCGCGAAAAGCCTCTTCGTCGACCTGCGCCGCGATCTGCGCGCGATAGACCTGCCAGTCGGTCAGCGCGTCAGGCGACAGGCGCTTGGTATCGATCGCGTCGAGCTTCGCCAGCGTGCCGCGCCAATAGGCGAGCCGGCGGGCGTGCGCCGCCGCAGAAACGTCGGGCAGATGCTCGTCGACGACGCCGGGGCCGCCGTCGGCGATGCGCTCCTGCTGCCGCCACGCCCATTCCGCCTGCCAGATCGCGTCGAAGGCCGCATCCGCAGCGGTAGCGGCGGAAGCGGGGGCGGCGATCGCCACGGGACCGGAAAGGACGGCGGGGGCGACGAGCGCCAGCGGGGCGAGGATGCGCATCGCACCGTGGTGGCGGATCGCCCGGCCGCCCGCAAGCCGCGTCAATTCTGCGCGATCGCCCCGCGCGTCTCCTCACGCCGCCGGCGGTGCTCGCGCCAGACGATGTAGAGCCCGGAGGCGACGATCACCGGTGCGCCCGCCCAAGTGCTCACCACCGGCAGCATCCCGAACACCGCCCAGCCAAAGATCGTCGCCCAGAGCAGCGCGGTATAATCCATCGGCACGACGAGGCTGACCTCGCCGAGCTGTAGCGAGCGCGTCATCGCGATCTGCGCCGCCCCGCCGAGGAGGCCGATGCCGAGCAGCAACGCCCAGACAACCGGGGCGTGCGGCTGCATCACACCGACGTAGGCGATGCTGAGCGGCACGAGCGACAGCGTCGAGAACCAGAAGACGGTCGTCAGCCCCGATTCGGTTTTGCCGATCGTCCGCAGCAGGATCGAGATGCACGCGGTGCAGAATGCCGCGCCGAGCCCGGTGGCGATGCCGAGCGCCGGAATGTGCCCGTCGCCCGGCTGCGTCACGATCAACACGCCGGCGAACCCCGCGAGCACCGCCGCCCAGCGCCGCCAGCCGGTCGGCTCGTGCAGCACGAGCGCGCCGAGCACGGTGGCGAAGATCGGCATCGAGAAGCCGAGCGTCGTCGCCTCCGCCAGCGGCAGCAGCAGCAGCGTCCAGAAGGTCAGCGACATCGCGGTAAGCCCGATCACGCAGCGCAGCACGTGCGCGCCGAAGCGCTGCGTCCGAAGCGAGGCGAATCCCGGCCCTGCGCCGACGATCGCGCCGACCAGCAACGCAGCGCCAAACTGCCGCCAGAACAGGATTTCACCCAGCGCCGCGCCGCGCGCCTCGGCCAGCTTGATCAGCACGTTCATCGTCGCGAACAAGGCGACGGACAGAAGGCGCAACCCGATCGCGCGAGAGAGGGAGGTATCGCGAGCGGCCATCCGCTCCGCTTATCCCGGCGTTGCGCGACGGCAAGCGCTTATGGGCGACGCGGCCAATTCATTTCGGCGAGTGGCGGCCTGGTCCAGGCACGCTTGGCGGACATAGCAGTCCGTACGGATTGAGGCGCTTCGATGCGCACCGAAATTGAAAACGACGATCCTTTTTCCGCAACAATCGTGATGGTGTACGTTTGCAATGCCATCTGACATCTCCTGATCAAAGCCTTTCGGCTGACGCCAGCATTGTCAGGGCGAAACAGTGGAACAACGACAAGCATCCAATTCGGATGGTTTATATTCGTGGTCGCACGCGCCACGCGCCACGCGCCACGCTCCCGCAAACGACCGACTAATCCCTCCGAATTGAATTAAAGAGGTTCTACGCAGCGTATGTGTGAAAATATGCGGAACGCATGGATGATGAGAGGTCTATCGGCATTCTCGTTCGCGGGAACACCGCCTATTTCCCGCGCCCCGAGTTTCGGCGCGATCAAGTTTCCTATGATGCGCTAACCCCCGCTGCGGCGCACGGCATCCTCGACCGCATCCATTGGCGACCCGCGATCCGCTGGGTCGTCGACGCTATAGCGGTGTTGAACCCTATCGTATTCGCTCAAGCGGTCCCGTCGGACAAAAGTCACGTCTCGAGCCGGTCCGTTTTTCTGCGTGACGTCGGCTATCTGATCGATGCGCATTTCGAACTCACTGAACGCGCAGGATCTGCGGACGAGCCAAGCCGGCACCGTGGGATGTTCCGGCGGCAGGTCCGGAAGGGCACGTCGGTGTTTCTCGGTAGTGATGCTCATCCCGCAACGGTCGCACTTTGCGACGACGTTTCGGCCGACGCGCTTCGTCCGATCGATCTGACGCAGGATCTCGGCTGGATGGTGCACGGGCCTGACTTCAGCGACCGAGGTCGGCTGCGTTTCTTTCGTGCGCAGATGATGCGCGGGATCATTGTCGTACCCCCGCCCGGCAGCCCCGAGATCTATGGCTGACCCACGCCCGCACGTCATGCTTGGCACGATGCCCGATCCCCCGCTATCCGCACGCGAATGATCAAGCATGCGCTCCCCGTCACCCGCGAGGCGGATTTTGCCACCTGGTACCAGTCCGTCATCGCCGAGGCCGATCTTGCCGAGGAATCGGGGGTGCGCGGGTGCATGGTGATCCGGCCGTGGGGCTATGGCATCTGGGAGCGGATCCAGCGGCTGCTCGACGATCGCATCAAGGCGACGGGGCATGAGAATTGTTACTTTCCGCTGTTCATCCCGCTCTCCTATTTCGAGAAGGAAGCCGAGCACGTCGAGGGCTTCGCCAAGGAGATGGCGGTCGTCACGCATCACCGGCTGGTGGCGGACGGGAAGGGTGGGCTGACCCCCGATCCCGCCGCGAAGCTCGAGGAGCCGCTCGTCATCCGCCCCACCAGCGAGACGGTGATCGGCACCGCCTTCTCGCGCTGGGTGCAGTCGTGGCGCGACCTGCCGGTGCTGATCAACCAATGGGCCAACGTGGTGCGGTGGGAGATGCGCACGCGGATGTTCCTGCGCACCGCTGAATTCCTGTGGCAGGAGGGCCATACCGCACACGCCAGCGCGGACGAGGCGCGCGAGGAGACGCTGCGCATGCTCGAAGTCTATCGCGACTTCGCCGAAGAGTGCCTCGCGCTGCATGTGATCGCCGGCGAGAAGCCCGAGAACGAGCGCTTTCCAGGCGCCGTCGCGACCTATTCGATCGAGGCGATGATGCAGGACGGCAAGGCGCTGCAGGCAGGCACGAGCCACTTCCTGGGTACCAATTTCGCGCACGCGCAGAACATCCGCTTCCAGAATGCGAGCGGCGAACTCGAATATGCCAAGACGACGAGCTGGGGCGTCTCGACCCGTATGATCGGCGGCGTCATCATGGTGCACGGCGACGACGACGGCCTGCGCGTGCCGCCGCGGATCGCGCCGTGGCAGGTCTTGATCGTGCCGATGCTGCGCGACAAGCCGGAAGACGCCGAACTGATCGATTATTGCAAGGCGCTGCAGGCGGATCTCGCGAAGCAGGTCGCGCTGGGCGAGCCGGTGCGCGCGCTGCTCGATCTGAAGCCTGCCAAGGCCGCCACCAAGCGCTGGGGCTGGGTAAAGAAGGGCACGCCGATCATCGTCGAGGTGGGCCCGCGCGACATGGCGGGCGGCAACGTCTCCGTGCTGCGTCGCGATCGACTGTACCGCTCGGACGGCAAGCTCGACAGCCGAGTCGTCGGCCGCGACGGCTTCGTCGCCGACGTGGCGGCGCAGCTCGATGGCGTGCAGGCGACTCTGCGTGAAGAGGCGACCGCACGGCTGAAGAGCAACATCGCGCCGGTCGACGATTGGGCCGGGGTCGAGGCGATGTTCGGCGACGATGCGCGCAAGCCGGGCTGGGCGGACGTCGCGTGGTCGAAGCCGACCGGCGCCGCGCTCGATGCGGTGGTCGAGCGGCTGAAGGCGCTGAAGCTTACTATCCGCAACGCGCCGATGGGGCAGACCGGCCATCCCGGCGCACCGTGCATCTTCACCGGCGAAGCGGCGGTCGAGCGCGTGCTGATCGGGCGGTCCTACTAATGGCGGTCTGGACCCGCCCGATCGATCTGGCGCAGCTGACGGCGCTCGGGGACGGCGTGCTGCCGGGCCTGCTCGAGATCGAGTTCACCGCTCATGGCGACGACTGGATGCGGGCACGCATGCCGGTGGACAAGAAGGTGCACCAGCCGTTCGGGCGGCTCCACGGCGGCGCGTCGGTCGTCCTCGCCGAGACGGTGGCGTCGGTCGCGGGTGCGATGGCGGTGCCCGAGGGCAAGGTGACGGTGGGGCTCGACATCAACGCCAATCACGTGCGCGCCGCGCGCGACGGCTACGTCCACGCCACTGCGACCGCGGAGCAGATCGGGCGCACGACGCAGGTATGGACGATCCGGATCGAGGACGATGCCGGCAAGCTCGTCTGCCTATCGCGCATGACCGCCGCGGTGATCGACGCCGCGCAGGGCTGACGGCGCCGGCTGGCTCGCCGGCGCCCTTTCCAACAATCAGTTGTTGCCGCCGATGATGTCGCCGAGCCCGCCGAGCACCGAGCCCTCGCCGCGATTACCGCCGGTGCCGCCCGCGGCGGCGAGCATCCGGCCCGCGAGCCGTGCGAACGGCAGTGACTGGATCCATACCTTGCCCGGCCCCGTGAGCCGCGCGTAGAACACGCCCTCGCCACCGAAGATCATGCTCTTCACGCCGCGCACCATCTCCAGATCGAAGTCGACCGAGCGTGTGAAAGCGGCGAGGCAGCCGGTATCGACGTGAAGCTGCTCGCCGGGGGCAAGTTCGCGCTCGACCAGCGTCCCGCCCATCTGGACGAATACCCAGCCGTCGCCGTCGAGCTTCTGCATGACGAAGCCTTCGCCGCCGAACAGCCCGGTCATCATGCGCCGCTGAAAGAAAACGCCGATCGACACGCCCTTCGCCGCGGCCAGGAAGCTGTCCTTCTGGCAGATCAGCGTGCCGCCGACGTCGGCGAGGCGTATCGGCAGGATCGATCCCGGCGTCGGGCTGGCAAAGGCGACGCGCGCCTTGCCGTGGCCGCGGTGCGTGAAGACGGTGGTGAACAGGCTCTCGCCCGTCACCAGCCGTCGGCCGGCGCCGAGCAGCTTGCCCATGAACCCGCCGTCGCTGCCGCCCGAGCCGTCGCCGAACACCGTCGTCATCTCGATCGACGCGTCCTTCCACACGAAGGCGCCCGCCTCGGCGACCGCGCTCTCGCCCGGATCGAGCTCGATCTCGACGAACTGCAGTTCCTGCCCCTTGATCTCGAAATCGATGTCGTCCGACACGCCGGTGCGGGCGTGATGCGACCAGGGTCCAGCGGTCATGGCGTCTCTCACTCCATCTGTGTTGATCAACTAACACACGTCTGTTAGCCGAACGATCGACACAAGGGGAAGGGCTATCATGCGGGCAACATTTCGGCTGGCGCTTGGCGCGGCGTTGGCAGTGGGGGGCGTCGTGGCGTCGCTGACCGCGCAGGCGCAGCCGGCACGGTTCGATCCGCGGCGGTATCGCGACTTCGCCGGTCCCGCGTCGCAGGTGCTGGTGCTCGGCACGCCGCATCTGTCGGGCATGCCCGACACGTTCCGGCCCGAGCAGCTGGCGCCGCTGCTCGACCGGCTCGCTGCGTGGAAGCCGCAGCTGGTGACGATCGAGGCGCTGTCGGGGCCGCAGTGCGAGTATCTGCGGCGCTACGCGGCGCTCCACGACGATCCGGCAAAGGATTACTGCCCCGATCCGTCCGCGGCGCAGCGCGCGCTCGGGCTCGACATGGCGGGGGCGACGCTCGCCGCAGAGGCGATGCTGCGGGCGTGGCCGGCCGCGCCGAGTGCGGGCCAGCGCCGGAGGCTGGCCGCGCTGTTCCTGGCGGGTGGCGATCCGACGTCGGCGGTGGTGCAGTGGCTGCGGCTGCCGGCGAACGAGCGGCGCGCGGGCGATGGGCTGGACGACGCGCTGGTCGCGATTGTCACCAAAGCGCAGGCGCGCCGCAACGAGAATGTGCAGATCGCTGCGGTGCTAGCCGCGCGACTGGGGCTCGAGCGGGTCTATCCGACTGATGACCATACCGCGGACGATGAAGTCAGCGCCGATCCCGGCTACGGCAAGGCGATCGGCGCGGTGTGGGACAATCCCTACATCAAGCAGCGCCTGGCAAAGGATGCAGCGCTGAACGCGGCGATCGCGCAACCGGGCGGGATGCTGTCGCTGTACCGCGCCTACAATGATCCGGCGGAAGCGGAGACGGTGTACCGAAGCGACTATGGTGCCGCACTCAACGAAGCATCGCCGCAACGCTACGGGCGGCGCTACGCCGGTTGGTGGGAAACGCGCAACCTGCGCATGGTCGCGAACATCCGTGCGGTGCTCGCCAAGCAACCGGGCGCGCGGTTGCTGACGATCGTCGGCGCTTCGCACAAACAATATTTTGACGCCTATCTCGACATGATGCACGATGTAGCGGTTGTGGACGCGCAAACGGTGCTGCGCTGATGTTGACGCTGCCCGGCCGGGTTCTTTATTGAGAAATCGCGGGCGGTCCTTTTCCGGGCCGCCCTTGCTGTTTTCAGGAGACGTCCCGTGTCGATCACCGCGCTCATGCCCGTCTATCCCCGCTGCGGGGTGCGGCCGGTGCGAGGCGAGGGCTGCCACCTGATCGGCGAGGACGGCTCGCGCTACCTCGATTTCGCGAGCGGCATCGCGGTGAATGCGCTGGGGCATGGTCACCCTGCGCTGACCAAGGCTATCGCCGACCAGGCGGCGACGCTGATGCACGTCAGCAATCTATACGGCAGCCCGCAAGGCGAGCATTTCGCGCAGCGGCTCGTCGACAACACGTTTGCCGACACGGTGTTCTTCACCAATTCGGGCGCGGAGGCGGTGGAGTGCGCGATCAAGACCGCGCGGCGCTACCATTTCGCCAACGGCAATTCCGAGCGGCACGATCTCATCACTTTCTCGATGGCGTTCCACGGCCGCACGATCGGCACGATCTCGGCGACCAACCAGGCCAAGATGCGCGACGGGTTCGAGCCGCTGCTGCCCGGCTTCAAATACGCCGAGTTCAACGATCTCGAGGGTGCGCTGGCGCTGATCGACGAGCATACCGCCGGCTTTCTGGTCGAACCGATTCAGGGCGAGGGCGGCATTCGCGCGGCGACGCCGGAATTTCTCCAGGGCCTGCGCAAGGCGTGCGACGAACACGGGTTGCTGCTGGTGCTCGACGAGGTTCAGGCAGGCTACGGCCGCACCGGCAAGCTGTTCGCGCACGAGCTCTACGGCATCACGCCCGATATCATGGCGGTCGCGAAGGGCATCGGCGGCGGCTTCCCGCTCGGCGCGTGCCTCGCGACCGAGGAAGCGGCCAAGGGCATGGTGTTCGGCACGCACGGCTCGACCTACGGCGGCAACCCGCTGGCGATGGCGGCGGGCGAGGCGGTGCTCGACGTCATCCTCGGTGACGGTTTCCTGGATAATGTCGCGCGGATGGGTGACCGGCTCCGCTCCAGCCTCGAGCAGATGATCCCCAACCACGATCACCTGTTCGACAGCGTGCGCGGCCATGGCCTGATGCTCGGGCTCAAGCTCAAGAGCGACAGCCGCCGCTTCGTCGAATTCGCGCGCGACCATCATGGCCTGTTGCTCGTGTCGGCGGGCGAAAACGTCGTGCGTATCCTGCCGCCGCTGGTGATCGACGAAAGCCATATCGCCGAATGCGTCGAGCGGCTGAGCGAGGCCGCGCGGGTGTACGTGCCCGTCAGCGACGACTGAAACGTACAAGGGGGAGAGGGACATGTTGGCGGATTCGATCGTGTCGGCAGCAACGGACGGCTTCACGCGTCGCCGCCGCGTCCATCTGGAAACAACCACGCTCGCCGGCGCGCCGATCTCGGAGATCGAGCATGTCGGCGGCGGGCTGCTGCGCTATCGCCATCCCGGCCAGCCGAGCGACCATTTTGTCCCCGAGCGGGCGATCCTGCGCATCTCGGTCATGCCGCCCGAGGACGAATTGTGATCCGGCACTTCCTCGACCTTTCGGATGCGGGCGGTGACGGGCTCGCTGCGATCCTCGCCGACGCGCTCGATCGCAAGGCCGCGCGCGCCGGGTGGACCAAGGGGCGGGTGGATGCCGATGCGCCGCTCGCCGGCCACGTGCTCGGCATGGTCTTCGAGAAGAATTCGACGCGCACGCGCGTGTCGTTCGACATGGCGGTGCGCCAGCTCGGCGGCCAGTCGATCGTGATGGATGCGGGGCAGATGCAGCTTGGCCGCGGCGAGACGGTGGCGGATACCGCGCGCGTCCTGTCGGGCTACGTCGATGCGATCATGATCCGTACCGACGATCATGCCAAGGTCGAGGAGATGGCGGCGCACGCCTCGGTGCCGGTGATCAACGGCCTCACCGATGCGTCGCACCCGTGCCAGATCGTCGCCGACCTGCTGACGATCCTCGAACAGGGCAAGACGCTGCCCGGCCTCAAGGTGGCGTGGCTGGGGGACGGCAATAACGTGCTCGCCTCGATCATCGAGGCCGCCGGGCTGCTGCACTTCGACGTTCTCGCCGCCTGCCCGCAGGGGTACCAGCCGCCCGACGCCGCTCTGGCGCGCGGTAAGGGCCGCACGCGTGTCGTCGGCACCGCACGCGAAGCGGTGGAGGGGGCGGACATCGTCGCCACTGACACGTGGATCTCGATGGGGCAGGCACATGCCGAGACGAAGCTCGCGGCGATGCTGCCGTTCCAGGTCGACGCCGCGCTGATGACGACGGCGAAGCCCGACGCGCATTTCCTTCACTGCCTGCCGGCGCACCGCGGGGAGGAAGTGACGGCCGAGGTGATCGACGGCCCGCAGTCGCTGATCTGGGCGGAGGCGGAGAACCGGCTGCACGCGCAGAAATCGATCCTGCGCTGGTGCTTCGGCCAGATCGGTTGATCTCGACCCGGTGATAGCCATCTAATCGGCTCCTGCCTGCTCGCCGCCGCGTCCGTTCGCCGCCCCCCGGCATCGGACAGTGCGTGGCGATCGGCCCAGCCCGAACGGACGCAATGCACGCCACCACCCGAGACATCGATCGCGCGATCGGCTTCGCGATTCCCCAGCACCATGCCCGCGGCCGCATCGTCCGCCTCGGCCCGGTGCTTGACCAAATCCTCGCGGCGCACGCCTATCCCCCGGCGATCGAGGCGCTGCTCGCCGAAGCGCTGACGCTGACGGCGCTAGTCGGCTCGACGCTGAAGGACGCCGACGGCCAGCTGACGATGCAGACGCAGAGCGACCAGGGCGTCGTCCGCCTGCTGGTGTGCGATTATCGCGGCGGCGAGCTGCGCGGCTACGTGCAATATGACGCGGATCGCCTGGCCGATGCGCCGTCCGATCCGACGCTGTTCGCGCTGTTCGGGAAGGCGTATCTCGCGATCACCTTAAATCTCGCGGCGTCGGGCGAGCGTTATCAGGGGATCGTGCCGCTCGATGGCGATCGGCTGGCGGACGCAGTGCAGAGCTATTTTGCGCAGTCCGAACAGATTCCGACGCATGTTCGCGTCGGCTTCGCGAAGGACGCGGGGGGCTGCATCGCCGGCGGATTGCTGCTCCAGCATCTGCCCGAAGGCGAGGAAGGGCGCGAGCGGCTCCACACCAAGCTCGACCATCCCGAATGGGAGCATGTCGCGACGCTGGGGGCGACGATGGGCACCGACGAGCTCGCCGATCCAGCCCTATCGCTCGAGACGCTCGTGTGGCGATTGTTCAACGAGGAGGAGAACGTCCGCGTCCTTGCCAGCACCGCGATGGTCAAGGGATGCCGCTGCTCGATCGATCACATCCGTTCGGTGCTGGCGAAGTTTCCGGCCGACGAGCGGCGCGCGATGGCGGACGAGAACGGGGTGATCGGGGTAGATTGTGCGTTCTGCTCGACGGTTTTTCCGATCGGGGTCGACGATCTCACCGAATCCGAGTCGATTGATGATACGCATGTGTAACGGATCTGCTATGGTGAGCTACCCGCTCGAGACCTGAGGATCGCAAGGCCGCCGGGGCAGGGGATAGAGACCATGCTTCGATCGTCGCGCCTGAGCCTGGCCGGGCTCGTTGCCGTTTCCGCCGTCGCGAGCGCGCAAGCACCGCGCACGGCGACCGACCAGCTGTCCACGGGCAGTTGGATGCTGCACGAGAGCGGATCACGCAGGCCGGGTCGCGCCTTGTGCGTGCGCGAAGCCGCTGAGCTGCTGCAGATCCACCATCCCGGGTTGTCGTGCGCACGCTTCGTGGTGGCGAACGAGCCGCACGCCGTCACCGTCCATTATACCTGTCCGGGTGCCGGCTACGGCCGCACCACGTTGATCGTCGAAACGCCGACCCGCGCGCGTATCGAAACGCAGGGGCTGGCACACGGCGCGCCGTTCAACGTTCAATATGCGGCACAGCGCGATGGAGCGTGTGCCGCTTCCGACAGAAATTAGCGCCTCGTTAATGCTTCGCGCGTTATGTCGGCTCATGCTTCTAGCCGAGCATGACCCTCTCTAGATTTTTGCCCTTGCGGGCACCCTTGGCCGCTCGATCGTTCGAGCGGCCTTTTTCTTGCAACGCCGGGCCAATCGGCCTAGCCGCGCCGCGATCATGACAAGCGAACAATCTCAACCAGCGCTCGCGCCGGCCGTGGTGCTCGTATCGGGCGGGCTCGATTCGATGGTGTCCGCCGCGATCGCGCGCGAGGCGGGGCATCCGCTGCTCGCGCTCTCGATCGACTATAACCAGCGCCACCAAGTCGAGCTCGCCGCCGCCCGCCGCATCGCCCGGCTGCTCGGCGCGACGCGCCACGTCGTCCTGCCGATCGACCTGTCGGCGTTCGGCGGCTCGGCGCTGACGGCGGATATCGAGGTGCCGAAGGACGGCGTGGGCGGCGACATTCCAGTTACCTACGTTCCGGCGCGCAACACCGTGTTCCTCAGCCTCGCGCTCGCCTGGGCCGAGGCATCAGGTGCGCGTTCGCTCTACATCGGCGTCAATGCGCTCGACTATTCGGGCTATCCCGATTGCCGGCCCGAGTTCATCGCTGGCTTCGAGACGCTCGCCGAACTCGCCACCAAGGCCGGCGTCGAGGGGAAGCCGTTCCGCATCCATGCGCCACTGCAGAGCATGACCAAGGCCGATATCGTGCGGGAGGGCACAAGGCTCGGGCTCGATCTCGGGATCAGCTGGTCGTGCTACGATCCCGCGCCGGGCGGGCTTCACTGCGGGCTGTGCGACAGCTGCCGGCTGCGTCACAAGGGGTTCGACGACGCCGGGATCGCCGATCCCACCGCCTACGCGGTCACCCCGCCGGCACCCTGATGAGCTACGCGGTCAAGGAAATGTTCCTCACCCTACAGGGTGAGGGCGCACAGGCGGGGCGGCGGGCGGTCTTCGTCCGTTTCACCGGCTGCAACCTGTGGTCGGGGCGCGAGCAGGATCGTGCGACCGCGATCTGCCGTTTCTGCGACACCGATTTCGTCGGCATCGACGGGCTCGGCGGCGGGCGCTTCGCCGATGCCGCGGCGCTCGCCGACGCAGCGGTCGCGATGTGGCAGGGGGGCGAGGCGGATCGCTTCGTGGTGCTGACCGGGGGCGAACCGATGCTTCAGGTCGACGACGCGCTGGTCGATGCGCTGCACGCCGCGGGCTTCTTTATCGCGATCGAGAGCAACGGCACGCTGCCCGTCCATCCCGAGATCGATTGGGTGTGCATCAGCCCCAAGGCGGGCAGCACGACGGTGCAGCGCCGAGGCAACGAACTGAAGCTGGTGTGGCCGCAGCCGGGCAGCGACGTCGAGGCGATGGAGGGGTGGGATTTCCACCACCATTTGATCCAGCCGCTCGACGACGCCAATGCCGCGGCGAACCAGGCAGCGGCGATGGCGCTAGTGATGGATCGGCCGCGCTGGCGCCTGTCGTTGCAGACGCACAAGATGCTCGGCCTGCGCTGAACCGGCGGCGGGGAAGCGCCGCCGATCGCGATCAGTGCTTCTTCTTGAGGCCGTGAAGCTTGTGCCACAGATAGAATGCGCCGGCGGCGACGATCGCGACGCCGATGACGATATGCGCCTGATGAAACGCCGCTTTCAGCCGCGGATCGGTATGCCACGCGCTGCCCAGCTTCGCGCCAACCCAGGCGAGCAGGTAGCAGAACGGCCACGAGCCGATGAACGTATAGACGTGGAACGGGATCAGCTTCATCCGCGCGACCCCGGCCGGAAAGGCGATGAAGGTGCGGATCACCGGTAGCATGCGCCCGATGAGGATCGCAGCCGCGCCCCAGCGGTTGAAGAAGCGATCGGCGAGGTCGAGCTCGGCCGGACCGACGAGCACGTACTTGCCCCATTTCTCCGCCATCGGTCGCCCCCCGCGGCGCCCAACCTCATAGGCGACGATCGAGCCGAGATTGCAGCCCAGCGCGCCCGCCGTCGCCGCGAGATAGAGGTTCATCTCGCCCGTCGACACGAGATAGCCGGCGAACGGCATGATGATCTCCGACGGCAGCGGAATGCACGCGCTCTCGATCGCCATCAGCAGGGCGACGCCCCAATAGCCACCTGCGCGGATGACCCCCACCACGAAGACGAACAGCGCCGCGATAATCTTCTCGATCATGGCGCGCGCCCTGCGTGAAGCCGCAGCGCCGGTCAATCCAGGGAGCGGCCGGGTAACGAAACGTCGCGGATCGCGTGGCGGATGGGCTGGCGAACTGCTGTGCCGATCGCTTTGTGAAAGCCGACGCTAAGCGGCGGCGGCCTTGGCAAGTTTAAGATCCGCGACGAAGTGGGCATATTCTGCCGTCCGCGCGGCTTCATCGGGCAGCCGCAGCAGGTAGCTCGGATGCACCGTGATCCAGGCCTCGCCGCCGCCGTCGGGCAGGGCAAGCGCGCGACCGCGCTCGCGGCTGATCGTCATCGCCTTGCCGAACAAGGATCGCGCGGCGGTGGCGCCGAGCGCGACCGTTACCTTCGGCCGGACCAGCATCTGCTCCTGCTCGATCCACCAGCGGCACGCCTCGATCTCGCCGGCGTCGGGCTTGGCGTGAATGCGCCGCTTGCCGCGCGGCTCGAACTTGAAGTGCTTCACCGCGTTGGTGACGTAGGTTTGGGCGCGGTCGATCCCGGCCTCACCGAGTGCCCGGTCGAACACCTGCCCAGCGGGGCCGACGAACGGGCGCCCGGCCAGATCTTCCTGGTCGCCCGGCTGCTCGCCAACGAACATGATCGCCGCCGATACCGGCCCTTCGCCGAACACCGTCTGCGTCGCGGGGCGATAGAGATGGCAGCGCGTGCACCCCAGCGCCTCCTCGCGCAGCGCGTCCCATGCAATCTCGCTGTTGCCGCCCGGCGCTGTCCGTGCCTTCTCGATCATCCCGCTCTCCCGTGCCTGTGCCCGCGCGAGCAGTCCGGGGACGAGCGCGGTTTCCGGCATGTTCTTCCAGTATTTGCGCGGCATCTCCTTCAGCATCGCGCCGACCTTGACGCGCGCCGGGTTGAAGATCGACGCGTAATAGGTTTTCCACACCTCCTCGATCGGATCGCCGTCGGGCGCATCAGCCTTGGTCGCGCCGGGCCCCTCGCTGAGCGCGGCACCATCCCAGTGCAGCGATACCTCGGGCGTCAGGATCGACCAGCGCATGCTGGCGAAACGGTTGACGAAGAAGGCGGCGTTGGCACGCACGATGTGATGATCGGGCTCGAACCACGCGACGTAGCGGCTCTCGCCCCCGCCTTCGCTGTCGTCCGCGACCTCGCGGAAGCGGACAAAGGCGCGCATCTTGTGGATATCGCGGCGCACATGCTTCGCGAGGCCCTCCAGCCGGCGCACCAGTGGGTCTGCGTGATCCTCGATCAACCCGGTCTCGCGCCGCAGCCGAATGAGCAGGGTGTAGAGCAGCGCGAAGCGCTCGGGATCGCGGTGCAGGATTGCGTTGCGCGCGAGATCGATGAAGCCGCGCGGCACCTTGAGCGGCGTGCCGACGGCGTCGTGGCGTGGTGTCGCGCCAGCGGCGAACAGATCACCGCCGTGCGATCCCACCTGCCATACGATGTCGTCCGGCGGCACGTCGTCGCTCGCCAGCGCGCGCGCCTGATCGCGCCACGCGTCGAAATCGTCGGGCGTCGCCAGGGTGACGAGACGCATCGCGCCGCGCGCCGCCGCGTCGCTCAGTCGCGCTCGTCGCCGCCCGGCGGATTGTCGCGCGCGAGCTCGAGCTCCTTGGGCTTACGCTCCTCGTAGGTATCCGCCATTTCCGCCTCGACCTTGTCGTCGAGCACAGCGTCGGCCGCCGGGAACATTTCTTCCTCTTCTTCCTCGATGTGATGTTCGTAGCGGTGGCGCATGTGGAAGAACTTCGATTCCCACTCGTCCGATCCGAAATCGAGGTCCATCAATTCGCCGAGCAGGTCGTCGACCTCCTTGTGCTCAGCGACCGAGTGGCGCGCGTCGTCGCGCAGATCGGGCTTGCCGAGCATCACCGCGTAGAGCGACTCTTCCTCCGCCGCGGCATGGCTTTGCAACTCGAGCCGGAATTCCTCGAACAGCTTCTTGCGCTTGTTGGTATCGCCGCGGAGTTCGCCGAGCGATTTGAGCATCGCCCGCTGCTTGTCATGATCGGCCTTCAGGTCGCGATAGATTTGCGCCGTCGTCATCGTCTGCCCGTCCTTCAAGGTTCAGGCAGGTAACCGGTCAGGCGACGGCTTGTTTCACTTGCGATCGCTTCGCAGCGCCGAGGTCAGGTGAACGCTGCTTCGGCCTGCGCCAGCGCGCGCGGATCGTCGACATCGAGCCACCAGGCGTCGCCGACGTCCACGACGCGCGCATCGCCCTGCGCCGCCAGCGTCTCGACCCCGGCGGAGATCGATCCCGGCCCGCCGCCGGCGATCGATTGCCGAAGGGCGTCGTGGAAGCGGCCATCGACCGCAAATACGCCGCAGTCGAACGCGTCATAGTCGGCGAGATGCTTGCCGATCGCGACGATCCGATCGCCATCGGTGCGTACGCGCGTGACGTCGTCAAGATCGACGAGCGGATTGTCGAGCCGGCGGTCGATCGCGAGCGTCAGCGCGGCGGCGGGCGCGGCGATGGTCGCGTGCACGATGGCGGGATCGAACAGATGGTCCGCCATCATCAGGAGGTGCGGTGCGGCGCCGATAACCGCCGCGCCCGTCAGCACCGAGTGGCCGTTCGCGAGATTCCAGTCGGGCGTCGCGACGCAGGTGATCGCCGGATCGAGCGTATGGAGGAAGCCGGCAAGCCTCGCACCCTCGTGTCCGGTGACGACGACGAATTCGGTCGCGCCGCCCGCCCGCGCCGCCGTGATCACGCGCGCAATCAGCGGCACGCCGGCAACCATGGTCAATGGCTTCGACGGGGAGACCGACCGCAGCCGGCTGCCATAGCCGGCTGCGACGATGAGCGCTTTCATCCCGATATCCTGGCCTGCGCCGCCCGCTTATTCGGCGGCGATGCGCGCGTCGGCGTGAATGAACTCGTCGGTCAGCTGCGCTGCGACGTCGTCGGTGAACTGCTCGGGCGGGTGCTTGCAGAAGAACGCCGACGGGCCGGTCAGCGCGCCGCCGGTGCCGCGGTCGAGCGCCACCTTCACGCAGCGGATCGCGTCGACCACAACTGCCGCGGAATTGGGCGAGTCCTCCACCGACAGGCGCAGTTCGAGGTTCATCGGCACGTCGCCGAACAGATTGCCCTCGAGCCGAAGGAAGCACAGCTTGTTGTCGTGCAGCCAGGGGATATAATCCGACGGGCCGACGTGAATGTTCTCGTCCGCCAGCCGCTCGGCGAGCACCGCCTGCACTGCCTCGGTCTTCGATTCCTTCTTGCTCGACAGGCGATTGCGGTCGAGCATGTTCATGAAGTCGGTGTTGCCGCCGGTGTTGAGCTGATAGGTGTGATCGATCGTCACGCCGCGCTGACGGAACAGGTTCGACAGCACGCGGTGGACGATGGTCGCGCCGACCTGCGCCTTCACGTCGTCGCCGATGATCGGCAGGCCGGCCTCGGCGAACTTCTTCTCCCACTCGGGGCGGCTGGCGATGAACACCGGCATGCAGTTGACGACGCCGACGCCTGCCTCGAGCGCGCATTCCATGTAGAATTCGGTCGCGTCCTGGCTGCCGACGGGCAGGAAGTTGACGAGGATTTCCGCACCCGACGCCTTCAGCTCGGCGATGATCTCCGCCTTGGACGCATCGCGCGTCTCGTCAATCTCGAAGCCGCGATCGTTCGCCGCGGTCAGCATGTGCTTCGCGACGCCGTCGAGCTTCGCGCCCATCTTCACCACCGTGCCCGTATTCGGCACGTCGGCGTGGAACACCTTGGTGCAGTTCGGCTTGGCGAAGATCGCCTTGCCGAGATCCTGACCGACCTTGCGCGAATCCACGTCGAACGCCGCGACGAAATCGAGATCGGACACGCGATAACCGCCGATCTCCTCGTGGATCAGGCCGTGCGCCGTGTTGCTCGAGGCATAGTGATACTTGCCTTGTACCAGGCTCGACGCGCAATTGCCGACCCCGATAACCGCAACCTTGATCGTCGCCATTTCTATGCAAACCCCCGAGCGCCGGGAAACCGCCCGGCGATGACAAAAGAATGGCAGCGTCGTGACAGATGCGCGACGCCTGTCAAGCGACGCATGGCGGTGCTAGGGGCACGCCCAAGGGGGCGCGAAAAGTGGCGACGATCGAATTGCGACCGACTGTGACGGGAAAGCCGCGCGAACTGCAAGGCTTTTTGAATCGCGTTCTATATCATCCCGCGGCGCGTCGGCTCGCGACCGCGCTCGCGCGTACGCCGGTAACGCCCAACATGGTATCGCTGTTCGGCGCCCTGATGGTGGTGACGACCGGCATCCTCTACGCGCGCGTCGGCACGCCCGCCGCGATCGCCGGCGGTTTCCTGCTTCATCTGCTGTGGCATGTCGTCGACGGGGCGGACGGCGATCTGGCGCGGATGACGGGGCGGGCGAGCCCGATCGGCGAACTCGTCGACGGGCTGTGCGATTACGGCGGGCACATCATCCTCTACGTCCTGCTTGCCACCACGCTCGACGATGCGATCGGGATCGGCGCATGGGTGCTCGCGGTAGCTGCCGGTCTCTCGCGCGTGATGCAGTCGGTGTTCGCGGAGAGCTCCCGGCGCAGCTACCAATGGTGGGCCTATGGCGTGCCGTGGCTGCAGCACAATCGTGCCGTCCCGCGCGGGCCTGGCCGGGCGTTCAGCGCGCTCTACCTGCTGCTCTCGGGGCTTGTCACCGGCGCGACCGACCGCGTCAACGCGCTGGTCGCGGGCGCGGAGATCGATCCGCACGAGCGGCATCGGATCGCCCGGCTCGCGCGTGAGAGCGGCCCCGCGATCCTCGGCATTCCGGCGGCGCTGGGCGCGAACCCACGCACCGTCATGCTCGGGGTCAGTATGCTCGCCGGCAGCTCGATCTGGTTCTTTCTGGTGGAGATCACCGTGCTCAACGTTTTGCTCGTCTTCGGCATCGCGCGCCAGCGTGCGCAATGCCGCCGCCTGATCGACCTCATCGCCCGGGGGCGCGGCTGATGGCCGGGCTCTGGTTCGAACAGTTCGAGATCGGGCAGCGCTTCGTCCATGAGATCCGCCGGACGGTGATCGAGGCGGACAACATGCTGTTCTCCGCGCTGACCTACAATCCCGCCGCGCTGCACATCGATCACGCTTATGCCGCGACGACCGAGTTCGGCCGCCCGCTGATCAACTCGCTCTTCACGCTCGGCCTCGTCATCGGGCTGAGTGTCCAGGACACGACCTTCGGCACCACCATCGCCAATCTCGGCATGAGCGAGACGGTGTTTCCCAAGCCTGTGTTCGCAGGCGACACGATTCGCGTCGAGACGGAGGTGAAAGCGCTGCGCCCGTCGGCGTCGCGGCCGGGGCAGGGAATCGTCACCTTCGAGCACATCGGGCTGAACCAGCGCGACGAGATCGTCTGCCGCACGACGCGTGCCGCGCTGATGATGGCGCGCCCCGCCAGCTGATCGCGGAACCAGCCGCCGATGTCCTCGTTGCCCTAGCGTAACGGGAGATGAAGATGATCCGTCTGATGATGGTCGCCGGTGTCGGCGCGTGCACGCTCGCTCTGGGGGCGTGCAACGAGGACAAGCTGGAAACCGGCATGCCGGTGGCAGGCGGTGCAAGCGCTAGCGCAATGCTGAAGACGGCGGCGGGCGTCGATGCCGGTCGCGCGACCGCGACCGAGGTCGCCGGCGGCCTTCGCTTCACCGTCGACGTGATGGGAATGCCTGCGGGCACGCACGGCGTCCACGTCCATACCACGGGACGCTGCGACGCGCCGACGTTCGAGACGGCGGGCGGGCATTGGAACCCGACGGCGATGAAGCACGGATCGATGAACCCGCAAGGGCCGCACCAGGGCGACATTCCCAATCTCATCGTCGATTCGGGTGGCCGCGGCACCGTCGCCGCGACCGTGCCGAGTGCGACCATGGCAGGATTGCTCGACACCGACGGCGCGGCGTTCATTGTCCATGCTGGGCCGGACGATCTCAAGACCGATCCGTCGGGTAACAGCGGCGGCCGGCTTGCCTGTGGCGTATTCCAGGCGTCCTGATTTATGAATGAGGCGGCGGGAGCGCGATCGCGCGCCCCGTCGCGCTACTCCTTTCGGCTGAGACTGACGCCGTAGAGTTCCATGCGATGATCGACGAGGCGGAAGCCAAGGCGCTCGGCGATCTGCTTCTGTAGCAATTCGAGCTCGGGATCGACGAATTCGATCACGCGGCCGGTTTCCACATCGATCAAATGATCGTGATGCGCCTCGGGCGAAGGCTCGTAGCGCGCACGCCCGTCGCCGAAATCGTGCCGGTCGAGGATGCCTGCCTCCTCGAACAAGCGTACGGTGCGGTACACCGTCGCGATCGAGATCCCCGGATCGATCGACGATGCGCGCTCGTACACCTTTTCCACGTCGGGATGATCGTCCGCCTCGGACAGGACGCGCGCGATGACGCGGCGCTGCTCGGTGATGCGCAGGCCCTTTTCCTGGCACAGGGTCTCGAGATCGATCTTGCGTGGCATGCCGACCATGTAGGACGGCGGGCTTGTTGCGAAAAGCGCTACCGACTCGCAACAAGTGATAACGCAGCAGGCGCTGGCAATCAGTCCAGCGTCACGGCATAGCTGTGCGCGTCGAAGCTCTCGCCGTTGCGACCACGGTAATAGGCGCGGCGCTCGCCCGTCATCCGGAAGCCGTGTGCCTGGTAGAGCGCGATCGCCCCATTGCCGGCCCGCACCTCGAGATGAACGACGGTCACGCCGCGCCCGCGCGCCTCGGCCATCACGCTACGCAGCAGGGCCGCGCCGATCCCGCGCCTTCGATAGCGCGGCGAGATCGCGAGCAGCAGCAGCTCTGCCTCGTCGAGAATCAGCCGCGCCAGCGCGAAGCCGACAATCGCGCCGTCGACGCGCGCCAGCGTCAGCCAGATGCCGGGCAGGCCAAGGATGCCGAGGCATTGCGTCCGCGTCCACGCCTCCCCGAAGCGCGGTTCGAACGCTTCCTGCATCACGCGCTCGACCGCGGTGATGTCGGCTGCGGTTCCGGTAACCAGTTCCACCATGCGCAGATCGGTGCTCACGCCGGCAGCTTCGCGTCGGGCGCGCGGCCGTAGAGCGGGCGCGGCGGCAGACCGGTGAGATCGGATGGCAGCAGTCGGACGTCGGCGGCGTGAGGCAACGCGTCACGCACGTCCAACGAAGAGTCAATGGCGAGCAACCGGCGCGCCCCGCTGCCGACCGCAGAACGCCCCTCCAGCGCCGCGATCGCAGCTTCGGGACGTAGCGAGACCAGCGTATCATCCGAAACGAGGGGCGAGGCGGCGAATCCCTGCATGAACACCTCACCGTGCCCGCCTTCCAGCACGACGGCAAGCGGACCCGCCACGCCATGTGCAAGAGCGCCCGCGGCGACAACGCTCATCGACGAATAGCCATGTACCGGCACCTGCCAGCCGAGTGCCAGTCCGCGCGCCGCGGCGATACCGACGCGAATGCCGGTGAAGCTACCCGGCCCCACATCGACGAGGATCGCGTCCGTGCGACCGCCGTCGGGCAGTTCGGCTATCATCGGCACCAGTCGCTCGGCGTGTCCGCGCCCGACCACTTCGTGCCGCGCGGCGATCACCGCGCCATTCTCCAGCAGCGCGACCGAGCAGGCGGCGGTGGCGGTTTCGATGACGAGCATGCGCGACATGGCGCTTCTTTGCCACCGGCCGCGCGGGGCTCAACCCGTTTCAGGCGATGCGGTTGAACTTTTCGAAGGCCGGGCGTGGGCTGCGATCGAAGATCGTGGCGGGATCGCCGTGGCCGAGCGTGGAGATGAAGTTCACCCGCACGCCGGGCTGATCGGCGAAGAACGCCTTGTCGACCTCGCCGCCGTCGAACCCGCTCATCGGCCCGGTATCGAGCCCAAGCGCGCGCGCGGCGAGGATGAAATACCCGCCCTGCAGCGACGAATTGCGGAACGCGGATGCCTCGCGCAGCTCAGCATTGCCGTCGAACCAGCTCTTCGCGTCGGCATGCGGAAACAGCTCGGGCAAATGCTCGTGGAAGTTGGTGTCCATGCCGATCACCACGGAAACGGGCGCACGCCGGACCTTGTCGGCGTTGCTGTCGCTAGCGCACGCCGCAAGCTTCTCCTTCGCTTCCTGGCTCACGCACCACACGAACCGCGCGGGCAGCTGGTTCGCGCTGGTCGGCCCCATTTTGACGAGATCCCACAGCGCATGAAGCTGCGCCTCCGTCACCGGCTCGTCGGTGAAACCGTTATAGGTGCGGCCCTCACGGAACAGGCGATCAAGGGCAATGTCGTCGAGCGGGGTGATCATCGATGAACTCCGGGCAGGTGCGAAACGGCGGATCAGACCGCGCGAACCTCGGTCACTTCGGGCACGTAGTAGCGCAGCAGCTGCTCGATCCCGTTCTTCAGTGTCGCGGTGGACGATGGGCAGCCGGCACAAGCACCCTGCATGCGCAGGAACACCTTGCCCTTGTCGAAGCCGCGATAGACGATGTCGCCGCCATCGTTCGCGACCGCCGGGCGTACGCGCGTGTCGATCAGGTCCTTGATCTGCTCGACGATCTCGGCGTCCGCGGGGTCGTCGGCGAAAGTTTCCTCGGCGGCCGGCACCGAGAAGCCGGCGGACGGTGCCCGGAACAGTGGCATCTGCGCGCTGAAATGATCCATCAGGATCGCCAGCACATCGGGCTTCAGGCCGCGCCAGTCGACGCCCGGTGCCGCGGTGACCGACACGAAGTCGCGCCCGAAGAACACGCCCGTCACGTCCCCCAGACCGAACAGCGCATCGGCCAGCGGCGAGGCTTCGGCCTCTTCCGGCGTCGCGAAATCGCGCGTGCCCGCGTCCATCACGGTCTGTCCCGGCAGGAACTTCAGCGTTGCCGGGTTGGGCGTCGGTTCGGTCTCGATCAGCATGGCCGCCATGTGGCGCGCGCGCGGCGGGCGATCAAGCGTCGGCAGCGAAAGGAATGGTTTCCCGTCGCGCAGCTCGGCTGCCTGGCCTAGACGTGGCGCGACCATGACCGAACGGATCAGTCCCGCCACCGCCCGCCGCATCGCGCTCGCCGCGCAGGGGTTCGGTACGCGCAAGCCCGCGCGCGTCACCGGCGGCCACCTGCGGCGTACGCTCGATCGCGTCGCGCTACACCAGATCGACAGCGTCAATGTGCTCGCGCGGGCGCATTATCTGCCGGCGTTCTCGCGGCTCGGCGCGTACGATACCACGACGTTCGATCGCGCCGCGTGGGGCAGGGGGCGGCACCGGCGGATGTTCGAATATTGGGCGCACGAGGCATCGCTCCTCCCGCTCGATCTTCATCCGCTGCTGCGCTGGCGCATGGCGCGTGCCGATCGCGGCGAGTTGCGCTCCGCCGGGATGCGTGCGTTCGCGACCGACCGTCGCGGCGAGGCGATGGCGCTGCTCGATCGCATCCGCGCGAACGGGCCGCTCGCCGCGTCCGACGTCGAGACGGGGCGCACCGGCTGGTGGGCGTGGAGCGGCGCGAAACAGGCGCTCGAATGGCTGTTCTACGCCGGCCACGTGACCACCGCGTCACGCCGCCGCGGGTTCGAGCGCGTCTACGATCTTCCCGAGCGCGTCCTGCCGCGCGCGATCCTCGACCTGCCGACGCCCGACGTGGCAAGCGCACAGGCGGCGCTGGTCGAGCGGGCGGCGCGCGCCCTCGGCATCGCTACCGCGGGCGAGCTACGCGATTATTTCAGGCTTTCGCCCGCGGACGGTGCAGGTGCGATCGCCCGGCTCCTCGCGCAAGGAACGCTCGTGCCCGTCTCGGTCGATGACTGGCCGCCGGCGTTTCTTCATCACCGCGCACGCCGGCCGCGACGGATCGAGGCCCAGGCGCTGCTCGCGCCGTTCGATCCGCTGATCTGGGAACGTGCGCGGGCGGAGCGGCTGTTCGGCTTCCGCTACCGCATCGAGATCTACGTGCCCCCCGCGAAGCGAACGCACGGCTATTACGTCCTGCCGTTCCTGCTGGGCGACCAGCTTGTCGCGCGCGTCGACCTCAAGGCCGATCGGGCGCATGCCCGGCTGCGCGTCCAGTCGTGCCACCTTGAGCCGGGCGCGCCGGCGGAGACGTCGGATCGGCTCGGCGCGGCGTTGGAGGAGATGGCAGACTGGCTTGGGCTCGGCGCGGTGCTGGTGCGGCCTCAGAGCGGCTGAGCGACGCCGTTGTGGGCAGCGATACCGCCGCGCATATGCCGCACCGATGCCGGGCCGCGCATCGCCGCGACGATGCGGTCGGCGATCCATCGCCCCGGGTTGCGCAGCGGCCGCGCGACCTGGAGCAGCAGGATCATACGGGTTCCGGCGGTGTCGTTCCACACCGCGTGTGGATAGGTATCGTCGAACACCAACGTCTCGCCTTCCGCCCAGCGCACGACGCGATCGGCGATCCGCATGCGCGCATCGCCGTCGCGCGGCACCACCAGCGCCAGATGGCAGGTGATCAACCCCTTGGTGAACCCACGCGGCGCAGAAATGCGCGCGCCCGGCGCCAAGATCGAGAAGAAGGCGCTGTGCAGGCCGGGGATCGCGCCGATCAGTGCGCTCGTCACCGGGCAGTGGATGGCATTCTCGTGCATCCCATCGCCGTCGCGCCACAGGCGGAACGATTGCCAGATGCCGGGCCTGACTGCCCGCGCATGATCCGGCGGGATGGCAGCGAGGCCGGGCTTCGCCTGCGCGAGTAACGCGACCGCCACCGCCTCGTCGCGGATCGTGCGCCAATTGTCGCGCAGCGCCTGCGTCCAGGGGAAGGCCCGAACGTCGAGCACGGGGGCATTCGGCACCAGCGAGGAGGCGGCGATCACGCGATCGAGCGCACGCCGGATGCTCGTCAGCGCTAGGATCGCCAACGACTCGCGTGGCTTCGGTGCGTGTATCGTGGACCAATCGGCCACCGGCGCCGGCAGGGCAGAACGGTTACCGATCGGCGGCTCCTCCGAACGGCGGAACGCGGCGAGATCGCCGTGATCCTGCCGCAATCGTGGTCGTGCGTTGCTGATCGTACTGGCCATCCTCGTGTCCGTCCGGCGCCGCGATCGCTTGTCTACGCCGCGATCTGCACGCGGCCGACGGGTTGCGGCTTCGCGCCGTCGCTAGGGTCGATTCGCGACGAAAACGTGGCGGTTGCGCGTTGCTCGAAAGATCGCGCCGGGGTGTGGCAACGATGCACGCGGGTGGCTACAATCGTCCGCATGATCGCTTTTCCGCGCGCGCTCGGCGCGTCGTTCGCCGCCGTCTCGCTCCTTGCCGTTGCCGTCGTTCCCGCTATCGGTCAGCAGGCGGCGCGCAAGCCCGCCCGGCCTGCGGTGCCCGCGGCCGCGCTGCCCGCGCCTTCGCAGACGACGGTGGTCAATCCCGCGTCGATACGCGTCGATACCGCGCCATGGCTGTTCAAGGGATCGGACATTCCGCCCGACCCGGCGTGGAACTTCGGCGCGCTGCCCAACGGGCTGCGCTACGCGGTGCGCAAGAACGGCGTGCCGCCCGGCCAGGTCGCGGTGCGCGTGCGGATCGATGCCGGATCGCTCAACGAGACCGACAGCGAGCGCGGTTACGCGCACCTCATCGAACACCTCTCGTTCCGCGGATCGAAGTACGTGCCGGACGGCGAGGCGAAGCGCGTGTGGCAGCGCTTCGGCGCCACCTTCGGTTCGGATTCGAACGCCTCCACCACGCCGACGCAGACCGTCTACAAGCTCGACCTCCCGGCCGCGACCGAGACCAACCTCGACGAGAGTCTCAAGATCTTCGCCGGCATGATGTCCGAGCCGGGGATCAACGATCAGGGGCTCGCCGCCGAGCGCCCCGCCGTCCTCGCCGAGCAGCGCGAGGCGCCGGGGCCACAGGTGCGGCTGTCGGACGCGCGCAATGCCTTGTTCTTCGCCGGCCAGCCGCTCGCGGATCGCTCGCCGATCGGCAACGTCAAGACGCTCGAGGCGGCGACCGCCGGGAGCGTGAAGGCGTTCCACGATCGTTGGTATCGCCCGTCGAAGACGGTGGTGATCATCTCGGGCGATATCGATCCGGCGATCGCGGCGCGGCTCGTCGTCAAGAATTTCGGCGGCTGGAAGGGCGTCGGCCCCAATCCGGCCGAGCCCGATTTCGGCAAGCCCGACCCCAACGCCACCAAGACCGCGGCGATCAGCGAGGCGTCGCTGCCGCCGCTCGTCATCGCCGCGACGCTGCGGCCGTGGACGTATCGCGACGACACGGTGATCTTCAATCAGAAGCGGCTCGTCGACCTCGTCGCGATGCGCGTGATCAATCGGCGTCTCGAGACGCGCGCACGCGCCGGCGGCAGCTTCCTTCAGGCGAGCGTCAGCCTCGACGACGTCGCGCGCTCGGCGAACGGCACCTTCATCAGCATCCTGCCGATCGGCGACGATTGGGAGGCCGCGGTGAAGGACGTGCGCGCGGTGATCGCCGACGCGATGGCAACCGCGCCGACGCAGGCAGAGGTCGACCGCGAGACCGCCGAGTTCGACGGCGCGATGAAGAACGACGTCGAAACTGCGCGCGTCGAGGCAGGCGCGAAACAGGCCGACGACATGGTCCAGGCGCTCGACATCCGCGAGACGGTTGCCGGCCCGCAGGAATCGTACAACATCTTCCTCGCCGCCCGCCAAAAGGGGATGTTCTCCGCCGCCGGCATCCTCGAATCGACGCGCCGCGTGTTCAAGGGCGATGCCGAGCGCGCGCTGCTCAACACGCGCGTCGCTGATCCGGCCGCCGCAGCCAAGCTCGCCGCTGCACTGACCGCGGACGTGTCGAAGCTCGCCGGGCGCCGCGCGCAGCAGGCGAAGGTCGATTTCAAGGATCTGCCCAAGCTCGGCAAGCCGGGTACCGTCGCTGCGCGCGAGGCGGTGAGCGATCCGGGGGTGGAGAAGGTCGTCTTCTCCAACGGCACGCGCATGCTGCTCTACGCGAACTCGTCGGAAACCGGCCGCGTCTATTTGCGCGTGCGTTTCGGGCGCGGCCAGTCCGCGCTGCCGAGCGACCGCCCGACCTCGGCATGGGCCGCCGATTCGGCGCTGGTGCAAAGCGGCATCGGCAAGTGGAGCCAGGGTGATCTCGACGCACTCACCACCGGGCGGCGCATGGGGCTCGACTTCGATCTGACCGATGATGCCTTCGTGATGAGCGCGATGACGACGCCGGGGGATTATGCCGACAACCTCGCGTTGATGGCGGCGAAGCTGTCTGCGCCGCGCTGGGATCCGGCGCCGGTTCTGCGCGCCAAGGCCGGGGCACTCGCCGGTTATGCCGGGTTCGAATCGTCGCCCGACGGCGTACTCTCGCGCGATCTCGAGCGGCTGCTTCGCGCCGGCGACCCGCGCTGGGGACCGCCGACGCGCGCCGAGATCGACGCGCTGACGCCGGAGGCGTTCCGCAAGCTGTGGGAGCCGCTGCTCGCCACCGGCCCGGTCGAAGTCGACGTATTCGGTGACGTGAAGGCGGACGAGGCGATCGCTGCCGTCGCGCGCACCTTCGGCGCACTGAAGCCGCGCACCGAGGCGCCCGTCGTCGCGCCGTCGGCGGCGTTCCCGGCGCATAACGCGCAACCTGTGGTGCTGACGCACAATGGCGCGGATACGCAGGCCGCTGCCGTCATCGCTTGGCCGACCGGCGGCGGGACGGACGGCATTGCGGAAAGTCGCCGGCTCGACATCCTGTCGGCGATCTTCGGCGATCGGCTGTTCGATCGCCTGCGCTCGGTCGCCGGTGCGAGCTACAGCCCGAGCGCGGCGAGCCAGTGGCCGCTCGGCCTGCAATCGGGTGGGCGGTTGATCGCCGTCGGCCAGGTTGCGCCCGCCAACGTCGATCTGTTCTACAAGCTGAGCCGCGAGATCGCCGCCGAACTGGTCGCCAAGCCGGTCGATCAGGACGAGCTTCGCCGTGCGATCGGGCCGATGATGCAATATCTGTCGCGTGCGTCGTCGGGGAACCAGTTCTGGCTGATCCAGACGAGCGGCGGCGCCTATGATCCCAAGCGTCTCGCCGGCGCGAGCACGCTGGTCAGCGACTATATGTCGATCACGCCCGAGATCCTTCAGGCGACGGCGGCGAAATACCTTCGCCCCGAAAAGGACTGGACGCTGGTCGTCCTGCCCAAGGCCGCCGCCAAGTGATTGCGCGTCCCGTCCCGGCGATCGGCCGGGGCGGGACGCAGCCGATCAGCCCTTGTAGAGCGCGTCGAGCCGCTCGCCGTACACCTGCCGCAGCACGTGGCGGCGGATCTTCATGCTCGGCGTCATCTGCTCGTTCTCGATCGTGAACTGCGTGTCAGCGAGAATGAAGCGGCGGACGCGTTCGATGACCGACAATTCCTTGTTGGTCCGCTCCACCGCACGGCCGATCGCGGTGCGATAGTCGCTGTTCTGCGCCAGCGTCGCAAAGTCGCATTTGGTGCCGCTCGCCGCGCACCATTCCTGCGTCCACTCGGGATCGGGCACGATCACCGCCACCATGTGCGGCTTGCGATCGCCGGCGATCATCGCCTGCAGAATCTCGGGCTGGAGCGTCAGCATCCCCTCGACCTTCTGGGGCGCGATATTGTCGCCCTTGTCGTTGATGATGAGATCCTTCTTGCGATCGGTGATCTTGATCCGGCCAGCCGCGTCGAACACGCCGATGTCGCCGGTATGCAGCCAGCCGTCGTGCAGCACGCGCTCGGTCTCGGCCGGGTTGCGCCAATAGCCGTGCATGACGAGCTCGCCGCGGACCAGGATCTCGCCGTCGTCGGCGATCCGCACCTCGGTCGCGGGCAGCGGCGGACCGACGCTGTCGACCGTCACGCCCACCTTTGGCCGGTTGCACGAGATCACCGGGCCCGCCTCAGTCTGGCCGTAACCCTGCAGGAAACGGACGCCGAGCGACTGGAAGAAGATGCCGACTTCGGGCGTCAGCGGCGCGCCGCCCGACACCATCGCCTTCATCCGGCCGCCGAACCGCTTGGCGATTTTGGGCTTGAACAGGCGGTCGACGACCAGCGCTTTGGGGCGATCGACGAGGCGCAACGTGCCCGCGGCACGCTTCTCGCCGATCTCGATCGCGGCGCCGAGCAGCTTCTGCGACAGTCCGCCCTGCTTGGCGATCGTCTTGCTGATGCGCGTGCGCAGCACTTCGAACAGGCGTGGCACGACGAACATGATCGTCGGCTGCGCTTCCTCCATGTTCGCGGCGAGCTTCTCCAGGCTCTCGGCATAGTAGATCTGCCCGCCCATGCCGATCGGCACGAACTGCCCGCCGGTATGCTCGTAGGCGTGGCTGAGCGGCAGGAACGACAGGAAGACCTCGTCGTCCCAGCCGAGGTCCTCGGAAATGACGTCGGCACACCCCGCGACATTGTGCAGGATCGCGCCGTGATGCTGCATCACGCCGCGCGGCGCGCCGCCGGTGCCCGACGTGTAGATAATGCAGGCGGTGTCGCTGCGCGCGAACGTTGCCTGCGCCGCAATCGTCGCGGGATCGGCGGGATGATCCTCGATCAGGCCGTGCCAGTTGCAACTGCGCACCCCCGACGGGCGCGGACGCAGCGGCTCGATCGCGATGACGGTTTCGATATGCGTCGTGCGCAGCACCGCCTTCAGCAGCACGTCGGCGAGCTTCTGCGTCGAGACGATCACGGCGCGTGCACCCGAGTTTTCGATGATGTGCGCGTGATCGCGCTCGGTATTGGTGGTGTAGGTCGGCACGGTGATCGCGCCCGCGGCCATGATCGCGAGATCGCTCAGGCACCATTCCGGGCGGTTCTCGCTCACCAGCATCACCCGATCGCCGGGCTGTACCCCCTGTGCCTTCAACGCGGTGGCGAGGCTTGCCACCTGCCGTGCCGCCTCGGCCCAGCTGGTCGCCCGCCACGCGCGGTCGCGCTTCGCCCACAGGAACGGCGCGTCGCCCTTCTCCGCGGCGCGGGTGAAGAACATCGTCACAAGGTTGGGAAAATGCTCGAGCTTGCGCAACGCCGCGATCCTCTCTGCCAAAATCTCCCGCTGCCGGGGAGTATCGATTTGCCGGCGGTTACTGCCGCAGCGCGGTGCCGACGCCGCGCGGATCGGCCGCGCCGACCCAGCCGTCGGCGGTCTTTTCGGCGGCGTTTGCCTTCAGTCCCAGTCGCCCGACGGTCACCTTATGCCCCAGCTTTTCCAGTGCCGGCTGCATCGCGACGAGGCTCGTCCCCTGTTCGAGCACCAGCCCGTCCTGGTTGAAGAAGACGAGCCCGAGCCCGATTGCGTCACGCGCCGGCAGCTTCCAGTCGACATGCGCGATGATCGCCTTGGCGACCTGCATGATGATCGTCTTGCCGCCCGCCGCGCCGACGGTGAACACCGGCTGGCCCGCCGCATCGTAGACGATCGTCGGCGCCATCGACGACAGCGGCCGCTTGCCGCCCTCCACGCGATTGGCGACGGGCGCGCCGTTCCGCTCGGGCGCCAGCGTGAAATCGGTCAGCTCGTTGTTGAGGACGTAGCCATTGGTGACCAGCTGGCTGCCGAATGGTCCTTCGACCGTCGACGTCATCGTCGCGATGTCGCCTGCGCGATCGATCGCAATGAAGTGCGTCGTCCCCGGCCGGTCGGGCTGGACCGCCATCGTGCGCGGCGCGGCTCCCGGGGGCGTGCCTGGTAGATAGCGGCCGAGCGTGCGGTCCGCCGCGATCAGCCCCGAGCGCTGCGCGATATAGCCGCGATCGATCAGCCCGGCGACCGGCACCGCGACGAAGTCTGGATCGCCGAGGTACGTTTCGCGATCGGCATAGGCGAGCTGCATCGCCTCGCCGATGAGGTGCCACGCCACCGGAGAGTTCTGGCCGAGCTTGGCGAGATCGAACCGTTCGAGCATTCCCAGGATCTGCAGCACCGTCGTCGCGCCCGACGAGGGTGGGCCCATGCCGCACACGCGATAGCCGCGATAGCTGCCGCATACCGGCGGGCGCTCCTTTGCCTGATAGGCGGCGAGATCGGCGCGGGTCATGTCGCTCGGTGCGACGCTGGTGGTCGTCACCGCTTTGATCAGCGCGCTTGCGTTCTCGTCCTTGTAGAAGGCGTCGGGGCCGCGGGCGGCGAGCTGTCGCAGCAGCTTGGCAAGCGCGGGATTGCGGACAGTCGCGCCCTCGATCAGCGGCTTGCCGTTCTGCGTGTAGAGCGCGGCGACTTCCGGGAAGCGTCCGCTCGCCGCGCCGGTCCCGGTCGACGCGCCGCCTTCTGGCCCGGCGACCGCGGTGCTGCCGCCCGCCCATAGCGGCGACAGGTTGGCGCTCGCCGCGGCCATCGGTCGCGTGACGCGATAGCCCTGCTCGGCGAGGCGGATGGCAGGGGCGAACAGCGCGCGCCACGGCAGCTTGCCCCATTTCTTCGTCGCCAGCGCCATCAGCCGCACGTTGCCCGGCACGCCGACCGACTTGCCGCCGGGAAACGCCTGGATATGCGGCACGGGCTTTCCGTCCGGCCCGAGGAAGCGCTGCGGCGTCGCGGCAGCCGGCGCCTTCTCACGCCCGTCGATCGTTTCCAGCGGCCCGCCCGCGCTTTGATGCAAGAGGAAGCCGCCGCCGCCGATCCCGCTCGATTGCGGCTCGACCACTGTCAATGCAAGCATCATCGCCATCGCCGCGTCCGCCGCCGAACCGCCTGCGCGCAGGATTTCCGCGCCCGCCTCGGTCGCGCGCGGATCGGCCGAGGTTACCATGCCCGGCGGCGCAGCGGGGGGCGTGGCAGTGGGCGTCGCGGCGGATTGCCCGAGTGCGGGGAAGGGGGCGAGCAGCGCGGCAAGCGCCAGCATTTTGGTCATGCCGCGAACCCTATCGGCGCCTTCCGCCGCGTCAACCGGTGCCCACCGCCGCGCCGACCGAGGTGAAGCCGTCGCGCCGCAGCAATGCCGCGAGATCGCGCAGCAGCCACGTCGGCAGCCCCGGCCCCGCATACACCATCGCCGAGTAGAGCTGGACGAGGCTCGCGCCCGCGCGGATCCGGGCATAGGCCTCCGCGCCGCTGTCGATGCCGCCCGCCGCGATCAGCGGGATTGTGCCGCCGGTCGCTTGCCGGAAATCGCGCAGCCGCGCGGCTGCCAGCGACGCAAGCGGCGCGCCCGACAGGCCACCCGCTTCGCCGCTGGCGGACGAGGCCAAAGGCGGCCGTGACACCGTGGTATTGCCGACGATCAATGCGTCGAGGCGATAATCGGCGACCGCCCGCGCGATATCGTCGATCGCCGCCGGCGCCAGATCGGGGGCGACCTTTAGGAACAGTGGGCGCGTACCAGCCGCGGCGCGGGTCGCGGCGAGCAGATCGCGCAGCGGCTGCCCGTGCTGAAGATCGCGCAGCCCCGGCGTATTGGGCGAACTGACGTTGATCGTGACATAGTCGGCCACCGCCGCCGCCTTGCCGACGCCCGTGACGTAATCGGCGATGCGATCCGCCGCGTCCTTGTTCGCGCCGACGTTAAGGCCGAGCACGCCGCGCCGCTTCGCCGGCAGCCGGGCGAGCGCCGCGTCGAGACCGCCGTTATTGAAGCCCATGCGGTTGATCACGCCGCGATCGGCAACGAGCCGGAACAGGCGCGGCTTGGCGTTGCCGGCTTGCGGTAGTGGTGTCAGCGTGCCGACCTCGACCGCGCCGAAGCCGAGCGCGTGAAAGCCGGCCACCGCCTCGCCGTCCTTGTCCACCCCCGCCGCGACGCAAAGCGGATTGCCGAAATCGATCCTCGCCACGCGCGTCGCAAGCAGCGGATCGTCGATGCGCCGCGCACCCGGCGTGCCGATCGCGCCCCAGGCGGCAAGGCCGCGGATCGTCAAACGGTGCGCCCGTTCGGGATCGAGGGCGAACAGGGCGGGGCGGATCGCAAAGGTCATGGCGTTCCCGGTGCCACATGTGCGGCGGGAATCAAGCGCGACGCCGATTGCCGATGTTCGAAAAGGCGGCGACGATTCCATACAATACATCGGAGTCATTTGAGCGCCTATTGTGCTCGCGACCCAAAGGATCCGCGCTCGTGCGGGTCCTTACCTAGGGCCCGGCTGTTTCGGCGGCCGGGCCGCTTTGCACCTTTGCCAGCAAAGCGCTATTCTCCCGCCGGGATCGGGGGGTCGCAACTATGAATGTCGTTCAGCTCGATTATCGGGTGCCGCCCGACGACCTACGCCCGTACGTCACCTTATTCTATGACTTCCGCGCCGATCTTGCCGTGTTCGACGATGTCGAGCGCGCCGATCACGCGCAATTGCGTCTCCGGCTGCGCTCCGGGCCGGAGGCGAGTTACGAATTCGCGGACGGGCGGTGCCAGTCGTCGCCGATGCTGCACGTCATCGGGCCGACGACGGGCGCGATCCGAACGCGCGCCGATGGGCCGATCGAACTTGTCGGCATGGGGCTGCAGCCGGCGGGCTGGCATGCACTGTTCGGGATCGAGGCGTCGGCGATGATCGATCGCGCGGCCGACGCGTGCGACTTGCTCGGGGACGGCGTGACCGATGCTGCGGCGGCGATGCGCGCAGTGGACGGCATCGACGCGCGGATCGACATCGCGGCTGATTTCGTCCGGCGCGCGGTCGCGTCCGGCGCGCGTTGCTCGATCGAATTCGCCGCACGGATCGACGCTTGGCTCGCCGGTAGCGCATCGCCCGATGTGGCCGAACTCGTCGCAATGACCGGGCTGTCACGGCGACAGGTCGAGCGCCGCTGCAACGCGCTATACGGCGCGCCGCCGAAGGTGCTCGCCCGCAAATATCGCGCGCTGCGCGCCGCGTCGGCGCTCGCGAGCGGCAGTGCATCGCTCGACGAGCTGCTTGCGGAGGGGTTCTACGATCAGTCTCACCTCATTCGCGAACTGAAGCGCTTTATCGGCATGACGCCGCGGCAACTTCGCGAGCGCCCGACCCTCCTCGCACAGCTCACGATCCGCCAGCGGCACGCGCTTCACGGCTTGGTCCACCCGATCATCTCGGACACGTGATCACCGGTTGATTTCCCTGGCGCGCGCGCCCATCTGCCAATCAGACGAATTTAGTCTGATTTGAGAACCGCTCGCAACATGCGCCTGTCCAGCCTTGCCGACTATGCGATCGTCCTGATGACGGCCGCGGCGCGCCATTGCGGCGGGATGGCGCGCGTCAACGCGACGAGCTTGGCGCAGGAGACCGGCGTGCCGCTGCCAACGGCGCAGAAGCTCGTCAGTCGCCTTTCCGCGGCGGGTCTGATCGAGAGCACGCGCGGTACCGGCGGCGGTTTTCGCCTGTCGCGTCCGCCCTCGGCGATCAGCCTCGTTGACGTGATCGAGGCGGTCGAGGGGCCAATCGCGCTGACGACCTGCGTCGATACCGATCGGCATGACTGTGCGCTCGACGGCACCTGCCTCGTTCGCCCGCACTGGTCCCTCGTCAACCGCACTGTGCGCGACGCGCTCGCCGGCATTGCCTTAACCCAACTCGCGGCGACCGCGCCGTCGCCTTTGGCCGCTGCCGGCCGCGCCCCGAACATGATGAAAATGGAAGCCTGACATGGCCACGAAGAACGCTGAGGCGCTCGCCGCCGTATCGAAGAAGTACGAATGGGGCTTCGCGACGGATATCGAGCAGGACTTCGCGCCCAAGGGGCTGAGCGAGGACACCGTTCGCTATATCTCCGCCAAGAAGGGCGAGCCCGAGTGGATGCTCGACTGGCGGCTGAAGGCGTTCCGCAAATGGCTGACGACGGAATCGCCGGACTGGGCGAAGCTCAACATTCCGCCGATCGATTATCAGGACGCTTATTATTACGCGGAGCCGAAGCAGAAGAAGACGATCGCGTCTTTGGACGAGCTCGATCCGGAAATCCGCCGCACCTATGAGAAGCTGGGCATCCCGATCGCGGAGCAGGAAGTGCTCGCCGGGGTGGAGGGCGCGCGCAAGGTCGCGGTTGACGCGGTGTTCGACAGCGTCTCCGTCGCCACCACCTTCCGTAAGGAGCTTGAGGCCGCCGGCGTCATCTTTCGCTCGATCAGCGAGGCGATCCGCGAATATCCCGATCTCGTGAAGAAGTGGCTCGGCAAGGTCGTGCCGCAGCATGACAATTACTTCGCGACGCTCAACAGCGCGGTCTTTTCCGACGGGACGTTCGTCTACATTCCGGAGGGCGTGCGCTGCCCGATGGAGCTCAGCACCTATTTCCGTATCAATGCCGAAAATACCGGCCAGTTCGAGCGCACGCTGATCGTCGCCGACAAGGGCGCTTATGTCTCGTATCTAGAGGGCTGTACCGCCCCGATGCGCGACGAGAACCAGCTTCACGCCGCGGTGGTCGAACTGGTGGCGCTGGACGATGCCGAGATCAAATACTCGACGGTGCAGAACTGGTATCCGGGCGACGAGAACGGCGTCGGCGGTATCTACAATTTCGTCACCAAGCGCGCGCTGTGCCAGGGCAAGAACAGCAAGGTCAGTTGGACCCAGGTCGAGACCGGCAGCGCGGTGACGTGGAAATATCCAAGCTGCGTGCTGCTGGGCGACGGCAGCGTCGGCGAGTTTTACTCGGTCGCGGTGACCAACAATCGCCAGCAGGCGGACACCGGCACCAAGATGATCCACCTCGGCAAGAACACCCGCTCGACCATCGTGTCGAAGGGGATCAGCGCGGGGCGGTCGGACAACACCTATCGCGGGCTGGTGCGCGTCGCGCCGACCGCGGAGGGCGTGCGCAACTTCACACAGTGCGACAGCCTGCTGCTGGGCGACCAGTGCGGCGCGCATACCGTGCCGTACATCGAGGTGCGCAATCCGTCGGCGCAAATTGAGCATGAGGCGACGACGTCGAAGATCAGCGAGGACCAATTGTTCTACGCGATGAGCCGAGGCCTCGATCAGGAAGCCGCCGTGGCGCTGATCGTCAACGGCTTCGCGCGCGAAGTGCTGCAGCAGCTGCCGATGGAATTTGCCGTCGAGGCGCAGAAGCTGCTCGGCATCAGCCTTGAGGGTTCGGTGGGATGACCTGCGCTTCGCTCACTCACCTTTTCGGGTCGGCCGCTCCGACCATCTTTATTTCGGAATGACTATGCTTAGAATAGAAAACCTCCACGCCGAGATCGACGGCAAGCCGATCCTGAAGGGCCTCAGCCTCTCCGTGAACGCGGGTGAAATTCACGCGATCATGGGGCCGAACGGCGCCGGCAAGTCGACGCTTGGCTATGTGCTGGGCGGTCGCCCCGGTTATGAAGTGACCGAAGGCAGCGTCACCTTCGATGGCGTCGACCTGCTCGAGCTGGAGCCGCATGAGCGCGCTGCGGCGGGGCTGTTCCTTGGCTTCCAGTATCCGGTCGAGATTCCGGGCGTGTCGAACGTCCAGTTCCTGCGCGAGAGCCTCAACGCGCAACGCGCTGGGCGTAGTGAGAAGCCGCTGTCGGGTGGCGAGTTCCTGAAGCTCGCGCGTGGGCAGGCCGATGCGCTCGGCCTCGACCAGGACATGCTCAAGCGCCCGGTAAACGTCGGCTTCTCCGGCGGTGAGAAAAAGCGCAACGAGATGGTGCAGATGGGGATCATCGATCCCAAGTTCGCGATCCTCGACGAGACCGACAGCGGCCTCGACATCGATGCGCTGCGGATCGTGGGCGACGGCATCAACCGCATCATGCGCAAGCCGGAGAAGGCCGTGCTGCTGATCACCCACTATCAGCGGCTGCTCGATTACGTGAAGCCCGACTTCGTCCACGTCCTCGCCGACGGCCGTATCACCCGCTCGGGCGGTGCAGAGCTCGCGCATCAGCTCGAGCGCGAAGGCTATGTGGAGATCGCGGCCTGATGAGCGCGTTGCTCGATCTTCCCTCGACCCGCGCCGAGGCATGGCGCTGGGCCGATCTCGGCGCACTGACCGCGGCCGCCGCGCTGGCGCCGATCGCTGCGCCTGAAACCGAGTTTCTTGACCTTCCGGGCGCGCGCCTGCTGTTCGTCGATGGCGTGCTCGATCACGGGCGCAGTGACCTCGGTCGCGTGACGATCTCCGATCTGGTCGGCGACGATCACGCGCTCGGACGGCACGCGCGCGGCGCCGGCTGGTCGCTGCGCTTGGATGCCGCGGCGGCAGCTGATCCGGTGCAGATCGTTCACGTCGCGACGGCAGGCGAGAACCACCTTCCGGCGGAGATCGTGCTGTCCGACGACGCGGTCGCGACGGTGATCGAGACGTTCGTCGGCGCCGGCTGGCAAAACCGCTTCACGCATACTCGGCTGGGTCGTGGCGCGCGTTTGATGCGTGGGGTGCGGCTGCTTCAGACGGGGGGCTTCGTGTCGCTGCGCGAGGCGGCGGAGGTCGGCGAGGCGGCGAGCCTCGTCGCGACGTTCCTGGGTGCCGGCGGGCAGGGGAGCAGGATCGACGCGCAGCTGACGATGGCGGGCGAGGGCTCATTCGTCGAATATGGCGGCGCCTTGCTGACCGCCGCCGAGCAGCGCCAGGAATGCGCCGTCCGCGTCAATCACGCGCAGCCCAACGGTGCGTCGCGCCAGGTATGGCGCGCGGTGGCGGCGGACCGCTCGCAGGTGAGCCTGGCCGCGGCGGTCGAGGTGGCGCGTCATGCGCAGAAGACCGACGGCGAGCAGAGCCTGCGCGGGCTGCTGCTCGATCGTACCGCGACGGTGAATCTTAAGCCTGAGCTCGAGATTTTCGCCGACGACGTAAAGTGCGCGCATGGCGCGACGGTGGGTGAGCTTGACCAGCGCGCGATGTTCTACATGCAGAGCCGCGGCATTCCGCGGGCGCGTGCCGAGGCGATCCTGACGCGGGCGTTCGTCGCCGATGCGCTCGGGCGGATCGGGGACGAGACGGTTCGCGCGGCGTTCGAGGCGGATGCCGATGCCTGGCTCGAGGCGGCGCTGCAGTGACACAGGCGGACACCATACTCGACGCTGCACGTCCGCTCGACGTGCTGGGCGATTTCCCGGCGATCCCGGCGGGCTGGGCGTATCTCGATACGGCGGCGACGTCGCAGAAGCCGCGCCCGGTGATCGATGCGATCACGCGCGGCTATGACGCGACCTATGCGACGGTCCACCGCGGCGTGTACCAGCGGTCGGCGGATATGACGCTGGCCTATGAGGCGGCACGGCGGCGCGTGGCGGGCTTCATCGGCGGCGCGGAAGAGGAAGTGGTGTTCGTCCGCGGCGCGACGGAGGCGATCAATCTCGTCGCGCACAGCTGGGCAGGAACGCAGCTCAAGGCCGGCGATCGCATCCTGCTGTCTGCGCTGGAGCATCATTCGAATATCGTGCCTTGGCAGATGGTGGCCGAGCGGGTCGGCGCGGCGATCGATGTCGTGCCGCTGACCGCCGATCATCGCATCGATCTGGACGCGATGGCGGCGATGCTGACCCCGGCACACAAGCTGGTGGCGCTGGCGCACGTGTCGAACGTGCTGGGGTCGGTGCTCGATGCGAAGCGCGCGACGAGGCTGGCACATGGTGTCGGCGCGAGAATTTTGATCGACGGGTGCCAGGCGGTGCCGCGGCTGCCGGTCGACGTCGTCGATCTGGATTGTGATTTCTACGTCTTCTCCGCGCACAAGCTGTACGGGCCGACCGGGCTCGGCGTGCTGTGGGGCCGGGCCGAGCTGCTCGACGCGATGCCGCCCTATCAGGGGGGCGGATCGATGATCGACCGCGTGACGTTCGCAAAAACAACCTATGCTCCGCCGCCGACACGGTTCGAGGCGGGGACGCCGCATATCGTCGGCGTACTCGGCCTCCATGCCGCGATCGATTATGTCGAAGGCATCGGGCTTGACCGCATCCACGCGCATGAGACCGCGCTGGTCCGCCAGACGCGCGAGGCGCTGTCGACGATCAATTCGGTGCGCCTGTTCGGTCCGGAGGACAGCGCGGGGATTGTATCGTTCGCGATCGAGGGGGTGCATCCGCACGACATCGGCACCATCTTGGACGAGGCGAAGGTGGCGATCCGTGCCGGCCATCATTGCGCGCAGCCGCTGATGGAGACGCTGGGTGTCGAGGCGACCGCCCGGGCGAGCTTCGGCGTCTACAACGGGCCTGCTGACGTTGAGGCGCTGGCGCGGGGCATCGAGAGAGTGAGTCGGATCTTTGGATAGGGATATTCGGATGAGCGAGCCGATCCGGGTCGAGGAAGTGGACGCCGAGACGAAGCCGCCGCGCGCGCGCGTCGAGGATGCGGTCGAGACGCCTGCGGAGACCTTCGCCCGCAAGCGCGATTATCTCGAGGGTTTCCTCGCGCAGAAGCCGCTGGGCGAGAACGCGCACGAGCCGGGCGGCGCGCTGTATGAGGCGGTGATCGACGCGCTGAAGGAGATCTACGATCCCGAAATCCCGGTGAACATCTACGAACTCGGGCTGATCTACAACGTCGAGGTGACCGACGGTGGCCACGCGGTCGTCACCATGACGCTGACGACGCCGCATTGCCCCGTCGCCGAATCGATGCCCGCCGAAGTCGAGCTTCGCGTTGGCTCGGTACCCGGCATCGCGATCGCGGACGTCAATCTGGTGTGGGATCCGCCGTGGGATCCCGCCAAGATGTCCGACGAGGCGCGGCTCGAACTGGGGATGCTGTGATGGCGACGACGGTACGTGCACGTCCCGCGGCGCTGATCCTGACGGACACGGCGAAGGCACGGATCGCCTCGCTGATGGCGAAGGCACCGGTGGACGCGATCGGCGTCAAGCTGTCGACCCCGCGCCGCGGCTGCTCGGGGCTGGCCTATTCGGTCGACTATGTCACCGAGGCGAAGCCGTTCGACGAGAAGATCGAGACCGACGGCGGCACGCTCTACGTCGACGGCGGATCGATCCTGTACCTCATCGGATCGACGATGGACTGGGTTGAGGACGATTTCACCGCGGGCTTCGTATTCAACAATCCGAATGCGAAGGGCGCGTGCGGCTGCGGGGAGAGCTTTACCGTCTAAAACGGTGCGCGCGCGGTTCGGCGCGTGACTCGCGGGCGAGCCTCGTTAAGCTCCCGTCACGATGACGTCCCTCGCTGCACCCGACGCCGCCGCGCCCCGTTCGGCGCTTGCCAATCGTATCGTCGACACGCTGATCCATCGTATCGGCAAGGACGAGCGCGCGGCGCGCCAGCACGATTGGCTGGAAGCGACGATCCTGACGCTGCGCGACGAGATCATCGACAAGTGGATGGCGTCGACCCGCGCGGCGCACGCGGCGGGGGCGAAGCGAGTCTATTACCTCAGCCTCGAATTCCTCATCGGGCGGCTGCTGCGCGATGCGCTGTCGAACCTTGGCCGCAATGCCGAGGTTGGCGAGGCGCTGCGCGCGCTCGGCGTCGATCTCGCCGCGATCGAGGAGATCGAGCCCGATGCGGCGCTCGGCAACGGCGGGCTCGGGCGGCTCGCGGCCTGTTTCATGGAGAGCCTCGCGACGCTTGACCTGCCGGCGTACGGCTACGGCATCCGCTACGTGAACGGCATGTTTCGTCAGCGTATCGACGACGGCTGGCAGGTCGAGCTGCCCGAGACGTGGCTGGCGCATGGCAATCCGTGGGAGTTCGAGCGGCGCGAAAGCGCGTATTTCGTCGGCTTCGGCGGCGAGGTGACGCGCAGCGACAACGGGCTGGTGCACTGGAAGCCGGCCGAGGCGGTCGAGGCGGTCGCCTATGATACGCCGGTCGTCGGCTGGCGCGGCAAGCGGGTCAACACGCTGCGGCTGTGGAGCGCACGCGCGTTCGATCCGATCCGGCTCGACGCGTTCAACGCCGGCGACCATATCGGCGCGCTCGCCGGGCAGGCGCGCGCCGAGACGCTGGTGCGCGTCCTCTACCCCAGCGACTCGGTAGCCTCGGGGCAGGAGCTGCGGCTGCGGCAGGAGTATTTCTTCTCCTCAGCCTCGATCCAGGACATCGTGCGCCGCCACGTCCAGTATTTCGGCGATATTCGCACGCTGCCCGAAAAGGCAGCGATCCATCTCAATGATACCCACCCCGCCGTATCGGTGGCGGAGCTGATGAGGCTGCTGATCGACTATCACGATCTGGCGTTCGACGAGGCGTGGGATATCACGCGCCGCACCTTCGGCTACACCAATCACACGCTGCTGCCCGAAGCGCTGGAAAGCTGGCCGCTACCGCTGTTCGAACGGCTGCTGCCGCGCCACATGCAGCTGATCTACGCGATCAACGCGGCCGTGCTGCGCGAGGCGCGGCAGGCGGACGGAATCGACGATGCGGCAGTGAGCGCGATCAGCCTGATCGACGAGAACGGCGCGCGGCGGGTGCGGATGGCCAATCTGGCGTTCGTCGGCAGCCACAGCGTCAACGGCGTCGCCGCGCTCCACACCGATCTGATGAAGCAGACCGTCTTCTCGGATCTTCACCGGCTGTACCCGCAGCGGATCAACAACAAGACCAACGGCATCACCCCGCGGCGCTGGCTGCTGGCGTGCAACCCGGGGCTCACAGCGCTAATTGCGGATGCGATCGGCCCCGCCTTTCACGATGATGCCGCGGCGCTCGAGGCGATGCTCCCGTTTGCGCAAGATGCTGTTTTCCGGGAGCGTTTCGCCGCGGTGAAACGTTGCAACAAGGTGGCATTGACGCAGTATATCAAAGGGGAGACGGGGCTGCGGCTCGATCCGGACGCGCTGTTCGACGTCCAGATCAAGCGCATCCACGAATACAAGCGCCAGCTGCTCAACATCATCGAGACGGTGGCGCTCTACGATCAGATCCGCAGCCACCCGGAACGTGACTGGACGCCGCGGGTGAAGCTGTTCGCGGGCAAGGCGGCCTCGAGCTACCACAATGCGAAACTGATCATCAAACTGGCGAACGACGTCGCGCGCCGGATCAATGGCGACCCCAGCGTCGGTGGGCTGCTGAAGGTCGCCTTTCTGCCCAATTACAACGTCAGCTTGGCGGAGCGGATCGTGCCGGCGGCGGACCTGTCCGAACAAATTTCGACGGCGGGGATGGAAGCGTCGGGCACGGGCAACATGAAGTTCGCGATGAACGGCGCGCTGACGATCGGTACGCTCGACGGCGCCAACGTCGAGATCCGCGATCATGTCGGTGCTGACAATATCGTGATCTTCGGCCTGACCGCGGAAGAAGTCGCCGCCAAGCGTGCCAGCGGATATGACGCACGGCGCACGATCGAGGATAGTTCCGAGCTTGCGCAGGCGGTGCGTAACATCGCCTCCGGCGTCTTCTCGCCCGACGATCCGGATCGCTACAAGGGGTTGATGCAGGGGCTGTACGACGGTGACTGGTTCATGGTCACCGCCGATTTCGACAGCTACGCCGCGGCCCAGCGCGATGTCGACGCACGCTGGGCGGATCGGCCCGCGTGGCAGGCGGCAGCGATCCGCAACGTTGCCAAGATGGGCTGGTTCTCGTCCGATCGGACGATCGGCGAATATGCGCGCGACATCTGGGGCGTAGGGTGAAGCCGCCCGAGGACGCGATCGCGGCGCTTCTCGCCGGGCGGCACGACGATCCCTTTTCGCTGCTCGGCGCGCATGCGGGGCCCGAAGGAACGTTCGCGCGCGCGCTGGTCCCCGGCGCGCAATCGGTCTCGGCGCACGATCTCACCGGTACGCTGCTGGGCAAGCTCGTTCGGACCGATCCGCGCGGCGTGTTCGAGGGGCCGATCGCCGGCGCGCCGCAGCCGCTGCGGCTGCACGCGTCCGCTGGCGACGAAGCGGCGTGGTGGATCACCGATCCTTACAGCTTCGGGCCGGTGCTGGGGCCGGTCGACGATCTGCTGATGGCGGAAGGCACGCACCTTCGCCTTCACGACAAGCTCGGTGCACATCTGATCGAGCACGAGGGCGCGCGCGGCACGCATTTCGCCGTATGGGCGCCGAACGCACGGCGCGTGTCGGTGGTGGGCGATTTCAACGCGTGGGACGGCAGCCGCCACGTCATGCGTCGGCGCGGCGACGTCGGCGTTTGGGAGATCTTCTTGCCCGACGTCGGGGCGGGGCAGAACTACAAGTACGAGATCGTCGGCGCGGACGGCGAGCTTCAGCCGCTGAAGGCCGATCCTTATGCCTTCGCCACCGAATTGCGCCCCGGCACGGCATCGGTCACCACCAGTCCGCCGACGCATATCTGGGGCGATACCGAACACCGCGCCAGCTGGGCGGCGGTCGATCCGCGACGCGTACCGATCAGCATCTACGAGGTGCACGCCGGTTCGTGGCAACGCGACGCGGATGGCTGGTTCCTGCCGTGGGACGCACTGGCCGATCGGCTGATCCCCTATGCGGTCGAGATGGGCTTCACGCACATCGAATTCCTGCCGATCTCGGAGCATCCCTTCGATCCGTCATGGGGGTATCAGACCACCGGTCTCTATGCGCCGTCGGCCCGGTTCGGCGACGTGGAGGGGTTCGCGCGGTTCGTTGACGGGGCGCACCGCGCCGGCATCGGCGTGCTGCTCGATTGGGTGCCGGCGCATTTCCCGACCGACGCCTTCGGCTTGGCCCGTTTCGACGGAACGGCGCTGTACGAGCACGAGGATCCGCGGCTCGGGTTCCACCCCGACTGGAACACCGCGATTTACAATTTCGGGCGGCGCGAGGTGGCGGCGTTCCTCGTCAACAATGCGCTGTTCTGGGCCGAGCGCTATCATATCGACGGCTTGCGCGTCGATGCGGTCGCCTCGATGCTGTACCGCGACTACAGCCGCAAGCCCGGCGAGTGGATCCCCAACCGGGAGGGCGGCCGGGAGAATTGGGAGGCGGCGGCATTCCTCCAGTCGGTCAATTCGGCGGTCTATGGCGCGCATCCCGGCGTGTTCACCGTCGCCGAGGAATCGACCGCCTGGCCGGGGGTGACGCACCCGCCGTACGACGGCGGGCTCGGCTTCGGCTTCAAGTGGAACATGGGCTTCATGCACGACACGCTGAAGTACATGGCGACCGATGCGGTGCACCGGAAATACCATCACCAGGACATCACCTTCGGGCTGATGTACGCCTTCAGCGAAAATTACGTCCTGCCGCTCAGCCACGACGAGGTGGTGCATGGAAAAGGCTCGCTGCTCGCTAAGATGAGCGGCGACGATTGGCAACAATTCGCCAATCTGCGCGCCTATTATGCGATGATGTGGGGCTATCCCGGCAAGAAGCTGCTGTTCATGGGGCAGGAGTTCGCGCAGCGGCGCGAGTGGAGCGAGGAGCGTGCGCTCGACTGGGAACTCTGCCATTCCGCCGCGCATGATGGGGTGCGCAAGCTCGTGCGCGATCTGAACCGCCTGTATCGCAGCCGTCCGGCGCTCCACGCGCGCGACTGCGAACCCGAAGGCTTCGAGTGGATCGTCGCCGACGACGCGGCAAATTCGGTGTTCGTCTGGCTGCGCAAGGCGCCCGATGCGAAGCCGATCGCGGTGATCTGCAACATGACGCCGGTCGCCCGCGCGCCGTATCGCGTGCCGCTGCCGCACGACGGGCGCTGGCGCGAGATACTCAATTCCGACGCGCACGATTACTGGGGCTCGGGGCTCGGCAATCTCGGCGGCGTCGTGGCACGCGACGGCGCGGCAATGGTCACGCTGCCGCCGCTCGCGACCATCATGCTTGAATTCGATCGATAAGGAGCGGCGCGCGAATATGGATCATCGAAAGGGACAGCCGCTCGCCCGCGATGCAATGGCGTACGTGCTTGCCGGCGGGCGCGGCAGCCGGCTCGCCGAGCTGACCGACACGCGCGCCAAGCCAGCCGTCTATTTCGGTGGCAAGAGCCGGATCATCGATTTCGCGCTGTCGAACGCGATCAACTCGGGCATCCGCCGGATCGGCGTCGCGACGCAATACAAGGCGCACTCGCTGATCCGTCACCTGCAGCGCGGCTGGAACTTCCTTCGCCCGGAGAGAAACGAAAGCTTCGACATCCTGCCCGCCTCGCAGCGCGTCAGCGAGTTCCAATGGTATGAGGGCACGGCCGACGCGGTGTTCCAGAACATCGACATCATCGAGAGCTATGATCCCGAGTATATGGTCATCCTGGCCGGTGATCACATCTACAAGATGGATTACGAGCTGATGCTCCAGCAGCATTGCGACCAGGCGGCTGACGTCACCGTCGCGTGCATGGAAGTGAAGCGGATGGAGGCGACCGCCTTCGGCGTAATGCACATCGATGAGACCGGACGGATCATCGATTTCGTCGAGAAGCCGGCCGATCCCCCTGCGATGCCGGGCAAGCCCGACGTCGCGCTCGCCTCGATGGGCATTTACGTCTTCAAAACGTCGCTGCTGATCGACCAACTGCGCCGCGATGCGGAAACGCCCGGATCGAACCGTGATTTCGGCAGGGACATCATCCCCTGGCTGGTGCAGCACGGCAGGGCGGTGGCGCATCAGTTCAGCCAGTCGTGCGTCCGGTCGTCGAACGAGAACTCGGCCTATTGGCGCGATGTCGGCACCGTCGACGCGTATTGGGAAGCCAATATCGACCTGACCGACATCGTCCCAGCGCTCGACCTCTACGATCGATCCTGGCCAATCTCGACCTATTCGGAGCTGACACCGCCGGCCAAGTTCGTCCACGATATGGAGGGGCGGCGCGGCTCCGCGGTGTCGAGCCTCGTGTCGGGCGACTGCATCGTCTCGGGATCGGCGGTGCATCGGTCGCTACTGTTTACGGGCGTGCGTGCGCACAGTTTCTCGTCGCTCGACGAAGCGGTGGTGCTGCCGTACGTCCACGTCGGCCGGGGCGCGCGGCTGCGCAAGGTGGTGATCGATCGCGGCGTGGAGATACCCGACAACCTGGTTGTCGGCGAAGATCCGGCGCTTGACGCGAAGCGGTTCCGCCGCACCGATGGCGGCGTGTGCCTCATCACCAAGCCGATGATCGATCGGCTGGTCTGATCGCCTGCTGCGCAGACGCCGCATGAAGGTCCTCTCCGTCGCATCCGAGGCATATCCGCTGGTCAAGACCGGCGGCCTCGCCGATGTGGTCGGCGCGCTGCCGGCCGCGCTGGCGCCGCACGGCATCGCCACGACGACGCTGCTGCCGGGCTATCCGGCGGTGCTGGCACAGGTCGCGGGCGCCGCGATCCACCGCTGGCGCGACCTGCTGGGTACCGAGGCAAGGCTGCTGACGGGCGAGATCGACGGACATCCGCTGATCGTGCTCGACGCGCCCGCGCTGTTCGCGCGCGAGGGCGGGCCGTACGCGGCGCCCGACGGTGGCGACTGGCCCGACAATTGGCGTCGCTTCGCCGCGCTCGCACGGGCCGCGGCCGAGATCGCGCGCGGCGGCGTCAAGGGGCTGGCCTTTGACGTGCTGCACGCGCACGATTGGCAGGCGGCGCTCGCCCCGGCGTACCTGCGCTTTGCCGCCGCGCCGGTGAAGAGCGTCGTGACGATCCACAATATCGCGTTTCAGGGCCGCTTCGACGCCGAGGTCTTCCCCGAGCTCGGGATGCCCGCGTCGGCCTGGGGCATCGACGGCGTCGAATATTACGGCGGCGTCGGCTTCCTCAAGGCGGGGCTCGCCGCCGCCGACGCGATTACCACCGTTAGCCCGACCTACGCGCATGAGATCCTTCGTCCCGAATTCGGCATGGGGCTCGACGGCCTGATCGCGGCGCGTGCGGCGCAGGTGCACGGCATCGTCAACGGCATCGATCCTGCGATCTGGTCGCCGGGTGACGACCCGGCGCTAGCGGCACGCTACACCAGCCGGACTTTGGCGCGGCGGGCGACGAACAAGCGCGCCGTCGAGGCCGCCTTCCTGCTGACGCCAGGCGACGGCCCGATCTTCACCGTCGTCAGCCGGCTGGCGTGGCAGAAGGGGATGGACGTGCTGATCGCCTGCCTCGACGCGCTGGTCGACATGGGGGGGCGACTGGCGCTGCTGGGATCGGGAGATGCCGATCTGGAGGCCGCGTTGCTTGACGCCGCCGCGCGACATCCGGGGCGGATCGGCGTGCGGATCGGCTATGACGAGGGGCTGTCGCATCTGCTGCAGGGCGGGGCGGACGCGATCGTCATCCCGTCGCGGTTCGAGCCGTGCGGGCTGACGCAGCTGTACGGGTTGGCCTATGGCTGCGTGCCGATCGTCGCGCGGACCGGCGGGCTCGCCGATACGGTGATCGACGCCAACGTCGCGGCGCTCGGCGCGCAGGTCGCAACCGGGTTCCAATTCGACGGTGTCGCGCCCGACGCGCTGCTTTTCGCACTACGCCGCGCAATCGATGTTTATGCCGATCCGGCGGCGTGGCAGGCGATCCAGCGACGCGGCATGAAGGCCGATTTCTCATGGGCGGCGAGCGGCGCCGCCTATGCCGCATTGTATCGGGGGTTGAGCGAGGCATGATCGAGACGGTGGCCACCACGCCTTACGGCGATCAGAAACCCGGTACATCTGGACTGCGCAAGAAGGTGCGCGTGTTTCAGCAGCCGCATTATGCCGCGAACTTCATTCAATCGGTGTTCGACGTGATCGACGAGCGCGACGGCGCGACGCTCGTGATCGGCGGCGACGGGCGGTTTCTCAACCGCGATGTCGCGTTAACCGCAATCCGCATGGCGGCGGCGAACGGCTTCGCCCGCGTCATCGTGGGGCAGGGGGCGATCCTATCCACCCCCGCCGCCTCGCACATGATCCGCCAGCGCGACGCGATCGGCGGGCTCGTGCTCTCGGCCAGCCACAATCCCGGTGGGCCGGACGAGGATTTTGGCATCAAGTATAACGTTGCCAATGGCGGGCCCGCGCCGGAGAAAGTGACGGACGCAATCGTCGCACGCACCGCTGCGATCGATCACTACCGCATCGTTGGCGACGCCGCGATCGACCTCGACACGCTGGGCGAGCAGCAGATCGGCGACATGGTGGTCGAGATCGTCGATCCCGTTTCCGCCTACGCCGATCTGATGGAGACGCTGTTCGATTTCCCGCTGATCCGCGCCGCCGGCCTGTCGATGGCGTTCGACGCGATGCACGCCGTGACGGGGCCCTATGCGGTCGAGATCCTGGAGCGGCGGCTCGGCTTCGCGGTCGGCACCGTGCGCAACGGCACGCCGCTGGAGGATTTCGGCGGCCACCACCCCGATCCCAATCTCGTCCACGCACGCGCGCTGTACGACACGATGATGGCCGCCGATGCGCCCGATTTCGGCGCCGCATCGGACGGCGACGGCGATCGCAACCTGATCATCGGCCGGGGTATCTTTATCACGCCGTCGGACAGTCTCGCGATGCTCGCGGCGAATGCGCATCTCGCGCCGGGCTATGCGAGCGGGCTCAAGGGGATCGCGCGTTCGATGCCGACCAGCGCGGCAGCCGATCGCGTCGCCGCCGCGCTGGATATTCCCTGCTTCGAGACGCCGACGGGGTGGAAGTTCTTCGGCAACCTGCTCGACGCCGGCATGGCGACGATCTGCGGTGAGGAGAGCGCGGGGACCGGCTCGGATCACGTCCGCGAGAAGGACGGGCTGTGGGCAGTGCTGCTGTGGCTCAACATCCTCGCGGTGACCGGCAAGTCGGCTGCCGCCATTGCGCAGGATCATTGGGCGCGCTTCGGGCGCAACTATTACGCCCGGCACGACTATGAGGGCGTCGACACTGCCGCGGCCGAGGCACTGATGGCAGGGCTGCGGGGTAAGCTGGCCGATCTGCCGGGCGAACGCGTCGGATCGCTGCTGATCGCCGCGGCGGATGATTTCGCCTACCACGATCCGACCGACGGTTCGGTGAGCCGCAATCAGGGTATCCGCATTCTGTTCGACGGCGGCAGCCGTGTCGTCTTCCGCCTCTCGGGAACGGGGACGAGCGGCGCGACGCTGCGCGTGTACCTCGAACGGTACGAGCCGGTAGGCGGGACGCTCAACGCGAATACGACCGCGATACTCGCCGACATCGTCGCGGCAGCCGATGCGATCGCGGGCATCGTCGCACACACCGGAAGGCGGCAACCCGACGTGGTCACGTGACGCCGGCGGCCCCGAACGGTGTCGCGCACCGGTTCGGGATACGCACACCGATGGTTGCTGCGTATGCCTGTCTGTTCGAGTGGAACCGATCGCTGACCCTGCGTCTGCGACGAAGTGCGGCAGTCAACTGAAAATGACAGGCGTGTCGATTGTACGACGTCAGACCATATATCGGGTTTCATCCTGGTGGGGCGATAGATGCAGCCAGCATCAAATGCGTCGGCGCAAATGCCGTATCGTGATGATGTGAATTTTCGGCAACAACGACGTCTCGCCTTGGGCACTGGCTCGGACTTCGATTGCGAGTGACAACGAACATATCGTCAGATGCGTAAGCGAATATCGTGCAAAGCACTGCCCGACCCAAAAGATGCGCTGTTCGATGTTCTATTCTGGATATGGAGCGGGTGAAGGGAATCGAACCCTCGTCGTAAGCTTGGGAAGCTTCTGCTCTACCATTGAGCTACACCCGCGCGGGCCGAGGCATGTCAGCCATTCGCACCGGAATGCCGGTGGCCGCCGCTGACGGATGCCGGCCGGTCGATCCGCCTCTATTCAAAGCCTCCGCCTGACGCAAGCGTCCGCGCGATACAGGTACGGCAGATGCCGGAAGGAGGCCCGTGGGTCAGCTTAACGCAAGCGGCGTGCTGCTATCGCGGATGACAAGCCGCATCGGGACGGTTGGCGACGGGGGCGCTTCGTCCTCGATCAGGCTGATGAGCGTCGCGACCAGTGCCGCTCCCGCCGCGGCGCTATCCTGCTCGACGGTGGTGAGCGGCGGGGAGACGTGGCTTGCCGACAGGATGCCGTCGAACCCGACCAGCGCGATATCGGCGGGGATCGCCTTGTCGCTCAACCGGGCGGCCCGGATCGCGCCGATCGCCAGCAGATCGGAGGCCGCGAAGATCGCGTCGATCCGAGGGTTTGCGGCGAGCAACGCCAGCGTGGCCGCACAGCCTTCTTCCTCGCGCGACGAAGCAGGCCGATGAGGCGCTTCGACGAGATCGATCTCTGATCCTTGCAGCGCGTCGATATAGCCTTGCCGCCGGTCGGCATAGGCCGTCTGCCGTTCCCATCCGCCGCCAAGGAACGCGATCCGCGTCCGACCGCCGTCGATCAGATGCCGAACTGCCATCGCGGCGCCGCTGCGATTGTCGCAGCGCACGGTCGGCAGGGCGTCGTCGGGTGCGCCCCAGCAGACGACGTGCTCGCCGGCCGCGGCTGCACCGGCATAGAAGGTCCAGGCGGCATCGTTGCGCGCACTGCCAACGACGATGATTCCATCGGCGTCGCCGCCCTGGCTGAAGCCCGCGCGGAAGGTGTCGGGCGAACTCTGGAACGATACCAGTGTATCGTAGCCGCGCTCGGCCGCCGCCGCAGCGATCGCGCCGAGCAGGACGAGGTAGAAGGGGTTGGCCGCTGCCCGCGGCTGATCGGGCATGCCGAGGACGACGACAGCGAGGACGCCCGTCCTGCCGAAGCGCAGCTTCGATCCGCGCCGGTCGAGCCTGTAGTCGAGCTGCTGCGCCGCCTCGGCGACACGCGCCCGCGTCTCGGCGCTGACGGAAGGATCGCCACGTAGCGCGCGCGACACGGTGGGTTGCGATACCCCGGCCGCGGCGGCGACGTCGCGCGAGGTTGTGCGACGGATCATCGCGGCGTGGCGGCGCCACTCACCGGCTGGTCGCGCAAGAACGCGGCATAGGCGCTTACGATGCCGTCGGGGAGGGTGATGCGCGGGCGCCATCTTTGGTTGGTGAGCAGCGCGCTATCCATCAGCTTGCGCGGTGTGCCGTCGGGTTTGGTGGGGTCAGTGACGATGCGGCCGGTGAAGCCGACGGCGTTGCAGACCATCTGCGCGAGTTCGAGGATGGTCACGTCGCTACCCGAGCCGACGTTGACGTGGCCGTCGTCGGAATAGGTGCGCATCAGGAACACGCAGGCGTCGGCAAGGTCGTCGACGTGGAGGAACTCGCGCCGCGGCGTGCCGGTGCCCCAAATCTCGATGCTGTCGGCCCCGGCCAGCTTCGCCTCGTGTGCCTTTCGGATCAGCGCGGGCAGGACGTGGCTGGACTGAAGATCGAAATTGTCGCCCGGCCCGTAGAGGTTGGTCGGCATCGCCGAGATGAAGTCGCGCCCGTGCTGGCGACGGTACGCCTGCGCGAGCTTGATCCCGGCGATCTTGGCGATCGCATACCATTCGTTGGTCGGCTCGAGCGGGCCGGTGAGCAGCGCGTCCTCGGTGATCGGCTGGGGTGCCATCTTCGGGTAGATGCACGAGGAGCCGAGGAAGAGCAGCTTGTCGACGCCGTGCACGTGCGCCGCCTCGATCACGTTCGCCTCGATCATGAGGTTGTCGTAGAGGAAATCGGCCGGAAAGCTGTCGTTCGCGAGGATCCCGCCGACCTTGGCCGCGGCGAGGAACACCGCGTCGGGGCGGTTGGCGGCGAACCACGCGCGCACCGCCGCCTGATCCTTGAGATCGAGCTCGGCGCGCCCGGCGGTGAGCACTGTGCAATCCTCGCCCGCCAGCCGGCGCACGATCGCCGAGCCGACCATGCCGCGATGCCCGGCGACGAACACGCGCTTGCCGGCAAGGTCATAGGGCTGACCGATCATCTCAGGCGTCCTTGCCGATCGGCGCGGTCTTCATCACCTCGAGGTCGGCCATCACCATCTCGCGCGCGAGATCGCGCGGGCTTGTCTCGTGCACCCAGCCGAGCTTCTTCTTCGCCTTGGTCGGATCGCCGATCAGCAGGTCGACCTCGGTCGGGCGGAAGTAGCGCGGGTCGACCTCGACGAGGCATTTGCCCGTCTCGGTGCAATAGCCCTTCTCGTCGACGCCCTCGCCGTCCCAGCGCAGGGTGATGCCGGCATCGGCGAACGCCCATTCGACGAAGGTGCGCACCGGCGTCGTCTCGCCCGTCGCCAGCACATAGTCGTCCGCCTCGTCCTGCTGCAGCATCAGCCACATGCCGCGCACATATTCGCGCGCATGGCCCCAGTCGCGCTTGGCATCGAGGTTGCCGAGGTACAGCTTCTCCTGCCGCCCGAGCTTGATCGCCGCGACCGCGCGAGTGATCTTGCGCGTGACGAACGTCTCGCCGCGCAGCGGGCTCTCATGGTTGAACAGGATGCCGTTCGACGCGTGCATGCCGTACGCCTCGCGGTAGTTCACCACGATCCAGTAGGCGTAGAGCTTGGCGGCGGCATAGGGCGAGCGCGGATAGAAGGGCGTCGTCTCGCGCTGCGGCACTTCCTGGACGAGGCCGTAGAGCTCCGACGTCGAGGCCTGGTAGAAGCGGCAGGTCTTCTCCATGCCGAGGATACGGATCGCCTCGAGCAGGCGCAGCGTGCCGATGCCGTCGGCGTTGGCGGTGTACTCGGGCGTCTCGAAGCTCACCGCAACATGGCTCTGCGCGGCGAGGTTGTAGATCTCGTCGGGCTGCGTCTGCTGCACCAGGCGGATGAGATTGGTCGAATCGGTCAGGTCGCCGTAATGCAGGTGGAAGCGCGCGTTCTTCTCATGCGGATCCTGGTAGATGTTCTCGATCCGGCCCGTGTTGAACGACGAGGACCGCCGCTTCACACCGTGAACGCGATATCCCTTCGCAAGCAGAAGTTCGGACAGATACGCGCCGTCCTGCCCCGTCACGCCGGTGATCAAGGCGACTTTGCAATCCTTCACGTTCGACCCTCCCTTGTCCCGGCGCCTACGGCCTCGTCAGTCGAGCGACAAGGCGGGCGCGTCGCGTAGCGCGATCGCGCGCGCGAAGACGGCTTCGAACATTTCGGCGGTGAGGCGGCCGGTGTTCTGGTTGTAGCGCGAGCAATGGTAGCTATCGATCAGGATCCGCCCGTCGGGCATGCGGTGTTCGGCGAGGTGGCCGAATTTTGCCTTGGGCAGCTTGCCGCCGAGCGCCTTTACCGCCGACTGGTGCGCGATCTGGCCGAGCGCGATGAAGACGCGCGCCTTGGGCAGCGCGGCGAGCGGGGCTTCAAGAAAGGGGCGGCAGGTGCGGATTTCTTCGGGCGTCGGCTTGTTTTCGGGCGGCAGGCAGCGGACGGCGTTGACCAGCATCGCTTGCTTCAGGACGAGGCCGTCGTCGGGCCGTGCGTCGAATACCCCCTCACTGAATCCGAACTTGGCGAGCGTGGCGTAGAGCAGCTCACCCGCATAATCGCCGGTGAAGGGGCGGCCGGTGCGGTTCGCACCGTGCTTGCCCGGGGCCAGGCCGACGATGACGAGCCAGGCGTCGGGATCGCCGAAAGCGGGAACGGGGGCGTTCCACCACGCGGGATACTCGGCCTGCAACGTGTGGCGGAAGGCGACGAGGCGGGGGCAGAGCGGGCAATCGCGCGGCGGTTCGGTGGCGGGCAGCGGGGAGGGTGCGAAGTCCATCGCGGTGCGATACGCCGGGCGGCATGATCCGCTCAACCTATGTCGTCGCGCTCGGTTCGAATCGGCCCGGCCGGCATGGCGGGCCGGCGGCGGAGGTGGCGGCTGCGCTCGACGCGCTGGGGACCCTGGGAAGGATGACGGCGTCGCGGGTGATCACCAGCGCGCCGGTCGGCCCGTCGCTGCGGCGCTTCTGCAATGCGGTCGCGCTCGTTCGCGTAGCCGACGAACCGCTGGAAATGCTGCGGCGTCTCAAATCAATCGAGCGCGCATTCGGCCGCCGACGCGGCGAGCGATGGTCGGCGCGGGTAATCGATCTCGACATCGTCCTTTGGTCTGGCGGCGCTTTCCGCACCACCGACCTCGTCATTCCGCATCGACTGTTTCGCGAGCGCGACTTCGTGCTGCGTCCGCTGCTCGACATCGCCCCCTGTTGGCGCGATCCGATCACGCATCGCAGCGTACGCCAGCTTCACGCCCGGTTGACCAGCCGCCGCGCGCTCCCTAGGCGCGATATCGCTGGTGCGGGTCCGTAGCTCAGTTGGTAGAGCAAGCGACTTTTAATCGAGAGGTCCCGGGTTCGAGCCCCGGCGGACCCACCAGTATCCCCCCTTCCACTGGCACAAGCTGACAGTGACATTGGGCCAACCTATGGTGACACTGCCACGTTGCGCCTAAGCGCGCGAACAATTTGCCCCTGACTCAATAAACGGCGTAGAATGACCCAACCCGGGTGCCGGTCACGCCAGGCACCTATATTCCGTCGATCAGCTAGACGTTGCACCGCGCCGACGACGATAAGATCGAGGCCCGCTCATGCGATTCAAGAACCTGGAACGCTACCGCACCGGCGGCACTGGTAGCCGCATGGAGCTAAGCATCCCCGCGCCCACGACGCCGGATGGCCGCGTCTACAGGTTCTCGCCGAATGAGGACGCGCATCCCCGGCACTTCGTGCTCGGCGAAGCCGACCGTCCGGAAACGATCGACGACGCCGCCCGATCGCGCATGAAGCTCAAGCCCGGATCGCCGCAGACGGTCTGTCCATACAGCGGCGTAGTCGCCGACGACGACGAGTTCATGCACCCCGAAGACCGGGAGGCCGCGATCGAGATGGTCCGGCACGCCGCGATCGCCGACGTCGAGCAGCACCTCGGCGAGATGTTCGCGGGGTTGGCGCGGGGCCAGTCGAGGAACAGCCCGCTGAGGATCGAGGTGAAGACCGACAGGCGGGTCCGGCCCCGACCGCGCTTCTACCGATCCGACCTGCTGCGTGAACTGGTGTGCGACCATTGCGGCCGCGACTACGGCGTCTACGCGATCGGACTGTTCTGCCCAGACTGCGGCGCTCCCAACCTGCGCCTGCACTTCGCACGCGAGATCGACCTCGTCGAAGCGCAGGTCACGCTCGCGGATGGGCTTGACGCAGAGCACGAGGAACTCGCCTACCGCCTGCTCGGCAACGCCCACGAGGACGTGTTGACCGCGTTCGAGGCGACGATGAAGACGGTCTACCTGTTCGGGCGCGTCAACGCCTACTCGGCCGAGGCCGCGCCGCGGGTCGGCAACGACTTCCAGAACGTGGAGCGGGGCCAGCGCCGCTTCGCCGAACTGGCATTCGATCCATACGCCGCGCTGGATGACGCCGAACTCGCCGCGATGAAGTTGAACATCCAGAAGCGGCACGTCATCGGGCACAACCTCGGCGTCGTGGACGCGAAGTTCGCCGAGCAATCCGGCGACGCCGGGATCGGCGAGACGGTGCATCTCGTGGGCGAGGACATCCAGGGTTTCGCAAGGACGGCCCAGAAAGTGGTCGACGCGCTGGACGACTGGCTCGGCGGGGTCGTCGTCCCGCCGCGTGAGAGGGCGGATCCGGAGGAGGCGGAGGACGACATGGAAAGCAACCAAGCCGCCCGTCTTCGGCTGAGCGAGACCGCCTTTAGGATCGGTGTCTGGCTGACCGAGCATTCCGGTTACGGGCTGGTCACTTCGGCCGACGACGAAGCGCTGCAGGCGGCGTTGGCCGACCTTGCGCCGCGCGATCTCCAGGACGCGTTGGCCGAGCTGGAGGCGGACGGCTACATCGGCACCCAATCGTTCTTGAACCGGAAGATGCCCAGGGTCAGCTACCGGGCGGAGCTCTTCTCTACCTTCGATCCGATCGTCCGGGGGACCGACCCGACGCTCGACGCCGCCGAGATCGCGGACCTCGCGCTTGGGATGGACGGCACCGTCAACGTCGCCGAGCTTCACGAAAAGACCGGCTGGGAATTGCGCCGCTTCAACCCGGCGCTCGCGATCCTGGTGGGTCACGTCGATCAGCGGCGCGTCGGTGGCGGTGGCGGGCAATACGCGGCCCGCTACTTCGCGCTCATCGCGGCCGACCGCGTGGAGCTGAAGCGGTTCGTCGCCCGGCACGCGAAGGCGCGGTGATCCACAATGGCCCGCGCACGCTCCCGATACGATGAACTCCACGATCGGTTTGATCCGATCAAGACCAGGAAGGCGGGCACGCGCTACGAGCGCCTGACCGCCATGGTTCTGAAGGCGCTCAACAACAGGGACGTGGTGGTCCACGACGCGCGTCTCCGGGGCGATTCGGACGTCAAGCATCAGATCGACGTGAGGATCCAGCAGGACGGGGTGGACCGGCACATCATCGTCGAATGCAAGGACTTCGACATCGCCGGCGACAAGGTGGGGCTCGATATCGTGCGCTCGTTCCGTTCGGTCGTCGAGGACACCGACGCCGACGAGGCGATCATCGTCACCTGCAACGATTTCACCGAGGACGCCCGGAAATACGCCAAGGCCAAAGGTATCAAGCTGGCGGTCCTGCGGACCTTCGAGCCGGCCGATATGGCGGGGCGGATCCAGAAGGTCGTCCACACCATCACGATCCGCGGTGCGGTTTCGGTCGACGTCGAAATGCTGGCCTTCAGCGATGCCGGAGCCCAAGCCAGCTTTGCCAGAGAACTGACCGCTAACGGCCTTGGCGAGGTCTTTGGATCCGACGACCCGGTGTTCTTGGTGAAGGGAAGCGAGCGAGTCCAGTTCAACCGCTTCCTGACAAAGGCCGCAAACGCAGACGCAGATGCGAAGGGACATCCTGCGGGCGAGTGGAAGATGCAGCTTCCAGCGGACGGATGGCAGCTCTCGGTCGGGAATGGCCCCGGCATCGACTTTGCCGGCATCGTCCTCGGATACACGCTGGTCGACGAGAGCGAGGTCAGCGAGATCGTTTCGGATCGAATCGCAGAACTGATCGTAACCGACCTCGGCACAGCCGACCTGATCATCTTCGCCGATCAACTCGAGCGTCACCAGATCAGACCTGATGGCGAGGTGCTGTAGAAGGTCAGCGGCCGTAAACAACCTGTCGGGGTTGGGTCGTCCCGCCGTCAGCGGACCCATGGCATCCGGTAGGCGACGGATCCCGTCACTGCGAGCAACCGCCGACCCAGCGGGTATTCCTCCTCGGCGGTCCCCGCGACCCGCCAACCGCGCCCCCGCCACGCCTGGTGGTCGACGATCTCCTCGAGCAGCCGGCCGACGCTCGCGGCGAATATCGTCGCTGGCAGATCGAAGTCGAGCTCGACGCTCAGTTCCCCGAACCGCGTCTCGAGCAGCGCTGGACCGATCCTTGCCTCGACCTCGAGCGAATGGTCGACCACGTTGAGTGTGACATGGCCGCCGTCGGCACGGTTGAACCTGCCAGACAGCAACGGGTGCTGCGTGATCTGGGTCGGACCGCGAGATGAGAACTGCGACTGCCGGGCCATCATGTAATGGCGGGAGAGATGATGGGGGATCGGCAGCAGCGCCTTCGGGCCCTCCAATCGCGGGCGCGCCGGCCAACCGGGGCGCGGGCCTAACGTCCCGACGGCATCGTCCAGCATCACGCCCTCGATCGCCAGCAACGAAATGAGCAACGGCGACGCGGACCTGACGGCGGTGCCGATCTCGGCGCGGAAAGCCTCGAGTATCGCGGCGTCATGCTCCACGTCGATCTCGCGCTTGCGGGCGCGCGCCTGACGCCTGGCGTTGCGGATGCGCCGATGGTCGCCACTCGTCGGGGCGTCGAGCAGTCCCGGACCGGCCACCGGGACACCCGATCTCCGCGTCGCCATCAACGCGACAATCCGCCCGCCCCGACGATCACCGCCAGCAGATGGCGGGTTAGCGCGTCGGCACCCTTGTTGTAGGCGAGCTCGCCCCAAGCATCCCAGGCGTGGACGCGTTCCGCCAGCCAGGCGAACATGTCGTCGCGCGACGCCGCGTCGGCGAACGTCTGCGACCAGGCGACGTTCCTCGTCGGCATCCGCGCGCCGACCGTGATGCCGGTGAGCGTCACGAGGTGGCGCGTGCCGATGCGCTCACGCGCGAAGAGGTGGCGACGGAACCCCACCTCGCGCTCGAACGTCAGCAGCGCCCGCTCGCGGGCCTCGGTGTCGAGGCCCTTGGCGGCCGTGACGGCCGCCATGACCGCCGCCATGGGCAAGTGCTCGAAATCCGGCTCGCGTGTCGCCTGCAGCATCATCAACACCGACCTGCCCAAGTCGGTCAGTCCCCCCTCCAGCGGATTTCCCCACGGCGACGCCTTGATCATGCCGATCGACGCGAGCCAGCACTGGTGGAACCTCCACGCCAGCATGTCGCCGTCGAACAGGTCGTGCCGGCCCTCGCTGCCGTGCCACCCCGAGTGGATCGCGGTCATGACGCGCAGCATCAGCTCGTGCTGCTCGGGCGCGAAGTGGACGGGCGGGAAGCCGAGTTCACCCTGCCAGAAGGCGTCCCTCACGCTCCGCCACGTCCGGCCGCCCGCATCCTCGAGGCCACGGGGACCGGCGCGCAACCACCAGCCCCACGGGAGTTCGCCGAGATGGCGCTCGAACTCAGCCACGGCCACCCCCGCGGCTGGGGTCGAGACCGATCGGCGGCGGTCCGTCGCGCGGCGGCGCCTCGGTCCCGTCGGCGATGGCGCGCAGCTGCGCGGCCAGCGCGATCGTCTCGCGGACGACATAGGCGTCGTCGCGATAGATCCGGGCGAGTTCCGACGAAGACGTGGGCATGGCGCGGCGCCCGTCGCCGGGGATGAGATCGTAAGCGTGGTTGCAGCTGAACCCGAGCCACCACGCGTGGGGGTCCTGGACGCGGTGATCCGTCGCGTGCGCGACCTCGTGGTATACCGCCGGGCTCAGCTCGACGTGGCAGATGCGGCGCGCCTCGACCGCCAGGCGGCGGGCCGGGGTCGGTCCGGCCTGGCACAGCCGCGCATAGGTGATGCCGCCGTGGACCTCGATCCCGATGTCGGCGGGCACCGCCCCCTTGTCCCAACCCCACAGCGGGTGGTCGGACGGAACGCCGACGTAGCCGCAGAGGAAGCCGCCACGGGTGTCGCGCAGCATGATGCACTCGTAGCCGCTGGCCTCGTCGCGCCAGCTGACCTTGTCGGCCTCGCCGAGCCACTGTCCCGCGCCATCGGGATGGGACTCACGGTCGTAGTAGACCTCGGCGGCGGGGACGATGCACTCGCGGGTGGCGTAAGCGCGGCCGGTGACGAGGACGACGCCTTCGTCGCGCGCGACGTCGCCCCCCGTTCCGACCAGCTTGGCGACGGCGAGCTCGGAGCGGAGGACCGGCAGCAGCGTGTCGGCGGTGGCGGGCATGACCGCGGGCGCCGCCGGCTTACGCTTCGCGGGCGGCTTGCGCTGGCCGGCGGGGACGAGCGCGGTGGACTTAATCGGCTTCTTAGACATGTGGAAGTCTCCTTCATGGGCGGCAGTGCGGGGGCTGGGTCAGGCGGGATGCCGCGCTGATCTGACCGATCGCCGGAGCTGCCGGGTCGGCGGGTCGCGGCAGGGGGGCGTCCACATCAGCCCACCCACGGCATGCGGAAGGCCACCGAACCGGTCTCGACGACCAGCGTCTGGCCGGAGGACGGCGACGGCGGTTCCTCGACAGCGACGATCGGCCACGGGTGCCCGCGGAGCGATCGGTGGTCGATCACCTCGCCGATCCGCCGTCCGAGGATCGCTAGGGCGATCGTGTCCGGCAGCGGCGCGTCGAGCTCGACCCGCAGCACGCCGAAGAGCGTCTCCAGCCTCGCCGGACCGATCCGCGCCTCGACCTCAAGCGAATGCTCGACGACCTCGAGACAGGCCCAGTCGCTCCGCGAGAAGATGAACGGCACCGTGTGGCCGAAGCCGCGGCGGCGCACGGCCTCCCTGTCGCCATTGGGCGTGGCGATCACGAACCGACGGGGCGGTTCGCGCAGCCGCTGGAAGCGCGACGCCGGGTTGGACGACAGTGCCGGGTAGCGCGGCCAGTGCAGCCCCGGGTCGAGCCGGTGGAGCAGCCGATCGATCTCCTCCCCCGCCGAAACCACGAGCGATAGCAGGAAGGGCGACGCGGAGCGCACGTTCGTCCCGACCTCCTGCCGGAAGGCCGCGCGCCGCGCGCCCGGGTCCTCGCGATCCGCTTCCCTGACCGCGACGCGCGCGGCCCCCCTGGCCTCCCTGAACCGCTGCCGGTCGGACGCCGTCGCGGGATCCGTGAGCCGATAGGTGCGGACGGACGCGCCGCGGCCGCGGCTCACGACGGCCGCTCCGCGGGGGCGTAGCGTTCGTGCCACGTCACGCGCTCGACGATCGGCCCGAGCGCCCTGGGGTTCGCGCCGATCGAGTAAATGTGGCCGGCCAGCCACCATTCCTCCTCGCCGCGGCGCGCGTCGGGCACCTCCCGCCACCAGCACTTGGGATCGCCGGCGGCGTCCCAACGGTAGCCCCTCGCGCGCAACTCGTCCTTGAGCTCGAAGGCCGCACCGACCGCGCGGAAGCGCCAGCTGGGCGCACGGGCGGTCGCCAGCATCTCGGCGAGCGCGGTGCCGCCGTTCGGCAGGTGCTGCCGCAGGATCTGGATCACCGCGTCGACGTCGTCGCCGGCGCGATGGGCACCGTGGAAGTAGCCAGCCTGCGCGAGCAGCCAGCCGAGGGACCGTCCGTCGTAGCCGCCGGCCCGCCAGTCGATGTCCTTGCAACTGCAGCACCAGGCGAGGCCAGCTGCACCCGGCAGGCGGCGCTCGACATGCGCACGGTCGAAAACCGCGTTGTGCGCACAGACGAAGTCGGCGGACTTCAGCAGCCGCACAGCCGCGTCCTCGTCGATCACCTGGCCCGCCACTTCGGCGTCAGTCAGGCCGGTCAACCTGACGATGTCCTCGGGCAAATCGCGGCCCGGATCCTCGAGCCAGGAATAGCCCCGGTCGATCTTGACGATCACGCCGTCCTGATCCGCACGAAATCGGCGCAGCGCGAGCTCGATGACCTTGTCGTCGTCACCGAGGCCGCTGGTCTCGACGTCGACCACCACGCCGATGATTGTATTGATACGCCCGCCGACGCCGGTCTCGCCCTCGCGCACGTCGAGGCGGCGCAGCAGGCGCACGTCGTCTTCGCCGTTGACCGCGCACAGCGCGTCCGGCGCAGGAATCCCGTCCCGCATGGTCGTCTCCGGTTTTGGTAGCCCGTCACCTCGGGCAGGTCGGACCGGACAAGCGGCGGGTCCGACCGCCCAGAAATGGATCAGGCGAGGAAGCGCTGCTCGATGTTGAGGTCGAGGCCCGCCGCCAGCGGCGACGTCGGCTCGGCGTCGATCATCATCAGCGTGTCGCAGATCGCCTGCGACACGAGAGCCTCGACGATCGGCGACGTGTGGTCGAACCCGGTGACGATGGCGGCGTCCGCCGCCGCCGGTCCCATCCGCATGAAGAGGCGCCCCGCGATCTCCGCCTCGTCCGTCGCGAACGACGCGTGGAAGGCGTGCACGGTCTCGAAGCCGTCGTCATGCACGATGGTGGCCGTGAAGAGCCGCGGCTGCGTCCCGCCGGCCTGACGGAACGGGAGCACGTTGTCGTGGTGCGGACCGTCGGCCCGGCGCGGCCGCTTTGACTGGGGCGCGGCGGTAACCGTCCCGTCGCCGACGTCGCCGCCGTCGCTATCCGCAACCAGCGCGTCGATGTCGGCAGCGTCGGCGTCCAGCCCGAGCGACAGACCGTGAAGCAGGATGCCGCGCATGCACTCCTGCCGGGCGAGGCACGCGTCGATCGCGCTGGCTCCCCCGAACAAGGCGCGCGGCGCGAGCAGCCAGCTCATCGGGTCGTGCTCAGCAGCCTCGCGCTGGAACCGCGCGCCGGTCTCGGCGGCGACGAGCGCCAGACGGACCAGCCCGCGACGCGTGGTCGTGACGGCGGCGTCGGTCGGGGCGTCGTCGTCCAACGGGTCTTCGTATCGCACCAGCGGCATAGCCGCCGCGGCGGGCACATCGAACATCGTCATCATGTCCATGCGTCGTCTCCATCCGCCGATCCCTTCACGTGCACCCGCCCGGCGGTGAGGCGTCATGCAACCCTGAAGTAGCTACAGGGTTCTGATAGTTCAACCCTTCTAGATATGTCGAAATGTGATTGATGTGTCCCGTTCTGGATCGGTCACCGGACAGGCGGCTTGCGGAGGCTGTCGCTTCGGTTATTCTGGAGGAATGGAAAAGATGAAGGCGATCACGATCATGAGCGCGCTGGCCCAGCCGACCCGGCTGGCCGTCTTCTCACTCCTCGCGCGCGCGGGCGACGAGGGAATGACCGCCGGCGAACTCGCCGAGAAGACCGGCACGCCTGCGAACACGATGAGCAGCCACTTGACGATCCTCAGTCAGGCAGGGCTCGCTACCTCGCGCCGGGCCGGCCGCAACATCTTCTACCGCGCCGTGCCCGACGCCATCCGTCAGCTGACGGTCTTCCTGATCAAGGACTGCTGCGACGGCTGCGCCGAGGTGTGCGGCCACCTGCAGGACGATCTTAACGAGTGCCAGCGCGGACGGGAGCGGCGAACGGCGGGATCGACAAAGGTCGTATCGGGAAAAGCCGATCCTTCTTGATTGGGCATAATACATCGGTTATCGCCGATGAATGATCGACAGCGAAGCCCTCGCCGCACTTGCGGCCCTCGCACACCCGACACGCCTGGACACCTTCCGCGCGCTCGTAGCGCATGAGCCGGAAGGCCTGACGACAGGCCAACTGGTCGAGCGTGCGGCCCTGTCGCAGAGCACCTTCTCCACGCATCTGGCCGTGCTGGCGAAGGCGGGGCTCGTGTCGACCGAACGCCGCGGCCGCAACTTCGTGCAGCGAGCCGACATCGCCGCGCTCCGCGCGCTCATGCTCTTCCTGGCCAAGGACTGCTGCCAGAGTCGGCCGGAACTGTGCGAGCCGCTGCTCGCCGAACTCGCCTGCTGCTGACCCGGAGCTGACCCATGACCACCGACGCAATTATCTACCACAACCCCGAATGCGGCACGTCCCGCAATGCGCTGGCCATGATCCGGAACGCCGGCATCGAGCCGCATGTGATCGAGTACCTGAAGACGCCGCCCTCGCGCGCGATGCTCGTCCAGCTCATCGAGCGCGCGCGTCTCACCCCGCGTCAGCTGCTGCGCGAGAAGGGCACGCCCTACGCCGAGCTCGGCCTCGACGACGATGCGCTGAGCGACGACGCGCTCGTCGACGCGATGATGGCCCACCCGGTCCTGATCAACAGGCCGCTGGTCGTGACGCCGCTTGGAGTGCGCCTCTGCCGTCCGTCCGAAGCCGTCCTCGACATCCTGCCGGAGCCGCAGCGCGGCGCGTTCGCCAAGGAGGACGGCGAGCGGGTCGTCGACGCCGACGGCCGCCGGCTGGGCTGATGGGCACCTTCGAACGATATCTGTCGGTCTGGGTCGCGCTGTGCATCGTCGCGGGAATAGCGCTCGGCCAGGCGGCGCCCGGCGTCTTCGCCGCGATCGCCTCGGCCGAGGTCGCGCGCGTGAACCTCGTGGTCGCCGCACTGATCTGGCTGATGATCGTCCCCATGCTGCTCAAGATCGACTTCGGCGCGCTCGGCTCGGTCCGTCAGCATTGGAAGGGCGTCGGCGTTACGCTGTTCGTGAACTGGGCGGTCAAGCCGTTCTCGATGGCGGCGCTCGGCACCGTGTTCCTCGGCTGGCTGTTCGCGCCGCTGCTGCCGGCGGGGGAGATCCAGGCCTACATCGCCGGCCTGATCCTCCTGGCCGCGGCGCCGTGCACGGCCATGGTGTTCGTCTGGTCGAACCTGTGCGGGGGCGAACCGACCTACACGCTCAGCCAAGTGGCGCTGAACGACCTGCTGATGGTGTTCCTGTTCGCGCCGCTTGTCGCGCTGCTGCTCGGCGTCGCCTCGGTGACCGTCCCCTGGGACACGCTTCTGCTCTCCGTCGTGCTCTACATCGTCGTGCCGGTGATCGTCGCGCAGGTCATCCGCCGGGCGCTACTCGGAGGCGGAGGTCAGGCCGCACTGGACCGGCTGCTCGGCACGCTCGGCCCGGCCTCGCTCGTCGCGCTGCTCGCCACCCTGGTCCTGCTCTTCGGCTTCCAGGGCGAGCAGATCGTGGCCCAGCCCCTCGTCATCGCGCTGATCGCGGTTCCGATCCTCATCCAGGTCTACCTCAACGCCGGCATCGCATACTGGCTGTCCCGCCGGCTCGGCGTGGCGTGGTGCGTCGCGGCGCCGGCCGCGCTGATCGGAGCGTCCAACTTCTTCGAGCTCGCGGTGGCGGCGGCGATCTCGCTGTTCGGCCTGAAGAGCGGCGCCGCGCTGGTCGAGGTGCCCGTGATGCTGAGCGTGGTCGCGATCGTGAAGCGCACGCGGCGCTGGTATGAGGGTGTGCCCGCATGAGCCGCACGACCTTCGCTCCGCTGGCGAGCGGAGCCCACGACGTGCTCCGCCTGGCGCTCGACGCCGCCGGACTGCCCACCGACGACCTCGATCGGCCCGGCCGCGCGTTCTTCGGGCTGTCCGACGAACAGGGGCCGATCGGCTTCGTCGGGCTGGAAGGCGACGGTGCCGACCGGCTGCTACGCTCGCTCGTGGTGCTGCCCAGCCGCAAGCGGCAGGGCCATGGCGGCCTGCTCGTGGCGCGTGTCGAGGCGCTCGCCCGCCGTGATGGGGTCGAGCGGCTGCATCTGTTGACTAACACCGTCGCGGACTTCTTCCGCGCGCGGGGATACCGGCCGGCCAGCCGCGCCGACGCGCCCGCCCCGATCGCCGCCACCGCCCAGTTCTCATCCCTGTGCCCCGGCAGCGCCGCCTACCTCGTCAAGGAAATCGCATGAGCCGCCTGCGCCAGGTCCACGACGTCGACGTGCTGCCGGCGCTGGACCCATCGTTTGTCCTGCCGCGGCCCGCAGTCGGCCTCGGCGACGACCAACCGCCGCCGCGCATCCTGCTGCTATACGGATCGCTGCGCCAGCGGTCCTTCTCCCGCTTGGCCACCGAGGAGGCGGCGCGCCTCCTCGAGCTGTTCGGTGCCGAGACGCGTATCTTCGACCCGTCCGACCTGCCGCTGCCGGATCAGATCGCGGGCGACGACCATCCCGCCGTCCACGAACTTCGCGAGCACGCGCTGTGGTCGGAAGGGATGGTCTGGTGCAGCCCGGAGCGGCATGGCCAGATCACCGGCATCATGAAGGCGCAGATCGACCACCTGCCGCTCGAGATGAAGGGGATGCGGCCGACGCAGGGACGCACGCTCGCGGTCATGCAGGTCTCCGGCGGGTCGCAGTCGTTCAACGCGGTCAACACGTTGCGTCTGCTCGGCCGCTGGATGCGGATGTTCACCATTCCCAACCAGTCGTCGGTCGCGATGGCCTACAAGGAGTTCGACGAGACCGGCCGGATGCGTCCCTCCAGCTATTACGACCGCATCGTCGACGTGATGGAGGAGCTGGTGCGCTTCACGGTGCTGATGCGACCGCACTCGGAACAGCTGGTCGACCGTTATTCGGAGAGGAAGGCGGCTGGACGCGTCACGACGGAGGTGCCCGACCATTCCGCCATCGCGATCTCGAGCAGCTGACCAAAAAGATCCCGAATATAGCTGGAATATATTCGGGCGGACCGGGAGCATCCACCTGACTGACGGGCTTGTGGAAGGTCCTGACGTCGCCTGGCCGGGCGACCGGCGGCGTGCCGGCCGCCGGTCGACCCGCCGTCAGGTCAGAACCAGGCCTGCACCGCCATCATCCATGAGCCAACCGTCGCGACGGCGGGTTCGAGTGCCCTGATCAGATCCTGCTGATGCTGCACGGCGTAATTGAACATCAGCCCGCCCGCAGCTGCCACGGCCCCCTTGACGAGATTGCCGGGCGCTTCCGCGACCTGCTGCCTCACCCACGACAGGAATCGGCGGAAGCGCGTCTCGGCCAGCGCCAGCTTCTCGGCATCGGCGTCGTTCTCGCGGTCGGGCTTCGCCAGCTCCGTCCGGACCTCCTCGATGCTTTCCTGGACCGCTGCCAGGTCGATCACGCCGTCCAAATCCTCGGGCGGCCGATTGTGGCCGATCCCGGCCGCGCCGGTCTCATCATCGTCGCGCAGCTTGAGCAGCGCCGCGACATGGCCCTCGATGCGGTCGAGCTGTCCGCCGAGCGCCTCCAGCTGATCGCTCAGCGAGGCGGATGCCGGACCTCCGCCCAACTCCAGCCCCTCATCCGGTTCGTCGTAATCGTCGGGCTGGATGCGGCCGTCCGACGGGGCCCAGTCATAGATGCCGTCCGATTGGACCTCGTCGACCGCCTCCTCGATCTCGTCCTGCTCGGCCTCCGGGAAGGTCGAGCTGATCTGGTCCAGCGCGTCGTATGGTCCGCCCCAGATGTATTGATACCCACCCTCTGCGCTTTCGTGCGGGGTATGCTCGGCCGGATCCTCGAAGTTGTCGAGGAACCACTCCACCATGGCCTCGACGCGCTCCTCGCGCTCGAGCCCGTCGAGCGAAGGCGGGGCTGACGCATCCTTCAGTTCCAGCCCCGAACTCATTTGGTATCCCCGCTTTTCGCGTCGTCGCCGAACGCCTCCAGGATGCGGCAGTCGCCGACCGTGCCGCCCGCGCAGTTCGAGATGATGGCTGAGAGCTCGCGGCGCAGACCGCGCAGATCGGCGATCTTGCGGTCCACGTCGGCCAGGTGCTTCGACGCGATCGCGTCGATCGTGTCACACGACCGATCGCGCTGACGGGCGAGGTCCAGCATCGCCCTGATCTCCTCGAGCGTGAAGCCCAGGTCGCGTGTCTTCCGGATGAAGCGCAGCCTGTCGAGATCGCCTGTCGAATAGGACCGGTAGTTGCCGCCCGTCCTGGCTGGCGGCGCGATCAGGCCCGCCCGCTCGTAATAGCGGATCGTCTCCACCTTCACGCCGGTCGCGGCCGCCAGTCGTCCGATCGTCAGGTCGGCCACTAAAACCCCTTGAGTCTCTAGTTGCTACAGGGTCCATATACCCATCCACGTCGAGTCGCACGAGGTGGAAATGGCCTGCAGCAGCTGCGCGTCGGGGAATCCCGACCCCAACAACAGCCCTTCCTGGCGCCGCGCGCTGTGGATCGCCCTCGCCGTGAACGCGACCATGTTCGTCGCCGAGATGGCGGCGGGCGTCGCGGGCGGCTCGAAGGCGCTGCAAGCGGACGCGCTCGACTTCCTAGGGGACGCCGCGAATTACGCGATCAGCCTCGGCGTCGCGGGCATGGCGCTGGCCTGGCGGGCCCGGGCGGCCCTGCTGAAGGGCGGCACGCTGGCGCTGCTCGGCATGTACGTGCTTGCCACGACAGCGTGGGCGGTCTGGCACGGCGGCACTCCCGAGGCCGAGGTCATGGGCGTCGTGGGGGTCGCGGCGCTCGTCGCCAACGCCGCCGTCGCGCTGATGCTCTACCGCTACCGCACGGGCGACGCGAACATGCGCTCGGTCTGGATCTGCTCACGCAACGACGCAATCGGCAACGTCGCGGTCGTGCTCGCCGCAGCCGGCGTGTTCGGAACCGGCACCGCCTGGCCCGACCTCATCGTCGCCGGGATCATGGCCGCGCTGGGCATCACCGGCGGCATCCAGATCATCCGGCAGGCGCGCTCCGAGCTGAGCGGCGGCCGCCGGGATCATGTCCTACAGAGGGGAGCAGCGTGATGCCGGACCGCACCTGGGCGACACTTCGCGAACTCATCGGGCAGGAACTGGAGCGACACGACGCTTCAGCTGCCATCGGGGACACCGGCGCCGCGTGGTGGGCGCTCGAGCGCGCCCACATACTGTCACAGCCTAATCTTCCCCTGCATCTGCGCGTGCACTGGGCCATGCTCGGATATGCAATCCGATTGGGCGACCTGCGCGAAATCGCCGGGCAGACACTGCGGCTTGCACTCGCGCCGATCGGCTCGCTGACCGGGCGGATACCCGTCGGCAACACGGGGCGTTCCAACGTCAGCGCCTTCCAGCCCATGCCGATCCCCGCAGACCTGCGTGCCGCGATCGATGCGGAGCCAAAGCCGTGATCGCTCCGCCGCTGACACGTCCGTCCGACGGTGCTATGCGGTCCATCGTGTCACGCATGCTGCGCTTCCTGATGGGCCTCGCGCTCCTTGCCTCCATGGGGCTAAGCGTGACCGCGCACGCGAACGAACAGATGTGCATCCCCGGCGTCGAGGCCTCAGGAGTCGCCGGTCACGTCGACGGCGACGCCGACCAGGTCCCTGCCGATTCCGAGAAGGGGTATCCCCACCACCACGGTGGCTGCCACGGCCACCACGTCGCGGCGCCCCTCGAACGGGTCGCGCACGCCGCCCCGCCGACGAGCACCCGCGAACACATGACCGGCGAGAGCGCCGAACTCACCATGGTCCAGGTCGATTCCGCACTGAGACCGCCGATCGCCTGACGTGCGCCGCGCCGCCGGCAACGGCGGTCCGTCCCCATGTCAGGAGCAATCCATGCATCGCATCATCGCGGCCACGCTGGCCGCATCCGTCTGCGCATCGTCCGCGCAGGCGCAGACCAGTCCGCCGGCCACCGCGCAGGACGGGCTCACGCTCGAACAGGCGCTCGAACTAGCCGGCGCGAACGCGCCCGGCATCGGCGCGGCCGACGCCGGGGTCAGGGCCGCCGAGGCGCAGCGCCGCTCCGCCGGGCTGAGGCCCAACCCGTCGGTCAACGTCGAGGTCGAGAACATCGTCGGCACGGGCGCCTACAGCGGCATCCGTGGCGCCGAGACGACCGTCGGCATGTCCCTGCCGCTGGAGCTGGGCGGCAAGCGTTCCGCGCGGATCGCCGTGGCCGACACGCAGACCGCACGCGCGCGGCTGGCCGTGACGGTGGCACGCGCAGACCTGCGGCTCCGCGTGATCCAGGCCTACAACGCGGCGGCCGCTGCGGAACGCCGCGTGCTGGTCGCGGGCGACCAGCGCCGCATCGCCGACGAGGGCCTGCGGGCCGCCAACGTGCGGGTGCGCGCCGGCCGCGCGTCGCCGCTTGAGGAGCAGCGCGCCGAGGTCGCCCGCATCAACGCGGACACGGCGCTGGCGCAGGCCGAGCGGGCCGTGACGCTTGCGCGGGGCAACCTCGCCCGTCTCGTCGGGCGCGATCCCAGCGCCCTCGACCTCGGCTGGTTCGACCGGGTCATGGCCGACGTCGGCCCGAGGCTCGCCGCCAGCCCGGAGGGAACGCTCGCGCTCGCCATGGCCGAGGCCGAGGTCGCGACCGCCAACGCTCAGGTGCGGCTCGCGCGCAGTCAGCGGATCCCCGACCTGACGCTCAGCGCGGGCGCACGCCGGCTGGAGGCGACCAACGACATCGCGGCGGTGTTCGGCGTCAGCCTGCCGATCCCGCTGTTCAACAACGGCCGCGCGGGCATCGATGTCGCCCGGGCCCAGAAGGACCAGGCCGAGGCGCTGCGACGCGTCGCCCTGCTGGACGTGCAGCAGGCGATCGCCGACGCCGAGACAGACCTCGCCAACGCGGAGGCGAACGCGCGCACGGCGACGGGGCCTGCCCTCGCCGCGGCGCAGGAGGCCGCGCGCATCGCCCGGATCGGCTACCGCGAGGGCAAGTTCGGGCAGCTCGACCTGCTCGAGGCCGAGCGCACGCTCGCCCAGACCCGCGCCGTCGCGATCGACGCGCTCGCCGCATACCACGACGCACAGGCGCGCCTGGAGCGGCTCACCGCCCGCGCGCCCCTAGACACGGAAGTCCAGCCATGAAGAAGACGATCCTGCGGGCGCTTGTCCCTGCGACCCTAGCGCTGGCGCTCGCCGGCTGTGGCGGCGGCACAGATGCGCCGGCCGAGAACACCGCCAACGAGCACGCGGCCGAGGAAGGCCACACCGAGGAAGGCGTGGTCACGCTCACCCAGCAGCAGATCACCGAAGCGGGCATAGAGGTCGTCCGGCCGACGGTGGGGGGCGTCGCCGGCGCCATCGAGGTGAGCGCCACCATCGAAGGCGATCCGCAGGGCGTGCAGGTCGCCTCCGCCGCGATCGGCGGGCGGCTCGTCTCGCTGACCAGGAACCTCGGCCAATCCGTCGGGCGCGGCGACGTGCTCGCCGTGATCGAGAGCCGCGAGGCCGCATCGCTGAAGGGCGAGATCGAGGCGGCGCGCGCCCGCGCGGCGCTGGCACAGTCGAACCTCCGCCGCGAGCAGCGCCTGTTCGCCGAGCGCGTCTCGCCCGAGCAGGACCTGATCGCCGCCCGCACCGCCGCGACCGAGGCCAACATCGCGCTTCGCCTCGCCCAGCAGCAGCTCGCCGCGACCGGCGGCGGCGGCGGGGCCCTCAACCGCGTCACCGTGCGCTCGCCCATCTCGGGGCAGGTCATCGCCCGGTCGGCGACGCTCGGCCAGACGGTCGCCGCCGACGCGGAGCTGTTCCGCATCGCCAACCTATCGAAGGTCTCTGTGGCCATGTCGCTGCTCCCGGCCGACGCCGGACGCGTGCAGCCCGGCGCCCAGGTCGAAGTCACGGGCCCCGGGCGCCGGCAGGCGGCACGGGTCACGTTCGTGTCGCCGGTCCTTGATGAAACCACCCGGCTGGTGCCGGTCATCGCGACCCTCGACAACGGCGGCAACACCTGGCGCGTGGGCGAGACCATCAACGCGTCGATCATCGTGCCGGCAGGCGGCGACCGGACCGTCGCGGTGCCGTCGGCGGCCGTCCAGATGATCGAGGACAAGCCGCACGTCTTCGTGCGCACCGCCACCGGCTTCAAGGCCGTGCCGGTGACGCTCGGCCGGCGCAACGGCGGCCAAGTCGTCGTCACGGTCGGTCTCAACGGTGGCGAACGCATCGCGTCCACCAACTCCTTCACCCTCAAGGCCGAGCTCGGAAAGGGCGAAGCCGAGCACGAGGACTGACCCATGATCGCCCGCATCGTCACCTTCTCGGTGGAGCGGCGCTGGTTCGTCCTGCTGCTCACCGCCATCGCCGCCATCGCCGGCATGATCGCGCTCCAGCGGCTGCCGATCGACGCCGTTCCCGATATCACCAACAACCAGGTTCAGATCAACGTCGTCGCACCCGCGCTTTCGCCCGACCAGGTCGAGAAGCAGGTCGCGTTCACGGTCGAGACCGCGCTCGCCGGTATCCCCGGCCTCGAATACACCCGCTCGCTCAGCCGCAACGGCTTCGCCCAGGTCACCGCCGTTTTCGACGAGGGCACCGACATCTACTTCGCGCGCCAGCAGGTGTCCGAGCGCCTTCGCACGGCCGAGGACGACCTGCCCGAGGGCGTGAACCCCGAGATGGGCCCGATCGCCACCGGCCTCGGCGACATCTTCATGTGGACCGTCGAATACCGCGAGCTCGACAAGGTCAACCACAAGAGCGGCGAGCCCGGGCTCCAGCCGGACGGCAGCTACATCAGCCCCGAGGGCGACCACCTGGTCAGCGAGGCGGACAAGGCGACCTACCTGCGCACCGTGCAGGACTGGATCGTTGCGCCGCAGCTGAAGGGCACCGCCGGCCTCGCCGGCATCGACTCGCTGGGCGGCTACACCAAGGAATACCTCGTCGTCCCCGACGTCCAGCGCATGGCCGCGATGAAGATCACGCTGCAGGACCTCGCCACGGCGCTCGAGCGCAACAACACCAGCGCCGGCGCGGGAGTCGTAAACCGCAACGGCGAGGGACTGTCGGTCCGCGCCGACGGCCGCGTGCGCACGGCCGACGAGCTCGCCCGGACGGTGATCGCCACCCGCGAGGGCGTGGCGATCGTGCTGAGCCAGGTGGCGGAGGTCAGGACCGGTCAGGGCCTGCGGATGGGCTCCGCGTCCGAGAACGGGCGCGAGGTGGTCGTCGGCACCGCGGTCATGCGGATCGGCGAGAACAGCCGCACAGTCTCCACCGGCGTGTCGGAGCGCCTGGAGGAGATCGGGCCGTCGCTGCCCGTCGACGTGGTGGTCAAGCCGGTGCTCAACCGCACCGACCTGGTCAACTCGACCATCGCCACCGTGGCGCGCAACCTCGCCGAGGGCGCGCTGCTCGTCATCGTCGTGCTGTTCGCGCTGCTGGGCAACTTCCGCGCGGCGCTGATCGCGGCGATGGTTATCCCCATCACCATGCTGCTGACCAGCATCGGCATGCTGCAGGCCGGCGTGTCCGCCAACCTGATGAGCCTGGGGGCGCTCGACTTCGGCCTGATCGTCGACGGCGCCGTGATCATCGTCGAGAACTCGCTGCGGCGACTGGCCGAGGCGCAGCACGGGCGCCGCGATGCGCTGCCGCTCAAGGAGCGGCTCGCCATCGTCGCAGCGTCCGCCCGCGAGATGATCCGCCCGTCCGTCTACGGGCAGGCGATCATCATCCTCGTCTACGCGCCGCTGCTCACCTTCACGGGCGTCGAGGGCAAGATGTTCGAGCCGATGGCGCTGACGGTGATCATCGCGCTGGTCTTCGCGTTCGTCCTGTCGCTGACCTTCGTGCCGGCCGCGATCGCGATCTGGCTGAGCAAGCGGGTGGAGGAAAAGGAGGGCCGGATCATCTCGGCGCTCCGCCGGCGCTACGAGCCGGGCCTCGACACCGCGCTGCGCCGCCCGAACGCCACGCTCGGCATCGCCCTCGGCGCGCTCGCGCTGTCGGCCGTCGCCTTCACGACGCTCGGTCAGGAGTTCCTGCCGCAGCTCGACGAGGGCAACGTGCTGGTCCAGGCGATCCGCATACCCGGAACGTCGGTCGACCAGAGCCAGGCGATGCAGGCGCAGGTCGAGAAGGCGATCGCCAAAGAGCCGGAGGTCCAGTTCGCGTTCTCGCGGACCGGCACGTCGGAGATCGCGTCCGATCCGATGCCGGCGAACATCACCGACACCTTCGTGATCCTGAAGCCGAGGGAGCAGTGGCCAGACCCGAACCTCGGCAAGGCCGAGTTCGTCGAGCGGCTCGAGAAGCGCCTCTCGACCCTGCCGGGCAACAACTACGAGATCACCCAGCCCATCCAAATGCGCTTCAACGAGCTCATCGCAGGCGTGCGCGGCGATGTCGCGGTTAAGGTGTTCGGCGACGACTTCGCGCAGATGAACGCGACCGCCGAGGCGATTGCGGGCGTGCTGCGCCGGACGCAGGGCGCGACGGACGTGCGCGTCGAGCAGACCGAGGGCCTGCCGATGCTCGACATCCGGCCGAACCGCACCGCGATGTCGCGGGTCGGGGTGACCGCAGGCGACGTGCAGGACACGGTCGCCGCCGCGATCGGCGGTCGCGAGGCCGGCATGATCTTCGAGGGGGACCGGCGGTTCCCGGTCGTGATCCGCCTGCCGGAGTCGGCACGCTCCGATCTCACCGCGATCGCGCAGGTGCCCGTGCCCACGGCCGAGGGCGGGTTCGTGCCGCTCTCCACCGTGGCCAACATCGAGATCGTCGACGGCCCAAACCAGATCAGCCGCGAGAACGGGAAGCGCCGCGTCGTCGTGCAGGCGAACGTGCGCGGCCGGGACGTCGCAGGCGTCGTGGCGGACGCGCAGGCGGCGATCGCCGCCCGGGTGAAGCTGCCGCCGGGCACATACCTCGAATGGGGCGGCCAGTTCGAGAACCTGGCGTCGGCGCGTGACCGGCTGATGGTCGTGGTGCCGATCTGCTTCGCGGTCATCATGCTGCTGCTCTACGGGGCGCTCGGCTCGGTCCGCGACGCGCTGATCGTGTTCACCGGCGTGCCGCTGGCCCTGGTCGGGGGCATCCTCGCACTACTGCTCCGGGGTATGCCGTTCTCGATCTCGGCGGCTGTCGGCTTCATCGCGCTGTCCGGCGTCGCGGTGCTCAACGGACTGGTGATGCTGTCCGCGATCCAGGACCTGCTGGCGCGGGGCCTCGACCGGGCGGCAGCCGCCCGCGAGGGCGCGCTGGCACGCCTGCGGCCGGTGGCGATGACGGCGCTCGTCGCGTCGCTCGGCTTCGTGCCGATGGCGCTCGGGCACGGTGCCGGCGCGGAGGTCCAGAAGCCGCTGGCGACGGTCGTCATCGGCGGGCTGATCTCGGCCACGCTGCTGACGCTGTTCGTGCTGCCGACACTATACGCCCGCTTCGGCCAGCGGCGGATCGAGACCGCACCGACTTCCGAAACCACCGGCATCGATGGAGCCCAGACGCATGGCGCATGACCACGGCCCCGGGGGCCATTCCCACGACCACACCGCCGGTGCGAACGCGAAGATGCTCGGCTGGGCGCTCGCGCTCACGTCAACCTACCTGGTGGCCGAGGTCGTCGGTGGCTTCGTCTTCAACAGCCTCGCGCTGCTGTCCGACGCGGCACACATGCTCACCGACGTAGCCGCGCTGGTGATCGCGCTGATGGCCATCCGGATCGGGCAGCGCCCGCCGGACGACCGGCGCACCTTCGGATACCGACGCTTCGAGATCCTGGCCGCCGCATTCAACGCGATCCTGCTGTTCGGCATCGCGATCTACGTGTTCGTCGAGGCGGTCCAACGGTTCACCGATCCCGAGCCGGTGCAGTCGTGGGGCATGCTGATCGTCGCGGCGATCGGTCTCGTCGTGAACCTGATCTCGATGCGGCTGCTCACCGCGGGCAAGGACGGCAGCTTCAACGTCAAGGGCGCCTATCTCGAGGTGTGGGCGGACATGATCGGGTCGGTCGGCGTCATCATCGGCGCGCTCGCCATCAAGTTCACCGGCTGGACGTGGATCGACCCGATCGTCGCCGTGGCGATCGGCCTGTGGGTGCTGCCGCGGACCTGGGTGCTGCTGCGCGACACGACGAACGTGCTGCTCGAGGGCGTGCCTTCGGGCCTGCGGCTGGTGGAGGTGCGCGCGGCGGTATCGGCCGTCCCCGGCGTCGCGGGGCTCCACGACCTGCACGTCTGGTCGATGTCCAACGACGACGTCAGCTGCACCATGCACGTCACGCTGGCACCCGGCGCCGATGCCGACACCGTCCGCAAGGCGGTGGCAGAGCTCGTCGACGAGCGGTTCGGCATCGAGCACGCGACGATCCAAACCGAGGGACCGGGCGAGGCGTGCGAGGAGAGCGAACATCTCCACAGCTGACGACGAGGAGGCGCCGGCGGCGCGGCGGGCACCGCGCCGGTGGACGGACGAAGACGACGCCGAACTCCGCGCTCGTCTCAACGCCCGTCAGCAGACGGCGCAGATCGCCCGGGAGATGGGAAGGACGATCGACGGGCTTCGTGGACGGGCGCAGGTGCTGGGGCTCACCCTCACGCCGTCGCAGCGGCCGTGGCGGTCTTTTCCGCGGCGTGGGTGATCAGGGCTCGAAGGCGGTGATGATCGGGCAGGCTCCGGCGGAGCCGCCGGCGCAGGCGTCGGCCAGCCGCGCCAGCGCCGCACGGGCGCCCTGGAGTTCCGCGATCCGGGCATCGAGCGCAGCCACCCGCGAGCGTGCCAGCTCACGAGCCCGCGCCCTGTCGTCGATCGCGTCCAGGTTGAGCAGTTCGCCGATCTCCTCCAGCGTGAAACCCGCAGCCTGCGCCGAGCGGATAAAGCGCAGTCGACGGACGTCGGGCTCGCCATAGCTGCGGAACCCGCCGCCGCCCGGCCGCTCGGGCTCGCTCAGAAGACCGCGCCGCTGGTAGTATCGCACGGTCTCCACGCCCACTCCGCCGGCCTCCGCCAGCCTCGCGATCGTCATCCTCGACATCGGCTCTTGACTCCGGACCATACTACGGACCCCATATGGGCCGGGTGCCGTTGAACCGCAAACCAGGAGCGCACCCGTGTCGACCCGTCCCACCGCCGTCCTTCACCGCATGGTGATGCCTGAACACACCTGTCCCTACGGGCTCAAGGCGCTGGACCTGCTCCGGCGCAAGGGCTTCGAGGTCGAGGACCATCACCTCATCACCCGCGCCGAGACCGACGCCTTCAAGACTGAGCATGGCGTGAAGACGACGCCGCAGGTGTTCATTGGCGGCGAGCGCATCGGCGGCTACGACGACCTGCGGCGTCACTTCGGGATGCACGTCGCCGAACCCGGCGCCACCAGCTACCGTCCGGTCATCGCACTCTTCGCCATGACCGCGCTGCTCGCACTGGCGGCGAGCCATGCCGCCTTCGGCAGCCCGTTCACGCTCCACGCGCTGCAGTGGTTCGGCGGCTTCAGCATGGCCATCCTGGCTCTGCTCAAGCTGCAGGACGTCGAGAAGTTCTCGACGATGTTCCTCAACTACGACCTGCTCGCCAAGCGCTGGGTCCCCTACGGCTACGTCTATCCGTTCGCCGAGGGCCTGGCCGGCGTCCTCATGGTGGCCGGGGCACTGGACTGGCTCTCCATCCCGATCGCGCTGTTCATCGGCACGGTCGGTGCCGTCTCGGTCTTCAAGGCGGTCTACATCGACCGGCGCGATCTTAAGTGCGCATGCGTCGGCGGCTCGTCCAACGTGCCGCTCGGCTTCGTCTCGCTCACTGAGAACCTCGGCATGATCGCGATGGCCGTCTGGATGCTGATCGGCACGGGTGGGATGTGACGTCTGCGGGCGGTCGCCGCGCCGCCCTAGGCGTCAGCCTGTCGCTGCGCCCGGCTCCAGCGTGCCGAGCCATGCGACGAGCGCCAGGATCGCGATCCCCAGCGTGGCCTCGAACGCCAGGCTCGCCCGCAACGCGCCCAGCTCCCGCGTCGCTGCACCGGACGACGCGGCGGAACGAAGGGCTGGCGTCAGTCGGAACCGGTTCAAAGAGGCCAGCGCCACCATGGCGGCGAACGCGCCCAGCTTGGCCAGCAGCAGCTGCCCGTAAAGCGTGGAGGGCAGGCTGGGCAGGCCGTTCGGACCCACGATCAGCCAGCCGTTCACGACGCCAGTAAGGACGATGATCGCAACCGCCGCCATGCCCGTGCGCGAAAAGCCGTGAAGCGCGCGCCAGGACAGATCGAGATGCCCGGCGTCGATCCTCGCCGCCGGTCTGGCGACGAGCAGGAGGAGGCCCAGGAGCGACCCCATCCAGACGGCCGCAGCCAGCAGGTGCGCGATGTCCACGCCAAGGTGCAGGATGCCGATCGCGCCTTCGCTCATCGCGCCGTGACCGCCCCAAGCAAGCGTGGCGACCGCAAGCGCGAAGGCGGCCGCCGATGCCGCAATGGGCGCTCGGGACGATTCTCCGCGGATGGTCGTCGCCGATCCGACCGCCAGGACTAGTGCGACCATTCGGATCGTCCAGGCGGCGCCGTAGGGCGTCTCGTCCACGACCATCGTCAACGTCTCGCGGTCGATCTCCGTCAGGGTCGTGCCGGCCATGGCGGCCGTCATGACGAGCAGGCCGCCGGCGGAAAGGAAGAGACCAAGGCAGCCGCAGGCGACGACCAACGTGCGCAGCGGCATTTTCCGCGCGGCCCCTGTCGGCGCGGTCAGCGTGAAGGCTGCCAGGCCGCATGCGAGCATCAGGTCGACGTAGAGCGCGAACCGGACGGCGACGCCCGCCCAGTCCACCGTCAGGCGACCTTGAAGGCGTAGCTGCCCTTCACCCGGTGCGTGTCGGCCGACACCCCGTGCCAGTCGAGCCGGTAGGTGCCCTTGGGCAAAGGCTTGGCCAGCGTGATGATCATCGTCTTGCGGTCGGGGCTGACGCCGACCTTCCCGGGCATCTTCATCGGCGGGTGCGAGTCCATCCCGGGCATGCCCGTCATGACGATGTCCGCGCCCGACAGCTTAGGCAGCAGCGCCTCGGAAAACGTCACCTGGACCCGCGCCGTCGGCGCGACCGTGGCGTTCGGCGCGGGGTTGGCCGACACCAGCTTGGGGTGGGCCATGGCGGGTGCCGCGATCGCCAAGAGGGCGGCAGCGGCGGCTACGGCTTGGAAACGCATCTTCGACTCCATCGTGAAATCAGGGGATCATGGACGAATACGCGTGCCGCGGCTCGCCCCCTCGCGGCGGCATCGCGCTTCCTGACTGCGCGCGTCAGCGAGGGCTGCTAGCAACGAACCCGTATTAGATGAAAATGGAGAACCAGATGGACTTCGATCTCGATGCCGCGCTCCGTCGGGTCGCCGACGACGAGCATCCCGGACTGGGCTCGATCGACGCGGCGGTATTCCACCGGGTGCGGGCCAACCGGACCAGCGCGCGCACTGGCATGGGCGCCGTCGCATTCGCCGCGATCGGCGCGATCGTGCTCGGCACGATGACCGCAGGCCCTGCGGCATCGTCCGCGAGCGCCGCGCCGATCGATCCCTTCGGCGTGGCGGGTCCGCTCGCCCCGTCCACGCTGCTGCTCGCCGACCGATGACGCGGGGACGCTGGACCGCGCTGGTCGCGGTCGTCGCCTTCCTGGCCGCGATCGGCGGCGTGTTCGTCGGCCGCGTGATCATCCCTGGGCGGCATGCGCAGACGTCCGAACTGCACGCCCTGCTGCACCACGACCTCAAGCTCGACGCCGCACAGGAAGCCAGGATCGAGCAGCTCGAGCGCGAGTTTGCCGGCAAGCGCCAGTCGCTGGAAGCCGAGCTGCGCGCGGATAACGCGCGGCTCGCCACGGCCATCGAGGCCGAGCACGGGAACGGCCCGAAGGTGGCCGCAGCGGTGGACGCGTCGCATCGCGCCATGGGCGAGCTGCAGAAGGCCACGCTCAGCCACGTGTTCGCGATGCGCGAGGTGCTGCGTCCTGAGCAGCAGGCGGCGTTCGACCGCGCGGTCACGAAGTCGCTGACCACCGGCGCCAGGTGAAACCCGATCTCGCGTCCCTGACCGACGGCGATCTCGCCGGCCGATCGGCCGCGGGTGACGACGAAGCCTTCGCCGAGATCATGCGCAGGCACCGCCAGCGCGTCTACCGCCTCATCCTCGCCAACGTCGCCGATCCGGACGAAGCGCTCGACCTCGTGCAGGAGACGTTCGTGTCCGCCTATGGCGCGCTCGGCCGCTTCGACCCCGACCGACCCATGTCGGCGTGGCTCGCGCGCATCGCGCTCAATAAGTGCCGCGACTGGGGCCGGCGCAGAACCGTGCGGCGACTCTTCGGTCTGGCCACTTCTCTCGACGAGATCGCCGACCTGCACGCAGACGACCGTCCTCTCCCGGATGCGGAAGCGGCGGATCGAGCCGAAGTAGAGCGCTTGTCCCGCGCGATTGCGCAGCTGCCAGCGACACAGCGAGAGCCGCTTGTCCTATGCGCGGTCGAGGGCCTCAGCCAAGCCGACGCGGCATCCATTCTCGCGATAAGCGAGAAGGCGGTCGAGACGCGCATCAGACGGGCCCGCGCCCGCCTGGCCGAACTGATCGGCCGATGAGCCGATAGTGACGAGGGGCGTCGCTCGGCGCTGCGTAACAAGCAAGTACATCCTCCGCCGAACCGGGACACGAAACGCGCATGAACGCCACCATCGACCGTCGACGCCTGCTGCGCGGCGCCACGCTAGCAGGCGGCGGGCTGGCCCTTTCAGCCTGGGTGCCCGCGTGGGCGCAGTCGGTTTCCGCAGGGATCGTGAGGCCGCTGCCGACCGTGTCGGGCGAGGACATCACCCTGCGCATCGCGCACCAAATGATGACCATCGACGGGCGCGAGAGCCACGCCATCGGGATCAACGGCACGGTCCCGGCCCCGCTCATCCGACTGCGCGAGGGCCAGAACGTCCGCCTGCACGTCGAGAACGCGCTCGACGAGGACAGCTCGATCCACTGGCACGGCCTGATCCTGCCGTTCCACATGGACGGCGTGCCCGGCGTCAGCTTCCCCGGCATCAAGCCGCGATCGACCTTCACCTACGAGTTCCCGATCGTGCAGTCGGGGACATACTGGTATCACAGCCATTCGGGCCTGCAGGAGCAGCTCGGACACTATGGCCCAATCGTGATCGATCCCATGGGCGTCGACCCGATCCGATCGGACCGCGAGCACGTGATCGTGCTCTCCGACCACAGCCGGATGCACCCCCATGTCATCTTCAAAAAGCTGAAGCAGCAGGGCGGCTACTTCAACTACCAGAAGCAGACGCTCGCCGGCATGCTAGCCGGCAAGGACCAGTCCGCGAAGGAGCGACGCGAATGGGGCGCGATGCGGATGGACCCCACCGACGTCTCCGACGTGACCGGCAGCACCTACACCTATCTCGTCAACGGCCACGGCCCCCGCGACAACTGGACCGGCCTGTTCCGGCCCGGCGAGCGCGTGCGGCTGCGGATCATCAACGCCTCGGCCATGACGACCTTCAACTTCCGCATCCCCGGCCTGAAGATGACCGTCGTCCAGGCCGACGGCCTGCCGGTCCGCCCGGTCGCAATCGACGAGATGCAGATCGCGGTCGCCGAAACCTATGACGTCATCGTCCAGCCCACCGACGACCGAGCCTACACGATCGTCGGCGAGAGCGTCGACCGGTCGGGAATGGCGCGCGCCACGCTCGCGCCGCGCGAGGGCATGGCCGCCGCCGTCCCGCCGCTGCGCCGACGCCCGCTCGCCGACATGAAGGACATGGGCATGGGCGACATGGGCGGCATGGACCACGGTTCCGGTGCCTCGATGGCCGGGATGGATCACGGCGCGGCCGCTTCCGGCGGCGCGATGGCGGGGATGGACCATTCCGCCATGGGCCAGGGCGCAACCGCAGCTCCCACCGCGGCCGCGTGTCTGCCCGAGCACGCCGCGATGGGCCACTGCACGCCCGCGTCAGCGGCCGGGACGCCTTCGCCCGCGGCCGCCGGCCGGCATGCAGGCATGGACCATGGCTCGGGCGCGATAAAGCACTCGATGCGCGACTTCTCGGTAGCGCCCGAGGTCAAGAAGACGCCGACCGTCCAGACAATCTCGCCGATGCCGGTCGATCGCATGGGCGAGCCCGGCCAGGGGCTGGAGGACGTCGGCCACAAGGTGCTTGTCTACACGGACCTGATGGCGGTCGACCGCAATCCGGACGTGCGCGCGCCCGACCGCGCGATGCGCATCCACCTCACCGGCAACATGGAACGCTACATGTGGGCCTTCGACGGCGAGAAGCTGAACGAGGTGAGGAAGCCGATCCCGTTCCTGAAGGACGAGCGCGTCCGGGTCACGCTGGTCAACGACACGATGATGGGCCACCCGATCCACCTGCACGGCCACTTCTTCGAACTCGTCACGGGCCATGGCGAATACGCGCCGCGCAAGCACACGATCCAAGTCCAGCCGGGCGGGACGGCCACGTTCGACGTCACCACCGACGCGGTCGGCGACTGGGCGTTCCACTGCCACATGCTCTACCACATGCATGCCGGCATGATGCAGGTCGTCTCGGTCCGGCCGCGCGGGGGAGACGCGGCATGAAGAATCTGATCCTCGCCGCCGCCGGCGCGATGGCGCTCGCGTCGGGCGCACCCGCCGCCGCACAGACGATGGACCATTCGCAGCACATGCCCGGCATGACGATGCCCGCGACTGCGGCGAAGCCCAAGGCGACGCCGCGAAGGGCTGCCGACAAGGCGCCCGCACCCAAGGCCCCGAAGCCCGCGGCGCGATCCGAGGCCCGACGCTCCACGGCCGCGGCGGCCGGCTCGACGGATGCCGCCTGTCCGCCCGAGCACGCCGCCATGGGCCATTGCACGCCCACGACACGGGCGGCGCCGACCGCGCCCGCCACGGCCCCGCCGCCCGCGCGGCCATCGGCCGGCGCGGCCGATCCGTCGTGCCCGCCCGAACACGCCGCGATGGGGCACTGCACCCCGAAGTCCCCAGCGCAACCTGCCGCACCGGCGGCCGCGACTACCAGTCCGAACTGTCCGCCCGAACATGCGGCGATGGGCCACTGCGTTCCGCAAGCGTCGCCGAGTGCGAAGCCGTCGCCCGGAATGGGGACCGGCGGCACGGCACTTCCGGCTGGGAACGCGCCGGCACCCCAAGCGCCCGATCCGAACTACGCCGACAGGGTCTGGGGTCGCGAGGCGATGCAGCCTGCGCGCGCCACGCTGCGCAGCGAGCATGGCGGCATGTCGTTCTCGCAGCTGATGCTGAACCTCGCCGAGGTGCAGTTCCGCGGCGGCCGCGACGGCTACAGGTGGGACGGCGAGTTCTGGTATGGCGGCGACATCAACCGGCTGACCATCAAGAGCGAGGGCGAGGGCACATTCCGCGAGGACGCGGAAGGCGAGGTGCAGGCGCTCTACAGCCGCGCGGTCGGACCCTACTTCAACCTACAGGCCGGCGTCCGCCAGGACTTCGCGCCCGGTCCGGACCGCACCTATGCCACGATCGGCTTCGAGGGCCTCGCGCCATACTGGTTCGACGTCGAGGGCGCGCTGTTCCTGTCCGACAAGGGCGACGTGCTCGGGCGCCTGGAAGGCTATTACGACCAGCGCATCACCCAGCGGCTCGTGCTGCAGCCGCGCGTCGAGCTCAACCTGTCGGCGCAGGACGTGCCGTCCAGCGGCCTGGGATCCGGCGTGACCGACGCCGAGGCCGGGCTGCGCCTCCGCTACGAGATCAGTCGCGAGTTCGCGCCCTACGTCGGCGCGTCATGGGAACGCAGGTTCGGCGACACCGCCCGATACAGCCGCGCGGCGGGCGAAGGCAGCGGCGGCTTCAGCCTCGTCGCGGGGATCCGCGCTTGGTTCTGAGCGGAGGGGAGAGCGGGGCAACAGGGAGTGACGACATGAAGAACCCTTACGTGAACCTCGCGGTCCAGACGATCGTGGGCGGCGTCATCATGTATTTCGTGATGTTCGTGATGATCGACCGCCTGTCGAGCTTCTTCAACAACCTGAACATGCTCTACATGGCGCTCATGATGGTCACGCCGATGGTCGTGCTGATGATCGTCGCCATGCCGCACATGTTCCCGTCGAAGCGCGCCAACGCCACCCTGCTCATCGGGTCGGCGGTCGTGTTCGTCGCGAGCTTCGCGCTGATCCGCACCCAGACCACGATCGGCGACACCGCCTTCCTGCGCTCGATGATACCGCACCATTCGGGCGCGGTCCTGATGTGCCGCGAGGCTTCGCTGCGCGACCCCGAGCTGGAGTCGCTGTGCCAGGACATCATCCGGTCGCAGCAGCAGGAAATCGACCAGATGAAGGGCATGCTCGCCCGCCAATAGGGCGTCCGGAAGCGAGGGGGACGATGCGAATCACGAGGATGCGGCTGCACATCGGCGCGAGCCGGCTCCACCGGTGGCTGGCGCTGGTGATCGGCATCCAGCTGCTGTTGTGGTTTACCAGCGGGCTGGTCATGAGCCTGCTGCCGATCGAGCGCGTGCGCGGCGAGCACCTGGTCGAGCGCGATGCTGGGGGCGTCCTGCCCGCGCAGGCCTACGCGCCGCTCGACCGGATCGCGGCGGGCACGCCGCTGCGGAGCGCGCGGCATCGCCTGCTGCTCGGACGGCCGGTCGTCGAGTTGGAGACGGCATCGGGCGAGCTGCGGCTCCACGATGCGGCCACGGGGGCGCGGATGCCCGCCATCGACGCGGCGACCGCGGGCCGTATCGCGTCGGCCGCCTACAAGGGCCGGCCCAGGCCCAGCGTTCAGGTCGCCCGCGTCACGACCGGAGGCACCGAGTATAAGGGGCGGGTGCCGGCGTGGCAGGCCACCTTCGCCGACAGCGAGGAGACGCGGGTCTATGTCGACGACGCCGGGCGCATCGCGGCGGTCCGCACCGGAACCTGGCGGTTCTACGACTTCTTCTGGGCGCTCCACATCATGGACTGGAGCGAACACGAGGACTTCAACACGCCCTGGCTCAAGGCCTTCGCGGCCGGCGGGCTGCTGCTCGCGATCGCCGGGACCATCCTGCTGTATGTGCGCTGGCCGAGAAAAAGGCGCCGCAGGGCGGAGGGGTAGCCGGCGCTCCTGCGTATGGTGGGCGAGCGGGGCAACTGGAGAGTTCGTGTGAGAAAAGCAGTCCTGAGCGCCATCGCCCTCGCCGCCATCGCGGGCGGCACCGCCGTCGCGCAGCAGAGCGGCCATGCGGGTCACCGCCAACCGGGCGGAATGATAATGCAGGCGACGCCTGCCAATCCATATCCGCCGGCCGAGATGCGGATGCACGAGAGGATGATGGCCGCCGTCGGCACCGACTCGACGGAGACCTGGGTCCGGAAGATGATCGAACACCACCGGGGCGGCATCGAGATGTCCCAGATGGTCATCCGGCAGACACGCGACCAGAAGGTGCGGCAGATGGCGACCAAGACCGTCGCCATGCAGCAGAAGGAGGTCGCCGAGCTGAACGCCTGGTTGCGCGCGCACGGCAAGCGGGCGCAATAGGCAGGCATCACGCCCCCCGCGATCCCGCGGGACCGGGGGGCGCAAACTTGGAGTCCGACATGAAGCTCCCGCACCTGGTCTCCGCCGCGTTCGCATGCGCGATCCCCGTGGCCGCCATCGCCGCCGATCCCGTCCTCATGCACCGCGACCCGGGCTGCCCGTGCTGCGAGAAGTGGGTGCGGCAGGTGAAGTCGCAGTTCGGTCGCGCCGCAAGGGTCGTCGACGACGCCAAGCGACCGGCCTTCATGAAGGCGCGTGGCGTCCCGGCCGATCTCGCGTCCTGCCACACCGCCGTGATCGACGGCATGACGTTCGAGGGGCATGTTCCCATCGCCGACATGAAGCGCGCGCTCGCCACGCGACCCAAGGGGGTGAGCGGCCTCGCCGTGGCGGGCATGCCGATGGGGTCGCCCGGCATGGAGATGCCGGGCGTGAAGGCGCAGCCCTACGACGTGGTCGCCTTCGGCCCGGCGGGGCGCCGCGTCTTCGCGCGCCACGGAGGCTGAATCATGCATCACGATGCGCGCAGCGAGCATGCGCACCACCACGTCTTCCTGGGGGACGCTCACGCGGCCAACGAGAGGAGGACGCGCTACGTCGTCGGGCTGACCGCCGCGATGATGGTGGTCGAGATCGTCGCCGGCTGGCTCACCGGCTCGATGGCGCTCCTCGCCGACGGTTTTCACATGGCGACCCACGCGGGCGCGCTGGGCGTCGCGGCGCTAGCCTACGGCTACGCCCGCCGTCACGCGTCCGATCCTCGGTTCACCTTCGGGACCGGCAAGGTCGGCGAGCTCGCCGGCTTCGCGAGCGCGCTGGTCCTGGCGCTGATAGCGCTTGGGATCGGTGCGGAGTCGGTCGCGCGTCTCTTCGAGACCCCGACGATCGCCTATGCGGAAGCGCTGTGGATCGCAGTCCTTGGGCTCGCGGTGAACCTCGTCAGCGCGTGGCTGCTGGGTGCCGACCACCACGGTCACTCGCACGCCCATGACCATCATGGTCACGACCAGCACGCGCACGGACACGCCCACCGCGACAACAACCTCCGCTCGGCCTACTTCCACGTCCTGGCCGACGCCCTGACATCGGTTCTCGCCATCGTCGCGCTGATCGCCGGCCGCTACCTGGGGTGGAGCTGGGCGGACGCGGCTATGGGCGTCGTCGGCGCGGTCGTCATCGCCCGCTGGTCGTGGGGGCTGCTCCGCGACACGGGGCGGGTGCTGGTCGACGCGAGCGCCAACCCGGGGCTCGAGCAGGAGATACGGGAGGGGATCGAGGACGGCGACGCCGTCATAACGGACCTGCACGTCTGGCAGGTCGGACCCGGCAAATTCGCCGCGATCGTGTCGCTCGTGGCCGACGAGCCGGTGTCGCCAGCTGAATACGCGGCCCGGGTGACCATCCACGAGGAGCTGGTCCACGTCACCGTCGAGACCCACCGCTGCGCCGGGCAGCACCGGCACCTGCGCGCGGCATGAAAGCGCGGGGACGGCTTCCGCCGTCCCCGCCGCCCACTACTTCTTGGGCGTGCCCGACATGTCGTGGCCGGCATGATCGCCGCCCTTCTTCATGTCATGGCAGCAGTCCGACTTCTTGCCGTCCTTCTCCTTGCAGCAGTCCGAGCCTTCCTTGCAGCAGGCCATGTCCTTGCAGCAGTCTGCGGTGGCGGCAGCGGCCGCACCCGAGATGGTCAGCGCCAGCGCGGCACCGATGATCTTCAACGTCTTCATGTGAACTCTTCCTCCAATTCGATGTTCGTGTGCGCAGATCAGCGGCTCACGCTCGAGGAGGGGGTGGGACGGGCGCCAGACTCAGCCCGGACATCACAAGTGGACGAGCATCGGGTTCCGCCGAGGACATCGATGTCGAAGCGATCGGCGAAGAGGTGGTTGGCGGCACGGCTACGCAGGCGGCGCCACAGGTTGCCTGGGCGTTCTTGTCGGGACCGCCCTTATCTCGTTCATGGTCGCCAGCCATGCCGTGGCAGTCCGTGCCGGTGCGACCGCCGGCTTCAGCGATGGCTCGGGCAGGCTGCAGCATCCCAGCACAGGCAGGACCCGAACGCACGACGAGCATGACGCAGATGAGCGCCATCGCCACCATGCGGAGGGGTCGGAATCCGAACATGGCGCAATCCTACCCGAACGGACCAACCGTCACAACGAAATCCCCGGCGACGATATCGGCTTCAGCAACCTCCTACCGCCTTTCGAGCCATTGTGGATCATTAAGTCGGCAGTCGATCACGATCCCATTGCGGTCACGGGCGCAATGATGCTTCATCGCGCAAGAAGAGGGGGCTTCACCAGCGCGAAGCTCGGGGTGCTGAAATGTTCTTGAACGATCAGGAGACGGCCACCGATCTCCTCTACTATGAAGCCATCGCGAAAACGGTGGTGAAACTCATCCGCAAGACTCCGGAGTCGCCCGTCACGATCGGCGTGCATGGCGACTGGGGCGCGGGCAAGTCCAGCGTATTGAAGATGCTCGAGGGCGCCTTCGCAAAGGACGATCGTGTCCTGTGCCTCTGGTTCAACGGCTGGACTTTCGAAGGGTTCGAGGACGCCAAGACCGTCGTCATCGAGACGATCGTCGACGAATTGAGACGCGCGCGCCCGAACTCGACCAAGGTCGCCGACGCGGCGAAGAAGGTGCTGAAGCGCGTCGACTGGTTGAAGCTCGCCCGCAAGGCGGGCGGCTTCGCGTTCACGGCCACCACCGGCATCCCTACGCTCGACCAGGTGAAGGGGCTCTACGACATGGCGACCGCGTTCGTCGCCAAGCCTCAGGACCATGTCTCGAAGGCCGACGTGCTGGAGCTCGCCGGCAAGGCGGGCGACTTTCTGAAGGAAGCGCCCAAAGACTCCGACAACCTGCCCGAGCACATTCACGCGTTCCGAAAGGAATTCGAGGAGCTGCTGGACGCCGCCGACATCGACCAGCTCGTCGTCATCGTCGACGATCTCGACCGCTGCCTACCCAAGACGGCGATCGCCACGCTGGAGGCGATCCGACTGTTCCTGTTTGTCGACCGCACCGCCTTCGTGATCGGGGCCGACGAGCTGATGATCGAATACGCCGTGCGCGAGCACTTTCCGGACCTGCCGCCGAGCTCGGGACCCGTCAGCTACGCGCGCAACTATCTCGAGAAGCTGATCCAGGTGCCATTCCGCATCCCCGCGCTGGGGCTTGCCGAGACGCGCGTCTACATCACGCTGCTGATGGCCGAGAACGCGCTCGGCTCGACCGACCCCGGTTTCCTCGCGCTGCTCGCGGCGGCCCGCGAGGACATGAAGCGACCTTGGAAGAGCAGAGGCCTGGACAGGAAAACGGTGGAGACGGCCCTTGGCGGAACCGTTCCCCCGGACGTCGACCAGGCGCTGGTGATCAGCGCCCACGTCACGAAGATCCTCAGCGAAGGCACCCGTGGCAATCCGCGCCAGATCAAGCGCTTCCTGAACTCGATGATGCTGCGGCATGCGATCGCCGACGAGCGCGGATTCGGGGCGGACGTGCAGCGGCCGGTGCTGGCCAAAATCATGCTCGCCGAACGCTTCTATCCCGACTTCTACGAGCAGCTGGCCAGGCTCGCGGCAAATGCACCAGACGGGAAGCCGGACGCGCTGGCCCGGTTCGAGGCCGCGGTGCGCGAGCCGGTTGGCCAGGCCGACGAGGACGACAAGCCTGCCGCCCGGGGCTCGCGTAAGGCGGCTAGGCCGGCGCCGCCGCCGCTGCCTACCGAGGCCGAGGAGTGGATGAAGAACGATTGGGCGAAGATTTGGGCGGCGATCGACCCCGCGCTCGCCGACCAAGACCTGCGCCCCTACGTCTTCGTAACGCGCGACAAGCGCAGCTCGCTCGGCGGCCTGGTCGCCGCCAGTCATCTTGAGGATCTAGTCGACAAGCTGATGGGCCCGACGCTGATGGTGCGGGGCGCGTCGGATCAGGTGGGCAAGCTGACCGGCCCCGAACCCGAGGAGGTGTTCGAGGCCATTCGCGGACGCGTCCTTCAGGAGGACAGCTTCACCTCGAAGCCGAAGGGCATCGACGGACTGATCAAGGTGGTCGAGCTGCACCCCGCCCTGCAGCGAAGGCTGCTCGACTTCCTGCGCGAGCTTCCGGTTACGAAGGTCGGCGCGTGGGCCGTGTCGAGCTGGGGCACATGCTTCCCCGACGCCGCCATGTCGGGCGAGTTCCAGATCCTAGTCCAGGGTTGGGCCGAACAGACGGACAACGCCACCCTCCAGGCCACCGCCAGGGCGGTGTCGCAGTTCCGGCGAAACTGAGCCGTGGGCACCTCGAAAGGCTACGGCGGTCCGTCCAGCGGTCTGGTCCCTTCCTGGGTCGATGACCCGGCACCCGGCGTCGCACCAGCGCCAGCGGCTCCTGCGCCGGGCACACCGGGTCAGCCCGCAGGTCCGGGGCAGCCGGGCGCGCCCGCACCGAAGCAGCCCCAGGCGCCAGCGCCGCGTCCAGACACCAGCGCAGCGGGCGGCCTCGGCGGCGCTCGCGGCAGCTTCTCCCGCTTCGCTCGCACCGGAAGCAGCAGCGCGCTCGGCAGCGCGCTGTCCAGCTACGTGCGGAACGGCACGGGCGGCGCCGGCAGGGCGGCAAGGCGGATGGGATCCTCGCGCGCCGCCGGTGCGCGCCTGCTCGGCGTCGTGCGGGATTTCGCTACGATCGGTCCCGCCGAAGCTCTCCGTCAGCTAAACCTGGCAGGACTCGCGGGCCGGCCGGCCGCCGAGGTGTTCGTCGGCCTGCTCGAGTTCGTGTGCCCACCCGGCGGGGCGGTGGACGAGGCGATCGCACGGCAGGCCATGCTGGAGACCATCGGCGACATGGCCGAGGCCGGCGTGGGCAGCTTCGATACGCTCACCCCCGAGCAGATGGGCGAGTTCTTCTTCGACTTCGTCGCCCGCTCAATCGAGGGGCGGGTCATGGCCGACCTGGGCGGCCGCGGCGTGACGCTGCCCGACAGCGTGGCGGCCGTCGAGAACGCGCAGGCCCAGCTCCACGACTTCGTTACCGGCTGCACGCGTGGGCAGCTCGCCGGGCGTCTGGACGGCGTCGAGCGGATGTCGGACCGCGACATCGAGGTCGTCGTGAACCAGATATACGAGGCGGCGTTCGAGCTGGTCGCCGCAGCAGGCGAGGCCGCAGCATGAGGCACCACAGCATCGTCGGCCGCCTCGGAACCGCCGATACCGCGCCGATCACTCCGACGCGGGCGGACACGCACGTCACCGAGATATCGTTCATCGATGGCTTCGGACACGTTGGCTACGGCCTGGGGCAGGCGCTCGACCAGCTCCGCGACGTCGGGCTTAGCCCGAGCGAGGCAGCGGTCGATCTGGCGCTGCTGGCCGCCGCGATCACCGCCGCCGACACGCGCATCTCGCGGGATGCCGACGCCCAGGACGCCTGGACGCGCGAGATCGACTTGCACCTCCCGGTCCACGATCCCGCGCTTTGGACCGGTCTCGCACCATTGATCATGACGACGCTGAACTTCCTGACCGGCGACCACTGGGGTGTGCGGTTCCGCCCCCGGATCGCGTCGGTGCCCGTGCTGGCCGCACCGCCAACTAAGCTGCGCACCGCGACGCCGTCGAGCGTCTGCCTGTTCTCGGGCGGCCTCGACAGTTTCATCGGCGCCATCGACCTGCTCGCGGCCGGCGAGTCCCCGCTGCTCGTCAGCCACTACTGGGACGGCATCACGAGCAAGCACCAGACCTATTGCGGCGAGGCGCTGAAGCGGCGCTTCCCGAGCGCGACCATCCATCACATCCGCGCGCGGGTCGGCTTCCCGAACGACGTCGTCGACGACTTCTCGGTCGAGAACACGCTGCGGGGTCGCTCCTTCCTGTTCTTCGCCCTCGCCGCGATGACGGCGGATGCAGTCGGTGGACAGGCGGTTGTCCATGTTCCCGAGAACGGCCTCATCTCGCTCAACGTGCCACTCGATCCGCTGCGGCTGGGCGCCCTCAGCACGCGGACGACGCACCCGTTCTACATGGCGCGCTTCGAGGAACTGATGCGAGGGCTGGGGCTGAACGTGACCCTCCACAACCCCTACGCGTTCCAGACGAAGGGGCAGATGGCGAAAGGCTGCGCGGACGTGGGCTTCCTCCAGCGGGAGGCCAAGAACACGATGTCGTGCTCGTCGCCGGCCAAGGCGCGCTGGGCACTCAACGAGGCGGATCGCCAGCCCAAGCATTGCGGGCACTGCGTGCCGTGTCTGATACGGCGCGCCGCGATCAAGGAAGGCTGGGGCACCGACGATACCGAATATCAGATCCCGAGCCTGCATGGGCGCGTGCTGGACACCAATCGCGCAGAGGGCGAGCACGTGCGCTCCTTCCAGTTGGCGCTCTCGCGACTGGCCAAGAAACCGGCACGCGCGGCATTCGACATCCATCGTCCGGGTCCGCTGACGGATCATCCCAGCAAGCTGACCGACTATGAGGCGGTCTATATCGCTGGCCTGCAAGAGGTCGGGCGCCTACTCCAAGGTGTGCAAGCCAAACCTTCATGACCACCGCAACCACCCGTCCGCCGCCGCGCTGGGTCGACTTCCACTGCCACCTGGACCTGTATCGGGACCACGCCGCGGTGATCGCCGAATGCGACCGGGAACGGGTCGCGACGCTGGCCGTCACCACCACGCCCAAGGCCTGGAAGCGCAACCGGGAGCTGGCGTCCCGGTCGCAGCACGTCCGCGTGGCGCTCGGGCTGCATCCGCAGCTGGTGGCGGAACGCGCCGGGGAGCTGCCGCTGTTCGAGGCATTGCTGCCGGACGCGCGCTACGTCGGCGAGATCGGACTAGACGCGGGGCCGCGCTTCTACCGCAGCTTCCCGGAACAGGAGCGGGTCTTCGAACGCATCCTGCGCGCCTGCGCCGAGCAGGGCGGGAAGATCCTGACGGTTCACAGCGTGCGCTCGGTGCCGAAGGTGCTCGGCCACATCGAGGCCGCGCTGCCGCAGGATCGTGGGCGCGTCATTCTCCACTGGTTCACCGGAACGCCCGCCGAGGCGCGCCGCGCCGCGGCTATGGGCTGCTACTTCTCAATCAATCGCGAGATGCTACGATCGGACAAGCATCGCGAACTAGTGGCGGGCCTGCCGCTCGACCGTCTTTTGACGGAAACCGACGGCCCGTTCGTCGAGATGGACGGAGCGCCGGCGCGGCCGCCGTCGGTGATCGACACGGTCGGGGAGCTAGCCACCCTCAAGGGCATGGTGCCGGGCGAACTGGCGAAGGTGATCGTGTCAAACCTCCGCTCGCTCGTCAGCGCCGTCTAGACCGCTTGGGCATCAAGCCTCCGGAGGGTCAAGCGAGCACCCACATCCTGCAGGCGGAGCGTTACGGGAACGGTTGTTCCCCTTCATCCGCCAGGTCTGCAGGCGCAGGCGAGAGCGTGATGCCCGCCTTGCGTCCGGCCTCGTGGAACCACAAGTCGACGATCTTCGCGTCGTCGCTTGCCGGCAGCGGATCGGCGCTCCGGACCTTGAAGGTGGTCGGCAGGTTGACCGAGTTGCCGAACACGAGCGCGTGCTGCTTGGGCAGCGTCGGCAACCGGCGCAGCACGCCGTCCGATATCGACGGCGACATCTGCCTGATCTGCGAAAGGTCGTCGGGGTTCTGGATGCGGTGCACGACGAAGTTCGAGCATTGCGACAGCACGGTCTTCGACAGCTCGCTCGGCCGTTGCGACGCCACCAGCAGGAACAGGCCATACTTGCGGCCCTCCTTCGCGATCCGCTCGAACACCCGGCCGGCGTCCAGCGCATAGCGGGACGGCGTGGACGAGATGTAGCGGTGCGCCTCCTCCAGCAGCAGGTGGACGGGAAAGCGGCTGCGGGGGTCGGCGCGCCGCAGCAGCCTGAATACCATGCGCGCGACCACCGCGCTGACGAGTTCCACGACCTCATCCTCGACCGCGTTCATGTCGATGATCACGACCTGCGACGCCTTCACATGGCAGCCGTTCTGAGCGCCCAGGCCCAGCAGCCGCGCTAGGAACGGCCCGGTGTCCCTCGTCGCGCCCGCCGCCGGGTGGCGCAGGAAGGCGTAATCCTCGCGCTCCAGCAGCGCCTTGAAGCGCGTGACCATCTGCGAGCAATAGTCGCGGATCTGGCGGTTGCCGTGCGCCTCCTCGTAGAGCAGCGCCAGGTCGATCGCGTCACCCAGCGTCTCAAAGTCGAACGGACTGTTGGAATAGTCGGGCAGCTTGAAGTCGTCGATGACATAGCCGCCATCGCCATCTTCGCCGACGAGATACGCGAACGCGTCCTCGATATTGGCCATGTTGCCGTAATTCGTGTGCACCATTGCCCCGATCGTGCCCGAATTGATCTCGGCGGTCCTGAAGCGCTGCAGGATGCCGAGGATCCGCGTCTCCTTGGCACCGGGCGGGCTCTCGTCGGACAGGATCTGGGTGATGCACTTGGCGAGGATGTGGTTGCGGATGTCGTTCAGCTGTCCGTCGGCCGCGCCCCCGAACAGCGTCGCCAGGCCAAGCGCCATGCGCAGGATCGGCACCTGCGTGCGCTCGCTCGCCTGAAGCAGCAGTTCCCATTCCGACAGGTCCAGGAACCAGTGCGGGATCCTGAACCGGTCGGCGGCGGCCGTGCCGTCGAGCACCAGCCGATCCACGCCGATCACGCCTGCCGCGGCCAGCCTGCCGAACGCCTGGTGGTATTCGCCGTTTACGTCGAGCGCGACGAAGGTCGCGCCCCTGGCATGGTGCTCGTCGGGCTTGTCGAACAGCTCCTGCAGGATCGACGCGACCGTGCACGACTTGCCGCTTCCGGTGTTGCCCAGCACCGCTGCATGACCTCCGAAGAACTCGTCGATGCGGACCTTGACCCGGTAATCCTCGAAGACGACCGACTGTCCGATCTCCAGGATGCGCAGACGGGTCGCCTCGGCCGGCACGCAGTCGCCGCCGTCGGGACCCGACGACCTTTCCGACGCCGGGCTCGTGTCGAAGATGCGGTCCAGCTCCTTGTCCAGGGCGTAGAGGGCATCAGCGTAGAGGGAGGGGAAAACGGAGACGCCGAAGCGGAACCTGCCGCCCTCCACGGGCAGCATGCCCACGGGCACGACGTCCAGGAACTTGGCCGAGCCGGCCTTGTCCATCTCGCCACCGGCGCCGGCGTCGCGCTCGCGAAGCCCCACGATCTCGGCCACCACATACTCGGCCTGAGCCGGGATCATGACGAACGATCCCAGGCGGGCGACGTAATGCACGTCGTCGAAGCCGACCACGGTGAAGCTGTCCGTGCCGCCATGCATCTCGATGACGAACCTGTCGGCCGCGACCGCGACGACCGAGCCGATGGCGCGGCGCCTATCGTCAGTCGTCATCGGTCGGCACCGCGGCGGCGGCCGAGCCGGCGGCCATGGTCTGGAGCACCAGCTTCACCGCGTCGTCGATCCTGTCGGACGGGCGTCGCGGCAGCAGGTGCTCGACGATGGTGCTGAAGTAATGGGCGGGTGCGCCGTCGGGCGGCCCCGACCCGCCGATGATCCAGATGCGCGGATCGGCCAGCGCACGCAGCTTGGCGATGTCGCCGCCCGAACCCGGATCGGCGAAGACGATGAGCCTGAAGGTCGGGATCGTCAGCGCCTGGTAGATAATGTTGTTCAGGTGCTCGTCGCCGAAGGCGTAGCCCATGGTGATCAGGACGCTCTGCTCTCGGACGATGCGCGACTGGAACTCGCGGAACAGGTCGGAATACGGCGACCCGAGGCTCGAGTTCTGCTTCGCCGGCGTTGGGAAGATCATGACCTTCGAAGGCGCGGTCTGGGGCCAGGTCTCGCGGATCGGGAAGAGCCCGTGGTCGTCCTCCGTCCAGCTGATCGAGCCGTGCAGCTTACACAGGTACACGAATCCGTCGACCGCCGACCACTTGCGGTTCGAGATGTCGAGCTGCTCGGCGAGAGCGTATCTGAACGTCGCCGGATTGAAGCGGCGCTCGACGACGCCTGAGAACCCGTTCGCGTATGGCAGCCCCAGACGGTCCATCGCCCGTTCGCTGAACAGGTCGTAGTTCGTCGTGAAGATCCAGGGCCGGGGCAGCGAGCGGTCGCGCAGCACCAAGCGGCGGTAGAAGGATTCGTAGAGGCCGAGCACCTGGTCGTCGCCGCTGGCGAAGGCCCCGGCCGTGCACCGCTCCCACAGGAACGCCTGGATCTTGGCGATCATGCCGTCGATCGTCGCGACCTCGTCCACGTCCCCGGCGTCGTCGCTCCGCGACAGCACGAACCGGAGCGCATGCAGCGTCTCCATCAGCCGTTCCAGGTTGCGCGTGTAGTCGCCGGCCAGGGTGAGGCCGTGCCCCGCCAGGCATGACAGGTCGGATGCGTCGAGCGCCCAAGCGGGGCCGCCCGCGGCGGCGCCGGCCGCACCGCAGAACTCCGCCGCCAACGGCGCCATCGTGGCGATGCCGCGCTCGGTGCCGTCCTTCATCATCGACGAGCAGCCCGCGCCCAGCAGGAACGCGACGTTGCGCGCGCCGAGCGCCTCGCCCAGCGCCTTGCGCACATGCTCGGGACCCTTGTCCCAGTCCAGCTGCTGCGTCCCGTGGTCGCCGCTGCGGACGAGGGTGAAGCCGCTGTCGGCGTGGGGGGCTCCACCTGCCGCGGTCGAGGCGCCGTCCGCCATCAGTCCATCCGCTCCGTCCATCCACCACCCCTTCGAGAATCCCACCGCTCCGCAGACGATGTGTCAGCCCACTTGTGCGGTGACCTGCGCGCGCGAGCAACCCGAACCGATCCAGCGGCGCCGTGCGCGCCGACATGACGCCCGGAAGAGCGCGGCAGTCGGCCGGAGTCAGCGATCGGCGCGACCATCCCCCGCCGTCCGCCGCCTCGTCGGCAGTGATACTGACGATGGCCGTGGTCCTGGTCGCATTCCATCGCCCTTCGCGCCGCCAACTGGCGAGTGCCGGTTCTTTAACGATCCGACGATAGGCCCGGCGGTGGAGGTGACCGTGCGGGCATTGTGGATCGACGACAAGGGGATCAGCGAACTCGACGTCGCCCCCGACTGGGAAAGCCATTCGAGCATCACCTGGGACGCGTTCGAGCTAACCGACACGCACGACGGCTGGACCGACGACGTCGGGCTGTTCCGGCCCGATCCGCTTATCGCGACCTTCCCGGACGGTCGGAAGGTGGCGTTGCCCATCCTGGTGCTCGGCCGCGACGGCGAGCATACCATCGACGCCACCATGACGCTCGCCGAACTCGGCGGCATGGTGACGCTGGACCGGAATCCCGCCACCCATTGATTTTCACCGCGGGCGCGTGATGTCCCTTGCGGTCACGTGCCTAGAAGGACGGGAGATCCCGCCCGAGCAGTAGTCAGGCGGCGGCCCGACTGCCGCGGACGAGCGCCATCGCTTCCCAGAGCGGCGCGGTCAGCCAGATCCCGATCTCGCGGACGTCCATGAGCACCGGCGCGCGATGGTCGGCCGCGGGATCGGCGATCACCACGGCGCCAGCGCCCAGCCGGCGATCGTCCTCGGAGATGCATGGCGCCCAGAGCGGCCCGACCTCGATCCAGTCGGAGTGAGCGGACCAGCGGTAGCCCCTGACCGGCAACGCGCATCGGCGCGGCGCCATGAGGCACCAGCGCTCGACGGTGTCCAAGGCATCGGCCCTCGCGCTCGCGACGCGGGACGCGCTCCCGACGTCGCGCGTCAGCACGCCCAACGCCATGTCGGACCAGCGTGCGCCAGCCTGACCCCATACGGCGAACGGCAGCACCGCGCCGACGCCGCCGAACCGTGGCTCGGCGAATGCAGTCAGTCCGTCGACCGGCACCGGGCCGACGGCATGCGTTAGCAGCCGGTTCATGCGCCCCTCGGGCCTGCGACGGCGATCCTGCTCATCGTCGGGAGGATAGCCCGTCGGTGGTGAAGCAATCCCTACCTACCGACCCGCGCAGGGAAGGGGATGCGAGCGGCCACGCCGCTTAGCGCAGCAGGCAATCCCTCCTCTCCGCCGGCGGCGGCTGCAGCGGCGCAAAATCCGACGGCCGGAGCGGCTTCGGTGAAACCATCCTGAAGGGAAAAACGAGATGAGCGACATCGAAGAAGGACGCCTCGCGTCCCGGCGCGCGGACGCGCGCGCCACGCTGTTGGCCGGGCACGAAGCCGTCTCGGCCGACGTCGATCTGACGGGGATCGATCCGCTGCACTGGGCCGATACCCGCGAACGCGTCGCGATCCTGCGCGCATGGTGCGCGAACGGCCGCCACCCCCGCAGCGAGGCGCTTGCGGCCGCGGCGCGGATGGGGGTCACCGTCTCCCACTTCTACCGGCTCGTGTCGGCATGGAAGAAGCACCGCGACGCCCGACTCGTCAGCGGCCACAACGGTCGCCGCGGCGACACGCGTGACCAGCACGGCGCGCGCCCGGTCGCGGACGACGCCCGGGCCATCATGGACCGGGTGATCGGGCGGCGGGGCACGGAAGCGCGCTTCACCGACGTGCGCGCCGAGGTGCGCTCCGTGTGTGCCGCCGCCGGCATCGCGCCGCCATCATCCGGGCTTGTGCACAAGGCCATGATGCGGGCGCGCCAGGCGCAGTCGGGCGCTGCGGCCGGACCGGTCGACGACGTCGCGGTCGCCGTCGTCGAGTGCCTGCTGCCGGTCATGGCCGGCGACGGAACGGTCGCGACACCCGAACTCGTCCTGGCGGTGGAGCGTCCGGGCGGCGTCATCGTCGGGCATCGCCTCGTGATCGACGGCGACGTGGTCGCCGCGGCGCGCCCGCTAGTGGCACAGATCGTCGCGGAGCATCATCGGCGGGTGACCGTGGTCGCCACGCTCGCCGGCGCCGTCGCTCGCGACGGGCATGCAGACTCGGTGACGACCGATGTCCCGTGCGCGGGCGCGCGGGACGCGCGCATACAGGTGGTCCGCCGATCCACGCTGCTGTCGACCACGCTCGGCAGCTATATCGACAGCATCCCGATACGACACCGCAGCCATGCGGCGCGGAAGGCGGGACCGTGGAGGCCGTTGTCGCCGGACGACGCCGTCACGGCCGTCGATCTGGCGGTCGCGGCGCACAACGCCGCGAGGCGCGGCTAGCGCAGCGTGCCCGGATCGATCTGACCGTCGCCGACCAGCAGACGGATCAGCGCCACCAGTTCGTCCGGCGGACGGTCATGGCCCTTGGCAGCGCGCTCGATCACCTTCGCCTCGTTCCACGCCTGCGCCTCGAAGTCCGTGCGCTCCCAGGCATCCCACCTGGCGAACGCCGGGTCCCCGTCCGCCATCGGAGGCGCCGCAGTCGCCCAGCCGGGCCTCAAGTCCACCCGGCCCATGCGCTCCCCCACATACCGCCGAAGCATCGAGCCGAACCGCCGCGGCCGCGTCACCGCCTTGAACTCGATCGCGCCCTCGACATTCCCATAGCGCGCGATCAGCGCATCGCATGCGGCCTCGTCCCGGCCGACCACCATGTCCACGCGCCGGGTCCGGCGGGCCCAGGGGCCAAGGCTCGGCCCGACCGGGGCGAGCGCGACCAGCGCGCGCCTGGCGGCGAGCGAGTAGCCCTCGACGCTGTCGTCGAGCGATCCCACGGACGTGCCGAGGATGCGCAGCGTGCCGCGGTCGATGATCGCGAACAACGCCCACGGCTCGCCCGTCGGCGAGCGCATCGCGGTCGGGCAGCAGTCCATCGCGATCGACTCGCCGAGCAGCTGAGCCTCGCCGACGCGGTTCAGCTCGCGGGTGATGACGGCGCGCACGACGGTGGGCGACGGGATCGCCGGTCCGGCGCCGGACGATCCGGTCTCGGCCAACTGACGCGCGCGCAGATCGGCCGCGACAAGCTCCTCCAGACGGCGGCGCATCGCCTCGACCGACTTGCCGCCGCCGTCGGCCACGACCTTCACGACATTGGCCTGCAGGGAGGCATTGACCAGGGGATGGATGCGGGGGGATCGCGGCGCCGGCGTTCCCGCGAAGGCGCCCACCGCCGCCAGGCCCGGCGCCCGCTTCCACGCGGCGGCCATCTGGTAGAAGCGGTTGGGGATGACGCCCGCCATCGCGGCCGCCTCCTTCGCGGTCAGCCCGTCGCGCTCGCCCCACCACCGCCGCAGCAAGGTGATGCGGTCTACCGCCCGCGTGCGCAGCGCAGGCGACAGGACAGCCCAGGACCGCGCCTCTTCCTCGGTCGGCGGGCGCATCAGCAGCGTCTCCAGGTCGACCGGCGCATCGGCCACGCCCGATTCGGCCGAGAGCGCGCCCGATTCGCCGGTCCCGGAGCCTCCGCGCTCCTTTCCCGCCGCCCTGGCCCGACCCTCGGCGCGACCATTCGTCCCTAATCCTGGCTTCCCGAATTCGCCCATCCCTGCGGCCTACAATGCTTAACGCAGCAACGCTACCAGTTTCCACGGGGATATGAATAAAAAAGCTGTTGCGCGATCCGACATCCATCGCCATCTAGCCGTTATTCAATTCACCGTGGAAAGTGGGGAATGACGATGGAAGCGACCGAGATCGAGACTCTGGTGACGATGTTGATGCGCAGGGCGATGGCAGCGCAGGCGAAGCATGCCGGGCGGCGTCGCCATCGCCTCGGCCGCCGGCAGGTCATCGGCCCCGCGCGCCGCCGCAGCCCGACGCCCGGATCGTGAGCGCTGCCCCGCAAGGAGCGGCATCCGCGATGGAGCCGTCGACCGGAAGCGACCGCGGCGGGCAACTGACCACGCCGGCCACCACCATCCACCGATCGACGCCACTATCGGACGTCCCCCACTGCAGAGGAGAAAATGGAATGAAGAACCATCGCCGCACCCGCCGCCACTTCAAGAGGAAGGCACCCTCGGGCGCATACAGCGACCGCTACGGCCCGCGCTCGCTCCGGCCACCCGCTGGGCACCTACGTCCCAGCACGGAGGCCGACCCGTGGGTCGGCGTGGGAGCCAGCCGCGGCATGACCGCCGCGATCGTCGCTCCGACCGGCATCGCCTTCCGCGAACGCTGAGCCTCGGGCCCTACGCCCCACCTTCCAACCACGCCGCCAGCAAGGAAACCCGTCCGATGAAGTCCCACCGCAAGTCCCGCAACGCCGTCAGCCGCATCGCCGCGGGACATGTCACCGCCAGAGGACGGGCGAGCCTCTCGCGCGGACATCTATACCATCACTTCGTCCCGCTCACCGGCCGGAGCTTCCGCCGCGCCAACAGGCGCAACCCGACCGAGGCCGCGCCGCCGAACTTCCTCGTCGGCCGGCCAGACCGGATGGCCGAGGTGCCGATCGCGGCCGACGCCTTCGACCAGCGCGGCGGAACAACCGACGGCTGACGCCTCCACTCACCCACCGATAGCAACAGGTCGCGGGCGCCCGAGCCCGAGAGGAGCCACCATGGAGAAGAACCACCTGCCTCGCGCCGCCGACGATACCGCAGCGCGCCACCACGTCGACGTCGGCGGCCATGCGCGCGTTGTGCGCGGCTCGCTGCCCGACGACACCGGCAGGCCGGCTGACCGCCGCGCCCGGCGCGTCGACAGCCTCACCCACGATGAGGCCGACCTCCGCCACAAGGTGGTCCACGGGTCCAGTGGCGTCACCACCCCCTGTGGGGCCACCGTGCCCCACGAGGGGGTCGGTCGGATGCACATCGGAGGCGATACCACCTAGCGCCGACCGCGGTCGCCTGCATCGCGGGCGGCCGATCCCGAAAACGGGACGCGATGCCGCGTCCCCATCCGGGTTCGCAGGCCCGGTTGACCGAGACCGTGCCCGCGGTCGGCGGAACGCCGACGCACGCTCTCTCCGAACGGGGAAGCAGTATGATCCACCAATTGCAAGCCGCCCGGAAGGGCGCCCTCCGTTGAACCATGCGAAACGCAAGCGGGCCGCGGGGCAGGCCGGCCCGGCCGACGCGTCCGCGTCGACCGGCGTCGCCAACGCAGAGGGGGCGCCTCCGGTGCGGCGGCGCCAGGGTCGCGGCAGCGCAGGCATATCCGGTCGGACGGGCTCGTCGTCCACGGCAGGCATTCCGGTCGACGCAGCGGCGCCCGACCCGGCGGCTGGCGCCCGACCCGTGCCGGCCGTGGCGCTGGCGCTGCCACCCGGCATCCGCCTCCGGCACCCAATGGAGATCCTGCCGTTCCGGCCGCAGCCCCGGCCCGCGTGGTCGCCGCCCCGCCGCGACCGGCGCGACGCGGGCCAGCCCCGCCCGATGGAGCGTCCCGACCGGCAAGGCACGCGGCTGGTCGCCGACCGCGGGCTCGGCGCGGTGCGCATCAACTTCCGCTACGCGTCCTTCCAGTCGATGACCGCCGCGTTCAGCGAGAAGGCCGGGCGCGACCAGTATTTCGAAGGTCCGCACGAGACCTTCGGGTTCCGGAGGGACGAGGTCGATCCGGTCAGGACCGACATCCAATACCAGCCCGTCCGCATCAAGTGGACGACGGTGGACGGCCGCCTGAACTGGATGACCCTCGACTGGGGCGTGGAACTGCAGGACGGCACCGTCGTGTTCGGCGAGGACAAGGCGTGCGAGGATTATTTCGCCGATCCCGAACTCGACGAGCGGCTGGACTTCGCCGAGGAATATCTCGCGGAGCACGGCGCACGTCTCGAACGCCGCGTCGCCGGCGGCTTGCCGACCGCACTGGAGCGCCGCGTCGTCAAGGACATCTTCGACGCTCGCCGCACCGAATACGATGAAGCGCACGCTGCCCGCGTCCGGACGGCGATCCTCGCCTCGGGTGGCACCACGTCGCTATGCGGCGTCATCGCCGCGATCGGCGAACACCCCCGGCTGTCACTCGACATCGCCCGCGCCATGATGTTCGACCGGCTCGTCTCGATGCCGCTCACCGCGCCGCCGATGCCCGACACGCCCGTCACCATCCCGCCCCCCGCCAAGAGGGGGGCCCTGCGCGCCTTCCTCGCCCGCCACGTCCCGGCCTGAGGAGAAGCCCGTGAACATCCCGTTCTGGTTGCCCGAGGGGCACATCCTGAAGTTCGGCAAGCGCAAGATGCGCTTCGAGGAGAGCCGCGGCGACGGCGTCCTGCTCTTCCGCTACATCGACGGCAAGGAGGAGATCGTCACGGTGCCGCTGGGACGCGACGCCGTCCTCGGCCTAATCACCGTCGGCTGGATCATCGAGCAGTTCCGTGCAGGCGTCGTCGTCGATCCCGACTACAACGCGCACGTCACCGACCGGAACGAGACCAACCTCACGCTCGACCGGCCCGCGTACGAGTCCCTCGATCCCAAGTCCGGCTGGCGCTACGACTGGGCGGATGCCGCGATCAGGGCGGGCATTAAGAAAACCGAGGACGATGCCCTGACCTGGATCAAGGCGAACAACCTCGGCGGGAAGCGGCCGCAGCCCCGCTCGCTCCTGCGCTGGATGCGCAAGCTCAAGCTGCATGGTGGCCGTATCGGCGCGCTCGTCAGCACCGCCGGCCGCGAGAAAGGCGAGAGCCAGCTGCCTGACATCGAGGACCGGCTCGTCCACAAGTGGGCGATGCGGTATTGGCGCCCGGACAGCCTCAACGGCCGGCTCGCCCACAAGGAGGACGCCGCCGCGATGGTCGTCGCCGACTGGGACGAGCTGAAGGAGATGGGCATCCCATACCTCAGCGAGAACCCGCCGTCTTCTGAGTGCGTGCGCACCCGCATCAACAGCCTCGAGTGCCACTCGACCTACGCCTCCCGCTACGGCGCGCCAGCTGCGGACCGCAAGTTCTCGGCGAGCGGGGAGCCGGTCGCGGTCGAACGCCCCTTCGAGCGCATGTATATGGACGGGGTCGAATGGGAGCACAGCGTCCACTACTCGGAGGACCTCAGGATCCCGGCGGCGAAGATGCGGTCGGTCATCACGATGGACTCCTTCTCGCAGTGGGTCGCACCGCACCCGACGTTCGCCGGCAACTACCGGCCGCAATGGGGCCTGCGTTCGCTGCGCGGCGTGATGATGCCGCCGCCCATGACCCCAGAGGAGATCGCCGAGAACCCAGAGCTGGCCATGATCTACGGCCTGCCGTCGGACGTCATGATCGACCGGGACCGCACGCTCATCTCTCCGCGCATGGTGCCCGGCGCCGTCAAGATCCTCAGCACGGTGGAGCTCGCCGAGGCGTATCACCACGATGCCAAGTCCAAGCTCGAGAACTACCACAAGTATGTGAAGGCCGCGCTGGCGATGATCCCGGGCCGAATCCTCGGACCTCAGGTCCGGCACGCCATCCGCTACGACCCGATCGCCGCGACCGAGGTCACCCGCGCCCAATACGTCGACCTCGTCGAGCAGCTGCGACGGCGCTGGAACAGCACGCAGAAGACGTCGCTCGGCAATCGCTCGCCGAACGACATCATGCTCGCGCACATACGTTCCGGCGGGATGCGCCTGACCGATCCGAAGGAGGTCATGCGGAGCCTCGCCAGCGTGCCGGACAAGCCGTGCGTGCTGACCACCAACGGCCTGATCTACGACAACGTCCACTACCGCTTCAACCGCGCGGGCGTCGGCAAGGCGCTCAGCTCGAACCACCACCGAACACCCTTTGGCAAACGCCTGACCGGCACCGCCCGCATCGAGGTGATCCCCCGCGTCTGGGACGACGACATCGACATGATCGAGGTCTACGACGAGGCGAACGAGGAATACTTCTACATGTGGTCGACCGACCCCGGCTACACGGGCGGTCTGAGCCGCTGGGAACACAGGATCTACCAGAAGGCGCTCGCCTCGCGGAAGGGCGCCACGAAGCAGGACAGGCTGCGCAACAAGGCGAAGCACCTTAACGACCAGCAGCGGACGCTGTCCGGCAAGTCGTTCCGCGAGCGCGAGCAGCCGGTCGAGCTGCTGGCGGAGGAGGAGATGCGCCTGTCCGGCAAGCGCGCCGCCAACCCCGGCTGCGCCCAGGTGCCCGAACTCCGCATCCCGACGCGCATCGACAACGCCAAGCGCGACGATGTCCCCAAGGCGCCGCCGCAGCCCCGTGACGAGGTCGACGTAGGGGAGGGCGGACACGACCTGCGCTCCGACCCCTCGCGCGACGTCGCCCGCGAGCTCGGCGACGACGAGGCCATCCTGGGCGCGGCCAACGTGTCTTGGGATTTCGCGGCCGGCACCGCCGAAGACGATGACGAAGTGGAGGACGACTGATGCCCAGCACCACCACGGACACGGCCATGACCCCCGTCTACAGGAAACCCGCGCGCGTCACCGGCCGCGCCAAGCCGGATCTCGGGGACGCCGCGGCCCAGGCGCGCTCCGAGAAGGCGGAGGCGATCGTCGCGGAGATGTGGGTCGATACCGACCGCCAGCGGGCGATCCTCCTGGCGATCCGCCAATACATGCGCCTCTGTAAGAAGCTGCGGAAGCGCAGGGGCACCGCCATCCCGGGCCGGCGCCTCAGCCAGTTCAGCCAGGCCGGCAAGAGCGCAATAGTCGAACGGCTCATCGCCGAACTCGAGCAGGAGGCGATCGCCGCCGGCGAGCAGCACAACCCCTTCCGCGTGATCCACATCACGATCGACACCCGCATGTCGCTCAAGATGCTATACCAGGAGATCCTCAACCGTCTCGCCGACGACTTCCTCGACCAGCCGGGCGCAGTGGGCCTGCGCGTCACCGCCGAAATGGCCGAGAAGATCAAGGGCAAGTCCACCGACAACGTAAAGATCGTCGAGCAGCGGGTAGAGGAGTGGACCGCAAAGCTCGGCGTCGAACTCGTCGTCGTCGACGAGGTTCAGCGCCTCGTCACCAAGCCCGAACGCGTGCTCGCCGACGGCGACCTGGACGACGGCACCTTCTTCACGGCCGACGCCACCGACGTGACGAAAAAGCTGCAGGGCTTCCTCGACCGCGGCGTCGTGCCGCTCTTCTTCATAGGGGACGAGACTTCGGAGGTGTTCTTCAAGCTCAACCAGCAGTTCGCGGCGCGCCTCGGCGATCCGCTCGAGCTCAAGCCCCTGAACATGGGAAGAGTCGCGGATCGACGGCAGTTCCACAAGTTCTGCGTCGAATACGACAAGGAACTCAGGTGGCGCGGCGCTATCGCCGCACCCACCTGCCTGCCCGAACCGGACGTCCTCACCGCCCTGATCACCGCGTCCGGCGGTCACATCGGGCGCGCGGCGCGCATCATCGAGGTCGCCCTCCCGAAGGCGCTCGCGCGGGCCGCCGTGACGATGGAAGCCTATGACCTGAGCAACGCGGTGCGCAGCTTCGCCATCGGGCTCGACTGGGTCGACCACGACCCGTTCTCGATCCAATACGTGCCCGTCCAGCAGATCGCGGCAGAGGAGGCCGAAGTTGATGCCGCCTGAAGGCACGAGCGGCCGCCGCCTGCGCTTCCCGGTCGACCTCTACGACGACGAGAGCATCCCGGGCGCCATCGCGCGCGGCGTCCGGCAGCACGTCCTCGTCGTGACGAAGCCGGTATTCGAGGCCGCGGCCGTCTCGCTGCGCAACACCGGCCTCGCGCAGCTTGCCACGCCCGCCGAACTTGAACGCCTCGCCTACGTCATCCGGTGCGATCCCGCCGCGCTGGCTGGCCGCGCCGGCATCCGCGTCGACGAACCCAGCGGCAAATCCAGCGTGCATGCGAAATTCGGGACGCTCGTCATCCCCCGGGCATTGCTGGAACTCGACCGCAGGCGCATCGGTCCCAGTTCGTTGCTCAAGCGCAACTACCACCGCTTGCACTGGATGAACCTGCTGCTGCCATACTGCACCGAGTCGCTTGAACGGCTTGTCGACACCTGTCCCAGCTGCGACATCAAGCTGGGCTGGCGCTTCGCGCAAGGTATCGGGTGCTGCGACCACTGCGGCGAGGTAGTGCCCCCTTCGGACGCTCGGCATCTGCCCGAAAGGCTCGCGGAGGGCTATCGCCTCTTCGGCAGCCTTTCTTCACCCGATGCCGCCTCTGTCGCGAAAGCCTGGTCAGCCCTGCCGGACCCCCTCAGGACGGTAGACCCGCAAGGGCTCGTCAATCTGGCGCTGCAGCTTGGCACTATCGCCACGGGCGCGACCCCAAAGCCGCCCTCCCGCTTTTCGCTATCCGCCATGACGGACGAGGGCCTCGCGGAGAGCGCGGCTGTCGGCGCCGGATTCCTCCGAACCTTCCCGTTCGGTCTTCAGGACTGGGTCCGCGAAGCGGACTACGGCCTAGGAAACGACATCGAGGCCATCGCGAAGCTGCGGACCCGCCTGCGCTTCCTGATCGGAAGGTTCGCCTACCCCGGCGTCCCCGCGCTCATCGAGCAGGCGCTCCCCAACATCGCGCGATACGCGTCGCACGGTCTCGTCACCACCAAGCGCTACTACCTTTACACCGAAGTCCGTCGGCGGCTCGGTTTCGACCACCTGCAGATGGCGAAGTTCAAGGCGCACCCCGATCTCGTCGCACGCCACATCTCCGCCCCGGCAAAGCGGCAGCTCATCCAGTATGACGCCGACTACATCGACGGACTGGCCGCGATCGTCCAGGGAGCCACGACCGCGCGCTCGGTCGCGCATGGCATCCGCCTGCCCGTCTACGGGGTCGAGCAGCTCTGCCTCGACGGACTTCTCGAGGTCGAGGACCACTTCGTCGCCCGGATCGCCACTGACGAGATGCGCATTCGGGCGGGCAGCGTCGCGCACCTCATGTCCCGCATTCCCGCGATCGCGATCGCGGGCACCGCGCCTGCCGGTTGCAGGCCGCTCCTGCTGGCGGCCGACCGCATCGGCGGCGGCCCGAAGCCCTGGTCGACGATCCTGGCGGCGATGATCGGCGGATCTATCCCGTTCTGGATGACCCGCTCCGCCGGCGATCTCGGCGACGTCCTGGTCCGTCCGAACGACCTGGGCCCGTTCCGGCGCGCGCCAGTTGAGCTCCGCAAGCTGCCGGGCGGACTGTCGCAGCTTCTCAGCCAGCGGGACGCGGCCGAGATGCTGAACATCAAGCCGAGCGACCTGGTCCAGGTCGCCGACGCGTTCGGTCACGGCGCCGACTGTAAGGGTCGGGCATGCCGCAGCTCGGTCGAGGCACTGGCCCGCCGGATCGCCTGGCCCGGCGAGATCGCCTGGAACCTCGGGGTCGCCCCGCAGAAGGTCCGCGGGCTGATGCGCAAAGAGGGGATTGCTCCTGTGGCTACGGGATGGGATCGTAGCCAGCTTCGTGAAGCTGGATTGCTCCCGCTTTAGGTCCTATATTCTGAGGGTGGACGCCCAATGTCATTTTAAGGGTGTGCCAGTGCCTTCAGATATCCGCCACCAGTCGACCGTAGAGTTCGGGGCGTCGATCGCGGAAGAAGCCGAAAGCGGCGCGGTGGCGCTTGACCCGATCGAGATCGAGCGTCGCGGTAATGACGCCCTCTTCATCGCGCCCGAGCTCCGCCAGCATGTCGCCGCGTTCGTCGCAGATGAAGCTGGTGCCGTAGAACGTCTGGCCGTGCTCCACGCCGACCCGGTTCGCCGCCACCACCGGCACCACGTTCGAAACGGCATGGCCGACCATTGCGCGCCGCCACAGCCGTGCGGTGTCGAGCGACGTGTCGTGCGGCTCGCTGCCGATCGCGGTCGGATAGAACAGCACCTCGGCGCCCATCAGCATCATCGCCCGCGCGGTCTCGGGATACCATTGATCCCAGCAGATGCCGACGCCAAGCTTCGCCTTATCTGCGGCGGTCGGGCCATCCCACACCTTGAACCCGGTGTTGCCGGGACGGAAATAGAATTTCTCCTCATAGCCCGGACCATCGGGAATGTGGCTCTTGCGATAGACGCCCTGGATACGGCCGTCCGGGTCTATCATCGCGAGGCTGTTGTAGTGATGCGGCCCGTCGGCCTCGAAGAAGCTCGTCGGGATATGCACCTTGAGCTCGGCCGCCAGCGCCTGCATCGCGCGCACTGCCTTGTGCTGGGCGGTCGGCTTGGCATTGGCGAACAGCCCTTCGTCCTCGACGCGGCAGAAATATTCCCCCTCGAACAATTCGGGGGGAAGGATCACCTGCGCGCCCCGCGCCGCGGCCTCACGCACCAGGCGGGAGACGTTGGCGATGTTAACATTGATGTCGGCGGAGAAGGCGAGCTGCAGCGCAGCGACGGTGATCTCAGTCATGCGCGGCCATGTAGGCGATGCCGTCGACGCCCGCCACCTCTGGCGACGGCCGTCAGAAGATCGTGTAACCGCCGTCGACCGTGAACGTATCACCGGTGTGGAAGCGCGACGCGTCGGACGCAAGATAAACCGCGAGCCCGCCGAAATCCTCCGGCTCGCCCCAGCGGCGCATCGGCACGCGGCCGATTACCTTGTCGTTGAACTTCTCGTTGCCCTGCGCACGCGCGGTCATGTCGGTCGCGATCCAGCCGGGGAGGACGGCGTTGGCGCGGATCTCGTACCGGGCATATTCGACCGCGAGCCCGCGCACCATTGGCAGCAGCGCGCCCTTGGTCGCGGCATAGGCTTGGTTGCGCGGCGCACCGTGGATCGCCGAGGTAGACGATGTCGCGAGCAGCGAGCCGCCGTGATCACCTTTCTCCGCGCGTGCCACCATGTGGCGGGCAGCGGCGCGCAGCGTCCAGAACACGCCGTCGAGGTTCACCGCAAGTACCCGCCGCCACAGATCGGTCGTCATCTCGTGGAACGACGGCGCACCTTCGCCCACACCGGCGTTCGCCGCGACGAAATCGAGCCGGCCAAACATCTCGGCGGCGCGATCGACCGCCGCGTCGACCGCGGCTTCGTCCGACACTTCGACGCGCTCGACGTGGACGCGCCCGCCGTGCGCGGACAGACGCGCTTCCGCCGCCGCATTCTTCGCCGGATTGTTGCCCCAGACGACCACCGCCGCCCCGGCCTGCGCCAGCGCATCGGCCATGCCGATGCCGATGCCACCATTCCCGCCGGTGATCAGCGCGACCTTGCCGGTCAGATCGAAGGGGGCATAGGGCATGGTCGTCTCTCCTGTCTGTTCTGACGCAACCTAGCCGCGGGACGAGCGGGCGCGCTAGCGGTCTCGACTATTCTGGCGGTTTGTGCCGGGCGGGGGGCATGCACGTTGCGGGCGTAGTAAGATTGCCAACCTCGGTGCCGCTTTCCTGCAGCGCTACCAGCGCACCGAACCTTGACAAATTAATTTTTCGCCCGCGCCGCTAAATGGCCGTTTCGAACGTATCTCGCTTCAGCGTCGCAACTCTCGGCGTGAGTAACGAGGAAAACCCGATGACGAAGTTCAATCTGCGCGGCGCGATCGCGGCCGCCGCCCTGCTGGCCGCCGGCCCCGCGCTCGCGGCGCCGAAGAACCCGATGGTCGGCGGCGCGGCGATGTATCCCACCAAGACGATCGTCGAGAATACGGCGCAGTCGAAGGACCATACGACGCTGGTTACCGCCGTGAAGGCGGCGGGACTCGCCGAGACGCTGTCCGGCCCAGGCCCGTTCACCGTGTTCGCGCCGACCAACGCGGCCTTCGCCAAGCTTCCCGCGGGCACCGTCGATACGCTGGTGAAGCCGGAAAACAAGGCGCAGCTGACGAATATCCTGACCTATCACGTCGTCTCGGGCACGATGACGTCGAAGGATCTCGCCAAGGCGATCAAGGCCGGCAACGGCAAGGCGACGCTGACGACGGTGCAGGGCGAGCCGCTGACGGCTTCGATGATGGGCAATCGTATTATGCTGACCGACGCCAAGGGTGGCATGAGCCACGTCACGGTCGCCGACGTGAAGCAGTCCAACGGCGTCATCCATGTCGTCGACGGCGTGCTGATGCCGTAACCACCTGCCGATCCGGGCGGCGCCGTACTGCGCCTCCCGGATAGCGTTTGCCGGCCGTCGAAACTGGAAGCGCTGCTGCACCTACGCCCGCAGTGAGCGAACACTATGTTGCATCAGCAGTCGGGATGTGTCGGCCCGATGCTTAATCGATAACCATCGTGTCATGGTGGCCGTTCAGACGCCGATTTGCCACCGGACGGTAACGATGATTGTGAAAGACCTCGAGCGTCAATTGCTTACCAGTTGGCGTGAATGTTCTGAGCAAAGGCTATCAGGATTGTCATATCCTGCCATGGCCGATCGCGGTTACCTGCCATCGTTCCGACCGACCCGATGAAATCGGCTAACGATGCAGCGCCGAGGTAGCGCTCTCAAAGTTGATTTCGTCGAGTCCGGGTAGCACGCCAGCGAGCGCCACCAAGGCGCCGGTGGCAACGAGGTCGGTCGCGGCGGCCATGTCGGGTGCCATGTGGCGGTCGTCGACCAGGGTCGGTACGCGTTGGCGCAGCGCGGCGCGGACCGCCTCGACCGGTGCGCTCGACGTGAGCGGCGCGTGAAAGTCGCAGCCCTGCGCGGCGGCGAGCAACTCGATCCCGAGGATCGCGTCGACGTTGGCGGCCATCGGCATGAGGCGGCGCGCGCCGTGCGCGGCCATCGACACGTGATCCTCCTGATTGGCGGAGGTCGGGATCGAATCGACGCTGGCAGGATAGGCGCGTTGCTTGTTCTCGCTGACGAGCGCGGCGGCGGTGACCTGCGGGATCATGAAACCAGAATTGAGCCCCGGCTTCGCCGTGAGAAAGGCGGGGAGGCCGGACAGCGCCGGATCGACGAGCATCGCAATGCGGCGCTCGGCAAGGCTGCCGATCTCGCACAGGGCGAGCGCGATCATGTCGGCGGCGAATGCGACCGGCTCCGCGTGAAAGTTGCCGCCTGACAGTGCTTCGTCGGCGCCGCCCACCCCCGGGAAGATCAGCGGATTGTCGCTGACACCGTTCGCCTCGGTGACGAGCGTTGCCGCCGCCTGCCGGAGGAGATCGAGCACGGCGCCCATCACCTGCGGCTGGCAGCGTAGGCAATAGGGATCCTGCACGCGCGCATCGTCGATCCGGTGGCTGGCACGGATCGCCGAGCCTTCCATCAACCGGCGCAGCGCGTCGGCGGTGTCGATCTGGCCGCGGTGGCGGCGCAGCGCGTGGATCCGTGGATCGAACGGCGCGTCCGATCCCTTCGCCGCCTCGGTCGCGACGATCCCGGTGACCAGCGCCGACCGGTACAGCCGCTCGGCTTCGAACAGCGCCGCGAGCGCGTAGGCCGTACTGAACTGCGTGCCGTTGAGCAGCGCCAGCCCTTCCTTGGGGCCAAGCGACAGCGCGGCGAGGCCGGCATGCTCGAGCGCTCGGTCGGCGGGAACGACCACGCCGTCGACGATCATCTCGCCGACGCCGATCATCGTTGCGGCCATATGCGCGAGCGGGGCGAGATCGCCGCTCGCGCCGACCGAACCCTGCGCAGGAACGAGCGGCGTTAGCCCTTTCGCGAGCATCGCTTCGAGCAGCGCGATCGTTTCCGGACGGACACCCGACGCGCCCTGCGCGAGACTGGCGAGCTTCAGCGCCATCATCAGCCGGGCGATGGGAACCGGCATCGGATCGCCGACGCCGGCGGCGTGGCTGAGCACGATGTTGCGCTGGAGCGTCGCCAGATCCTCGGCATGGATGCGCACGCTGGCGAGCTTACCGAAGCCGGTATTGATGCCGTAGACCGGCGCGCCGTGCGCGACGATCCGCGCGACCGCCGCGGCGCTCTCGGCGATCGTCGGGTGGCAGGCGGGATCGAGGCGCGGCGTGGCACCGTGATAGATGGCGCGCCATCCGGCATAGCCGACCGCGCCGGGAGAGAGGATCATGGCAAACCGCTCATGTAAAAGTTCAGGGTACGGCGCGCGACGTCGTCCAGGCCGTCCGCGCGCTGTGCCGGATCAGACGTCGAGGTTGGCGACACTCAGCGCATTGTCCTGGATGAACTCGCGCCGCGGCTCGACGATGTCGCCCATCAGGCGCGTGAAAATCTCGTCGGCGACGTCGGCCTGATCGATTGCGACGCGCAGCATCGTGCGGTTGGTCGGATCAAGCGTCGTCTCCCACAGCTGCTCGGCGTTCATCTCGCCGAGGCCCTTGTAGCGCTGGATCGACAGCCCCTTGCGCCCGATGCCGAGCACCGCGTCAAGCAGCTGCGTCGGGCGCGCGACGAGCGTCTCGCCCTTGCCGATGGTAACGCCCTCTTCCTCATCAGCGGCAGCGTCGGTTGCGGCCGACTTGAGCGGCACCAGCTTCGAGGCGTGCGCGTAGGTATCGGCCTGTTCCGATGCCACGGCGTGCAGCTTGCGCGCCTCCGCCGACGCGACGAACGCCGCTTCGATCACGTGATGATCGGTGACGCCGCGCCAGACGCGCTCGAAATGGAAGCCGCCCTCGTCGGTCATCGTCGCCGACCAGCGGGCGTCGGCATCGCCCTGATCGAGGCGGCGCGTGATTTCGGCGAGACGGGCGGCGCGTGCTGTCCGGTCGATCTCGGGATCGAGCGCGCCGCCGAGCGCGAGCCCCTCGATGATCGTCGGATCATAGCGCCGCGGGGCGTAGCGCATCAGCGTGCGCATGCGGCGGGCGTGATCGACGAGATGCTTTAGCGGCTCGCCAGAGCCGATCCCGTCGAGCGCGGTCGCGGTGACGCCGGCGTCGACGAGATAATCCTCGAGCGCCTTCTCGTCCTTCAGGTATACCTCGGAGCGACCGCGCGTCGCCTTGTAGAGCGGCGGCTGGGCGATGAAGAGGTGCCCCTTTTCGATGATTTCGGGCATCTGGCGATAGAAGAAGGTGAGCAGCAGCGTGCGGATATGCGCACCATCGACGTCGGCGTCGGTCATGATGACGATCTTGTGGTAGCGCAACTTCTCGAGCTTGAAATCGTCGCGCCCGATGCCGGTGCCCATCGCCTGAATCAGCGTGCCGATCTCCTTCGAACCGAGCATGCGATCGAAGCGCGCGCGCTCGACGTTGAGGATCTTGCCGCGCAGCGGGAGGATCGCCTGGAAGTGCCGGTCGCGGCCCTGCTTGGCCGAGCCGCCGGCCGAATCGCCCTCGACGAGGAACAGTTCGGACTTCGCCGGATCCTTCTCCTGGCAGTCGGCGAGCTTGCCGGGCAGCGAGGCGATGCCCATTACCGACTTGCGGCTCGCCTCGCGCGCCTTCTTCGCCGCTTCGCGCGCGGCGGCGGCGTCGATCACCTTCTGGATGATCTGGCGCGCGTTCTGCGGATTCTCCTCGAGCCAGTCGGCCATCTTGTCGGCGAGCAGGCTCTCGAGCGGCTGGCGCACCTCGCTAGAGACGAGCTTGTCCTTGGTCTGCGACGAGAATTTCGGATCGGGCAGTTTGACCGAGACGATCGCGGTCAGCCCCTCGCGCATATCGTCGCCCGTCAGGCTGACCTTCTCCTTCTTCAGGATGCCCGACTTCTCGGCATAATTGTTGAGCGTACGCGTCAGCGCCGAGCGGAAGGCGGCGAGGTGCGTCCCGCCGTCACGCTGCGGGATGTTGTTGGTGAAGCACAGGACGTTCTCGTAATAGCTGTCGTTCCACTCCAGCGCGACGTCGATGCCGATGTCGTCGCGATGGCCGGAAATGGCAATCGGCTCCGGGAACAGCGCCGCCTTGGTGCGATCGAGCCACTTCACGAACGCCGCGATGCCGCCCTCGTAATAGAGTTCAACCGTCTTGGGCTCCTCGTGCCGCGCGTCGGTGAGGAACAGGCGAACGCCCGAGTTGAGGAAGGCGAGCTCGCGGTAGCGATGCTCGAGCTTGTCGAAGTCGAACTCGGTGATCTTGAAGGTGGCGGGCGAGGGCAGGAAGGTGACGCGCGTGCCCTTCATGCCTTCCGCCTGGCCGACGACCTTGAGCGGTTCGACGGCATCGCCGTGCGCGAAGCGCATGTAATGTTCCTGCCCGTCGCGCCAGATCGTGAGATCGAGCCATTCGGACAGCGCGTTGACCACCGAGACGCCGACGCCGTGCAGCCCGCCCGACACCTTGTAGGCATTGTCGTCCGACGTATTCTCGAACTTACCGCCGGCGTGCAGCTGCGTCATGATGACTTCGGCGGCGGACACACCCTCTTCGGGATGGATGCCGGTGGGAATGCCGCGCCCGTTGTCGGTGACGCTGACCGATCCGTCGGCGTTGAGCGTAATGTCGATCCGGTCGCAATGGCCGGCAAGCGCCTCGTCGATCGCATTGTCCGACACCTCGAACACCATGTGGTGCAGGCCCGAGCCGTCGTCGGTGTCGCCGATATACATGCCCGGACGCTTGCGGACGGCGTCGAGGCCCTTCAGCACCTTGATCGAGGAGGCGCCGTAATCGTTGGAATTCTGCTGTTCAGCCATAGCGAGCATATAGGCATTGCGGCGCCGCAACGAAAGCGAAATGGCGGTGCGCAGACCGGCGTCAGGCGGGCATTGCGGCGGCCTGGACGTGCGGCAATGGGCGTTCGCGTAGCGTGAGGAAGAGAAGCGCCGTCATCCCCAACGCGACCGCCGCGACGACGAGCGCGACGTCGTAGCCGCCCGTCGCATCATGGAGCCGGCCGAACGCGGTGATGCCGCTCGCCGTGCCGATCAGCGAGATCATGATGAGCAGGCCATAGACCTCCCCATAGGCGCGGATGCCGAACAGGCGCGCGGTGAGGAAGGGGAGGAGATCGTGCTCCGCACCGTTCATCAACCCGGCGAAGAACACGAGCGTGAGAAGCAGCGCGAGCCCGGGCTGCGGCAGTTGCAGCGCGACGAACGCGAGGCAGGAGATCGCCGCGAAGACTGCGGCGGTAACGCGCGGTGGGAAGCGATCGACCAGCGCGCCCATGACGAGGCGGCCTATGACCTGGCTGGCGGCGAAGCTCGTCACCAAGAGCGCTGCCTCGGCCGCGCTCAGCCCGCGATCGACGCCGAACGGCACCAGCGAGGTGACAAGCCCGACGCTCGCGACGTTGATGAGCGCGCCGCACAGGCCGAGCCGCCAGTAGCGGCCGTCCCGCCGCGTCTCGGCGCCGGTCATGCCTTCGACCGGGATTGCGGCGCGTGCGTCGTCGGGGTCGGGCCGGGTAGGGCCGGCGGGTACGCCGCGCAGGAGGAGCAACACCGCGGGCAGGGCCGCGGCGCCGACGATCGCGCACAGCGTCAGAAATCCGATCCGCCAGCCGTAGCTGGTGATGACGAGGCCAAGCACGGGCGCCAGCGCGAGCGAGGTGATCGAAATGCCCGACGTCGCGATGCCGAGCGCCATGCCACGGTGCTTCTCGAACCTGAGCGCGATGAGCTTTCCGTAGACGATCGCGCTGGTGCCGGGGACGGCGAGGGCGAGACCGAAGACCAGCGCCTGATACTGCCACAATGGCCCCGACATCGCCGACAGACCGGCGTATACGAGTGCGAGCAGCGACATCCCAAGTACGATCATCAGCCGCGCGCCCCAGCGATCGACGAGGCGGCCGAGGAACGGCACCAGCAGCCCGCCGAGCAGCCCCAGGCCGGCGGAGGTAGCGATATCGCCGCGGCTCCAGCCGAACTCGGCGATCGGACCGACGACGAACAGACTCGACAAATTCTGGAACAGGCCAGGCCCGAAGCCGATACCGATCATTGCGGCGGCCACCACCGGCCAACCGCGCGCCCACTCGCCGGCTGCTGCCGGTCGATCTCGATTGCTCTCCATCACGCGACCGTAGCGCCGCGCGGGCCGGCGTCCACCCCTCGACGGGCGGGGCGGACGCCGGTGATGCGTCATTCGGCCGTCAGACGGTCGGCGCGCTGGCCGAGCAGCGTCACCTCGACGCGGCGATTGCGCTGCCTGCCCTGCGGCGTCGCGTTGCTGGCGACAGGCTGGCGCTCGCCGAACCCCTCGACCGAGAAGCGCGCGCGGGTGACGCCGAGCTCGTCGAATGCGCCGCGCACCGCATCCGCGCGGCGCAGCGACAGCGACTTGTTGTACGCGTCCGACGCGCGCGAATCGGTGTGGCCGTCGATCGCGACGCGCACGCCCGGATTGGCGCGCAGATAGGCGGCGAGTGGGCGCAGCCGTGCGATCGCGCCGGGGCGCAGCGTCGCACTGTCGGTATCGAACAGCACCTGCTCGCTCAGCGTCATCGTCGCGCCGCGCGGCGTCTGGCGGAAGCCATAGTCGCGCATCGCGCGGCGATCCCAGCCGATCGCGCCGCGCGCCGGTTCCTCGACGGCGACCACATAGGTCGTGTCGCGACGGTCCCAGTTGAAGCGCGGCCGATCGGCGCCCGCGATCTCGATAAAGGTGCGGTTGGCGAGCGCTGCCTCGCGCCGGCCGATCACGCGGTCGCCATTGAGATCGAAATTGCGCATCACGAACGCCCGGCCGCGGATGGTGCCGCGTAGCTCGGGGATCAGCATCGGCACGCCGGGACCGACCAGGCGCCACGCGCCGCTGCCGGGCCGCCCGCCGGTCCAGTCCCAGCTGCGCTGCGCATCGGCCGGTGCGGCGCCCGCCATGGCGGCGAAACCAAGAGTGGCGAGGATAAGGGTACGCATCACATTCCTCCATCGTAGCCCCCGCTACGATGGCGTCACTGCGCGCCCGTGCTTGAACCCTGGCTGAGACCGATCGACAGCCGGCGTTCAGCCGAGCGCGATGCGCGTCGCGTCCGCGTCGATCGCGTCGAACAACTGCGGCTCCGTGCCCGTCATCCACACCTGCGCGTGGCCGGCCAAGCGCGCGAACAGCGCCGCGCGGCGGGCCGGATCGAGATGCGCGGCGATCTCGTCGAGCAGCAGGATCGGCGGCTGCCCGCGCCGCGTGCCGACCAGATCGGCGTGGGCAAGAACGATGCCGAGCAGCAGTGCCTTTTGCTCCCCGGTCGATGCCTGAGCGGCGGGGATCGCCTTGTCGCGATGCGTGACGACGAGATCGGCGCGGTGCGGGCCGGTGAGCGTGCGGCCCGCCGCGGCGTCGCGCGCGCGGCCCTCGCGCAGAGCATGGAGCAGCGCCGCCTCGTCACCCGTCCAGCCATCAAGCGCGAGCGTCGCGCGCGGGAAATCGGCGGCGGCCTGGTCGGCAAGCCGCGTCGAAACGGCCGCCACGGTCTCGCGGCGCGCGGCATCGATCGCGGCGCCGTGCTGCGCCATCTGCACCTCGAGCGCCGACAGCCAATCGCGATCGGGCGCATCGTCGGCGAGCAGCTTGTTACGCGCGCGCATCGCCGCGTCGTAGCGCGTCGCTTCATGCGCGTGAGACGGCGCGAGTGCGAGCGTAAGGCGATCGAGGAACCGGCGGCGCTCGCCTGCGGGCTCGACGAACAGCCGGTCCATCGCCGGCGTGAGCCACAAGATCGAAAGCCATTCCGCGAGGGCATTCGCCGCGGCGGTCGCGCCATTGATCCGTACGACCCGGCGCTCGGGCGCGAACCCGAGCGTGCCGGTGGCGATCTGCGTCGTATCATCGAGCGTGGCGGCAATGCCGAAGCCGCCCGGTCCATCACGGCGCGCGACGTCGCCCAACATCGCGCGACGCAGCCCGCGACCTGGCGACAGCAGCGACACCGCCTCCAGTACGTTCGTCTTGCCCGCGCCGTTCGGACCGGTCAGGACGACGAAGCCGGCGCCCGGCTCGAGCGCGAGCGCCGCGTGATTGCGCGTATCGGTGAGAACGAGCCGGCGGAGCATCCGGCCGGCATGTGGCGGGCGCGCGCGCAATAGGCAATCCGCCGGCGCCGCCCGAGCAGATCAGGCGGCGCCGCGGCGATGTCAGGCGGCGAGCCGCTCGGGCTCCGCCGCTGCTTCGCGACGCGCGCTGAGGTACGAGGCCATTTCCTCACCCAGCTCGCGCTGTGCCCGCTTGTACATCACCGGCTCGGTCAGGCCGAGGCGCTTGCGCGCGGCGCCGAGCGGCTCGTGCATCAACTGCAGCACGTCCTCGCCGGCGAGCCACTTCGCCTGCTTGCCGCGCTTGAACCCTTCGGCGACCGCGCGTGCGAAGAGCGTGTTCTTGGTGACGCCGAAGCTCTTGAGCGCCGCCGCGCTGCCGATGAATGCCCAGCCGAGCCCGCCGACCTGCGCGTAGCTGAACGCGACCAGCGCCGCCTCGCCCAGGCTTTCGTCCGCCTTGTAGCCGGTCAGCACGTGCCAGATATCGTGCATATCGCGCGTGCGGCGGCCGAACCAGGCGTAGGGATGCTCGATCTCGGCATTGTCGTTGCCGACCTTGCTGACCTCGACGAGGCCATCGGCCGAATAGCCCGTGCTGTCGAGGAAGTCGCGATAGGCCGCGCCGACGGTGCCGGGCGCGAAAGTATCCACCCACGACCGATCGGAAAAACGCTCGGCGAGATTGGCCTGCTCCAGCGCGATGCGGCCGCCGTTCTCGGTCTCGAGCAGCTTGGCGTAGCCCCATTCGGTGCTGCCGGTGTTGAGCGCGCGCATGATGCGGAACACCTGCACCGTATCGTCGCCGTTGTTCAGCAGCTTCTTGATCGCGTCGAACGCGGTGCGCCAGTCGCGCTTGCCCGTCGTGCCGGGGAAGGGGGGAAGCTTGGCGGCCATCGATACTGCTCCTTATTGACAGATATGTCAGTAAGTACGGTTTACGTTCCCGTCAAGTGCAGGCCGTGCTTTCGCCGCATCCGGCGGGCGGCTAATCGGCGGGCATGCCGATCGATCTCATCTGCCTCGATGCCGACGATACTTTGTGGCATAACATGCGCTTCTTCGCCGCGGCCGAGGAAGCGTTCGTCGCGATGCTGGTACCCTTCGCGGCGGCCGGGATCGCGCGCGATACGCTCGCCGAGGTCGAGGTGCGCAACCTGCCGCTGTACGGCTACGGCGCGAAGAGCTTCACGCTGTCGATGATCGAGACCGCGCTTGAGCTCGGCGGTGCGGCACTGCCCGCAACGGCGGTGCGCGAGATCCTCGATGCCGGGCGGACGCTGTTGGCGCATCCGGTGGAACTACTCGACGGGATCGAGGACACGCTCGATCGGCTCGCAGCGCTCGGGCGGCTGGTGCTGGTGACCAAGGGCGATCTGCTGCACCAGGAGATGAAGCTCGCCGCGTCCGGGCTCGGCGAGCGCTTCGCCGGCATCGAGATCGTCAGCGACAAGCAGCCGGCCACCTTCGCGCGGCTGTTCGCGCACTACGGCGTCGCGCCGCAGCGGGCGGTGATGGCAGGCGATTCGATGCGGTCGGACGTGCTGCCCGCGCTCGCTGCCGGGGCGTGGGCCGCCTATGTGCCGCAGGACGGCGGCTGGAGCCACGAGGCTGCGCCGCCGCCGGTCGACGCCGCGCGGTTCCGCCAGCTCACTAGCCTTGCCGAGCTGCCGGAATGGATCGCGCAGATCGACTAGTCAGGCGGCGTTCTCGATGCCGAGCTCGCTGAGCTTGCGGTAGAGCGTCGAGCGCCCGATCCCCAGCCGCCGCGCCACTTCGGTCATGCGGCCGCGGTAATGGCCGATGGCGAGACGGATGACGTCGGCCTCGATCTCTTCGAGCGCGCGCAGATTGCCGTCGGCGCGGAACAGCGTGACGCCGCCCGATGTCGCCATCTGCTGCGGTTGCGGGGTGCGGCTGCGGCGCGCGCTGTAGGTCGCGATCTGGGGGAAGTCGGTGCGGGTCAGCGCATCACCCTCGCACAACACCGCGGCGCGGAAGAGCGCGTTTTGCAGCTGGCGCACGTTGCCGGGCCAGTCATAGTCAACGAGCAGCGCCAGCGCGTCGTCGGTGATGCCGAGTTCCTTGAGCCCCGGCTGCTGCGCGATCCGCGCCAGCAGGTGGCGGGCCAGCGCCGGAATGTCCTGCGCGCGCTCGCGCAACGGCGGGATCGGCACCTGCACCAGGTTGAGCCGATAGTAGAGGTCCTCGCGGAACGTGCCCGCCTCCACCTCGTCGGCAAGCCGCTTGTTGGTGGCCGCGATGATCCGCACGTCGACCTCGCGCGGGTGCCGCGCGCCGAGCGGATGGATCTCGCCTGCTTGCAGCACGCGCAGCAGCCGCTGCTGCGCCTCGAGCGGCATCTCGCCGATCTCGTCGAGGAAGATCGTGCCGCCATCGGCGTCGACGAACTTGCCGATCTTGCGCTCGAACGCGCCGGTGAACGCGCCTGGCTCGTGGCCGAACAACTCGCTCTCGATCTGATTCGCCGGCAGCGCGCCGCAATTGACGGTGACCATCGGCTTCTTCGCGCGCGGGCTGGCGGCGTGCACCGCCTCCGCGACGACTTCCTTGCCGACGCCGCTCTCGCCTTCGATCAGCACGGCAACGCGCGCGCGCGCCGCCTTCGCCGCGATCGCGAGTGCGGCGCGAAACTGCGGTGCCGAGCCGACGATCTCGTCGAAACCGAGCATCGCCGGAATTTTCTCCGTCAGCGGCCGCAGCTCGCCCGCCTGCGTGCCGGCAACCGCGGCGTCGAGCGCGCGCAGCATCCGTTCCGGCGCGAGCGGCTTGACTAGGAAATCGGTCGCGCCCGCGCGCATCGCGTTGACTGCATGGCTGACGGAGCCGTTGGCGGTGAGCACCAGGATCGGCAGCGCAGGCCGGCGCGCGCGCAGCTCCGCGATCAGTGCCGAGGCGTCGTCGTCCTCGCCCCAGTGATCGAACAGGATCGCATCGAGCTGCATCCCGTCCTGCGTGCCGAGCATCGCGATCGCCGTATCGGAATCGCCGGCGAATAGCGTGCGCCAGCCGCCGCGCGCGGCAAGCGCCGCCACCAGCCGCCGCTGCGCGGGCTCGTCGTCGATCAGCATCAGCATGCGCTGGCCGTTGCGCGTCATCTGTCGTCCCGCCTCATTCGACCGGCTTTAGGACGCTGAAGTAAAAGCTCGCTTAAGCAGGGTTGAGACGGGCAGGGGCCCCGGATAAGAGCGTGGCAGACCAGAGTACAACAAGAGGGTGACCATGGCCGATCACGGTGCGCAGTCCAACGACATCAAGGCGCATGCCGCGACCTACGAGGGCGTCATGGGGCTGATGAAGTGGGGCACGGTCGCCTGCGTCATCGTCGCCGCCTTCGTGGTCTGGCTGATCGCCTGACCATGAAGATCGCTGTCCTCAAGGAGGGGGCGGACGGCGAACGGCGGGTGGCGGCGACACCGGAGACGGTGAAGAAGTTCACATCGCTCGGTGCCGATCTGGCCGTCGAGACGGGCGCCGGCGCTGCGGCGTCGATCACCGATCAGGCCTATGCCGATGCCGGCGCGACGGTGGCCGATCGTGCCGCGGTGTTGGCGGGCGCGGATATCGTGCTCGGCGTGCAGGGCCCCGAGCCTGCGTCGCTCGCCGGCATGAAGCCGGGCGCGTGGCTCGTCGCCGGGCTTAACCCCTTTGGTGAACGCGCGCGCGTCGACGGCTATGCCGCGGCGGGGATCGAGGCGCTGGCGATGGAATTCATGCCGCGCATCACCCGCGCGCAATCGATGGACATCCTGTCGTCGCAGTCGAACCTGTCGGGGTACAAGGCAGTGCTCGACGCGGCGGGCGAATATGGCCGCGCCTTTCCGATGATGATGACCGCGGCCGGCACAGTCTCCGCCGCCAAGGTCTTCGTGATGGGCGTGGGCGTCGCTGGGCTGCAGGCGATCGCCACCGCGCGGCGGCTCGGCGCGCAAGTGTCGGCAACCGACGTTCGATCCGCGACCAAGGAGCAGATCCAGTCGCTCGGCGCCAAGCCGATCTTCGTCGAGAATGTGAAGGGCATCGAGGGCGAAGGCTCGGGCGGTTACGCGACCGAGATGAGCGCCGAATATCAGGCGGCGCAGGCCGAACTGGTGTCGGCGCACATCGCCAAGCAGGACATCGTCATCACCACCGCGCTGATCCCCGGCCGCCCCGCGCCGCGGCTGATCAGCGATGCGCAGATCGCGACGATGCGCGCGGGCAGCGTGATCGTCGACCTCGCCGTCGAGCAGGGCGGCAACGTCGAGGGTGCGGTCGCTGGCCAAGTGGTCGAGCGGCATGGCGTCAAGATCGTCGGGCATCGCAACGTGCCCTCACGACTCGCGGCGGATGCCTCGGCGCTGTTCGCGCGCAACCTGTTCAACTTCCTGTCCGCCTTCTGGAACAAGGAGGCCGGGCGGCCGGTGCTCGATGCGGAAATCGGCGACGCGGTGCGACTGACGCAGGGCGGCAAGGTCGTCAACGAACGGCTGCTGGGCGTCTGATGCATATGCTCGGCACCGCTGAGATCCGGTGCGGGCAGCAGTGAAACGTTTCGAACAGGCGCGCCGCGATCTCGACCATCGTATCGTGCGTTCCGGGTGAGGAGGGGAAGTTGAGCTTCATCGCGATCCTGTCGATCTTCGTATTGGCGTGCTTCGTCGGCTATTTCGTCGTCTGGTCGGTGACGCCGGCACTCCACACGCCGCTGATGGCGGTGACCAATGCGATCTCCTCCGTCATCATCGTCGGCGCGCTAATCGCCGCGGCGGCGAGCGGCAGCCCGAGCGCCAAATGGCTGGGGCTGCTGGGCGTCGTGCTCGCCAGCATCAACATCTTCGGCGGTTTCGCCGTCACGCAGCGCATGCTCGCGATGTACAAGAAGAAGGAGCGGCCGGCGGCTGCGAAGCACTGATCGGCATACCGGCGGCGGGCGCCGCCGGACGCACATGAAGCGGGGGGATCGAGGGTAGTGGAACAGGTCGCGGACAATCCCTGGGCGGCGCTCGCCTACCTTGTGGCGGGGGTCTGCTTCATCCTCGCACTGCGCGGGCTGTCGAGCCCGGCATCCAGCCAGCGCGGCAATCGCTACGGAATGATCGGCATGACGATCGCAGTGGTGACGACGCTGCTGACGCATGTGCCGACGATGCCGGTCGTCGCGCTGGGCGAGGTGGGCGGCTATGACTACGCCGCACTGCTGCAGCGCGTTGACACGCTGGCGGTGATCGAGATCCTGGCGGCGATCGGGGTTGGCGCGATCATCGGGATCGTCACCGCAAGGCGCATCGCGATGACGGCGATGCCGCAGCTCGTCGCCGCCTTCCACAGCCTCGTCGGGCTCGCCGCGGTGCTCGTGGCGGTCGCCGCCTATCTCAACCCGGTCGCCTTCGGGATCGCCGACGTCGTTACCCCGCTGATCGGCCAGCCGTTCGCGACGATCCATCCCGTCAGCCGGGTCGAGATGATCCTGGGTGTCGCGATCGGCGCAATCACCTTTTCCGGGTCGGTGATCGCGTTCCTCAAGCTCAACGGCAACATGGGCGGCGCGCCGATCCTGCTGCCGATGCGTCACGCGATCAATCTCGGTGTCGCGCTGATGATCGCCTATTTCGCCTTCGCCTTCTGGCTGACCGAGGCGCCCGCCAACTTCTGGATCGTCGTCGCGCTGTCGTTCGCGATCGGTTTCCTGCTGATCGTGCCGATCGGCGGCGCGGACATGCCGGTCGTCGTCAGCATGCTCAACAGCTATTCGGGCTGGGCGGCGGCGGCGATGGGCTTCACGCTGCACAACAGCGCGATGATCATCACCGGCGCGCTCGTCGGCTCTTCAGGCGCGATCCTCAGTTACATCATGTGCCGCGCGATGAACCGCAGCTTCATCAGCGTGATCGCGGGCGGCTTCGGTGCGGAGAGCGGCGGCAGCGGTGACGGCGCGGCGAAGGAGCAACGCCCGTGGAAGCGCGGCTCGGCGGAGGACGCCGCGTTCCTGATGACGCAGGCCGAACAGGTCATCATCGTGCCAGGATACGGCATGGCGGTGGCGCAGGCGCAGCACGTCCTGCGCGAGATGGCGGACAAGCTGAAGGAGGCCGGCGTGCGCGTGAAATACGCGATTCACCCGGTCGCCGGCCGCATGCCCGGCCACATGAACGTGCTGCTGGCCGAGGCCAACGTGCCGTACGATGAGGTGTTCGAACTGGAGGACATCAATTCGGAATTCGCGCAGACCGACGTCGCGTTCGTGATCGGGGCGAACGACGTGACCAATCCGGCGGCGAAGACCGACAAGACGTCGCCGATCTACGGCATGCCGATCCTCGACGTAGAGAAAGCGAAAACGGTGCTGTTCGTGAAGCGATCGATGGGCGGCGTCGGCTACGCCGGTGTCGACAACGACGTCTTCTACATGGACAACACGATGATGCTGCTGGCCGACGCCAAGAAAATGGTCGAGGAAATCGTTAAGGCGATCGACTAATGTGAATCATCCGAAGCGGAGGTTTTACGGCCGAAACGCGGATACGCGGCGCCGTTCCGGAGGTTGATCATTGCATGGCCTCAATGGGTCAGACGACATGTTCTGATCCGGTTCAGGGTGGGATATGCTGGGAACCAATTGGGACTATGGGTCCGACGCGGGACGACGGTTCGACGCACTGATCGTCGGCAGCGACGATGCCGCTGATACCGTATCGGCGGTGATCGCGCAGGCCGGGGGCCGTGTGCTGCCGGGCGTATCGTGGAACGACGCGCTTGATCGTTTGCAGACCTTGTCGGCCGTACCGGTGGTGGTGCTTAACGCCTGCGGAGTAGCCGAGGATACGCTCGCCGACATTCTTCCGGCGATCGATCATGAGGCCGCAGGGCGCGGGTTGCCGCTGGTTATCGGCACGGACATGGCGCGAATCGACGTCGTCGCCGCGTCGCTCGCCGCCGCGCGGTACGAAATCGTGTGCGATCCATCAGCTTTGGACTGGATCGCAGCGATCGCGGCCTGCGGCCTGTCGGACCGCTTCAGCCTGGGCGAGACCGTGCGCGAGAACGAGGCGGCGCGACTTGCGCGGCTGAACGCCGAAGTGGCGCGAATCGCCGAGGTGCTCGCTCGATTGTCGACGCGCGGGGCGGCATCCGGGGCGGCGCCGATCGATCGCAGTGACGATTTCGCCTCGGCGGCGGAAGATGCCGGTTCGTCCAGCGAGATCCGCCAGATCGTTCGGGCGCGCCGGCAGCGCGATCGCCATCTCGGGCCGGGGCTGTTCGAGGATCCCGGCTGGGACATGATGCTCGACCTGTATGCAGCGCATCTCGAGCGCGCGCAGGTGTCGGTATCCAGCCTGTGCATCGCGGCCGCGGTGGCGCCGACGACGGCGCTGCGCTGGATCGCGCGCATGACCGACGCGGGCATCTTCCGTCGTGAACCGGACCCGTTCGATCGCCGCCGTGCCTTCATGTTCCTGACCCCGCGCGGGTTGGAGGGCATGCGCCGCTATATCGCGTCCCTGCGCGCGATGGGGCTGCCGCTGGTCTGACGATCGGTCTTGTGCCGCGCGCAAACCACGCTACACCGCCGCTTCTCCCGCAAGGGGGCGCTTAGCTCAGCTGGTAGAGCGGCTCGTTTACACCGAGTAGGTCGGCGGTTCGAACCCGTCAGCGCCCACCAATTCAAACAATGCGCGACATTTCATGCCGTTGACGCGGCTATGCCACGTTGGTGCCATGAGTTGATGCGACGTTGGCCTGATGACGTCATTCCATCACGGTTCGTTCTATAGCGCGCTTGCTTTTGGTACCGCCCTTCTCATGGCGACGCCGTCAGCGGCGCAGGGCGGCGCGGTTCTTGGCCCGCACGCGGCGCGCTGCTCGGGCGGTGGCTCGGCGATCCTTGTTACCGTGGTTGGGCTCAAGAGCCGTACCGGCGCGATCCGCGTACGTACCTTCGGCGGGGCGCCCGCCAAGTGGTTCGAAAAGAAGACGTGGCTCGATCGTGTCGAAGTGCCGACGCCCTCGGCAGGCCCGATCCGCATTTGCATGCCGGTGCCGGCGCCGGGCAGCTACGCCGTCGATCTGCGGCACGACGTGAACGGTAATGGCAACACCGATCGAAGCGATGGGGGTGGCGCATCGGGCAATCCGCGCGTGACGCTGCTCGATTTTGTGTTCGGTCGCAAGCCGTCGCCCAAGGTTACCGCAGTCACTGTTGGGCGCGGCGTGACCGAGATCACGATCACCGCGATGTATCTTAGTGGCGGTGCACTTCGCCCCGTGGGGTAGCGCCGAAATAGTCAGGCGGGCGACAGCCGACCCTGTAGCTCGGCGATCGTCGCCGCCTGTTTCGCCGCCGCAGCGCGGGCTTGTGCGATCGTCGTCTCCAAGGGCGCATAAGGCGCCGCGAGATCGGCCGCACGCTCGCCGGCGATCGTCTCGAGATCGGTGACTACCTCGAGCGTCGCCGAGCGGAGCGAATCGAGTTCAGCCAAGGTCACCTGCGCATCGAGCCACGATTCGCTGCCAGCCGGCGCGCGCCCGGCGGAGGCCACCTTCTGCCGCGCGGTTGCGCTCGCGGCATCGAACGCCTTGACGCGCGCGGCGAGGGTAGCGCTGGTCGCGGCGATCCGGGTGTCGAGCGCGGGATCGGGCGCTGCGGGCACCGGAGGCGGCGCTGTCGGCTCCGCAAAGCTCTGCTGCTCTGCCGCGCGGGGAAGCAGGGGGGGATAGGATCGGCCCGTCGCGCTGCACCCGGCAAGCGCGACGCCGAGCATCAGGGGCAGGAGCGTGCGATGCGGTGACATGCCGTGATGCTTACGAAGCGAAAAAGAGTGGCGCAACGCCCTTGCGCAAACCCGAACCCGCTTATATTAGCGCGCCTCCACCGGGCGCCCGTAGCTCAGCTGGATAGAGCATCAGACTACGAATCTGAGGGTCGGACGTTCGAATCGTTCCGGGCGCGCCATTCTTCTTCGGAAGCGGTGGAGGATACAGGGGTGGCGAAAGCCGCCCCTTTTTCTTTGCCCGCGGCAAACGCCGCGCGGCAGTTCACTCGTAATCTATGACGATCGCGTCGGCGGCGGTGCGCGCGGCGGCACGTGCCTCGTCGACATCGGCAGCGCGCGCGAGTGCGACACCCATCCGACGATAGGGCCGCGTCGTCGGCTTGCCGAACAGCCGGACGTCGACCGCCTGCGCCTCTGTCGCCAGTGCATCGGCCAGCCCGCGATAGCTGAAGCGCGTCGCGTCGCGATCGGCGAGGATCACGGCGGAGGCGGCGGGGCCGACCACGGTTACGTCGGGAATCGGCAGGCCGAGGATCGCGCGCGCGTGCAACTCGAACTCGCTCAACGTCTGCGAGATCAGCGTCACCATACCAGTGTCGTGCGGGCGCGGCGAAAGTTCGGAGAAGATGACGCGGTCGCCGGCAACGAAGAACTCGACCCCGAACAGTCCGTAGCCGCCGAGATCGTCGACGACGCGGCGCGCCATGTCCTGCGCGTTGGCGAGCGCCGTGGCGGACATCGCGGCGGGCTGCCACGATTCGCGATAGTCGCCGCGTTCCTGGCGGTGACCGATCGGCGGGCAGAAGCACACGCCGACGCGCGTTCGCACCGTCAGTAGCGTGATCTCGTAATCGAAGTCGACGAACTGCTCGACGATGACCCGTCGCCGGTCGCCGCGCATGTTGTCGACCGCGTAGGTCCAGGCGCGGTCGAGCCCGTCCGCGTCACGGACCATGCTCTGGCCCTTGCCCGACGAGGACATCACGGGTTTGACGACGCACGGGAAGCCCACCGTCGCAGCAGCCGCGCGTGCTTCGGCCAGGCTCTCCGCATAGTCGTAGCGCGACGTGACGAGGCCCAGATCGCGCGCGGCGACGTCGCGGATCGCATCGCGGTTCATCGTCATCTGCGTGGCGCGGGCCGAAGGCACGACGGTGATGCCTTGCGCCTCGACTTCGGCGAGGATCTCGGTGCGGATCGCCTCAACCTCGGGAACAATATAGTCGGGGCGATGGCGGGCGATCGCGGCGCGCAGCAGATCGGGATCGAGCATCGAGAAGACGTCGGCCTCGTCGGCCATCTGCATCGCCGGGGCGTGCGCGTAGCTGTCGCACGCCACGACATAGGCACCGAGGCGCTTGGCCGAGATGGTGAATTCGCGGCCGAGTTCCCCCGACCCGAGCAGCATGATCTTGGCGATATGGGTCACGGAAGAAGCCTCGTTGCGAATGAGCTACGTTGCTCAGGGGTGGCCATCGTCCGCGCACTAGGCAAGTGCGATTGCGCAGCGGTGTCGCCGGCGGCATCACGCGCTGGCGCACGCCTCGTCGGTCGACGCCGCGGTCAAGGCGATACGCTGTAGCAGATCGTCTTCGCGCACGATCGCGATCGGAGAGCCGGCAGCGCGAAGCTCGTCCGCCCGTCGGTGGGCGGGGCTGGCGTGGAAGAAGCGGCCGTAGGGTTGGTCGTTCGCAACGACGAGCATCGTGGTCGTCGGGCCGACCGAGGCGACGACGCGGGCGCCGGCCTGCGCGAGTGCCTGCGCCAAGGTGCCGTTGCGTTTGGCGCCGAGCAGGGCGATCCGCTCACCCTTCAGTGGGCCGTCGGCGGCGGGCCGGGGCACGGGGGCGGCGCGGGTGGCGGCGGGCTTGAGCCATGCTGCAAGGTCGATGCCGGTATGTTCGATTGCGCGGACGATCACCATGCCCGCCGCGCGCGCGTCGCTAAGCGCGTCGTGGTGCTTGTGGCGCAGGCCAAGGAACTTGGCGAGCGCGCTCAGACGGTGGCTCGGCAGATCGGGCCAGGCGCGCTGTGCGACGCGCACGCTGTCGAGCCACGTCGCCTCGATCGCGGGCTTCTCGTGCGCGCGGCACGCCGCTGCGAGCGCGCTCTTGTCGAACAGTGAGTGCGCAACGGTGACGCGACCACCGAGGTGGCCGTCGACCGCGGCATGAATGCCGGCAAAGGTCGGCTGGTTCATCACGTGATCCTCGCACAGGCCGTGGATCCGCGTGTTGAAGGGCGAGAATTCGTCACACGGATCGACGAGCGATTCGTACGCGAACAGCTCCCGGCCGGCGCGAAAGCCGACGATGCCGATCTGGCAGATGCTGCTGACGCGCGCGCAGGCGGTCTCCACGTCGACGACCACGAAATCGGGCACGGCGGGATCGGGTGAGAAGGCGGGCGCGTCGGCCGGAACGATCATCGGCGGAACATATCATGGCCGAATGCCGGGCGTACAGGGGCCGTACTGTGCGCCGGGCGGGCGTTGGACAGCGACATCGCAGCGCCGGTTCAGCTTAGGCCGTTTAGCGAGATGCGGCGAAGCACGGTGAGGAAGGCGATCAGGTGGCTGTTCGTGTGAAGTGGTTGGCCGCGCTGTGCGGGCTGGGCGTAACGATCTCGGCGGCAGCGCAGGTAACCCGCTCGCCCGAGCCGCGCGGGGTCTATCGGCTGACACCGGGGATCTATGTCGAGCAGGGGACCGGCTGTGCCGCGCCGCCCAATGCATCGATCCGGCGCTACGACGGTCGGGGGATCAGCGGCGCCCATTCGCGAGCTTGCCGCGTCACGATGCTGTCGCGCAGGGGCAATCGGTACAGCGTGTCGCAAAGTTGCATCGATGCCGGCGCCGGGCCTGCGCCGCGATCGAGCGAGCGGCAGGTGGTGACGGTACGCGATGCGACGACCTTCACGCTGCGTCGCGGCGCGTCGGCCTCGACCTTCCGCTACTGTCCGATCGCGCAACTGCCTGCCGACCTTCGCGAGTATGCGCGATGATCCGACGGTTGCTGCTTGCGATGAGCGCGGTGCTGGCGGGATGCGCGGGCAATCTTCCCGCGCCGCATTCCGCGACCAGGACCGCGGAGACGATCACGGTTTCGGTTGGGCCATGTTTCGGCTTCTGCCTGGTCTATACCGTCAGCATGGCCGCGAATGGCGAGGTGGTGTTCGACGACGCACGGCATACGGCGGCGCTGGGCGAGCGCCGTCGGAAGATCGATGCAGCGGTCTACCGTGCCATCGCTGCCGAGCTTGCCCGATTTCGACCGCGAGCCGAGGAACAGCGCGAGGTCGCGTGCCGGGTGAAGGTATGCGATCAGGCGTCGTACGACGTGACGTGGACCGGTGCCGCTGGTGCAAGGCACGTGATCCACGCCGCCGGCGGGTGTCGGGACGGCGAGGGTGCAGCACTAGAGGCCGTGCTGCGGACCCTACCCAAACGGCTCGGCATCGCCGAATGGGCGCAGCAGAGGACCTATCCCGGCACGTCGCGCGGCTGACCTGCACGCTTCAGTGCTGCGCGGCGGCCATCCGCGTTCGCTCAGCACCCGCCACCGTCGCCGCAGCCGACGAGCGACGACCCACTGCCCAGATCAGCCCCGCCATCGCCAGGATCGCGGCGTCGAGCGCGAAGTTTGCAGTCGGGCCGGGATAGGTCGCGGCGGCGTGGCCGAGTGCAGTCACACCGAGCGCACCGACCGTCACTGTACGCAGGTGCAGCGCCGCGATGAGCGCGGGCCGCACGCCGGCGGCAAGCAGCAGCGCGGCGAGGAACAGCCAGAAGCAGGTGACGAGCGGTGCCTGCGGGCCGACTGTCGCGCGCAGCCAATAGGCGAGGATCAGCCCCAGCGGCGTACCCCAGACGATCACTGTCCAGCTCGCCTCGAGCCGGTGGCTGCCATGCCCGCGGCGGCGGCGCTTGCCGAGCCACAAGGTGGTTCCCGTCGCGGTGACGATGCACAGCGCTAAGCCGAGCAGGATATAGGCGATCTCGACCGGCAGGCCGGCATAGTTGCCGAAATGAAGATTGTAGGCGGACGCGGCGGCCTGCTGCCCCAGCGCGCCGTCGGACAGACCGACCGGCCCATGCCAGCGGCCTTCGCCGTCGAAACGATAGGTCTCGCCGTAGATCAGTCGCCGGGGATGCTCGGCAATCACCTGAACGTGCTGCCCGCGCGTGCCGGGATCGTGAACGATGACGTAGGTCGGTGTCGCCTGCGGCACGCGATCATGCACCGCATGCAGCGCCGCCGCGACGTTCGGCAGCGACCCGCGCGCCGCATTCGGCGCCGGCTCGTCGCCGAACACGCGCGCGTAGACCTTTTCGAGGTCGCCCCCGGTATAGCCGCGCGCCAATGCGCTGACCCCGACACTGCCGAGCCCGATAAAGGCCCCCGTCAGCGTCACGGCGAGCGCGAAGGGCAGCGTCCACACGCCCAGCCTGTTGTGCCAATCGGCGCGCGCGATCTGCGGATCATGGCGCGTGCGCAGCAGAAAGGCGTCGCGCACGATGCGCGGGTGCGCGAGCACGCCGGTGACGACGAGCGCGGCCAGCGCCACGCCAAGCGCCCCGACGAGAATCATGCCCCATGTCATCGGGAGGTGCAGATACTCGTGCAGCCCGATGAGGAATTCGGTCCAGCTGTGCGCTTCGGGCGCGACGATGCGGCCGGCGCCGTCGACGTACCAGGCGGCGTGATCGGTGGTGACGACGGCGCGGGGCAGATCGGGCGTCGGCATGCGGATATAGAGGTGCGTCGTGGGCGGCTTGCCGGCTTCGCCCGCGACCACCGCCGTCATCGCCGCCTGCGCCGCGGTCGGCGAGAGGACCGCGCTCTCCACGACACTGGGCTCTTCCCACCGTTGCCAGCGATCGTGGATGACAATGATCGAGCCGGTCAGCGCGATGATGTAGATCAGCGCGCCCGCGAGCAGGCCGAGTGCGGCATGGCCGCCCAACGCGCGTTGCACCAGCGTCTGACGCGGCGGCCCGCTCATGCGACGAGCCAGAGCAGCGTGCCGGACAGCGCGGTCAGGGCTACGGGGGCGATCATCTGTACCGGGCCGGGCCGGGTCATCTGCCATACCATCAGCGCGCTCCAGATCATCGGCTGCAGGAAAAGCGTGAGGACGATCGCGTCCGCTTCCCCGCTCCCTGCGCGCCGGGCAAGCGCCTGGGCACCATAGGCGCACCACTGCGCGGCGACGAATGCGACCGGCACGACCAGGAGGAAGACGGCGACGCGGCGACTGAGATCGCCACCGTTGCGCGGCAGCGCTATCGCGGGCGCCTCGCGCGGCGCGCGGCGCGTGCGGGCGGGGGCAGTGGTGCCGGCGTAGAAAATGAGCGCGAGTGCGACGACAATCCCGGCGACGGTGCCGAGCGCGATGCCCCACGCGCCGTCCGCCCAAGCCAGCCAGCAGAGCGCGACGCCGCCGAGCGCCCAGCCGACGACGCCGAGGCTGCGCCGCCCGCTCCATCCGGCGCGGATCAGCAGCGTCGCGGCGACGATGACGAGGAGCGGGGCGGCGATCACGTCAGAAGCCGATGCCGGGCCCGAAGCGCACGCTGATCGTGCCAAGCACCGTGCGGGGCGCGCCGAAATAGCCGCCGTCGAAGTTCACCGCGGTCAGATATTTGGCGTTGGTGACGTTGCGTACGTTGATACCTGCGGCGACATTTGGGGTCAGTTCGTAGCGGGCGAGCAGATCGAGCAGCGCGTAGCTGCCCTGGCGCGCCGTCCGCGTCGGCGTGAAGATGCGGCTCTGATACTGGCCAGAGGCGCCGAGCTTCAGCTGTGGCAGGGCGGGGGGCGAGTAGCTGACATTCAGTCGGCCGGTGTTGCGCGGCACGAACAGGCGAGCGGCGTCGCCATTCTCATCCTCGATCCGCATCAGCGTATAACCGCCGGTCGCTTGCAGCCCGGGCGCGAGCTGCCCGCCGACCTCGATCTCAATGCCTTCGGAGCGCGCGTCGACGCCGCGCGAGATCGTGCGGCCGCCGACGAAGTCGATCGCCTCCGCAGTGTTGTCCTGCCGCGTGCGGAACAGCGCGACGGTGGCGTTGAGCCGCCCGTCGAACCATTCGCCCTTTATACCGGCTTCGAGATTGTTGCCGCGGATCGGATCGAGGATGCGGAAGTCCGCGCCGATCGCCGTCTGCGGATTGAAGATCGTGGCATAGCTTGCGTACAGGCTGAGGTTCGGCGTCACGTCGAACGTCGCGCCGGCGAACGGCAGGAAGCGCGTGTTGTCGAAATTGGTGTCGACGCCGTAGGAAAAGCCCTTGCTGACGGCGTGGGTGACGTTGCCGCCGAGCATCACCTTGAGCGGATCGGCGAGGTTTAGCCGGACGAGGCCATAGACCGTCTGGCGCCGCGTCTGCGTGTTCTGGCTTGATGCATAGGCGGTTGAGAATTCGGTCGGGAAGTTCGGCTTCGGGAAATTGCCGTCGAGCAGATCGGGGAAGGGCAGCAGCTGGCCGATCAGTGCATTGTCGTAGCTCGACGACTGCTTGTAATCCTGCGCGCTGCGGTTGACGCCGATGTTCACGTCATGCTGGCGACCGAACAGTGTCACCGGGCCGGTGATATAGCCTTCCATCGTCAGGTTGCGCGTCTGCGCGCGAAAGGCGCCGGGATAGGCTTTAATGCCAAGATCATCGAACGGATTCGCCGGATCGCGCAGGTCGATGCCGCCCGGTGCGCCGCGAACGGGCGCATCGTAGACGTAGAACAGCTCGTCGGCCTCGCTCGTCGCGCGGCGGACCGCGCTGAACCGCGCGATCCAGCCATTGTCGAAGCGGTGCGTGATGTCGCCGAAGATCTGCCGATCGATGATGTTCCAGTTCGACCAGTCGGGCGCGACATTGGCCGAGCGATCATAGTCGATCCGCGTGCCGTCGGTGTAGTTGAGCGGCAGTGCGCCCCACATCGCGCCGCGGCTCTGGTGATCTTGATGGCCGTAGCCCGCGCTGACGACGGTGCTTGGCCCGATATCGGCCTCGACGATGCCGTAGCCGACCCAACGGCGCAGGCCGTAGCGGTCGAGATGGCTGTCAGTATCGGTGAAAGCGCCCACCGCGCGCGCGCGGACGCTGCCGTCGCTGGTCAACGGCACGCTGACGTCCGCCTCTAGCCGGACGTTGTCGAACGAACCGTATTGCGCCGAGGCGCGCACCTGCGTGTCGCGCGTCGGGCGCTTGCGGATGAAGTTGACCACTGCCGACGGGTTACCGGTCGACGAGAGCAGGCCGGGGGCGCCGCGCACCACCTCGATATGATCGTAGAAGGCGGTGTCGATCGACCCGGTCTGGATGCCGAAGGCGAAGGGCACGCCGATGCCGTCGATCTGGAACGTCTGGATGTCGAAGCCGCGCGCCGAGAAATAGACGCGATCGGTCTCGTTCGCCTGGACGTTGACGCCCGGCACGGTCGTCAGCAGCGTGTTGACGTCGTTCAGCTGGAAGTCCTCGATCTGGGCGCGCGTGACGACGCTGATCGACTGCGGCGTCTCGCGCTGCGTCAGGTTGAGGCGCGTCGCGGTCGTCTCGCCGCGGATCGTATAATCGTCGTTACCTTCGGTTCGCTGTCCGGTGACGACGATATCGGCAACGGTCTGCGGTTCAGCGGCTTCTGCGGGTGCGGTGGTAATGGCGGCTGCCGATGCTAGCAGCCCGAAAATCGTCAACAACGTCTCTACTCCCCCCAAGGGTCGAGACGCGGACTAGCCAGGCATCGGTGCTATTGCAAGTCGTTCGCAATCGCATTGTTCATATCGTTTTGTTGCTATGCGGAGATGCAATGATGATCGGCGGGCAAGCGCATATATTAAAACCATAATCCAACCGTCGTTCCTGGCCGATATTCGATCGGTGCGCGTCACGCGCGCAAATCGTCGCCGCGCGCTTCCAACCGCGCGACAAGATCGGGAATGCGCGAATCGCCGGAATCCAGCGACAGCGCGCGCCGCCCGGCCACGAGCGCCTCGACCTCGCGTCCCGCCTGGCTCAATGCGACGGCGTACATGCCGAGCGCGATCACGTCGTCCGGCGCCACGTCGAGGCGCCGCTTTAGATGCGCCGCCGCCTCGTCGAAGCGCTGCCGAGTGGACGCGATCGTGGCGAGTTGCCGCGATGCTTCGGGGGATTGTTCCGGCGACTTGAGCAGCGAGACGATCGCGTGCGCCGCATCGTGATCGCCGGCACCGAGAAACTGCTGCGCGTAATAGGTGATCTGCTCGGGCGTCCCGCCGGCCAGCGCCGCGGCCTGCAGCAGCCGCTGGTGTTCGGCTTCCTCACCGCGATCGCGATAGAATAGCGCGAGCCGCGCCAGGACGTCGGGATTGGCGACGAAGGTCGTCTCGGCCTTCTGCATCAGGCGGCGGTGTTCATCATCGCGGCCCTGACGCTGCATCTGCACCATCACCGCCTCGAGCATCGCCCAATTGCCGGCGATCTGCGCGAAGGCACGCTCCCGCTGCTCTTCCGCCGCGGCATCCTCGCCGACCGACTGGAGCAGCCAGGCGAAGCGAAATCCCTCTGCCGTTTCCGCACCCGAACCGTGCAGCGTGCACAGGCGCTTCCGTGCGGTCTCGGTATCCCCGGTGGCGATTTCATAATGGGCGAGGTCGAGCGGCAATCCGTGCAGCGTCGGATCGGCGGGGCCATCGCGCAGTCCCTGATAGAGCGGCGCTGCATCGTCGATCGCGCCGCCCATCACCGCGGTGCTGAACGCCATCGCCTGCTCGTACTGGCTGGTCGCCGCGTCGACGACATAGGCCTCGACGACGCGCGCCATGATGCGGCCCACGAACGCCTGTTCGATATGGATGAGGTCGTTCATCCATACCGACGCCTGTTTGGTGAGCATCACGCTCTCGTACGACGGGAAATAATCGACGCGATCATTGTCCTGCGTAACCGTGCCTGCCACCGCGCGCAGAACGCTTTTCGACATCATGTTGGCGACGATGACGTCGTCGGTGGTAAAGGTGGTTTCCAGCGGCACCGGGGAGGTGGTGATGAGCACCTTGGTACGCGGATTGCGGAGCAGAACGCTGAGCGCCTGACGCGTCGCCGACAATGCGCGCGCGTAATCGAGCGGCTTGAAACCAAAATGCTTCGCGTCCGGATGGCGCAGCACGCGCGGGTGCATCTCGATCGACTGGTCGACGCGTGTATCCCACCATGTCTCGATCAGCCCGAGCGTGACGACGGCGAGATCGCAGTCGAACGCGGTGCGTAGCCACGAATAGATCAGCCGGCGCCGTGCCATCTGTTCGTCGAACGGCAGGCCAAAGCCGGGATCGGCGCGCGCGTGCAGATCGACGTAGCGATCCTCGGCCAGTTGCAGCAGCAGGGGCATCACGTCCTGCTCGGTCAGCGTGTCGTCACGATCATAGATCGTACGTGCCCATTCGAGCTCCTGCGCGATCGAGGTGGGCGTATATTTGTTGAAGATCTCCGCGCCGTAGGCTGCGGTCAGCGCGCTGTTCGACCGCGTCAGCGTGACGGCGGGGACGGCGAAGCCGAGCCGGTCGAGATGCGTCTCGATGTTGCGTGCGAAGCAGCTGCCCATCGTGAACACGGTTGCGCCCTTCGCAACGGTGAAGCTGGGGCGCAGCACGGGCCAGCATTCAGGCTCGAGGCGGTTGGGCTCGCCCCGAGCCGGCCAGGTCGCCGCGCTGTTCGCGCCCGGACGGCGAGCCGCCTCACGGAAGGGGATCATGCCGTCAATCATTGCCGAAACGTAGCGGAGGGGGGAAGCCGTGACAATGCGACTAGCGCTTGGCCTGATGCGTGGTCGACGCTGCAACCTACTGAAAGCAGAGGCGCAGCGTCCGACCCGAAATGGATCAGTCGCGCAGAGCTTCCTTCACCTTGTCGGCCGCCTTGGCAATCACGCCTTTCTCGGCCTCCTCCGCTTCCGCCTTCGTCTTGAATGCCGCGCCTTCCGGTTCGGCCGGCGGAGCGTAGACCGAGAACAGTTTCAGCTCACCGCTGCCCTTGTTGACGATATTGTGCTCCGCGCCCTTCGGCACGACGACGAGGTGGTTCGCCCCCGCTGTCGTCGTGTGGCCGTCGATGACGACCTTGGCTTCGCCTGACACGATGAAGGTCGTTTGGTCGGCGGGGTGCGTCTCGGCGCCGATCTCTTCACCGGCGGGGATACTCATCAGTACGATCTGAACCTTGCGATCGCGATACACTTCCTTCTGCCACAGTGTGTTGCGGGTCGCGAGCTCGACCATGTCCTTGTTGAAGATCGCCATCGTTCTGCCTTTTGAAGGTGTAGCCGGGACGACGCGCGCCCGGGGCAAGCGTTCCGAGACACGCGCGCGGTCAGTCGAAAATCGCGTCGCGATGCGCACCGATCAGGCCGCGCAGGTCGACCTTGGCCTTCAGCCGCGCGCACAGCAGCGCAGTGCCGCTAACCTTGCGCTGGACGAACAGCGTGTCGATCGGTGGCAGATGCCAGGTGCTGCGATCCTGCGCCATCGCCATGGCCTCCTCGCGCAGTACCTGGACGAAGGCGCGGTCGCCGAAATCGAACGGGCCGGGACGGTGGAGTTCGGCGACGATAACGTCGATCATCCGCGCGACGATCGCGGCGTGGCGATCGGCGGCAGCGTCGCCGAGGAAGCCCGCTTCGATCGCCGCGGTGCGAATCTCGGCCGCATTCTCGTCGAGTCCCGCCATTAGCAGACGGTGATAGCCCGCCTGCGTCCGCGGCTGGACCGGGCGAGCGGCACCGAAATCGAGCAGGACGAGGCGGCCCGTATCCGTCTGCCAGCGATAGTTGGCGAAATTGGGATCGGTCTGCATCAGGCCCCAGCCGAACAACTCGCGCAGGACGAGGGTGACCAGCGCGGTGGCGGCGCGATCGCGCACTTCCTGCGGAGCGTCCTCCAGCGTCTCGATCGGGCTGCCGGCGACGAACTCCATCGCCAGCACGCGCGCGGTGCTGAGTTCGGGAACGGCGGCCGGGACGACATAGGCGGGATCGTCGCCGATCCGCGCGCGATACCGCTCGAGCATCTCGCGCTCGCGCAGGTAATCGGCTTCCTCGTGCAGCTGGCGCTTGGCTTCGACGAGCAGCGTCGCGACGTCGAGCTCGCGCGGGAGCAGGCCCGACACGCGCAGCAGCGTCGCGACATTGTCGACGTCGGCGTCGATGCTCTCCGCGACGCCGGGATATTGCACCTTGATCGCGATCGTGCGGCCGTCGGGAAGGTCCGCGCGATGCACCTGCCCGATCGAGGCGGCAGCGATCGGATGCGCCTGGAAGTGGCGGAAACGCCGGCGCCAGTCGCGGCCCCATTCCTGCACCAGCACGCGATCAAGCTGCGGCGGCGGCATGTGGTGCGCATTGTCGCGTAGCCGGGCGAGAATTGCGGTGAGTTCGGGCGGGAGCAGGTCGCCCGCGTCCATCGAGATCATCTGCCCAAGCTTCATCGCCGCGCCGCGCAAATGTGCCAGCTGATCGGCAACGCGCGCGGCGTTGCCCGGCGTCAGCAGCAGATCGCCCATGCGCGGACGCTCGCCGGCGGCAATGCGGCGCGTCCCTTCCGCGAGCATGCCGCCGGCGACGCCGCCAGCCAGCCGCCCGAAGCGCCCGAAGCGTGCCATCCGTCCGCTCGGCACAGCCCGGCCGCCACCCTGTTCTGCCATCTGCCGCGCCGTCCTTGTGCCGAGAAGGCGCCGCGGCAGGCGGCCGCGCGCCGTTACCGGTTCAAAGCGCGGGTGAACGCCGCGTTCCATCGCCGGGCGACAAAGCCGGCAACGCGAGCGATCAGGCCTTCGCCGACTTGCCGGTGAAGGCGGCGATGCGATCGCGCATGTCGGGCCCGACGCCCTCGTTCTCGAGCACCTCATATTGCAGCCCGGCGTCGAGCACCTGGCCGTCGGTGACGTCGAGCAGCCGCTTGTTGGCAGCGTGGCTGAACGCAGAATTGGCGGCGATGCGGCCGGCGAGCGCGGCGATCTCGTCATCGAACCGGTCGAGCGGGACGACCTGCTCGGCGAGCCCAATACGGTGCGCCTCGGCCGCATCGATCATGTCGGCAGTGAACATCAGCCGCTTGGCGGTGGCGACGCCGACCCGTCGTGGCAGCCGCTGGCTCATTCCCCAGATCGGGGTCAGCGCCCATTTGGCGTGCGTGTCGCCGAAGCGCGCATTGTCCGCGGCAACGATGAAGTCGCACGCGAGCGCGACTTCGAGCGCGCCGGTGTAGCAGTGGCCGTGGACGGCGGCGATCACCGGCATCGGCAGCTTCTCCAGGAACCGCAGCGTCTCGCTATGCCAGCCGCGCGACGGCACGTCCTCGCCGCTCGCGATATCGGCGAGATCGTGTCCGGCGGAAAAGCATTTGCCCGCCCCGCGCAGGACGACGCAAACGACCGACTTATCGGTTTTAAGATCGACGACATGCGCGCGAAGTTCGCGAAAGACGCCCACGGTCAGCGCGTTGAGCTTGTCGGGGCGGTTGAGCGTCAGTAGCGCCCAGCCGTCTCGATCGTCGCGGGTGACCAGATCGCCCATCATCACTCTCCATGCTCGTTCGTCGTTCTTGTGCCGGTATGGCCGGGCAGTGACGTAGCGTAAAGCAGCGGGCATCGAATTCACCGACGGTGTGCGGCACGCTGCTGCCAAACAACGACAGGACAAGGAGAGGGCAGCATGCGCGACGCCGAGCCGATCATCGAGCCGGATCTGCCGATCATCGATCCGCACCACCATTTGTGGGATTTCCAGCCGATGCTGCCGCGGATGCCCGAGATCGCGCATCCGTTCGGGCGGATATCGCGCCAGTCGCCGCGTTATCTATTCGACGAACTCTACGCCGATTGCCGCGCGAGCGGGCACAACGTCTTCGCCACCGTGTTCCTGCAATGCGGTGCCTTCTATCGCGCCAATGGGCCGGCGGAACTGAAGCCGGTGGGCGAGGTGGAGTTCGTCAACGGCGTCGCGGCGCAGTCGGCGAGCGGGATCTACGGGCCGTTTCGCGCCTGCGCCGGGATCGTGGGACAGGCCGATCTGATGCTTGGCGACACCGTCACCGCGGTGCTGGAGGCGGAGATCGCGGCGGGCAACGGGCGGTTTCGCGGGATACGCCATATCGGTGCGTGGGATGCCGATCCGACGGTGCTAGGTCCGCTCGGCCATGCGCCGGCCGGGCTCTACGCCGACGCGACGTTCCGCGCCGGCTTCGCCCAGCTTGGGCCGCTTGGCCTGACGTTCGACGCGTGGGTGCTCGAGCCGCAGATCGGCGAGGTCGCGGCGCTGGCCCGTGCGTTCCCGGACCAGCCGATCGTGCTCGACCACGTCGGCACGCCGCTCGGGCTCGGCAGCTACGACGGGCGGCAGCGCGAGCGCTTCGATGGCTGGGCGGCGGCGATCCGCGATCTTGCGCAATGCCCCAATGTGACGGTCAAGCTCGGTGGGCTGGCGATGCCGTTCTGCGCGCTGGGCGATCTCGGACCCGACGCGCGACCGACGTCCGACATACTCGCCGAGCTGTTCCGCCCGTATGTCGAGACGTGCATCGAGGCGTTCGGTGCCGAACGCGCGATGTTCGAGAGCAACTTTCCGGTCGATCGCTGGGGCGCGGATTATGCGACGCTGTGGAACGCGTTCAAGCGTATCGCGGCGGGCGCGAGCGCGGCGGAGAAACGCGAACTCTTCGCCGGGGCGGCAGCGCGCTTCTATCGGCTCGATCTCGACGCGTTGATCGGGTGACGCTTAAGGGGCGGGGCGCGCCGTCACAGTCTCCGCCACCCCGCGCCGGCATCGACGCCCCGTCCGGCATCGATCGTCTCGGCGATGATCGCGGCGGATTCGACGAGCCGCGGGCCGGGGCGATTGAAGAAATGGTGGCCGTCGGCAACGAACACGCGGCCGGCGCGCACCGCGGCGAGCCGATTCCACCCGTCCCGCGCGGTGAGCGGGGCAAGATCGGCCATCGTCTGCGGGATCTGGAAGCCGCACGGCATCAGCACGATCATGTCGGGATCGGCGGCGACCAGCGCGTCCCATTCGAGCCATGGCGAATGCTGGCCGGGCGTCGCAAACAGCGGCTCCCCGCCGGCGATCTGAATCAGTTGGGGCACCCAGTTTCCCGCCGCCATCAGCGGATCGATCCACTCGATCGCGGCGATCGTCGGGCGATGCGCGCGCTTTGCCGCCCGCGAGCGCAGCGTGTCGAGCCGCGCCTGAAGGGCGGTGATCGAAGCTTCAGCGGCGGCCGGCGCGCCGACTGCCTCACCGACGCGGCGCAGATCACCCCAGACGTCGTCGAGATTGTCGGGCGCAAGCGACAGCAGCGTCGGCGGCGTGCCGATCCAGGACGACAGCGCTTCCTCGAGATCGCGCGGCGTGACCGCGCAAACGGCGCATTGCGACTGTGTCAGGATGACGTCGGGGCGCAGCGATTTCAGCAGCGCGGCGTCGACTTCGTAGACCGACAGGCCCTGGCGCACGATTTCCTGCACGCAATCGTCGATCTGCAGCGACGTCAGACCCTTTTCGAGCTTGGTCGCGGTGCAGATCGGCAGCGCCTTGATGAACGGCGGGAAATCGCACTCGTGCGAGCGTCCGACGATTTCATGCTCCATGCCGACGGCGACCGCGATCTCGGTCGCGCTGGGCAGCAGCGAGACGACGCGCGGCGCGGCCATCACGCCGCCCGCAGTGCGAGGCCCGGGCCGAACACGCGCGGCGCCGCGCGAGTGAGCACGACGTGGAGCGCGAACAGCCCTGCAAACCACAGCACGTCGTTGGTGAGCAGCTGGAGCACGATCGTCGGCGTGAACGTCTCGGTCCCGCCGACGACGAGTGCGAAGCCCAATAGGGCGACTTCGAAGGCGGCGAAGGCGGCGAGGAAGACCAGCGGCAGCGCGTAGCCATGCGAGCGAGGTTTCTGCGACAGCCGGGCTGCGAGCAGCATCGCACCGAGGCTGGCGCCAAGCAGCGCGCCGCCCCACGACAGCGCGTAGCCGGTCAAGGGATAGCTGAGCAGTCCGAAGCCGATAAGTTGGTTGGTCGCCCAGATGCCGGAGATCGTCACCGCCGCGCGCGCGCGCGACATCGACAGGGCGGCCGCGACCGCAAGCGCGACGAACGGCATCATGCAGGCGATCGCCAGCGTGCCGAGCACGGCGGCAGCGGCAAGCGCTAGGGGCCAGGCGATGCCGGCATCGGAGGTACGGGGGAGGGTCATCAGGCAGGCTCCACGCGTCGAGCGACCATGCCGGGGCGTCCGCGCGAACGGCCGGACGATCGAAGCGGCGCGCGCGTTCGCGCCGCTAACGGTCACCGGTGCGGCCCCGGCCGCATATTCGTCGCTCAGTCGAAGAGCTTCGCGCCCGCCCAATCCCATGAACCGAACAAGAGCGACGCGCGCCGGGCGGTCTCCTGGCTCGCGGATCACCGCGCGATCTGCGCCTTCCCAGACGACCGGTTCGGGTGAACCGATCGATCCAGTGACTGCGGAGTGATGCCATCCCGCCTGCACATCGCACTCGCCGCTCACAGTTGCAGGGTCAGCCGCAGAATTGCATGCCGAGGCATGCGCACTGCGTTCCCGGTACCGGCACGCCTTGATGCGCCGTCGAACGGCGCGGCACCGTCCTAGCGCCGGGCGCGCGAACTGCAAGCCGCCGACCGCCCGTGCGTCATCTGGGCCCAGTGACAGAACCGCAACGGCGGCGTCTGCCGCGTGTTTGGCGGACGAGCCAATGCGTTGCGCCTTGCGATGTTTCGCTTTTCATACGACACAATCGCGCCCACCACTCGCTGCGCCCGGAATCGGGCGGGCAGGACCGGAGAGAAAAATGGCACGTTCGGCAGAGAAGCGCGGCAAGGACGAGACCGCGGCGGCGGAAAAGAAGGTCAAGGCAACCGGCAAGTCCGCTGGCGGCGCGCGCGGCGGGATCACCGCGCCGGTCACGCCCTCCGCCGATCTCGCCGAGATCGTCGGCAAGGGCGATCTTCCGCGCAGCGAAGTCGTGAAAAAGGTGTGGGACTATATCAAGAAGCACGACCTGCAGGATGCCAAGGATCGGCGGCAGATCAACGGCGACGACAAGCTGGCGAAGATCTTCGGCAAGAAGTCGGTCAGCATGTTCGAGATGAACAAGCACCTCAGCGCGCATCTGAGCACGCCGAAGGCCTGATCGATCGCCGGGCGCGCATAGGGCGCCCGGCGGCGAGCATCTCCGATCAGGCGGCGAGGCGCGTGTCCGTCCAGCCCAGTGCTGGGGCGACATGCGTCATGAGCGCCTCGAGCACGTGCGTGTTGTACGCCACCCCAAGCTGGTTGGGAACGGTGACGAGTAGCGTGTCGGCCTCGGCGATTGCCTCGTCGCCGCGCAGCTGCTCGACCAGGCGATCGGGCCCGTTGGCGTAGCTGCGGCCGAAGACGGCGCGCATATTGTCGATCACGCCGATCTGGTCGCTGTCCGCGCCGCGCCCGAAATAGGCCCGGTCGCGATCGTCGACCAGTGCGAAGATCGACCGCGATACCGACACGCGCGGCGTTCGGGTGTGCCCGGCGTCCTTCCAGGCTTTGCGATAGGCGCGGATCTGCCGCGCCTGCTGGACGTGGAACGGCTCGCCCGTCTCGTCGGCCTTCAGCGTCGAACTCTGCAGGTTCATACCCATCTGCGCCGCCCACACGGCGGTCGCGTTCGAGGCGGAGCCCCACCAGATCCGCTCGCGCAAGCCCGGCGAATGCGGCTCGAGCCGCAGGAGCCCCGGCGGATTGGGGAACATAGGCCGCGGATTGGCGCGCGCGAAGCCTTTGCCATCCAGGAGTTCCAGAAACACCTCGGCATGGCGTCGGCCCATGTCGGCATCGCTCTCACCCTCCGCCGGTGCGTAGCCGAAATGGCGCCAGCCATCGATGACCTGCTCGGGCGAGCCGCGGCTTAGCCCCAGCTGCAGCCGTCCGCCGCCGATCAGGTCCGCGGCGCCCGCATCCTCCGCCATGTAGAACGGATTCTCGTATCGCATGTCGATGACGCCGGTGCCGATCTCGATCCGCTTCGTCCGCGAGCCGACCGCGGCGAGCAGCGGAAAGGGCGACGCGAGCTGCTGCGCGAAATGGTGCACGCGAAAATAGGCGCCGTCGACGCCAAGTTCCTCCGCGGCGACCGCGAGGTCGATCGATTGCAGCAGCACGTCCGCCGCAGAGCGCGTCGCCGAATGCGGGGAGGACGACCAATGGCCGAACGACAGAAAGCCGATCTTCTTCATGACGCACATTCCCATGCGATGATCAGTTGCAGGGAAGCTCGGTGCTCGCGCGGCACGCCGCAAGGCCGCGGATCGAACCGAAGAGTTTCGATTAGCGCTTCGCCGACCGTCGATGCGGCGGCGACGGTACGGCACGAACGCGGCGGCGGGGCGTTGAGCTAGCGCATGCATGGAGAGAGACGATGACCGATAAGCAGCCGATGCAGGCCGATGGTGCGGGAACGAGCGACGCGGCCGATCCGCAGGAGTCGCGCAAGCCGAAGGCCGAGGGCGAAAGCCAGGGCGGCGCCTATCCCAACCCACACAGCGGCAAGAAGCCGGGCGGGTTCGACGGCGGCCAGTCCGAGCGCGCCTATCATGGCAGCGGCCGCCTGGGTGAGGAGAAGACGGGCGAGCAGCCCAATGCGGGCTCTTCCGAATAACGCCGGACAGAAGGGAACGCGTCTGATGAAGGAACGGGCGAACGAGCGAGCAACGCTGCTGGGTGCGGGCGCGGCGCTGGGATTGATCGGCGGCGCGCTGTTTTTAACGCGCGGCGCGGCGCGTGACGACGCGGCGATCGTCTACCCGCCGCTCGACACGCCCAAGTCGCTCGGCGACGATATATGGATCGTCGACAGCGGGCCGATCAGCGCGCTGGGGTTCAAATTGCCTGTGCGCATGACGGTGATGCGGCTGCGCGACGGCAGCCTGATCCTCCATTCGCCGACACGGCATACCGCGGCACTCGGCGCCGCACTCGATGCGATCGGGACGGTGCGTCATATCGTTGCGCCGACGATCGCGCACTGGGCGTATCTCGAGGAATGGCAGCGCGCCTATCCGTCGGCGACGTGCTGGGCTGTGCCGGGCTTGCGAGACCGGCGCGCGGTGCGCGACGCCGGCCTACGGATCGACGCCGAGCTCGGCGAGGCGGCGCCCGCGGATTGGGCGGACGAGATACGCCAGGGGCTGGTGCGCGGCGGCGCGGGCTTCGAGGAAGCGTGGTTCTTCCACGCCGCCAGCCGGACGCTGGTGCTGACCGACCTGATCGAGAACCTCGATCCCGGCAAGCTACGCCCCGCGGCGGCGGCGGTGATGCGCGCGACGCTGGCGACGCGCGGCACCTGCGCGCTTCACGCCCGCGCGGCCCTGCTGCTCAATCGCGGGGAGGCCGTGGCGGCAATCAGCGCCGCAATCGCGACCGAGCCGGAAACCGTCGTCTTCGCGCACGGCGACATCTTTCGCGGGCGCGGCGCGGCAAGGGTGCGGCAGGCGTTCGACTGGCTCCTTTAGGCGGAAACAACCTCGAACCAGACCGGGCCATCCGTGAAGAGCGTCGCCGCTTTCTCTTCGCGGGTGGACGGAAAGGCGATCCGGGTGCTCGGTGAATGGTCGCCGAGTTTCGCGGCGAAGCGCAGTGTTGTTCCATCGTGGTGGCGTTCGAACGCCACGATCCGGCTGTCGTCGTTGATCGTTGCGGGCTCGTACGTGCCGTGCGCGAACAGCGGCTGATAAGCCCGGCGCAGATCGAGCAGCGCGAGGATCAGCCGCATCTTCTCGGGCGGCGCAGCGATCGCCGCGGCGCAGCGCTGATAATCGACCGGTGCCCGATTGTCGGGATCGACCAGGCTGAAGTCGCCGAGTTCGGTCCCCTGATAGAGATCGGGAACGCCCGGCACGACGCACCGCAGCGCTGTAGTCACCAGCATGTTGCGGCGCGCGATCGAGTCGATTTCCTTGAGGAAGGCTTCCACTGCCGCAACGAACGCGGGCGTAGCGATAAGCGTCGCGCAGAGATTGTTGCAGCGATCCTCGTATTCGGTATCGGGCGCTTCCCACGACGAGCGCAGCTTGGCTTCGCGCAGCGCCTTGGTCTGCCACGCGGCGATCCGATCGGCGAAGCTAGCGTCGGGCTCGCCAGCCGGCCAGGCGCCGAGCAGCGCCTGGAACAGCATGTAGCGATCACCGCGATCGACGCCGTCGGGGAACGGCGCGGCGATCCTTTCCCACTGCTCGACGGCGGCACGCCACTGTTCGGGCTTCGCACTCAGCGCGGCGAGCCGGGCGCGACTATCCTCGCCGCGCTTGTGATCGTGCGTGGCGGTGGTCAGCATCGCTTTGAGCCAGTGCGCCGCGCGATCCGCCATGATCGCGTGGAACTCGGCGACGGGCAGGCTCATGCGCACGGCGTCGAACCCGACATCGTTGCGCGACAGCAAGCGGCCGTAGCGATAGAATGCCGTATCCTCGAGCGCCTTGGCGGCAATCGGTGCGGAGAGTTGCTGAAAGCGGCGGACCGCCTCGGCCGCGAGGCCACGATCGCCGGGACCGGTGCTGGCGAGCCATTCGAGGATGTGATCTACGACCATCGCTTCGCCCGGCGGAATGTGCGGTGCGACGCGGCGACGCACGGTGGCGCGGATCGAGGCATCGCCCGCCGGTGCGGCGTCGCCGGTACCGTAGGTGCGATAGACCGGAAACACCCACAGCAAGCGTTCGATCGCGCGGCGAAGCATCTGCCGCGTGAGGCCGTCGGTGGCGGCGGCGCTATGCGCGAGGCTTGCGAACGCGTCGGTGCAGCCTTCCAGCTGGCCGCTGAACTGCCAGGCGAGCAGTTGCTGCCGCGCCAGCAGCTCCTGGGGGGCGAGCTCGTCCGGACGGCCGCTGACGTCCCGCCACAGATCGCCGAGCGGCGCGGCGCCGGCAGGATCGTGGATCAGCGCGGTGACCTGTTCCATGAAGTCGTAGCCGCTCGTCCCGTCGATGCCCCAGTCGCGCGCGAGCTGCTCTTCGGGCGCGAGGATTTTCTCAACGATGATCCACGCTTCGGGGCCGAGGCGCTCGCGGAGCAAGCGGCAATAGCCCGCCGGGTCGGTCAGCCCGTCGACGTGGTCGATGCGCACGCCGTCGATCAGCCCCTCGTCGTGCAGCCGGAAGTATAGCGCGTGCGTGCGCGCGAACACGGCTGGATCCTCGACGCGCACGCCGGCCAATTCGTTGATCGCGAAGAAGCGGCGCCAGTTGAGTTCGTCGTTCGCTGCGCGCCACCAGGCTAGGCGATAATGCTGCCGTGCGAGTAGCGTCGCGATCGGTAGCTGCGCCGCGCCGTCCTGATCCTCGTCACGGATCGGGAACCGGTGTTCGTCGTAGGCGGTAATCGACCAGCGCCCGGCGTGCTGCGCCACGCCGATCGCGCCTTGCTCGAGCGCCTCGTCCAACGACGTGCCGAGTATCGGCAGCATGATCGGGCGCGACCAGTCGATGTCGAACACGTCGGCGAAGTCGCTCGCCTTGCCGCGCCGCAGGACGTCGCGCCACCAGGCGTTGGTATCGCCGGCCACCCCCATGTGATTGGGCACGATATCGATGACGATTCCCATGCCGCGGGCGCGCAGCGCGGCGACCAAGCGGCGGAAGCCGTCTTCGCCGCCGAGTTCCGGGTTGATCGTCGTCGGATCGACGACGTCGTACCCGTGCGTCGAGCCCGGCGCTGCCGTGGTGACGGGCGAGGCGTAGATGTGGCTGATCCCGAGCCGATCGAGATAGGGCACGATAGCCTCGGCATCCGCGAAGGTGAAGCCGGCGTGAAATTGCAGGCGGTAGGTGGCGCGCGGGATCATCCGGGTCTCTCGCTGGTGAGCCGCGCGACGCGTGCGGCGACGGATGGATCGTCGAGCAGCGTGGCGGTTGGCGCCGGCATGCGGCGGCGCCAATTGGGGTGTTCGGTGACCGTGCCGGGAATGTTGGGCTGTTCGACGAGGCCGAGCAGGTCCTCGAGTGGGACGATCGCGAGCGGTGCGGGCGCCTGTGCCACACTGCTTAGGATCGCGTCGATCGGCGCGGCGTCGTCGGCGCCCTGAACGGGCAGGTCGAGCCTGGCGCAAAGATCGATGCGTTCGGCCTGCCGCGCCGCTTCGGCGTCCGCGGGTACGTCGTGTCCGAGCGTGCGGCGCCATTCGATGTCGCGGCCACTCCACCAGCCGGCGAGCGTCGGCGTATCGTGCGTCCCGGTCATTGCGACGGCATCGGCGTCCCATCGGCGCGGCGGGACGAAATGGCCCTCCTCGTCCCGCTCGAACGGCAGGACGCGCATGCCGAGCATCCCGCGCCGGGCGAGATCCGTGCGAAAGCCGGGCGGAACCGTACCGAGATCCTCGGCGATGACGATTGCATTCGCGCGCTGCGCCTCGATCGCGACGATGCGCTTCAGATGCGCCCCGGGCATGGTGAGATAGGCGCCTTGCGCCGCCGTCGCGCCTTCGGGAATGACCCATAGGCGATCGAGCCCGAGCGCGTGATCGATACGGATCCCGCCGGCGTGCGCGAGCGTAGCGCGGATCGTCTCGATGAAGGGGGCGAAACCCGTGCGCCCGAGCGCGAAGGGATCGAGCGCGGTGATGCCCCAATTCTGCCCCTGCGGCCCGAGTGGATCGGGCGGCGCGCCGATCGTCAGCCCCGACAGCAATTCGTCGCGGCGAGACCAGGCGTGGCCGCCGTCGGTGATCATGCCGACGGCGAGATCGGCGACGAGACCGATCGGCATGCCTGATCGCGCGCGCCGCTGCGCCCCGGCGAGGCTGTCGTCGGCGAGCCACTGCAGGAAAACGTGAAAGTCGATTGCGTCGCGGTGGCTGGCGGCGAAGTCGGAGACCGCCGGGCCGGCAGGATCGTGATAGGCTATCGGCCAGTCGCGCCAGCCGCCGCCGAAATGTGCATGCAGCGCCTCGAATAGCGCGTGTCGATCGAGTGGCGTCGCGCGCGGCGCGCGATAGGTTTCGACCGCCGTGCGAACGGCGTCGGACCGCATGTCGAACGCGCGGCGCAGATCGGCCAGTCGATCGGGAATGGCGCGGTGCCAGTCGATCAGCGGATCGACGTGATCGACGCGCAGAGCGGCACCGAGGCGTGCCGCGTTGGCGAACAGCGTGTTGTGGAACAGGCGCGAGGAGGGCGAATAGGGGCTGTACGCACCGCTGCCGTGCGTGAGGATCGCGTGCGTCGGGCTGATCGCCACCGCCGATGCGCCGACGTCCGCGAAGGCCGATGCCGCCTCGCAGAGGGCGCCGAAATCGCCGAACGCGGTTTGCGCGGCGCCGCGAAGCGAGGGGATCTGTATCGCCACGCCCCAGCCGTGACCGGGCGGTTGCGGGCAGTGGGTGGGGGCGATCGCAAGGGTCACCGTTCGGCCGGCGATCTCAAGGCGATGGTAGCCGGTCTCGACGATCGGCGGCATCGATCCGTTTTCGATCGTCAGCTCGCGCGTCGATCCCGCTTCGAGGCACAGGACCGCCTTGCCCGATGCCCACGCTGGCAGTGCGATGGCGTCGCCCGCGTCGGCGGATAGGAAGGGCTGGTCGGGCGGGGTCGGATCGAGACAGGCGGCGATCGCTTCCAAGACTTCATCGTCGACGCGATGGGCGTGGCCCTTCGCATCGGTCCAGTCGCGTTGCAGGCCGACCGCCTGCGCAGCGTCGGCGGGGGCGGTCACGATCCGAGCCAGGCGGCGAAGCGCGCGCCGTCGGTGTAGATCGGTTCGCCCTGAATCGCGTGCAGCGTCGGCGTGTCGGACAGGTCGATCGCGATACCCAGGCAAGCGCCGTTACCCAGGCGCCAGCGCGCGACGACCGATGCATCGCCGGTCGCTTGCGCTCCGATCGCACGCACGTCGCCAAGATGTGGGACGATCCTATCTCGGCGGATTGCGAGTAAGTCGCGATAGAGCGCGCGCCAGCTTTCCGCGTCGGCGCCGGGCAGCGGGCGGGAACGATCGAACGTCGCGAGGTCGTTCGGGTCGGGGATCGTCTCGCGCGCCTTTTCGTCGGCGAAGGCGGGAAACTTGGCGAATTCGCGGCGACGGCCTTCGCGAACCGCGTCGGCGAGATCGTCGTGGAAGTCGGTGAAGAAGAGGAACGGCGTCTCGCTGCCGTCCTCCTCGCCCATGAAGAGCAGTGGGATCTGCGGGCTCAGCAGAAGCAGCGCGGTGGCGGCGCGAAGCTTGGCAGGATCGGTGAGGCGGGTGAGGCGCTCGCCAAGTGCGCGGTTGCCGATCTGGTCGTGGTTCTGGAGGAAGCTGACAAAGCGCGTCGGCGGCAGGTGTGCGCTTGGGGTGCCGCGGGGCTTGCCATCGTGGTTGGGCGAGGGGTCGCCCTGGTAGATGAAGCCTTCGGAGAGGCAGCGCGCGAGGCGCTCGGCAGGGCGGTCGGCGAAGTCGCCGTAATAGGCGTTGGTCTCACCGGTGAGCAGGACGTGAAGAACGTTGTGGAAGTCGTCGTTCCATTGTGCGTCGTACGCATCGGGGCGGAGGCGGGCGGCGTCGTTCGCCTCGTTTTCGAGGACGAGATGGGTGTGTCGATCAGGAAGCGCGTCGCGGATTTCGGAGGCCATCGTGTCGAGGAACACGGAGTTGTCGATTGCGTGGACGGCGTCGAAGCGCAGGCCGTCGAAGCGGTAGTCGCGTAGCCACATCAGGGCGTTGTCGATGAAGAAGCGGGCGATGGGGGGCTCGTCGACTGCGACCGCGCCGCCCCAGGGGGTTGCGACGTCGCGGTGGAAGAAGCGGTCGGCGTAGAGGCCGAGGTAGTTACCGTCGGGGCCGAAGTGATTGTACACCACGTCGAGGAAGACGCTGAGGCCGAGTTCGTGCGCGGCGTCGATCAGCGCGCGTAGCTCGTCGGGGGAGCCGTATGCCTCGTGGACGGCATAGGGGAGCACGCCATCATAGCCCCAGCCGCGGTCGCCACCGAAGGCGTTGATCGGCATGAGTTCGAACGCGGTGACGCCGAGCGCTGCGATGGCAGGCAGGCGCGCGGTGACGCCGCTGAAGCCGCCAAGCGTGCCGGCGTGGAGCTCCATGATGACCATCTCGTGCCACGGGCGGCCGCGCCAGTCTTCGGTGCGCCAGTGGTAGGCGTGGTCGGGGACGATGCTCCAGCCGTGGACGCCGCCCCACTGGCGGTGTGAGGCGGGATCGGGAACCGGGGTGTCGCCGATACGGAAGCGGTAGCGGGTGCCCGCGCCGACCGGCAGGGTGATGTGCCACCAGCCGTTCTCGGTGGAAGCGAGGGCAGCAGATCCTCCGTTCGCCCCGAGCTTGTCGAAGGGCGCTTCCACATCCTCGGTTTCGGGTGAGGGCACGTGCTTCGACAGGCTTAGTACGAACGGGGAGGGGGCATCCTGCTCGGTCGTGCCAATCTCAATCGTCACCGCTTCCACATCCGGCGCCCAGAGGCGGAAGCGGGTGGTGCCGTCGGCGAGCGGTTCGGGACCCCAGCTGTTCACGCTTCCCACGAATTCGTCCAGGTAAGCAGGACGGCGCCTTGCGGGGCGACTTCGTACTCGTTGCCGATCTCGACCTCGCCCTGATCGGGCTTGGCGCTGTCGATCAGGACGCGGCGGTGGGTTTCGGGGGCGGGGAGGCGGAAGGTGATCGGGGCCTCGCTGGCGTTCAGCAGCAGCGAAACGGCCTCAACCTCGCCGTCCTCGGTGCGCGTCGCGCGGCGCATCATCAGCGCGCGGCCCTCGGGGTTCTGCCAATCCTCGTCGCTTAGGCGTTGCCCGCGCTCGTCCCACCATTCGACGTCGTTGACGCCGTGGCCGGGAGAATTCTGACCGTAGAGGAAGGTCGCCGCGCGCAGCACGGGGTAGCGGCGGCGCAGCTCGGTCAGGCGCGCGGTGAAGTCGATCTGCTGCTGGGCCTCGGGGGAGGCGGCGGCCCGCCAGTCGAGCCAGCTGATCTCGTTGTCCTGGCAATAGGCGTTGTTGTTGCCGCCCTGCGTGCGGCCGAACTCGTCGCCGGCGACGAGCATCGGCGTGCCGAGCGACGCGAGCAGCGTGGTCATCATCGATCGCATCACGCGGCCGCGCGCGTCGTTGATCGCGGGATCGTCGGTCGGGCCTTCGGCGCCCCAGTTGCGCGAATGGTTGTTGTCGTGGCCGTCGCGATTGTCCTCGCCATTGGCCTCGTTGTGGCGGTCCTCGTACATCACCGTGTCGGCGAGGGTGAAGCCGTCGTGCGCGACGAGGAAATTGACGCTGGCCCACGGGCGACGCGCGCGGCGGTCGAAGAGGTCGCCCGAGCCGGCGAGGCGCGCGGCGAGATCGCCGCGCGTGCCGGGGGCGCCCTTCCAATAGCTGCGCACGGTGTCGCGATATTTGTCGTTCCACTCGGCGAAGCCGGGCGGGAAGTTGCCGAGTTGGTAGCCGCCGGGGCCGACATCCCATGGCTCGGAGATCAGCTTGAGCTGGCTCAAGACGGGATCCTGGCGGACGACATCGAAGAAGGCGGCGCCGGGGTCGAAGCCGGTCGCCTCACGGCCGAGCGTCAGGCCGAGATCGAAGCGGAAGCCGTCGATGCCGAAGCTGGTCGCCCAATAGCGCAAGCTGTCCGCGACCATCTGGATCACGCGCGCTTTGCTCATGTTGAGCGTGTTACCGGTGCCGGTGTCGTTGATCGTGTAGCGCGGCTTATCGGCGACGAGGCGGTAGTAACTGGCGTTGTCTAGACCGCGCCAGGATAGGGTAGGTCCTTTCTCTGAGCCTTCGCAGGTGTGGTTGTAGACCACGTCCATGATGACTTCGATGCCGGCCTTGTGGAGGCGGTGGACGGCGCGGCGCAGCTCGTCCTGGTGCGCGCTCGCCATATATGCCTGTTCTGGGGCGAAGAAGCCGAGCGTGTTGTAGCCCCAGTAATTACGCAGGCCTTTTTCCTGCAGAAAGCGGTCCTGCGTGAAGGCCTGGATCGGGAGCAATTCGATCGCGGTGACGCCGATGCGCTGGAGGTGACGGATCACCGCGGGGTGGCCGAGCGCGGCATAGGTGCCGCGTTCGCGCGCGGGCACTTCCTCCATCAGCTTGGTGAGGCCCTTGGTATGCGCCTCGTAGATGACGGTTTCGGACCATGGCGTATTGGGGCGGCGATCGCGCGACCAGTCCCAGTGATCATCGACCACCACGCTCTTGGGCATGGCGGGGGCGCTGTCGCGCTTGTCGAAAGAGAGGTCTTCGCGGCGGTGGCCGATGCGGTAGCCGTGGAGCGCGTCGGTCCATTTGATTTGGCCCTGCAGCTTGCGGGCATAGGGATCGAGCAGCAGCTTGTTGGGATTGAAGCGGTGGCCGGCCTCCGGTTCGTAGCGGCCGTGCGCGCGATAGCCGTAGACGAGGCCTGGTTCGACGTCGGGGAGGTAGCCGTGGAACACCTCGTCGGTGCATTCGGGCAGCCAGAAGCGCTGGAGCTCGCGCTTGCCCGCGGGGTCGAACAGGCACAGCTCGATCGCGTCGGCGTTGGCGGAGAAGACGGCGAAGTTGACGCCTAGGCCGTCGAAAGTGGCGCCGAGCGGGTAGGAGGCGCCGGGCTGGAGCCGGTCGGCAAAGTGGCTCACGCCTGATCCACGGCAAACAGGTAGCGATGACGATCGTTCACGACGGCTTCCCCCTTGGCAGTCGAGGCGGTTAACTCGCGGCGATCGATTTCGTCGCACGAACCGCGTGCCGTGGCGGCGGGATAGGGCGAGCGCGAGGAGGTACGTCGCAATCGTCGTTATTAGCACTAGCACTTCCGCATCGGGCAATGGCTGCGCCGGCGCTAGGGAGCCCGGACGTCAGCGGAACGTTTTGCCAGCGATCGCAAACGCAAGGTGCCCCCCGATGACCGACGACAGCCGCCCGCTCCGCCTGGGCTTCCCAGTGAAGGTGATGGGTCGGCCCGATCTAAAATCGCAGGACACGCGCCGCTGGCAGAAGAACCCGCACCTCAAATGTTCGCTCGCGCTGCTCGACGCGGTGCTCGATTACCTCAAGGCCGAGAAGCTCGACATGTATCGCCTGTCGTCGGACATCGCGCCCTATGCGACGCACCCCGACATGCCGCAGTTCCACAACATGGTGGCGGAGAGCGACGCCGAGCTGCGCGCGTTCGGCGCCAAGGCGAAGGAGTACGACATCCGCCTGTCGTTCCACCCTTCGCAGTACGTGCTGCTCAATGCGCCCAATCCGGAGCTGACGCGCAAGAGCATCTGGGATCTGTCGAGCCAGGCGGAGATGCTCGACCGAATGGAGCTCGATGACGAGGCGGTGATGATCACCCATGTCGGCGGGGTGTACGACGATCATGCGGCGAGCCGCGCGCGTTGGATCGAGGGGTGGGAGCAGTGCCCCGAGCACGTGCGGCGGCGGCTGGTGCTGGAGAATGACGATATCCGCTTCTCCGCCGCCGACGCATTGTGGATCCACGAGCGTACGGGCGTGCGGCTGGTGTTCGATTACCAGCATTTCTGGTGCCTCAACCAGGAACGGCTCGACATGCGTGACACGCTCGAGCGGTTCCTGGCGACGTGGCCGGCGGGGGTGCGGCCCAAGATTCACTTCTCGTCGCCGCGCACCGAGTTGCGCGAGGTGAAGCAGAAGATCACGCCCAAGCAGCGCGCGGCGGCGAAGGCCGGCAAGGCGCGCAAGAGCGACGAGATCCTGAAGGCACCGGTCAAGGCGGCGGCGCGGATCAAGACCGTGCTGCGCCCGCCGATCTGGACCGGGCATGCCGACTTCACCAACCCGTTCGAGTTCGCGACCTTCATGCGGATGGCGGAGGGGCTGTTCTTCGACGTCATGCTGGAGGGCAAGTCGAAGGATTTGAGCCTGCTGCGGCTGCGGCCCGATCTGCTACGCTTCGCGCCCGATGTCGCTGCACGCTTCGGCATCACTGCGGCGGATGCGGCGGCGTTCGCCGCGGACGAAGCGATGCTCGACGACGGCGCGGACGCGGAGGACGAGCCCGATGTCGACGAGGGGCTGCTTGCCGCCGAATGAGGCGGCGGGTGTGTCATATTTGTAAGGCACTCGATTGCCAGCACGGCGCACGATCGCGTAGGGCGGCGCATCCATCGATCGAAAGGGTGCCCACTTGCGTCTCGCCATCGCTCTGCTTCTGTCCGTGCCCGCGCTGACCCTCACCGTTCCCGCCTCCGGCGCGCAGGCGCCGACCGCCGCCAAGCCGGCCGCGCCGACGAACGCGGAAGGCGCGAAGCTGCGCAAGATCTTCGCCGACAGCGACGAAGCGTCGCTGAAGCGCAATCCGCTCAACGCGATCTTCCGCGGCGACCTGCGCTATGCCGACCGGCTGAGCCCGTATCTGACGCCCGAATATGACGCGGCCGAGCGGCAGGCGCTGGTCGACAATCTCGCCGCCCTTGGCACGATCGACCGCGCGAAGCTGTCGCCCGTCGACCAGATCGCCTATGACGTGTTCAAGACCGACAACGAGCGCGAGCTGCGCGGCTATGCGCCCACGATCAAGCGGATCGCGGACCTGCTGCCGATCAACCACTTCCAGGGGTTCCAGACCTTCTATCCCGAATTTGCTTCGGGGCAGGGCGCGGCACCGTTCAAGACGGTGGCGGACTATGACAACAACCTGAAGCGTAACGTCGAATACGGCCGAGTCGTCGATCGTATGATCGCGCGCGCGCGCGAGGGCATGGCGCAGGGCATCACCGCGCCCAAGCTGGTCGTGCGCAACGTCGTTGGGCAGCTCGATCATCTGCTCGCGGAGCCAGTTGAAAAGTCGCTGTTCTACGCGCCGGTGCTGAAGTTCCCCGATGCCGTGCCCGCGGCGGATCGCACGCGGCTGACCAAGGCCTATGCGGCGCAGGTGCGCGACGTGCTCGATCCGGCACACCGCCGCTTGCGCGATTTCCTGCAAACCGAATATCTGCCCAAGGCGCGCGACACGGTGGGGCTTTCGGCGCTGCCGGGCGGGGCGGCGCTGTACGATTACGCGATCGAGGCGAGCACGACGCTGCCGCTGAAGGCGGAGGAGGTGCACCAGCTCGGCCTATCGGAGGTGAAGCGCATCCTGGGCGAGATGGAGGCGCAGAAGACGCGCGCCGGCTTCAAGGGCACGCTGCCCGAATTCTTCACCTACCTGCGCACCGACAAGCGCTTCCAGCCCAAAACCGCCGCGGAAGTCGCCGCCGGCTATCAGGCGATCGGCAAGCGCGTCGACGCGCGGGTGCGCGAGCAGTTCGCGCTGATCCCCAAGACGCCGCTCGAGATCCGCGCGGTGCCGCCGTTCAAGGAGAAGACCGACGCGGCGGGATCGTACCAGTCGGGTACGCCCGACGGATCGCGACCGGGCGTGTTCTACTACAACACCTACGACCTGCCGAACCGTTACCTGTGGGGGATGGAGACGCTGTACCTGCACGAGGCGGTGCCCGGGCATCACTTCCAGATCAGCCTGGCGCAGGAGAACGAGAGCCTACCCGCGTTCATGCGCTTCGGTGGCAACACCGCGTTCGTCGAGGGCTGGGCGCTGTACGCCGAGTCGCTCTATCCCGAGCTCGGCGTCGAGACCGATCCGTACCAGCGGATGGGCGGGCTGAGCGACGAAATGCTGCGTGCGATGCGGCTGGTGGTCGATACCGGGCTGCACGCGAAGGGGTGGGGCCGCGATCAGGCAATCCGCTACATGCTCGACAATTCGCCGATGCCCGAGAGCGACGCGACCGCCGAGGTCGAGCGCTACATCGCCATCCCCGGGCAAGCGCTAGCGTACAAGATCGGGCAGCTGACGATCCTGCGGCTGAAGAAGCAGGCACGCGACACGCTGGCGGCGCGCTTCGATCCGCGCGCCTTCCATGCGGCAGTGCTCGATACCGGCGCGCTGCCGATGCCGGTGCTCGAAAAGAAGCTCGCCGACTGGACTGCGGCGCAGCGCTGATGCTGGCAGCTGCCGCCCGGCGCGTCGAGGCGCGCCGGGGCGGGGCGATCAGTCGAGTGCGAGCAGTTTGTCGATCGTGACGGGCAGCGAGCGGACGCGCTTGCCCGTCGCGTGATAGATGGCATTGGCGACCGCGGCGGCTGTGCCGACGATGCCGATCTCGCCCAATCCCTTGACGCCGAGCGGTGACACCTCTTCGTCGACTTCCTTGACGAAGATGACGTCGATGTCCGCGATGTCGGCGTGTGCGGGCACGTGATATTCGGCAAGATTGTGGTTCATCCACTTGCCGAGCGTCGTGTCGGCCAGCGTCTCCTCGTGCAGCGCCATGCCGATCCCCATCACGACGCCGCCCAGGATCTGGCTGCGCGCCGTCTTTGGGTTGATGATCCTGCCCGCCGCAACCGCGTTGACGACGCGCGTCACGCGAACCTGATCGAGTTCCTCATCGACACGCACCTCGACGAATACCGCGCTGTGCGTGTTGCGCGACTTGCGCATCATCGATGCCATGTCGGAGAGGCCGGGTTTTGCCGTTTCCTCCACCTCTATCGCGTCCAGCCCGGCCGCCTGCATGATCTCGGTGATGCCGACGTTGCTGTGGATATCATTCTTCAGTCCGACGCGGCCGTCCTCGAAGATCAGATCCTCGATCGAATTGGCGCCATGCAGCGGCTTGCCGTCGAGCTTGTCCGCCGCGTCGAGGAGCTTCTTCGCGACCCCCTGGCAGGCGAGCTGCACTGCCGCGCCGGCTGACGCCGCGACCCACGAGCCGCCCTGCACCGGGGCGGCGGGCAGATCGCTGTCGCCGAGCTTCGCGGTGATGTCACCGATTGGGATCCCGAGTGTGTCGGCGGCGACCTGCGTCATCATCGTGTACGTGCCGGTGCCGATGTCCGACGTGGCGCACGATACGACGAGCTTGCCGTCGGGCGTCAGCTTCGCCGATGCACTGTGCTTGGTGAATTGCGCGTCCCACATGCCGGTGGCGACGCCCCAGCCGATCAGCTCGCGCCCTTCCTTCATGGAGCGCGGCTTGGGCGAGCGCTTGTCCCAGCCGAAGCGCGCCGCGCCCTCGTGATACGCCTCGCGCAGTGCTTTTGACGTGAACGGCGTTTCGTTCATCGCATCAATGTCGGAATAGTTGACGAGGCGCATCTCGAGCGGATCGACGCCGGCTTCATAGGCCATTTCGTCGATCGCGATCTCGAACAGCGCCATGCCTGTCGCAGCGCCGGGCGCGCGCATGTCCGCCGAGGTATAGGTGTCGCGCGGGGCGATCGCATATTCGCCGCTGGCGTTGGGGCACGCGTAGTTCATCATGCCCCAGGTGACGATATCCTCCATATTGTTCTCGAACCGCGAGGTGGAGGTGGTGGCCGAATTGATCATCGCGGTGAGCTGACCACCGTCCTCGGCGCCGAGCTTGATGTCGTAGACGCACTCGGGACGATGGCCGTGGGTGAACATCTGCTGGCGCGTCATCACGACGCGCACCGAGCGTTCGAGATGGATCGCGGCCATCGTCGCGAGCTGCACCTGCCATTGTGGGCGCAGCCCCGACCCGAAGCCGCCGCCGACATAGGCGTTGACGACGCGGACGTTCTTTTCGCCGAGCTTGAACGCACTGGCGAGATAGGCCTGCGTATTCTGCGATCCCTGCACCTTGTCGTAGACGGTGATCGTGCCGTCACCGTGCCATTCGACGGTGCTGGCGTGCATCTCCATCGGATTGTGATGCTCGGGTGCCAGGTGATAGCGCCCTTCGGTGCGCTTCGGCGCCGACGCATAGGCCTCGTCGGCGTCGCCGCGGTTCTTCGGCGGGTGGAAGGTATTGCGACGATTGAGCTTCGAGGGGAGAAACCGCTTGGCGAGCGACGCCTCGAAATCGATGTTGTGCGGCTCTTCCTCGTAGCTGACGCGTACGAGGCTGGCAGCGAAGCGCGCCGCCTCGAATGTCTCGGCAACAACCAGCGCGACGGGCTGGCCGGCAAACTGGATCGTCTCGTCGGCGAAGGCACGGAACGGATCGCCGGGGATGCTCAGCTCATCGCGCCAGCTGCGATCGAGCCACGCCTGCTTGGGGCGATTTTCGTGCGTGACGATATCGACGACGCCGGGCACGCTGCGTGCTTCGTCCTCCCCGACCGCGGTGATCCGGCCGCGCGCGATGCGGCTGACGACAGCCACGCCGTAGAGCAGGCCGGAAATGTGATATTCGGCGGCATATTTGGCGCGGCCGGTTACCTTGTCGGGGCCATCGACGCGGCTGAGCGGTGTACCGATGCCGATCTTGGTGCCGATCTTTGCTGGTGCGTTCATGGGTCGGCTCCTCAGGCGATGCGCTTGTCGGTCTGCGATTGCGGCGTGCCCGCGGCGGCCTGACCGAGCGCGCGGACGATCGCCTTGCGGGCGAGCGGGATCTTAAAGTCATTGTCGCCCTGACCGACCGCGCCCTCGGTGATCGCGCGCGCGGCGGTCGCAAACGCCTCGACGCCGGGTGCTTCGCCGATCAGCAGATCCTCCGCCGGTGCATTGCGCCACGGCTTGTGCGCAACGCCCCCGAGCGCGACGCGCACATCGGCGATCTTGCCTTCCTCGAGCCGCATCGCGACCGCGACTGAAACGATTGCGAAGGCGTAAGACAGCCGATCGCGCAACTTGAGATAGGTGTAGTTGGTGGTGAAATGCTCGGCCGGCAGATCGATCGCGGTAACGAGTTCGCCGGGCTTGAGCGTATTGTCGCGCCACGGCTCGTCGCCGGGCAGCCGGTGATATTCGCCGATCGGAATGACCCGCTCGCCGCCGATCCCGGTGACGCGCACCTCGGCGTCGAGCGCGGCAAGCGCAACGGCCATGTCCGATGGGTGGGTGGCGATGCACTTGTCCGACGCGCCGAGGATCGCGTGGATTCTGTTGACGCCGCCGATCGCGCCGCAACGCTCCTCGCGGTTGCGCTTGGTGCACGGCGTGTCGACGTCGTAGAAATAATAGCAGCGCGTGCGCTGGTTGATGTTGCCGCCGTTGGTGGCCGCGTTGCGCAGCTGCGGCGAGGCGCCGGCGAGGATCGCGGACGCGAGCAGCGGATAATGCTGCTGGACGATCGGGTGGTATGCGGTGTCGTTGTTCGTCGCGAGCGCGCCGAGACGCAGCCCGCCACCATCGATCTCCGTGATATCACCCAGCGGCAGGCGATTGATGTCGACGACCTCGAGCGGCCGCGCAACATTCTCCTTCATCAGATCGACGAGATTGGTACCGCCGGCGAGGAAGGCGGCGTTGCGTTCGCTGCCCGCCGCGACCGCCGCGTCGACGGCGTCGGGGCGCTTGTAGTCGAAGCGGATCATCGTGCATCACCCTTGCCGAGAACGTCGAGCACCGCGTCGGCGATATTGGTGTAGGCGCCGCAGCGGCAGATGTTGCCGCTCATCTGCTCGCGTACTTCTTCCCGCGTCGTAGCGCGTCCTTCCTTGATCAGCGCGACTCCCGAGCAGATCTGGCCGGGCGTGCAATAGCCACACTGGAAGGCATCGTGATCGATGAACGCCTGCTGCAGCGGGTGCAGCTCACCGCCATCCGCCAGGCCCTCGATCGTCGTGATGCTGCTGCCGTCGAGCGTTACCGCGAGCTTCAGGCAGGCATTTATCCGGTTGCCGTCGACCAGCACGGTGCACGCGCCGCACTGGCCATGATCGCACCCCTTCTTGCTGCCGGTGAGATCGAGCGTGTCGCGCAGCAGATCGAGCAGCGTGACCCACGGCTCGATCGTCAACTCGCGCCTGGTATCGTTGATCGTGAGCGTGACGGGTACCGTGCCGATGGGCGTCGCCGCGACCTGGGCCGCGGCCGCGCGCTCGAGCGTAACAGCTTCGTTCATCGGGGAATCTCCTTGGCGCCCGGGCGGCAGGCGGTCGAATTGATCAACCGACGTCCGACGCCGGTGTTCCCGCGGAGGCCGCCGGGCGCAAAAGAGGGGGCGAGCTTGGAAGGCGGTAGTACGTAAAAGGACTGCGGGAAATGCGACCGGTGGATCGGTGGCTTGGCGCAGCACGCCGAAGGTGGTCCGGTGCCGAGCGTTGCGGTTGGACGCGATCCGTTACGATCCATGTGCAGGCGACGCCGCCCGTTGTCGCAGAACACCCAGCGCCGGAGCAGATCGGGTAAGGCGCGTATCGAAACGTCCGGTGAGGCGTCTAATGCCCTACCGCGATCACTTCTTGAGTCATGCCGCATGTTACTGGTCGGCCGCAGCGGGCCCCGCCGAACAAAGGTTGTTGCGCCTTGTCGTCGCTTTGAAGGCTCAGAAGAAGGCGTGGCGATAATCGATGCAGGGGACGGCCGCGCGCGATCGGCCAGCTGGTCGGGCAGCTAAGGGTTTGAGTTGCCGACCGCCTTTGACGCCGAATTCGCGCCAGCCTGCCCGTTGCTCGTATCGGCCGCGGCGACGCACGCGGCACAGACTGGCCGCGCGCGCCTTATCGTCAGGCGATGATGCGGACGGGGACGCCCTTCGCGGCGGGAGTCTTTGATTCCTCGTCGTGGTACCAGAGCGGCATCAGCGGGTTGGTTTCGGGATAATAAGCACCGATGCAGCCGCGCGGCAGCAGATAGGGCGTGATGACGAGCCCGCCGACCTGCCGCGTCTCGCCATCCTCCGCGTCGCTTGCGAGCGTCACCGTCTGCCCCTCGGCTAGACCCGCGGCGGCGATATCCTCCGGGTTCATCAGCACGACGTCGCGCGTCCCCTCGATCCCGCGCAGGCGATCGGAGAAGCCGTAGATCGTGGTGTTGAATTGATCGTTCGAGCGCAACGTCATCAGTCGCCAGCGCCCCGGCGCATCGCCGACGCCCATCGCCGACAGCGTCTTGGGAACGGTGAAATCCGCCTTGCCGCTCTCGGTCTTCCATATGCGCTCGCGCGCCGAATTGCCGCGATAGAAGCCGCCGGGGGTGAAGACACGCGCGTTGAAGTCGCGGAACTGCTCAGGATACGTCTCTTCGATCAGATCGCGCACGATGCCGTAGTCGGCGGTCCAATCGTCCCACTTCGCCTTGGGATTGGGCGGCAGCGTCGCCTTGGCGAGCCCGCAGACGATTGCCATCTCGGATTTCAGATGCTCGCTCGCCGGCGTGATGTTGCCGAGCGAGCCGTGAATGCACGACAGCGAATCCTCCATCGTCACCGCTTGCGCGCCCGTCACCTGCATATCCTGCTCCGACCGGCCGAGGCAGGGAAGGAGGTAGGCGACCTCGCCGTTGATGAGGTGGCTGCGGTTGAGCTTAGTCGCGATCTGGACGGTGAGGCGCATCCGCGTCCACGCCGCCTCCATCTTCTCCGTCTCCGGGATCGCGCGGACGAAGTTGCCGCCGAGGCTGAGGAACGCCTTGACCTCGCCCGAGAGGATCTTCTCGCACGCCGCGACGGTGTTCATTCCTTCGTCACGCGGCGGCTCAAAGCCGAACTGTTCGGCGAACTTGTCGAGCGGGACGAGCTCGGGCTTTTCCGAGATGCCGACGGTGCGCTGACCCTGGACGTTGGAATGGCCGCGGATCGGCGAGACGCCCGCGCCGTCGCGCCCGATATTGCCCTTGAGCAGCGCGAAATTGACAAGCGTCGCGAGGTTCTCGAACCCGTGGACGTGCTGCGTCAGCCCCATGCCGTACATGAAGATGGTGCGTGGCGCGGCGATATAGACGTCCGCCGCCTGCTCGATGTCCGCGCGTGCGAGGCCGCTCTCGCGCTCGATCTCGTCCCACGACAGCGCGTCGGCATGCTCTTTGACCGCTTCGAAGCCGGCGGTGTGCTGCGCGATGAAATCCACGTCGAGGATGTGGCGCTTCTCTTCGCGCCAGCTGCGTTCCTCCACCGCGAGGACATGCTTCACCATGCCGGTGATCGCCGCGATATCGCCGCCGGTCTTGACCTGCAGGTACAGCGACGAAATGTCGGTGTGCTTGGGCGTCAGCATCTCGACCGGGCTCTGCGGGTTCTTGAACCGCTCGAGCCCCGTCTCACGGATCGGGTTGAAGGTGACGATCTTGCACCCGCGCTTCACCGCTTCCTGGAGCGGATGGAGCAGACGCGGCGCGTTGGTGCCGGTGTTGTGCCCGAAGAAGAAGATCGCGTCGCACAGCTCGAAATCGTCGAGCACGCAGGTGCCGACGGGCGAGCCGATCACCTTTTTCAGCCCGACGGACGTCGTCTCGTGGCACATGTTCGAACTGTCGGGCAGGTTGTTGTGCCCGTACATGCGGGCGTAGAGCGCCCAGAGGTAGCTCGTCTCGAGGCTGGCGCGGCCCGAGGCGTAGAAGACGGTCGACTTGGGATCAAGCGCTTTCAGCTCCGCGCCGATCGCGGTGAACGCCTCGTCCCAGCTGCATTCGACGTAGCGGTCGCTCGCCGGATCGTAGCGCATCGGATGGGTTAGCCGCCCTTCCTGTTCGAGATCATAGTCGCGCCATTGCTTGAGCTCGGTGATGGTGTGCCTGGCGAAGAACTCCGGCGTGCAGCGCTTGGTGGTATTCTCCCACAGTGTCGCCTTGGCGCCATTCTCGCAGAATTCGAAGGAGTGAGGCTTGGCCGGTTTGCCCCAAGCGCACGATACGCACATGAACCCGCCGGGCTTGTTCTGGCGCCGGAGCGTGTCGAGCACAGCGGGGCGGGGGCGTTCGCGCGCGAACGTCTCCACCATGCCGCGCATCGATCCCCAGCCGCCGGCCGAGCCGGAATAATGAACGGTTTCGCTCTCGTCGGTCACGTGCTTTCCTTCTGGCTTCCGGCCGTGATCCGCCGACATGCAGACCGCCCCGCGAGCCTAACGCATGTGACCCGCAAATGGATCATCGCCGGATTGCTTGGTACGCTGGCGGCGCGGCACGACGACGCGGCAAGACAAAGCGATGGGGACGAGGACGAGCAATGGTCGACGAAACGCCGCCGGCGGACAGCAAACTGACGCGATCGAAGCAGCGCTGGGCGAGCGAGCGCAAGTTCATCACCGACGCGCCCGCGCGCACCGGCGATGATCGTCTGCCGCCGGGTCAGCATCTGGTGAAGGACTGGCCGATCCTCGATCTCGGGCGCAAGCCCGACGTGCCGATCGAGCGCTGGCGTTTGTCCATCAAGGGGATGGTTGCGCGTCCGGTGACGCTCGACTGGGCGGCGTTTCTCGCCTTGCCGCAGGCGCATGTCGTGTCCGACATTCACTGCGTCACGACATGGTCGCGCTACGACAACGAATGGGTTGGCGTCACCACGCGCGACCTGATCGACCTCGTCGAGCCGCGCGACGAGGCGCGGTTCGTCATGCTGCACGGCTCGGATGGCTATACCACCAACGTGCCGCTCGCCGACTTTGCCGCGGCCGACGCGTTGATCGCGCATCGCTGGTCAGGCAAGCCGATCACGCGCGACCATGGCGGGCCGGCGCGGGCGGTGATCCCGCACCTTTATTTCTGGAAAAGCGCCAAGTGGATTAGCGGCATCGAGTTCATCGGCGCCGACCGTCCAGGCTTCTGGGAGGTCAACGGCTATCACATGCGCGGCGATCCGTGGGCCGAGGAACGCTATCGCTGATCCCCGGCCCGGATCAGGTCACGCCTGCGGGGTGATGAGATACTTCTCGCCCGTCGCACGCTTGCCATAGGCGGCGATGATCGCGGGATCGATCGCCTGGTCGAGCGTGATGCGCTGCGTGTATTTGCTGGCGAACGTCGTCTTGAGTTCGCGCGCGACGCGGTCGCGCAGCCCCGCGGCTTCGGCCGCCCCGATATCCTCAAGGAAATAGGTCAGCAGCCAGCCGCCCATCCGCCAGCGCATGCCGAAGCTGCGCGTCAGTTCGGTCGGCGCGGTCGAGAGGCCGCCATAGACATAGACCTGCTTCATCTGGCGCGAGCCGTAGGGGCCGTCGGCCTTCTGCGTGCGCAGCGCCGCCTGCTCCATCGCCGCGAGAATCTGGCCGGCGAGCTTGCCACCGCCGACTGCGTCGAACGCGAGATACGCGCCCGTTGCCGCGATCGCATCGATCAGCTTGGCCATGAAATCGTCCGCCGTCATGTCGACGACATGCTCGGCGCCGAGATCGCGCAGGATCTGCGCCTGCGCGTCGCTGCGCACGATGTTGACCAGCGGCACGCCATCCGCGGCGCATAGCTTGACGAGCATCTGCCCGAGGTTCGACGCGGCGGCGGTGTGGACGAGGCCCGAATAGCCCTCGCGCTTCATCGTGCCGACCATGCCGAGCGCGGTCAGCGGATTGACGTAGGACGAGGCGCCTTCCTCCGCGCTCGTCCCCTCGGGCACGATCATGCACGCGGCGGCGGGCACCTTGCGATATTGCGCGTAGAAGCCGCCGCCGGCGAGCGCGACGGTCTTGCCGAGCAGCGCCTGCGCGGCGTCGGACGCGCCCGCCGCGACGACGGTGCCGGCGCCTTCGTTACCCACGGGAAGGTCGATCCCCGCACGCGCCGACAGCGCGCGCTGCACCGCGGGGGCGAGCGGGGCGGCGGTGGTGCCGTCGTCCTGCCGGGTGTAGCCCGCCGGATCGGTGAGCGCGAGCAGCACGGCGAGATCGGACGGGTTGATCGGCGTTGCCTCGACCCGGACGAGCACCTCGTCGTCGCCGGGGACGGGCAGCGGCACGTCCTGGATCGACAGGCGAGCCTGGCCGTCCTTCGTCACGGTGGATACGAGGCGGCGGTGGGTGGCGGGCAGATCGGTCATGGTCGCTCCTTTGATCAGTGGTGCCTTGTTCACAACCGCACGCCCCGTGTCGAGCAATGTCGACACGGAAGGGCGAACGGCAGGCTGTGGCGGAATGCGATGGCGGGCAGGGCAGGCTCAGGCCAGCGTCAGCCCCTTCATGTCGCCCGCCTCGCGCCACGCCTTGATCGTCGCGAAGAAGGCATTGGGGCCCTTGCCGTAGCTCGAAAAGCTCGCCGCCTTGGGGCTCAGCTGCCCCTCGCCGTTGTAATAGCCCGGCGTGCAATCCTCGAGGAACTTGCGGCGATCGAGCACGGCGGAGAGGATCTCCTGCGTCCACGCCTCCTCGGCTTCCTCGGTCGGCTCGACGCGCGACTTCTGTGTGGCGAGGGCGTGGCCGATGATGTGTGCGGCATGGCCCGCCTGCTCGAGCAGCGCGTGCGGATAATTGGCGGTGAAGCCCGACTGGACGACCGAGAAGATGAACATGTTGGGAAAGCCGTTCACGGTCATCCCGTGCAGCGTCTTGCCGCCTTCGGCCCACTTCTCCTCGAGCGTCCGACCGCCGATGCCGTGGACGTCGTAGCCCGCCCGCCGCGCATAGCTCGTCCCGACCTCGAAGCCGGTCGCGAAGATCAGGCAGTCGAGCTTGTACTCCTTGCCCGCGACGACGACGCCGTCGCGCGTGATCCGCTCGACGCCCTGACCGCCCGTGTCGACCAGCGACACGTTGGGTCGATTGAACGTCGGCAGGTAATCGTCGTGGAAGCAGGGGCGCTTGCAGAACTGGTTGTACCACGGCTTGAGCGCGTCGGCGGTCGCCTTGTCGGTGACGACCTCGTCGACGCGCGCACGGATCGATTCCATCTTCTGGAAATCGGCGAGCTGGACGAGCTCGTCGGGGTTCTGCGCCCCGCTGCGCGCCGCCTTCATCCGCGCGATCATGCCGAGGTTGCGGATGATGTCGGTCCACCCGTCGTTGACCAGATCCTCCTCGGCCCAACCGCCCGAGACGAGCGTGTTGAAATTCTCCATTCGGTGCTGGTGCCAGCCGGGGGTGAGCGCCTGCGCCCATCGCGGATCGGTCGGTCGATCGCCGCGCACGTCGATCGAGGAGGGCGTGCGCTGGAAGACGAGCAACTCCTTCGCCGCCGCGCCGAGGTGCGGCACGCACTGCACCGCGGTCGCCCCGGTGCCGATGATGCCGACCACCTTGTCGCCCAGCCGGTCGAGCCCGCCGTTCTGGTCGCCGCCGGTATAGTCGTAGTCCCAGCGGCTGGTGTGGAAGGTGTGGCCCTCGAACTGCTCGATGCCCGGAATGCCCGGAAGCTTCGGGCGGTGCAGCGGGCCGTTGGCCATGACGACGAAGCGCGCGCAGATCGCATCGCCGCGGTTGGTCGAGATCGTCCAGCGGCGGCTGTCCTCGTCCCAGCGCATGTCGGTGACTTCGGTCTGGAACAGCACGTCGCGATAAAGGTCGTACGTTTCCGCGATGCGCCGCGAATAGGCGCGGATTTCGGGGCCCTGGCTGTACTTGCGCTCGGGCACGAAACCCGTCTGTTCGAGCAGCGGCAGATAAACGTAGCTCTCGATATCGCACGCCGCGCCGGGATAGCGGTTCCAATACCAGGTGCCGCCGAACTCGCCGCCCTTCTCGATGATGCGCACGTCGGCGATGCCCGCCTCGCGCAGTTTGGCACCGGCGAGCAGCCCGCCGAACCCGCCGCCGATCACCACGACGTCCTTCTCGTCCGCCAGCGGCGCGCGATCGATCGGCTGTTCGAGATAAGGGTCTTCGAGATAATGGGCGAACTTGCCCTTCATCTCGACATACTGCTCGTTCGCGTCAGTGCGTAGCCGCTTGTCGCGCTCGGCGAGATACTTGGCCTTGAGCGCTGTCGGATCGAAATCCAGCGTCATGTCGGGCGCGCCGTGCACCGCCTGCGACTCGAGTGTCATCCTGCCTCTCCGTTCCTATCTTTGGAACGCATTATGGCTCGGCCATCGGCGGAGAGGTAGCGAAAGTTGCGCTGGGCGGTGCCGGCTGGGATCAGCGCTCCAGCCGGCCGTCGCCGATCGCACTCGCCTCGAACGCGAACAGCGTATCGCGTTCGGGTGCGGCGACCTCACCGCTGACCTTGGCGGGGGCAAGCTCGCGAAGCAGGTGCTGAATGATCGCACGTCGCGCGCGCTTCTTGTGATCGGCGCGCACGCACACCCACGGCGCCTGCGGCGTGCTCGTCCGCGTCAGCATCGTGTCACGCGCGACGGTGTAGTCGTCCCACTTGTCCTGCGCGACGGCATCGAGCGCGGAGATCTTGAGCGCCTTGAGCGGATCGTCACGCCGCGACGCGAGCCGATCGGCCTGCTCGCCCCGCGAAATGTCGAGCCACAGCTTCACGAGCCTGATGCCGTCGCCGACCAGCATCGCCTCGAACCCGGGCACGTCCTCAAGGAAGCGTTCCTGCTGCTCGGGCGTCGAGAAGCCGTTGACCACCTCGACACCGGCACGATTGTACCAGCTGCGGTTGAAGATCACGAGCTCGCCCGCCGAGGGCAGATGCGCGACGTAGCGCTGGAAATACCATTGCGTCCGCTCGTGCTCGCTCGGCTTGGGCAGCGCAATGACGCGCGTTTGGCGCACCGCGAGATGGCGGGTGAGGGTGCGGATCGTGCCGTCCTTGCCCGCCGTGTCGCGTCCTTCGAGTACGACGACGGCACGCTCGCCGCTCTCCGCCGCCCATTGCTGGTAGCGGACGAGCGCGACCTGAAGGTCGTGATCCTCCTCGGCGTGATCCTTGCTCAATTGCTCAGACCAACTCGATCGCGACCGCCGTCGCCTCGCCGCCGCCAATGCACAAGCTGGCGACGCCGCGCTTCTTGCCGTGCGTCTTCAGCGCGGCGACGAGCGTGGTGATGATCCGCGCGCCCGACGCGCCGATCGGGTGCCCGAGCGCGGTCGCGCCGCCGTGGACGTTGATCTTGTCGTGCGGGATGCCGAGATCGCGCATCGCGAACATCGCGACGCACGCGAACGCCTCGTTGATCTCGAACAGGTCGACCTCGTCGATCGTCCAGCCGGCCTTTTTCAGCAGCTTCTCGATCGCGCCGACCGGGGCGGTGGTGAAGGCGGCGGGCTCCTGCGCGTGCGCGGCGTGTGCGACGATCCGCGCGACGGGCGTCTGCCCCTTCGCTTCAGCGACGCTGGCACGCGTCAGTACCAGCGCGGCGGCGCCGTCGGAGATCGACGAGCTGGTCGCAGCGGTGATGGTGCCGTCCTTGGCGAACGCCGGCTTCAGCGTCGGGATCTTGTCGGGCATGCCGCGGCCGGGCTGCTCGTCGGTGTCGACCACCACGTCGCCCTTGCGCGTTGCGACGGTAACTGGGACGATCTCTCCCGCGAACGCGCCCGACGCGATCGCGGACTGCGCACGACGCAGCGATTCGATCGAGTAATCGTCCTGCGCCTGCCGCGTCAGCTGATAGTCGTTGGCGGTATCCTGCGCGAAGGTGCCCATCGCGCGGCCGGCCTCGTACGCGTCCTCGAGCCCGTCGAGGAACATGTGGTCGTAGGCGGTATCGTGGCCGATCCGCGCGCCCGAGCGGTGCTTCTTGAGAATGTACGGCGCGTTGGTCATGCTTTCCATGCCCCCGGCGACAACGACGTCGACGGACCCGGCGGCGAGCGCCTCGGCGCCCATGATGACGGTTTGCATGCCCGAGCCGCACACCTTGTTGACCGTCGTCGCCTGTACCGATTTGGGCAGTCCGGCCTTGATCGCCGCCTGACGCGCCGGCGCCTGACCGAGCCCGGCGGGCAGCACGCAGCCCATGTAGATCCGCTCGATATCGCCGCCGTCGACGCCCGCCCGCTCGACCGCCGCCTTGACCGCCGTCGCGCCCAGATCGGTGGCGGAGACGTCGGCGAGTGCGCCCTGCATGCCGCCCATCGGGGTGCGCGCGTACGATAGGATCACGACGGGATCGGTGGCCATTGCAATGCTGCTCCGCAAAAATCTGATGGTCCGAGTGTAAGACTGATGCGGCGTAATTACAAAGGCGGCGGCTTTGTCTAGATGAGCGCATGGACAGCCTCACCGACGTGCTGAAATGGAGCGCTTCGATCAGCGGCATGATCGCCGCGTTCATGGTCTCGCTCGATTTCGGGCGGCGCGTGACGGGGTGGGGCTTCGTCCTGTTCGTCGGATCGTCGATCTGCTGGATCAGCGGCGCGGCGCTGACCGGGGACTGGGCGCTGGGGACGCAGAACGTCGTGCTGTTCGCGATCAACCTGTTCGGCGTGTACCGCTATCTGATACGAAAGACGGGTGTCTGACCTCTTCTGGCCCGTCGTTTTAGGTTTCCTGGGTGCGATCGTCGGCAGTTTCCTCGCCACGGTCGCGGTGCGCTGGCCAAAGGGCCGCTCCGCGCTCCGCGGTCGATCGCTGTGCGATGCGTGCGGCCAGTCGGTTGCACCGCAGCATCTGATACCATTGGTCAGCGGCGTGCTGCTGCGCGGCAGGGCAGCGTGCTGCGGCGCGCAAATCTCGCGCCTGCATTGGCAGATCGAGCTCGGGTGCGCGGTGGTCGGTGCGCTCGCCAGCTTGGTGGTGCCCGGTCCGGCAGGGTTGGCGGTGGCTGGGATTGGCTGGTTGTTGGCGCTCGTCGTCGCACTCGATGCGACCGAGCTGTGGATACCCGACGTGCTGACCGGCGCGATCGCGATCAGTGGCGTTCTTTCCGCGACGATCCTGCCGCCGACGTTGGGTGAGCGATTGGTGGGCGGCGCGGCGGGCTTCGGTGCGCTGTGGGCGATCGGCTTCGCCTATCGGCGGCTGCGCGGGCAGGAAGGATTGGGCGGCGCAGACCCTAAATTGTTCGGCGGCATAGGCTTGTGGCTCGGCTGGCGGACGCTGCCGCCGGTGCTGCTCTTCGCGGCGCTGATCGGGCTCGGGATCGTCGCGTGGCGCGCAGCGACGGGGCGGGCGGTGACGCGGGACGACGCGGTGCCGTTCGGCGCGTACCTCGCGCTGGCGGCTTACCCGGCGCTACTGCTGATGATAGGGTTGGTGGCATGATCGCGTTCATCCTCGCACTGGCGGTTGCCGAGCCGCCCAAGCCGCCCGCGTCGATCGACGGCCTGCCGATCGCCGCGCTGCCGCGCCAAGCGCTGCCGGCAAGCGGGTGCGCGGCCTATCTATTCAGCACGGGGACGACGCGCTCACTGGTCGCGATGGCGAGCGCCGCGGCGGGATCGCTGCAGCTCGCGCTCGACGGCAAGCCGACGAGCTTCGCGCTGGCGACGCAGCGCGGCGCGGCGGGTTTCGGCTTCGGCACGACGACCGAGTATCGCGGCGGCGAGGTGGTCGCGACGCTCGACCTGACGATCGCGACGCGACGCGACGTGACGCAGGGCGCGGTGATCGACGCCGGTACGCTGCGGATCGATCGGACGGGCAAGGACACGATTGTCCTGCCGGTCGCGGGGCTGATCGGCTGCGCGGCCTGAGCAGGACGACGAACACGAGGGGAGTGGGTGGCATGATGGATATGTTGGCGGCGCAGCGCGAGAGCTTCATGGCGGCGCTCCCGGAGCCATTGTCGGTGCGCAAGGATCGGCTGAAACGCGCCGCCGCGATGATCCGCGACCATGCCGACCGCTTCTGCGACGCGCTGAGCGAGGATTTCGGCCATCGCAGCCGTGAGCAGTCGATGGTGACCGATATCGCCGGGTCGATCGGCCCGATCGAGCACGCGCTGAAGAACCTCGATCGATGGTCGCGGACGGAGAAAAGAACGGTGCAGTTCCCGCTCGGGCTGCTCGGCGCAAAGGCGTGGGTCGAGTATCAGCCCAAGGGCGTGATCGGCGTGATCGCGCCGTGGAACTTCCCGGTCAACCTCGTCATGTCACCGCTAGCGGGCGTGTTCGCGGCCGGCAACCGCGCGATGGTGAAGACCAGCGAGTACACGCCGGTGACGGCGGCGCTGTTCGAGGAGATCGTCGGGCGCTATTTCGATCCCGCCGAACTCGTCTTCGTCTCGGGCGGGCCGGAGGTTGGGCAGGCGTTCGCCGCGCTGCCGTTCGACCATCTTCTGTTCACCGGCGCGACCGGGATCGGGCGCCACATCCTGCACGCGGCCGCGGACAATCTGACGCCGGTGACGCTCGAACTCGGCGGCAAATCGCCGGTGATCGTCGGCAAGGGCGCCGACGTGAAGCAGACCAGCGAACGCGTCGCGATCGGCAAGATGCTCAACGCCGGGCAGATCTGCCTTGCGCCTGACTATGTCCTCGTGCCGTCGGATCAGGAAGAGGCGGTGGTCGACGGACTGAAGGCGGCCGCGAGCGCGATGTATCCGACGCTGCTCGCCAACCCCGACTATACCAGCGTCGTCAACGACCGGCATTTCCAGCGGCTGAACGACTGGATCGAAGATGCGCGGGCGAAGGGTGCGCGGGTCGAAGTGGTTAATCCCGCGAACGAGGATTTCGGCAGCACCAACAGCCGCAAGATGCCGCTGCACATCGTGCGCGACGTGACCGATGACATGACGCTGATGCAGGAGGAGATCTTCGGCCCGGTGCTGCCGGTGCGGCGCTACGACGGGATCGACGGCGCGATCGCAGAGGTCAACCGGCGCGATCGGCCGCTGGGCCTGTATTATTTCGGCAGCGACGAAGGCGAGCGGCGCCGCGTGCTCGACCGGACGATATCGGGCGGGGTGACGCTCGACGACGTCGTGTTCCACGTATCGATGGAAGATCTGCCGTTCGGCGGGGTCGGGCCGTCGGGCATGGGCGCCTATCACGGCTACGACGGCTTTCGCACGTTCAGCCACGCCAAGGCGGTGTACAAGCAGGCGCGGATCGACGTCGCCAAGCTCGCGGGGTTAAAGCCGCCGTACGGCGCCGCGACGCGCAAGGCGGTGGCGCGGCAGATCGGCTGATGCGTCGATCGGCGGTCGGGCCCGGCACGGCGTGATCCGTGCCGGCCCCGTATCGCCGTGCGCGATCAGTGCGCCGCGGCGATCTCCTCCTTCAGGCGCAGCTTCTGCTTCTTGAGGTCCGCGATCAGCAGGTCGTCGGGATGCGGCCGGTGATTCTCGGCCGCGATGCGCTGATCGAGCACGGCATGCTTGGCTTCGAGTGCCGAAAGATGCGCGGTCTGCATAACAGATGTCTCCGTGTGCCTGTTGCGGGGATAGGGAGTACAACACGCCCGGACGCAAAAGTCCCCATCGAAATCCGGCGTGCTGCGGCCGATCGATGATCGGGCCAGACGTCTTGCAGGCGGAACGACTTTTCGCCTTGCGGGATGCGCCGTTCTGCTATGGGCGGGCGTAGCCAGAACGGGTGGTTTCGGGGGGCTCCGGGAGGGCTCGGACGGGGCTGCGGGGGAGCATCGGTGGACGACAGTCAGATCATCGCGCGGCTCGCTGCGCTGCGACTAGAGCATCGCGATCTCGATTCGGCGATCGCCGCGCTGGCCGGCGAGGCGGCGGGCGACCAGATGCAGCTTGCCCGGCTGAAGAAGCGCAAGCTGCGGCTGCGCGACGAGATCGCTGCGCTAGAGGATCATTTGATCCCGGACATCATCGCGTGAGTATCGCTTTGGGACGCGGCATCGTCGCCGCGCCGTTTTGCACCCGTCGCGCCGATCGGGGAAGCGTGTAACACGATGGCCATGCCCGTGCGCCCGCTCGCAGACTCGCCGGTTCACCGCCGCCTGATCGACGCCTTATATGTCGAGGCGATGGTGCTCGCGGACGATGCGCGCGGCTATTTTGATGAGGGCGGGCGCGTCGAGCGCGAGGCGCTGGCGCCGATGGCGCGGGTGACGTTCAGCTGCGAATCGCTCAAGGTCACCACGCGGCTGATGCACGTCATCGCCTGGCTGCTGACGCAGCGCGCGGTGCTCGCGGGCGAGCTTAGGCCGCGCGATGCGCTCGATCCGTCGCGGCGGCTGGGCGAGCAGCCGGTGTCGGAGGCGACGTCGGTGCGCGAGCTGCCCGAGCAGGCGCGCATGATGGTCGCCGCGAGCATCGACCTCCACCGCCGCGTCGCCCGGCTCGACGCGGCGCAGGTGGTCGGCACGCCGGAGGAAAGCCCGGCGCGGCAGATGATGCAGCGGCTCGCGATGGCGTTCTGAAGACGAGCGCCCGGCGGCAGCCGGGCGGCGCGCCTTCAGGCTTCCTCGAGCGCTGCGGTCGCCTCCAGCCAGCGCGCCTCGGCGGCCTCGATCCGCTCGGTCAGCGCAGAGCGGCGCTTCATGAGATCACCCATCGCCAGCTTGGCGAGCGCGCCGCTGGCGCTGGCGGGATCGAACATCGCGCGCTCGATCGCCGAGCGATCGGCGTTGAGCGAGGCAATCTCACCCTCCATCTCCTTGGCGACCTTGCGCCACGCCTTCTCGCTCTCGCGCTTCTCGGCGGCGGCCTTGCGATCCTTGGCGGCTTCCTTGCGTGCCGCCTTGCCTTCGCCCTTCGGCTCCTTGGCGAGGACCAGCGCGACATAATCGTCGAGGCTGCCGTCGAACTCGCGCGCCGTGCCGTCGTCGACCAGCACCAGGCGATCGGCGGTCAGCTCGACCATGTGGCGATCGTGGCTGACGATCAGCACCGCGCCCTTATAGTCGTTGAGCGCCTGGACCAGCGCCTCGCGCGCGTCGACGTCGAGGTGGTTGGTCGGCTCGTCGAGGATCAGGAGGTGCGGCGCCTCGCGCGTGATTAGCGCGAGCGCGAGCCGCGCCTTCTCCCCGCCCGACATTTTGCCGACCTTGGCGGTCGCGCGATCGCCCGAGAAGCCGAAGCGGCCGAGCTGCGCGCGCACTGCGGCGGGGGTGGCGCCCTTCATCACCCGCGTCATGTGCGCGAGCGGGGTATCGTCCGCCTCGAGCTCCTCGACCTGATATTGCGTGAAATAGCCGACGCGCATCCGGCCGGTCGCCGCCATGCCGCCTTCCATCGGAGTGAGCTGCGCCGCGATCAGCCGCGCGAACGTCGTCTTGCCGTTGCCGTTGCGGCCGAGCAGCGCGATGCGATCGTCGGGATCCATTCGCAGGTTGAGCTTGCGCAGGATCGGCGTGTCGCCGTAGCCGACGCTGGCGTGATCCAGCGTGACGAGCGGCGGGCGCAGCGGTTCGGGATCGGGAAAGCCGAACGACAGCGTGGGATCGTTGGCGAGCTCCGCGATCGGCTGCATCTTGGCGAGCATCTTGGCGCGGCTCTGCGCCTGCTTGGCGGTCGATGCGCGCGCCGAGTTGCGCGCGACGTAGTCCTGCAGCTTGGCGCGCTGCGCGTCCTGGTTCGCCTTGGCGGCGGCGAGCTGCGCCATCCGCTCGGCGCGCTGGCGCTCGAACGAATCATAGCCGCCGGCGTAGAGCGTCGTCTTGCCGCCCTGCAGGTGCAGGATGTGATCGACGACGTTGTTGAGGAAATCACGCTCGTGGCTGACGACGACGATCGTCGCCCGGTACGCACGCAGGAAATCCTCCAGCCACATTACCGCTTCGAGATCGAGGTGGTTCGACGGTTCGTCGAGCAGCAGCAGATCGGGCTGCGAAAACAGTAGCGCGGCAAGCGCGACGCGCATCTTCCAGCCGCCCGAGAAACTGTCGAGCGGACGGTTCTGCGCGTCGTCGTCGAACCCGAGGCCGAGTAGGATCTGCGACGCGCGGGCGGGCGCGGTATAGGCGTCGATCGCGATCAGTCGCTCGTAGATGTCGCCGAGCTTTTCGGGATCTGCCTCGGTCTCGCTCTGCTCCATCAGGCGCGCGCGTTCGGTATCCGCGGCGAGCACGGTGTCGAACGGGGTCGCATCGCCAGCCGGCGCCTCCTGCGCGATATAGCCGATGCGCGCGCCGCGCGGCATGTCGATCGACCCGCCGTCGGGCTCGATCTGGCCGGCGATGACCTTAACCATCGTCGACTTGCCCGCGCCATTGCGGCCGATCAGCCCGACGCGGCTGCCCGGCGGCAGCGAGGCCGACGCGCCGTCGAGGATCGCGCGCCCGCCTAGGCGCACGGTGATGCCGTTGATCGTAAGCATGCGCGCGCCGTTAGCAGCTATTGCAGCGCAACGAAACGGACCGCGTATCGGGCGATCAGACACATTGCGTCACAAACCCGTCGCAATCTTCGCCTAGCAGCGGGGGCGGGAGATGGCGGGGGTCATCCAGCAATCGATTCGCCGAGCCGGGGCAGGAGAGCCCCGGTGCAACGGCGGCACGCGCCCCGCCAGCGTTTCACTTTCAAAGAGGGTTATACCGTGTCGCTGACGATCGCTCGCCGTGCTCTGCTTCTTTCCGCAACCGCGATGCTCGCGCTGCCGACGCTTGCGGGCGCGCAGGCATCCGGTCCTGCCGATCCGGCACAGGCGAGCCAGGGCGGTGAGACGGCGGGCACCTCCGACGGGCTCGACGACATCGTCGTCACCGCGGAGCGCCGCGAGGCGAACCAGCAGTCGGTGCCGATCTCGCTGAGCGCGGTGCGCGGCGACACGCTGCGCGACATCCAGTCGGGCGGCGAGGGCATCCTGGCGCTCGCCGGGCGCGTGCCGGGGCTGTACGCCGAGACGACCACCGGGCGCATCTTCCCGCGCTTCTACATCCGCGGCCTCGGCAACGTCGATTTTTACCTCGGCGCCTCGCAGCCGGTTTCGATCATTCAGGACGATATCGTGCTCGAGCATGTCGTGCTGAAGTCGAACCCGGTCTATGACGTCGCGCAGGTCGAGGTGCTGCGCGGGCCGCAGGGCTCGCTGTTCGGGCGCAACACCACCGCAGGCATCGTCAAGTTCGACACGGTGCGCCCGTCGATGGACTTCCAGGCGCGCGGCTCGGTTTCGTGGGGCACGTACAACACCGTATCGGCCGACGCCGGCGTCGGTGGGCCGATCGTGGCGGACAGAGTCGCGTTCCGCGTCTCGGGCCTGTACCAGCGGCGCGACGACTGGATCAGCAGCCTCTACGCCGGCGCAAGCTTCGACGGGACGCGCGGCGGCAAGGACGTGATGGGCGGCTTCGAGGATCGCAACGCGCGGCTCCAGCTGCTGTTCACGCCGACCGAGACGCTGTCGATCAACCTGTCGGGCCACGCGCGTGATTACGACGGCACCTCGACCGTCTTTTATCGCGGCGCGTTGCCGCTGGGCAGCAACAACCCGACCAAGCCGCGCTCTGTCACCAACCAGGACGAGGCGATGAACAACCCGCAGGGCTATACGACCTACGGCGCATCGGCCAACGTCGCGTGGGATTTCGGCGGCGTGACGCTGACGTCGATCACCGGCTACGAGACGACCGAGGGGTATAGCCGCGGCGATACCGACGGCGGCGCGGCAGTGGCGTTCCCGTTCAACGGCGTGCCCAACGGCTATGGCCAGAGCCAGGGCAATATTCGCGATCTTGACCAGTGGACGCAGGAACTGCGCCTCGCCAGCAGCGGCAATACCGCGTTCAAGTGGCAGGTCGGCGGCTTCTATTTCGACAATCGCGACACGACCGAATTCTACCAGCGGCGCTTCTTCCTGACCGCGCCGTTCGTCGCGACCAACCCCAATACCAACAATCCCGACAATTGGGTGCGGCTGCGCGACGTCAACACGTCGTGGGCGGTGTTCGGTCAGGCGAGCTATGCGGTGACCGACCAGCTGACGCTGACGGCGGGCGCGCGCTATACCGAGGATCGCAAGCGCACGACGCTGGTGAAGCCGGCGATGACGGGTGCGACGGTGAACTTCCCGGCCGGCGCGGACCGCGACGTGCGCCTAGTCGGCAAGGAGCCGAGCTGGGATCTGTCGGCGCTGTACCAGGTGATGCCCGAGGTGAACGTCTACGCGCGCGTCGCGCGCGGTTTCCGCGGGCCGACGATCCAGGGCCGCTCGGCGGTGTTTGGCAGCGCCTTCACCACCGCCGATTCGGAGACGATCATGTCGTACGAGCTCGGCTTCAAGAGCGAGCCGACGCGCAACCTGCGCATCAACGCCGCGGCGTTCCATTGGCGCGTCGACGACATCCAGCTCAACGGCAACGACGCCGACGGCAACGGCGTGCTGTTCAACGCCGACAAGGCGGACGCTTGGGGCGTCGAGGGCGAGATCGAGTGGCGGCCGATCCGCAACATCAGCTTCTCGCTCGGCGGCAACGTACTGAAGACCAAGATCAAGGACGATCGCGTCTTCGCGCAGGTCTGCGCGCTCAACGGCCGCGTCACCTGCACCGTGCTCGATCCTACCGTGAACCGGACGATCTTCGGCGCGCCGGCGGTGCTCGCGCAGGTCGACGGCAACCCGCTGCCCAACGCGCCCAAGTGGCAGCTGAATGCCGGTATCCGCTACGACATTCCCGTCGTCGACCGCGGCAACTTCTTCGTGTCGACCGACTTCAACGCGCAGGGCTACACCAATTTCGTTCTCTACCGGACGCGCGAATTCTATGCCGACGGCAATTTCGAGCTTGGGCTGAAAGCGGGCTTCACTGATCCCGACGACCGTTACGAGATCGCCGCCTTCGCCCGCAACGTGACGAACGAGCGCAACCTGAAGGGCGTGATCGAGAACTACAACGCCGCGGTTTACAACGAGCCGCGGATCATCGGCGTGTCGTTCTCCGCCAAGACGCGGTAACGGCACAGCGGATCGAGACCGGCCGGTTTCCCGGCCGGCATCGACGTAGCCTTAACCTTGTCGTGCGAGGCGTTGCCGATGCGCGTCGCTCGGTCATCGGCAACACTACGCGAAGTGGTGGCGACCCTTGGCAAGCTCGCGCTTGCCGGGGGCGTCTTCATCGCGATCATCACCGGCTATTTCCTGTTCACGACCTGGCAGCATGGCCACGCGCCGCTGCCGGGCAGGATCGCCACCGGTGGCCGCTGCACCGTGTGGCTCGTCGGCAGCTCCTCAATGCATCGCTGGGAGAATGCCGAGCGCGATTTGGCCGGGTGGACGGTGTATAATCGCGGGATCGAGGGGGCGCGGCTGTCCGAACTCACGCTGCGGCTCACCAAGACTCGCGGCGAGCCGGCGCCGGCGGCGATTGTACTGTACGCCGGTGAAAACGACATTGCGGACGGTGCCGATCCGAAGGAAGTGGCGCGCGAGCTCGCTGATCTCGCAAAGGCGCTGCGCGTTCGCGCGCCGGGAAGCGCGCTGCTGATCGTGTCGATGAAGCCGAGCCCGACCCGCTGGCGCAACCGTCCTGCGCAACTGGCGGTCGATGCCGCGATGAGCCGCTTCGCCGCCGGTATGCCGCGTACCGCGTTCGTTGCGGCCGGCGAGCGGCTCCTGGTCGATGGTCGGCCCGGCAACTTCTATCGCGACGACGGCGTCCACCTGATGGAGCAGGGCTATCGCCGATGGTCGACGCCGATCATCGCCGGCCTACGTCGCGCGCGAAACAACGAATGCCGTTAATCGATACGAGAGACTTCGGCCGCAATATCAGCGGCTAAGGGGCAAGTCGATGAGCGACAGGGCAGAGCGGATTGTCGGGCTCGATGCGTGGCGGGCGATGCTGATGCTGGGTGGGCTGTTCGTCCACTGCTCGATCACGCTTGACCATAATCGCTTATTCTATGTCGTCGAAATGGTTTCGCAGGCGTTCCGCATGGGGGTCTTCTTTGCCCTGTCAGGCTATCTGGCGGCACTAACGCTGCGGCGCGTGCCGAGCGACGTCTGGTACTCGCGCCGTTTGCGACAGCTCGGCTATCCCGTGATGACCGGGATATTGCTGCTGTCGCCGGCCACGTGGTGGCTGCTGACGACCGACGATGGTTACGCCGGGTCGCCGCTGCTGTTCGAATGGTGGCATTTCTGGTTCCTGTGGGGCCTGCTGTTGGCGTCGGCGCTGCTGCGGCTGCTCGATCGGAACGCGGGCGTCTGGCGTGTCATCATCGCCGTCGCCCAGCGGATCGCGCCGCTGACGCTGATTCTGGCGACGGCGGTTGCGACGTCGGTGATGTTCGCGCTCGCGCCGCCCGCGATGTTCGCGCTCCTCTCGCCGCGACTGGTGCGCGCCTACGGCAATATCCAGCTGATCGTCGGATATCTGCCCACCTTCCTGTTCGGCGTCCTTGCCGCGCGATCGGACGTTGTTCGGGATAGCCTGGTCCGCTCGACGCGCATGGCGGCGATGGTGCTGGTGGCGATCGCGGGCTGCTACGCGACAGCTGCGACCGGGTTGCTGGGCGCTGGCGAGGCGTATGTCCGCTTCGTCGGGGCGGCGCTGTGTCCGCCGCTGGTTTTTGCGATACTGCTACGAACGGCAGCGACGATCCGACATGTACCCCCGATCGTGGCGACGCTGACCGACGCATCCTACACGATCTACCTGCTGCACCTGCCGTTCGCGGCGCTGATCAACACGCGCCTGTACCCGCCTTCGTTGCCGGCCAACATCGCCTACCCGATGACGATCGTCCTTGCCGGTGGCCTGTCATGGCTGGCGCATGTGCTGATCGTGAAGCGTTTCCGCCTTGCCGCGCTGCTGCTCAACGGGCGAAGCGAGCAGCGGTCGGCGCGCCAGCCGGTGGCGACGGCGATCACCGCCAACCCGGCCGCCGCCTAGTGGACGAAGCGCGCGACGACGTCGCGGTAGCTGCGGCTGACCTTCACCTGCGCGCCTGAATCGAGCACCAGGAAGCATTCGCCGTTGGTGTGCGGCTTCACCTGGCGCACCTGATCGAGGTTGACGATCGTCGAGCGGTGGACGCGCTGGAAGCGCCGCGGATCAAGCCGCTTCTCCAGGTCCTTCATCGTCTCGCGCAGGATCAGCGTGTTGTCCGCCGTCTTGATGCACATATAGTCGCCCGCCGCCTCGACGATCTCGATCGTGTCGACGTCGACGCGGAAGATCTGCCCGCGGTCCTTGACGTTGATGAGCTTCTCGAACCGGCCGATGTTGGGCTGCTCGCCGCCGCTGCCGACGTCGGCGATCTCCGCCGCCGCTTCGGGCGCATGCTCGGCAAGCGCCTCCTTGAGCTTCTCCGCCTCGCCGACGCTCGACTTTTCCGACAGGCGCTGGCGCACGCGTTCGAGCGTATCGGCAAGCCGTGCTTCCTCGACCGGCTTCATCAGATAATCGACCGCCTGCGCCTCGAACGCGCGCAGCGCGTGATCCGAATAGGCGGTGACGAACACGAACAGCGGCGGTTCGACCTCCATCAATCCCTGGACGACCGAGAAGCCGTCGAAACCGGGCATCTGAATGTCGAGAAACACGAGATCGGGCTTGTGGGTCTTGATCGCGCTGATCGCCTCGCGCCCGTTCTGGCACTTGGCGACGATCTCGACGTCGTCGTGCGGCTGCAACCGGAGCTCGAGGCCCTGGATCGCGAGCGGCTCGTCGTCGACGAGAATGGTGCGGATGGTCATGGTAACGTCAATCTCCGATACGATGCCGCCCGGCCGTGACGATCGGCCGGACTGGTCACCTCAACGCTTCTGCCCCCTGTTCCTCTTCATTCCGTCTGAAACGGGATCTCGATCTCCACGCCAAAGCCCCCTGTCGGCATCGCGCGGATCTCGAAGCGGTGATCCGTTCCGAAAGATTGTACCAGTCGCTCCCTGATATTGGCGATGCCCACGCCGGTTGAAAGGCTTGGCCGGTTCCGCGTCGGCTGCAACCCCGGCCCGGTATCCGATACGCCGATCCGCACGCGATCGCCGACGAGCCGCGCGGTGACGCAGATCTCCGCGCCATCCTCCTTCGGCGTCACCGCATATTTGATCGCATTCTCGACCAGCGGCTGGAGCAGCAGCGAGGGAAGGCGGGCCTTTTCCACGTTCGGATCGATCTCGAACTTGGGCCGCAGCCGATCCTCGAAGCGCATCTTCTCGATCTCGAGATAGAGCTTCAGCGTCTCGACCTCCTGCGCGACGGTGACGTGCGCGGTGGGCTCGTTGGCGAGCGTGTAGCGCAGGAAGCTCGACAGCCGGCTCAGCATCGCATTGGCGCGCTCGGTCTGCTTGAGCAGCACGAGCGTCGAAATCGAATTGAGCGTGTTGAACAGGAAGTGCGGGTTGAGCTGGTAGCGCAGCATCGCGAGCTGCGCCGACGACGCCTGCGTCTCCAGATGCTGCATCTGATCGATCTGCTCCTCGACGATCAGGTAGAAATTGATACCGAAATACAGCGCCGACCAGCCGGCGAGCACGGTGAAGTTGAGGAACAGCGCGCCGATCAGCAGCTTCACGTCGACGCCCGGCGCCGCAAGCTTGATGAAACTGAACGAGAAGGTGTCGAGCAGCGCGTAGACGAAGGTGGCGGCGCCGAGCGTCATCACCGTCAGGATGATCGCGGTGATCCGCGGCAGCCCGCGGTAATATCCGTACAGCGTCGAGAGCAGCAGCGTGATGCAATAGCCGACGATCGTCTCGACGATGTTGGTAACAACGCCCTGCAGCGTGAAGCCGTTCGAGATCGACGACACCGTGCGCAGCACGAGATAGCCGGACCAGCCCGCCGCCTGCAGGATCCAGAAGGCGCGCGCCTTGTCCTCGAAGAACGGGCGGACGGCGAGGTTGCTCGGCCGGATCGAGGCCGGTGCAACGGAAGGGGCGGGGAGCGTCGTCGCCATGCAGCGCGCTATAGGCGGGGCGGGCGCGGCACGCAAAAGAAAGGCCGCCGTCCCGGTGGGGGACGGCGGCCCGATAAGCGAAGGACGTAACCGACGCTTAGAAGGTGAAGCGCGCGCCGACGCGGATCGAGTAGAGCGACTGGCGCGTGTAGATCTGATCGCTCGGCGTGGTTGACGGTGCGCTGTAGCGATACTGGGCGCACGCCTGACCGGTGTTCGCCGCTGCTGCCGAGCCCGGCGCCGTGCCGGTCGCCACTGCCGTCTGGAGGCACTGCACGCGCACCGCCGGGATCGTATACGGGAACTGATACTCGCGCACCTGACCCCAATTCTTGTTGATCAGGTTCGTGATGTTCTCGATATCAGCGAAAAGCTCGACCCGGCTGTCGCCGATGAAGGTCGGGATTTCCTGGCCGATGTGCAGATCGAAGCGCGTGAACCACTTCGAGTTGAACGCGTTGCGTGGCGCCACCTTGCCGCGATACTTACCCAGCTTCGTCGAGTTGATGAGGTTATCGAGATAGGTCTGCGTTGCAGCGCTGTCGTACGATACGAGCGCATCGGTGGTCGAGGTCGGCACGTACAGCAGGTAGCGCGAGCTGTTGCCGTTGGTGCCGAATACGCCCGAGCGGCCGCTCGACTGATCCTGCATCGTGTAGCTGTACGGGCGGCCGATGCGGGTTTCGCCGAACAGGGTGAAGTTGGTCTTGTAATCGCCGAAGAAGGCGTGATCGAAGCTCAGGTTGTACTTGAGATTGTGACGGACCTGGTCGTTCGAGATGCCGTAGGCGGCGCCATTGGCATCGAAGAACGCGCCGTTGCCGTAGTTCGACGAGGCGGTCGACGAGGTCGCCGGCGCCTGATCCTTCACGTCCTGGTACGAGTAGCTGACGAACGCCTTCAGGCCGAAGTCGAAGTCCTTCCCGATGCGCGCCACGCCGATGTAGCTGCGGCCGCGCGACGTGTTGGTGAGCAGCAGATCCTGGTTCGTGTCACCGAGGTTGCCAGCCGCCGAGGTGTAGCGGACGCGGCCGTCGGGCGTACGCAGCGCGGTCGGCACGACGCGCAGGTCGGTGAAGAACACCTGGTTGCGCACTTCCGACCACAGGAAGTCGGCGCCGAAATGCCAGCCGTCACCGAAGGTGCCGCCCCAGTTCGGATCCCAATCCGCCGACAGCGTGCCGCGCCATTGCGAGGGCACCTTGAAGTTCGGATCGAGCGCGTTGGTCGGCGACAGCTGATTGACCGACGCGTTGGTGAGGGCCGCATTGGCCTGCGCCGGAACGACCGTACCGTTGACGTTGGTGAGGATCGCATTGCCCGCCGCTGTTGCGTCCGCCCCGGAGAGACCCGGCACGGTGAAGCCGCCACCGTTCAGCTGGCGCACGTCGATCGCGTTGGTCAGGAAGCCGGTGTTCGAGAAGCTGTTCGACACATAGACGTCGGGCGAGCCGCCCGAGAAGATGCCAATACCGCCGCGCAGCGACACGTCCGACACCGGCTTGAAATCGAAACCGACGCGCGGCTGGAACACGCCGCGGCCCGAGATGTACGAGGTGTTCGGGAAGCCGTAGCGGGTGAGGAACGCCGAGTTGAGCGCGGGGCGGCTGTCACCGCCGAACAGATCGTAGCGCGCGCCATACGACAGCGTCAGGATGTCGCTGATCGACCACGTGTCCTGGATGCCGAAGGTGTACGACTGGTAGCGGAAGCGCGCCGCACCCTCCGCCGGATCGAGGCTGGGCACCGCGTTGCCGTAGCGGAAGCGCTGTGCGTTGCCGGCCTGGAAGTCGGCGAGCGAGTCGAAATAATAATCGCCCGCGGTGCGCTGCACGAAGAGGTTGAAGATCTTCGTGTCGGAGAATTCCCCGAAGATGCGCAGATCGTGGTTGTTGCGCGTCAGGCGTGCCTGCAGCAGGCCGCCGTAGGTGCGGCTGGTGAGTTCGTTCGACTGGCGCGAGACGTCCGGGCCGAACGAGACGTTGCCGTAGCCCGACTGGCAGGTGCCGGCGAGATCGTTGTTCGTCGCCGTGCCGGTGCCGCGATCCGAGGTCGGCGCGGTGCAGACCTGCATCTGTGCGAAGCCGCGCCCGAGGATCGGATCCTGACCGCGCTTGTAATCCTTGTAGAAGCCGCGGACTTCGGTCGAGAAATCGTCGGTCCAGTCGCTGTTGAGCTGGAACACGCCGGTGTGCAGGCGGTTCGAGCCGACGTAGCCGTTCGATTCGAGGCCGATACCAGGGGTGCCGGTGGTGAAGGTGTTCTGGTTAAACTGGATCGAATCCTTGGTGTACAGATAGGTCACCGAGGCGCGCTGCGTGTCCGAGAGGTTGGCGTCGATACGCGCGACCAAGCGATCGTCGCGATCCTTCGCGTTGTTGAGGATGCCCCCCGTCTCGTAATTGTAGCGCGACTGCGCGATCTGCTGGATCGTCGCGATGTTGGCGTCGGTGATGTTGGGAACGACGGTGCCGGCGTTGTTGCCAATCGTGCCTTCAGGGATCGGGGTGTTCGCGCGGATGCGCTCACCGGCGACCATGAAAAACAGCTTGTCCTGAATGATCGGGCCCGAGATCTGCGCGCCGTAATTCTCGTACTTGAAATCGGGCAGCGTCACGCGGCCGGTCGGCACGCCCGGGCCCGCCTTGGTTTCCTTGCCGGTCAGCCCGTCCTCGGAATAGGCGTAGAAGCCCGTGCCGTGGAAGGTGTTGGTGCCCGACTTCAGGATCGCGTTGATCGCGCCGCCCTGGAAGTTGCCCTCGCGCACGTCGTACGGCGCGACCTTGGTCTGGAACTGGCCGATCGCGTCGAACGGCACCGGCGAGCGGCGGGTGGGCAGGCCGTCGGGGTTGAGGCCGAAATTGTCGGTGACGGGCACGCCGTCGACCGAGAAGCGGTTGAAGCGCGCATTCTGGCCGGCGAAGCTGACGGCGCGGCCGCCCGAGGGGCTGTCGTCGAGACGGGCGAACGGATCGCGGCGCATCAGATCGCGCACGTCGCGGTTGACCGAGGCGACGCTGGCGATGTCGGCGGCCGACAGCACGTTGGCCGGGCCCTGGCTAACGGTGCGCGCATTGGCGACGCGCGACGCGGTGACGACGATGTCGCCGCCCGGCGTCTCGGCGCTTTCCGCCTGAAGCTCGATCGGCAGATCATAGGCCTGCGCGACGACGGTGAAGATGTCGGTGACGGTGACCTGCGGATAGCCCGGCGCCGCGACGGTAACGGAGAAGGGGCCGCCGACGCGCAGGCCCGATGCGTTGAACGAGCCGTTGGCATCGGTCGTCGCGTTGGTCGTCGTGCCCGACGGTACGTTGACGACCGTGACCGTGGCGCCGGCAACCGGCGCGCCGCCGGCCGTCACGTTGCCGCGAATCACCGAGGTGGTTTCCTGTGCCATCGCCCCAGCCGGTGCGATGAGCGCGACCGCAGCCACGCCCAAGAACAGGTTATGTCGCATCTGATGTTTTCCCCTTGAGAGCTTCAGCTCTGAACGCCGGCATCCAAACCGTACGCTGCGCCCGTGGCCCAGCAATATTTCGCTTCGGTTACAGCTGCGAGGGGATTCGCGGGGGAACCGAAATCGCTTTCGTTCCGTTGCAAAAAGGCATCACGTCTGTCCTAGATCGGCCGGTGGCCGCCTCTAAGCCGATGCGGCGACGATCGCCTGCCACCCGGCCTCGTCGACGACGCGGATGCCTAGATCAGCTGCCTTCTTCGCCTTTGACCCCGCGCCCGGGCCGGCGACGACGAGCTCGGTCTTCGCCGAGACCGATCCGGCGACGCGGGCGCCGAGCGCTTCTGCCTGGGCCTTCGCCTCGTCGCGGCTCATCGTCTCGAGCGTGCCGGTGAATACCACCGTCTTGCCCGATACCTCCGACGCGCGCGTCTCGTGCACCACGTCGGCGGGCGCGATCTCGGTCAGCAGATCGGCGACGGCGGCATCGTTGCGTTCCTCGGCGAAGAAATCGATCAGCGCGAGCGCAACCTCGGGGCCGACCTGCTTGGTATCGACGATCGCTGCGAGTTCCTTCGCAGTCCGCGCGAGCAGCTTGTCGTCGCTCTCGCCGATCGCCTGTAGCATCGCGTCGCGCGCGGCGATGCCGGCGTCGATCATCGCGCGGAACGCGGTCCAGCTCCTCCAGCGCCGCGCGAGATCGCGCGCGGTGACTTCACCCACGTGGCGGATGCCGAGCGCGAACAGGAAGCGATCGAGCGGCGGCGCGCGCTTGGCATCGATTGCGGCGACGAGATTGCGCGCCGAGACATCGGCCCAGCGTTCGCGTGCGAGCAGCGTCTCGATAGTCAGCCGGAAGATATCCGCCGGGCGCGCGATCAGCTCGTCGGCGTAGAAATTCTCGATATTGGTGATACCGAGACCTTCGATGTCGAGCGCATGGCGCGAGACGAAGTGGCGCAGCCGTTCGACCGCCTGCGCCGGGCAGACGAGCCCGCCCGAGCAGCGCCAGTCGACCTCGCCGACCTCGCGCACCGCCTCCGATCCGCATTCGGGGCAGTGGGTGGGGAAGTGCCAAGCGTCGCGCGGCGCGTCGCGGGTGAGGTTCTCGACGATCTGGGGGATGACATCGCCGGCGCGCTGGAGCACGACGCGGTCGCCCGGCCGCACGCCGAGCCGCCCGATCTCGTCGGCATTGTGCAGCGTCGCGTTGCGCACCACCACGCCGCCGACGGTGACGGGTTCGAGCTTCGCGACGGGGGTTAGCTTGCCCGTGCGGCCGACCTGGATGTCGATCGCGTTGAGCGTCGTCTGCGCGCGCTCGGCGGGGAATTTGTGCGCGATCGCCCAGCGCGGCGCGCGTGCGACGAAGCCGAGCCGTTCCTGCCAGTCGAGCCGATCGACCTTATAGACGACGCCGTCTATATCGAACGGCAGGTCGGCGCGCGCCGCCTCGATCGTGCGATAGGTGGCGAGCGCCTCGTCGACGGTGGCGGCGCGGGCGAAAGCCTGCGAAACGGGGAAGCCCCAGCGGCGGATCGCTTCGACCAGTGCAGCCTGCGTGTCGCCGGGGATCGCGCTCGCCTCACCCAGGCCGTGGGCGAGGAAGCGAAGCGGCCGCCCAGCGGTGACGACCGCGTCCTTCTGGCGCAGCGATCCCGCCGCGGCGTTTCGCGGATTGGCGAACTGCCGCGCGTCCTTGCCGGTGCCGGCCGCCTCGTCAGCGAGCCGTGCGTTGAGCGCGGCAAAATCGGCCTTCGCCATATACACTTCGCCGCGCACCTCGAACACGTCGGGCGCATCGGCAGGTAGCGTCGCGGGGATATCGGCGATCGTGCGCACATTGGCGGTCACGTCCTCGCCGGTCGTGCCGTCGCCGCGCGTCAGCGCCTGGACCAGTCGGCGGTTCTCGTAGCGCAGCGAGCAGGACAGGCCGTCGATCTTGGGCTCGGCCGTTAGCGCGACGGCTTCGTCGTCAGGCAGGCGCAGGAAGCGGCGGACGCGGGCGACGAACTCCTCCACCTCGGCATCCGAGAAGGCGTTGTCGAGGCTGGTCATCGGCCGGGCGTGCGCAACCTTGGCGAGGTGCGCGGCCGGCGCGGCCCCGATCTGGCGCGATGGGCTGTCGGCGCGGACGAGGTGCGGAAAGGCCTGCTCGAGCGCGGCGTTGCGGCGAACGAGCGCGTCATAGTCGGCGTCCGAGATCTTGGGCGCGTCGTCGGTATGGTAGAGCCGATTGTGGTGCGCGATCGCGCCGGCGAGTGTCTCTAGCTCGGCGGCGGCGGCAGAATCGTCGGCAGGCAGATCGGTCGTCATGCGCGACCTCTATCCCGTTCGCCCAGGAATTGTCGAAGGGCGAACGGGAAGGGGCGCTTTCGGCTTAAGGCTGCTCACCCACCGGGGCGGGGAATTCGCCCATCTCCGGGCCGCCACCGGCCTCAAGGCCGTTCTGCAGATTCGACTTGTGGATGCCGTAGACGAAATACAGCACCACGCCGCCGAGCATGTACCACAGGAAGAACACCAGCACGTTCCACGGCACGGTCGTGATGAGGTACGCGCACGAGGCGATGCCGAGGATCGGCAGCACCGGATAGAGCGGCACGGAGAAGCCGCGCGGCAGCTCGGGCGCCGAGCGGCGCAGGTAGATCACCGACAGGCAGACGATCGCGAACGCCGCGAGCGTGCCGACCGATGTCATGTCGCCCAGCACGTTGATGTCGAAGAAGCCGGCGGCGACGGCGGTGATGACGCCGACGAGCAGCGTGTTGATATACGGCGTCTTGAACTTCGGGTGGACGGTGGCAAAGACGCGCGGCAGCAGCCCGTCGCGCGCCATGGTGTAGAAGATGCGCGTCTGGCCGTACATCAGCACCAGCACGACCGAGGTGAGACCGACGATCGCGCCGATCTTGATGATCTTGGCGAGCCAGCCCCATTGCGGGCCAAAATTGTCGACCACGACGGCGACGGGATCGGGAACGTTGAGCGCACCGTAGGGCACCAGCAGCGTCATGATCGCGGCGACGAGCATGTAGATGACGGTGCAAACGACGAGGCTGCCGATGATGCCGAAGGGCATGTCCTTCTGCGGGTTCTTGGCCTCCTGCCCGGCGGTGGAGACCGCTTCGAAGCCGATATAGGCGAAGAAGACGATCGAGGCGGCGCGCATGATGCCGTCTACCCCGAACTTGCCGTCGCCCTGGTTCGGCGGGATGAACGGCGTCCAGTTCTTGGCGACGAGCTCACCCAGGTTCGACAGCACGATCAGGCCACCGACGGCGATGAAGGCAACGAGCACGCTGACCTTGATCGCGACGATGATGTTGTTGACCTTGGCTGATTCCGACACGCCGCGCACCAGCAGGAGCGCAAGCGCGATGCAGATCAGGAAGGCGGGCAGGTTGAAGATGGTGGTGACGGGCTGCCCGTCGACCAGCACCGCGACGCCGTCGCGCACCAGCGGATAGCCCGAAGGCCCGGTGAATTGCGGCGGGATGACGATCCCAATGTCCGCCAGAAGGCTGACGACATAGCCGCCCCAGCCGACCGCGACGACCGATGCGGCGAGCCCGTATTCGAGGAGCAGCAACGCACCCATGATCCACGCGACGAATTCGCCGAGCGTGGTGTAACCATAGGTATAGGCAGAGCCCGAGACGGGTAGGGTGGAGGACAGTTCGGCGTAGCACAGCCCGGCGAAGGCGCAGACGATGCCGGCGACGACGAACGACAGCAGCACCGCCGGGCCAGCGTGAAGCGCCGCGGCGCTGCCCGTGCGGACGAAGATGCCGGCGCCGATGATGCAGCCGACACCCAGCAGCAGCAGGTTCCACTTGCCAAGCGTACGCTTCAGCTCGCTGCTGGCGGATTCGCGTTGTACCTGCGCGATCGACTTGCGCGCCATCATGCGCGAGAAGATCCCGCCTGCGGGTCGTGTTGCCATAATTCTCCCTTGGCCGCTCCCCGGCGGCCTTGATGCTTTATTGCGCGAGCCTAGCGGGCAATCGCCCCGGTGCAATCCCCGAGCCGCGTGCGAGCGGTACGACGGCCACCGATGTGCGACATTTCGGTGACGGATCGTGGCGACGCGAAGGCGTCAGCTACGTCCATCGTTCTGCGCCAGCATCGGCCCGAGCGGGCGGCCGGCGAGGATATGGACGTGGAGGTGCGGCACTTCCTGATGGCTGTGCGCGCCAGTGTTGGCGAGCAGGCGATAGCCCGGCTCGACCAGCCCCGCCGCGCGCGCGACATGGCCGACCGCGCGGACGAAGCCGGCGATCTCCGCATCGCTGGCGCGCGCGGAGAAATCGTCCCAGCTGACGTAAGCACCCTTGGGGATGACGAGGAGGTGCGTCGGCGACCAGGGCGCGATATCGTGGAAGGCAAGTGTGTGCTCGTCTTCATATACCGTCTTCGAGGGGATCTCGCCGCGCAGGATGCGCGCGAAGATGTTCTGATCGTCGTAGGGCTGCGTGGCATCGACGGGCATCGGCGGTCCTTTGATCCTTACTCGGGGCGGAAGGAGAGCGGGCGGCCGGCCTTCTCGTCGTGCCCTGACTGACCCTCGCGACGTTCGAGCTCGCGGCGGATGTCGTCGAGGCCGAGGCCGGCGTCGGCGAGCAGGACGAGGAGGTGGAAGATGAGGTCTGCCGCCTCGGGCACGATCTTCGCGTCGTCGCCCGAGCAGGCGGCGATCACCGTCTCGACGGCTTCCTCGCCGAGCTTCTGCGCGATCTTGTGCCGGCCCTGGAAGAACAGGCTGGCGGTGTAGGAGCGCACCGCGGGCGTATCCTTGCGCGCGCGGATTGTGGCTTGGAGGCGGTCCAGCGTATCTTCGGCCATGGTGCGGGGGTGGCGGCTGGCGCGGCGAAGGTCAACCTCTGCGGCGCGCATCCCGGCGTGCGCGGTTGCGCAACGCGCGCCGCGTCAGCCACACCGCGAGCGCGGCGGCGACGAACAGCGCCGCGTCGGACAGTTCGGGGCCGGTGCGCGCCGTCGCGACGCCCGAATGGCCGTTGTCGGCATAGGCGGGCCAAGCGAGTAGGAGGGACAGGATTAGAAACTTCAACAAGGGGCGCGTCCTTTTCCGTCGCGATCCTCGCGATAGCCGTCCGGCGTAAACGATCAGTGAGCGCGCACGGGTACGCCGGCCTTCGCCAGGGCGCGATGCGCATCGGCGATCGTCGCCTCCCCGAAGTGGAATATCGAGGCGGCAAGCACCGCGGAGGCGTGGCCTTCGACGATTCCGGCGACGAGATGGTCGAGGCTGCCGACACCGCCCGACGCGACGACTGGCACGCTGGTGTGATCGGCGATGGCGCGGACGAGGTTGAGATCGTAGCCGTCGCGCGTGCCGTCGCGATCCATCGACGTCAGCAGGATCTCGCCCGCACCGAGCTCGGCGAGGCGGAGCGCATGCGCGACGGCATCGATCCCGGTGGCGCGCCGGCCGCCGTGGGTGAACACCTCCCACCCATCGCCGACGCGGCGCGCATCGACGCTGGCGACGCAGCACTGACTGCCGAACCGCTCGGCGATCTCGGCGACGACTTCGGGGCGTGCGACCGCCGCGGAATTGACCGCGACCTTGTCCGCTCCGGCGAGCAGCAGCGCGCGCGCGTCCTCCGCCGACCGCACCCCGCCGCCGACCGTCAGCGGCATGAAGCAGACCGCGGCGGTGCGCCGGACGACGTCGAGGATCGTGTCGCGCCCCTCGTGGCTGGCGCCGATGTCGAGAAAGCAAAGCTCGTCGGCGCCGGCGGCGTCATAGGCACGCGCCTGTTCGACCGGATCGCCCGCATCGACGAGGTCGACGAAGTTCACGCCCTTGACGACGCGGCCACCTGCAATGTCGAGGCACGGGATCACCCGCGCGCGGACGCTCATGCCGCAGCCGCCACGCTCAGCGCAGCGGCGAGATCGAGCCGGCCGTCGTACAGCGCGCGGCCGGTGATGACACCTTCGATCCCATCGCGGTTATGCAGCGCAAGTACGTGGATTTCGGCGATACCCTTGACGCCGCCGCTGGCGATGACGGGGATCGAGACGGCGCGCGCGAGATCGACGGTCGCCTCGACATTGCAGCCCTTGAGCAGGCCATCGCGGCCGACATCGGTGAACAGCAGCGCGGCAACGCCGGCATCCTCGAAGCGGCGCGCGAGATCGACCGCGCTGGTGGTCGACACATCCGCCCAGCCTTTCGTCGCGACCATGCCGTCACGCGCATCGACTGCGACGACGATCCCGCCGGGAAAGGCGGCGGCCATGTCGCGCACGAACTGCGGGTTCTCGAGCGCCGCAGTGCCGATCACGACGCGCGCGACACCGGCGGCGAACCACCCCTCGACGCTCTGCGGGGTGCGAATCCCGCCGCCGAGCTGAACGTGGCCCGGGAAGCGGCCGACGATCGCGCGTACCGCATCGCCATTGCGACTCTCGCCGGCAAACGCGCCGTCAAGATCGACGACGTGGAGGTGGCCGGCGCCCGCTTCAGCGAACAGCATCGCCTGTGCGGCGGGATCGTCGCCGTAGACGGTGGCGCGATCCATGTCGCCCTCGGCAAGGCGCACGACCTGTCCGGCCTTCAGATCGATCGCGGGAAACACGATGAGGCTCACGGCTGCCACTCCAGGAAGCGGGCGAGAAGATCGAGGCCGTAGCGCTGGCTCTTCTCGGGGTGGAACTGGACGCCGACGATATTGTCGCGGCCGATCGCGGCGGTCACCAGGCCGGCGTGGTCGGTGCGCGCGATCACGTTCTCTCCCTCGCCGTCGCTCTCGAAAGCGTAGCTATGGAGAAAATACGCCTCGCCGCGCGCAATCAGCGGATGATCGACGAGCGGGGTGACGTCGTTCCAGCCCATGTGCGGCACCTTGGCGTCGCTGCCGGCGGGATCGATCCAACGCACGGTGCCGGCGATCCAGCCGAGCCCGCGATGCTGCCCCAGCTCCTCACCGCGCTCGGCGAGCAACTGCATGCCGACGCAGATGCCGAGGAACGGCGCGCGCTCGTCGAGCACGCGACGGCGCAGCGCGGCCTCGAGCCCGTCGACCGCGCGCAAATTGGCGGCGCACGCGCCGAACGCCCCGACGCCGGGCAGCACGATGCGATCGGCCCCCTCGATCACAGCCGGGTCCGCGGTCACGACGATGTCGACGGCGCCGGCGGCACGCAGCGCGTTCTCGACCGAGTGGAGATTACCCGACTGGATGTCGACCAGTGCCAGCGTCACAGAACGCCCTTGGTAGAGGGGATCGCGTCCGCCTTGCGCGGATCGATCTCGACCGCCTGGCGCAGCGCGCGGGCGAGCCCCTTGAACGCGCTCTCGGCGATATGGTGATTGTTCTCGCCGTGCAGCGTCTCGACATGCAGCGTGATTCCAGCGGCTTGCGCGAAGCTGTGGAACCAGTGTTTGAACATCTCGGTGTCCATTTCGCCGAGCCGCTTCTGGCTGAACTCGGTCTTCCAGACGAGCCAGGGGCGGCCGGAAATGTCGAGCGCGACGCGTGTCAGAGTCTCGTCCATCGGCGACAGCGCGTCGCCATAGCGGCGGATGCCGCGCTTGTCGCCGAGCGCGCGCGCGATCGCCTCGCCGATCGCGATGCCGGTATCCTCGATCGTATGATGCTGATCGATATGCAGATCGCCCTTGGTCTCGACGTCGAGATCGATCAGCGAGTGGCGCGACAGCTGTTCCAGCATGTGATCGAAGAAGCCGACGCCGGTCGACACGCGATAGGCCCCGGTGCCGTCGAGGTTGACGGTGACGGCGATCCTGGTCTCGCTGGTATCGCGGCGGATGGTGGCGGTGCGCATCGGCGGGCACATAGCGGAGCGGGTATTTCATGCAATCTTGACCGCGCGCGGCGTGCCGTTACCCATGGCGCGGATGGACGATCATTCAATCGATAGCCTGATTCCGTACGACGAGATCGTGCAGGAGGCGCTGCGCGCCGTGGTCGGCCGTGTGCTCGGGTCGGTCGCCGAGGGCGGCGCGCTGCCTGGCGAGCATCATTTCTACATCACCTTCAAGACGCAGGCGTCGGGCGTCGACATTCCGCAGCGGCTGATCGAGCGCTTTCCGGACGAAATGACGATCGTGCTGCAGAACCGCTACTGGGATCTGACCGTCGACGATCAGCGCTTCTCGGTCGGGCTCAGCTTCAACCAGGTGCCCTCGAAGCTCGTCATTCCCTATTCGGCGATCACCGGCTTCCACGATCCGTCGGTCAATTTCGAGCTGCGCTTCCAGGCGCAGGAGGGACCGGGTGACGGCCCCGGACCGCACGATTCGGCAGAGAATGACGGGACGCCGAGCCAGCCCGCTGAGGACGGCTCGAACGTCGTCAGCGTGGATTTCAAGCGCAAGAAGTAACGTTAGTTTCGATCGGTGTGCGGTGGCGAACGGTTCGCCGCCGCGGGCGTCGACCATTTACTCGGGTGCGTCGCATCCCCAGCTAGTCGGCATGACCGACACGCGCACTGAAACCGACTCGATCGGCCCGATCGAGGTTCCCGCCGCCGCTTATTGGGGCGCGCAGACGCAGCGATCGATCGAGAACTTTCCCTTTCCGCCCAGCGAGCGAATGCCGATCGGCATCGTCCACGCGCTCGCGCTGGTGAAGCAGGCCGCGGCGCGGGTGAACCGGCGGCACGGGCTGGAGGAGACGAAGGCGGCGGCGATCGAGGCGGCCGCGGCGGAGGTCGCGGCGGGGGCGCTCGACGACCAGTTTCCGCTCGTCATCTGGCAGACGGGCAGCGGCACGCAGAGCAACATGAACGTCAACGAGGTGATCGCGGGACGCGCCAACGAGGCGCTGACTGGCACGCGCGGCGGCAAAACGCCGGTCCATCCCAACGACGACGTCAACCGCGGGCAATCCTCGAACGATTCGTTCCCGACCGCATTGCATATCGCTGCGACGCTCGCCGTCCGCCAGCGCCTGCTGCCCGCGCTCGACCGGCTGCACGCCGCGCTCGACGCGAAGGCGCAAGCGTGGAGCGGCATAGTAAAAATCGGCCGCACGCATCTGCAGGATGCGACGCCGCTGACGCTCGGGCAGGAGTTCTCGGGCTATGCCAACCAGCTCGATCGCTGCCGCCGACGCATTGAGCCGGCGGTGGAGCAGGGCACGCAGCGTGTGGCGCAGGGCGGCACCGCGGTCGGCACCGGGCTGAACGCGCCGCCCAAGTTCGCGCGTGACTTCTGCGCCGAGCTGTCCGCGATCACCGGGGTGCCGTTCGCCCCGGCGGAGAATGCGTTCGAGGCGCTCGCTTCCAACGATCCGCTGGTTGACCTTTCGGGGACGCTCAACACGCTGGCGGTGGCGCTGACCAAGATCGCCAACGACGTGCGGCTGCTCGGCTCGGGCCCACGCTGCGGCATCGGCGAGCTGGTGCTGCCGGCGAACGAGCCGGGCAGCTCGATCATGCCGGGCAAGGTCAATCCGACGCAGGTCGAGATGCTGACGATGGTGGCGGCGCAGGTGATCGGCAATCACGCCGCGATCACCGTCGGCGGGTTGCAGGGGCATCTCGAGCTCAACGTATTCAAGCCGATGATCGGCGCGGCGGTGCTGCGCTCGATCGACCTGCTGGCGGTGGCGACGGAAAGCTTTGCCGCGCGCTGCATCGACGGACTGGAGGCAGACGAGCGGCGCATCGCCGACCTGCTCGATCGATCGCTGATGCTCGTCACCGCGCTCGCGCCCGAGATCGGCTACGACAGTGCCGCCAAGATCGCCAAGCACGCACATGCCGAGGGGCTGACGCTGCGCGAGGCGGGGGTGGCGCTTGGTCTGGTCGATGAAGCGACCTTTGACCGTGTCGTGCGCCCCGACGCGATGCTTGGAACCTGAATTGCTGCGGCTTGTTGAGCCGACGCAACGAAAGGAACATATACATGCTTCGCAGCATCATCGGTGGCCTCGTCGGCAAGGAAATGACCGAGCGTCGCGGTCGCGGCGGTCTCAAAGGTGCGGCGATCGGCATGCTGGCGGCGCGAGCCGCAACGCGTACCGGCCCGCTCGGGCTGATCCTGGGCGGCGGCTATCTCGCCAAGAAGATGTACGATCGCCACAAGGCGTCGCAGACCGTCGCGGGCACCACGTCACGCTACTGAGGCGCGTGAAGAGGCAATAGCTGCCTTGACGCTTCGGCCATGCGCGCGGCACTAGCGCGCATGGTCGCCTCCACCCCGTCCGATCCGCACGGCATGCGCCGCCGCGGCGTCTTGTTCGTACTGTCCTCGCCGTCGGGGGCGGGAAAGTCGACGATCGCGAAGAAGCTCCTCGCCGCCGAGGACGAGCTGTCGATGTCGGTGAGTTACACGACGCGGCCGATTAGGCCGGGCGAGGTGGATGGCCGCGACTATCATTTTGTCTCGCTCGAGCGATTCCGCGAGATGGTCGCGAACCACGAGTTCCTCGAGTGGGCGCACGTCTTCGACAACCGTTACGGCACGCCGAAGTCCGACGTGTTCCATACGTTGAGCGAGGGGCACGACATCCTGTTCGACATCGACTGGCAGGGCGCGCAGCAGCTGCACCAGCTGGCCGGCGGCGACGTGGTGCGCGTGTTCATCCTGCCGCCGTCGATGGCGATCCTTCGCGACCGGCTCGAGAAACGCGCGACCGACAGCATGCAGGTGATCGACGCGCGGATGGCGCGCGCGGCGAACGAGGTGAGCCACTGGGACGGCTACGACTATGTCTTGGTGAACGACGATCTCGACCAGTGTTTCGCGCACGTGCGCACGATCCTGGCGGCCGAGCGGCTCAAGCGTTCGCGGCAGACGGGCATCATCGGCTTCATCCGCAGCCTGCTTAAGTAGCGGCTACGCCAGCAGCGACAGGAAGCGCACCGCCGCGTCGAACTCGCGACGCCGCCCGGCACGTGCCGCGCTCGCCTCCGCGTCTTCGCCCCATTGTTCGGCCTGCCATGTCTCGTCCACCGTTACCGCCTGCCACAGCGCGTCGGCGTCGATCGCACCCTCCGCAAGCATCAGCGACCCGACCAGCGTGCCGCTAATCGTGACGAGTGGCTGGAGCGCGACCATCGCAAAGGCATCGCGGCTGGCAACCGCCTCGTGCAGCCGGGCGATCGTCTCGGCCGGCTGCGGTTGGTAGACGATGCCGGTGACGCGCACGAAATGCACGTCGTATCGCGCCTCGGCCCAGGCGAGCGGCGGATCCCATGCCGCGGCCTCGCGCGCAATGAGTTCGGCCGGCGACTCGGCGCGATAGGCGAGCAGATCGCTCTCCGCATAGGCGGCGATGCCACGGGCGAAGGCGGCAGGATCGGGCGCGACGCGATCGATCGCAGCATTGGCGAGGCCAGTGAGCGGCATGGCGCGTGGATCGATCGTCTCGGTAATGCTGCGCCATTCCTCCGCGATCGCCTCGGCAAGCGCGATGGCGGGCAGCGCAAGCAGCACGCGACCCGGCGTGCGCACGGGACGGTCGTCGAGCCGGACGACGCGATCGGCGTCGATCGTTACCGATTGCCAGAAACGCTTCATTCGACCAGGCTCCGCCAGCGGTGGGCGAGCGCGCGCGGCACGATCGCCATCGTCCACAAAGCGACGACGACGATCGCGCCGCCGAGCAGCTTGCGCGACAGTTCCGCGCCATTCGCGAGGAGCAGGATGCCGAGCACCGCTACGCTTGCGGCGACGAGACGGACGAGCACCAGCGCGAGCCAGCGCGATCGGGCGGGATCACCATTCATCGCGGGCGATATGGCGTTTCCGGCCGCCGCATGCCAGCCACGACAAAGTGATGCCGAAACGGGGCCAAATGCGGATCAACCACTTGGTTACGCATAAGAGATATGGTTTACGCCAGTGAATAGCGAGAGCGGCCCGGGGGGGCAGGCCTCCAGAAACCAGATGGTTCGGAGAACGGAACGGCGATGGCTGGCGCAGCGGTGTTTGTGTACGGTTTATTGGTGAGCTTCATTTTTTCGGGGGCGTCGCGCAACGCGAAACTTCGCCGCCCGAACCCGCCGATCATGCAATATCTAGGGTACGTCCTGTGCGGGCTTACCGCCGGCGGATCGATGGTGCTATTCGCCCATGCCGTCGGCGATACGCTGGGCGTATCGTTGCTACCGCTGCCGTTCTGAGTCGGCGGCGCCGCGCCCGCGGCGCTCGCCGCGGCGGCCCTTGCGTACCTGCTTGGCGTGCGCACGCGCCTGTGCCTTCTGCACCTCGCGCGTGATCGGTGGCTTGCTGTCGGGCGGCAGCCGGTCGGCGGCGGCTTCCTCGAAGCCAAGGCTGGCGAGGCTTTCGGCGAAATGTGCGGGCAACGGCGCGGTGACGTCGACGACGCCATCGTCTGGATGGTCAGCGCGGATGCGGCGGGCATGCAAGTGCATCTTGCGGCTGATCCCGCCGGTGAGGAACGCGGCCGCGCCGCCGTATTTGCCGTCACCGACGATCGGGTGGCCGATCGCCGCCATGTGAACGCGCAACTGGTGGGTACGGCCGGTGAACGGCTGCAGCTCGACCCAGGCAGTACGATTGCCGGCGCGCTCGATCACGCGGTAGCGGCTGCGCGAGGGTAGCCCATTCTCCTCGTCGACGTGCATCTTCTCGCCGCCGGTGCCGGGCTGCTTGGCTATGGGTAGATCGACGGTGCCGTCCTCGATCGACGGCACGCCGACGACCAGCGCCCAGTACACCTTCTTCGCGCTGCGGCTCGAGAACGCCTTGGCGAAAAAGCCTGCGGCGCGAGCGCTCCGCGCGATCAGCAGCGCCCCCGAGGTATCCTTGTCGAGCCGGTGGACTAGCTTGGGCCGGCCCTCCGCCTCGAACTGGAGCGCGTCAAGCAGGCCGTCGACATGTGCGGTCGTCTTGGTGCCGCCTTGCGTCGCGAGCCCCGGCGGCTTGTTGATGACGATCGCCGCGGGATCGCGGTGGATCACCATGTCGCGCGCGAAATCAATCTCGTCGTCGCTGAGCGGCGGACGGACGCGCTTGGGCCGCGCCTCGACCCGCGGCGCCTCTTCGGGCGGCAGGCGAAGCGTCTGCCCCGCAACGACACGGTCACCTGGGCCCACACGCGCGCCGTCGAGGCGCAGCTGGCCGGTGCGTGCCCATTTGGCGACAGTGGTGAAGCTCGTCTCCGGCAGGTGCCGCTTGCACCAGCGGTCGATGCGGATGCCGTCGTCGTCCGAAGCGACGGTGAACTGGCGAACCGTGTCGGTCATGCGAAGCTCCGGACGAGACCGAGCCCGGCGGCGAGCGCGGCGATCGCGCCGACCACCGAGAGGAAAACGTAGCCGAGCGCGGCGATCCATGCCCCACGTTCAATCATCAGCACCGTGTCGAGCGAGAAGGCTGAGAAGGTGGTGAAGCCGCCGAGGAGCCCAGTGCCTAGGAACAGGCGGGCCGCCTCACCCGACGGCAGGCGGGCGAGCATGCCGGCGAGCACGCCCATCAGCAGCCCGCCGAGGAGGTTGACGAACAGCGTCCCCCATGGCCACGCCGGGCCAAGTGCGGAAAGGGCAAGCCGGCCGGCGAGATGTCGCAAAGCCGCGCCGATCGTGCCGCCCGCCATCACCAGAAACATCGAATTCATGGCGCTCGCCCTAGAGCGTCGCGCGCGCCGGCGAAAGGTGTCAGGCGCCGCCGTCGGCCATCAGGTCCACATCACTGCCGCCGTCCCTGCGTGGCTTCACCGTCAGCAGGAAGGCGCCGCCGCTCTTGGTGCCGCCGAGGACGTGCTCGCCGCCGCGCGCGGCGTGCTCGGCGCGATAGCCACTGTCCGACGCCTTGGTGAAATACCAGTCGAGCAGTCGCTGCGGCGGCGCGGCGCTGGCGAAGCTGACGACGCGCAGCGCGCAGCCGTCGCCGTCCACGCCCGCCGCCTCGGCGACGCGCGCATCGGGATAGAGCGGCACGCCTGCCGGCAGGCGGTTCGCCCAGCCGGCCGAATAGGCCACGCTGCCGGCGCAATTCGCCGATCGGCCCTGCGCCGCCGCCTGCGCGCCGCGGCTGAGCACCTGGCGTGCACTTGCGCACTGCTTGCATTCGCCCGGCGGCGGGGCGGGACGAACGTCGTCCTTCTCGCCCTTCATCGCCGCCCCAGCGATCCCGTCAGGCGGCACCGCGCCGCTCTCGGGCTGCATCGGGGGGCGGACGGTGTCGGCATTCGCCTGCTGCACCAGCGCCGGATCGACCATGATCTGATCCTTGAGCGCGCTTTGCAGCACGGGATCGTTCGCGCTCGCCGCACCGTTCACCTGTGCCAGCGCATTGTCGAGATCGGCGATCGACGCGTCTTCGTCCGGCGCCTTGCCGCAGCTTGCTGCGGCGAGTGCAAACGCGAGCAGCGGCACCGCGCGAACCAGCCCGATCATCTTCTATCCCCCTGATTCACTTGCCGGCGTTTCATGCAGCGCCAGCCGTTAAGGAAGCGTGCGCCGCCACACGACGCGTTCGCGCCGTGACGATGTGTGTCTCACTGTTGCAATACACCGGGTGCTGACCCATGTTGGTGGCATGTTGAATATCGCTTCGATCCTGATCGGTCTCATCACGCTGGCGGCGGGGCTGATTGCATTCGTGCCGCTGCTGGGGTGGCTCAACTGGCTGGTCATTCCGATCGGCATCGTGGGGGCCGCGGTCGGCGCGCTGTCGGCCTCGAACGCCGGGCGCAACCTCAATCTCGTTCTGATCGTGATCTTCACGCTGCGGCTGATGCTGGGCGGCGGGATCATCTGATCGGTCACCCCCGGCTCGCGCTGTCCCGTCGCGGATCGCGCGTTTCCGCCTGTCGGCATTTCGCTTACGCTACGGCAAACAGCGATTCGACAGGAGAGAGACGATGCGGCCGATTCCCCAGGTAACGGCGCGGCTCGACGGGGCGGGTGCGATCGTCACCGGCGCCGCGAGCGGCATGGGCCGCGCGACCGCGATCCTTCTTGCCCGCGCGGGTGCCGCCGTCGCCGTCACCGACGTGTCGCAGGACGCCGCGCAGGCGGTGGTCGACGAGATCGCGGGCGAGGGGTTGCGTGCACAGGCCTGGTCGCTCGACGTCGGCGATGCGGCAGCGATCGCGCGCGTGGTCGAGGAGAGCGCCGCGGCGTTCGGTGACCTTTCGGTGATCGTCAACAACGCCGGCATCTCGGCGAATTTGCCGGTCGACGACGCCGGCTATGACGCGCAGTGGGATCGGCACATTTCGGTGCTGCTGACCGCGCACCAGCGGCTGATCCGCGCTGCGTTGCCGCACCTGCGTCGCGCCGCGCACCCGCGCATCGTCAATATCGCGTCGACCGAGGGGCTGGGCGCGACATCGGGGTTCAGCGCTTATTCCGCGGCGAAGGCGGGGGTGATCGGGCTAACGCGTAGCTTGGCGGTGGAACTCGGCAAATCGGGCATCACGGTCAATTGCATTTGCCCGGGACCGATCGAGACGGGGATGACGCAGGGAATCCCCGACGAGGCGAAGCAGGTTTATGCCGCGCGTCGCACCGCGCTGCGCCGCTACGGCCTGCCCGAGGAGGTGGCGTTCATGACGGCGAGCCTGTGCGCGCCGGCGGCGGGCTTCGTCACCGGCGCGATCATCCCGGTCGACGGCGGACTGGTCGCGCGCAACGCCTAAGAGCCGCGCCGTTCAGCCCTGCGTGGCGGCCTTGGCGGCCTGTTCGACGCGGTCGCGCTGCGCGAGCATCAGCGTCGAGCTTGCCTTGGCGAGGACCTTGCCGCCCTCGTCGAGCAACCGCCCCTCGAAGAAGCAGGTGCTGCGGCCGCGCCGTTCGACCCAGCCTTCGGCAACGACCAAACCGGCGCGCGCGGGGGCGAAATAGCTGACCTTGAGCTCGAGCGTCATCGGCGAAACGTCGGGTCCGCCCATCGCGATCGCGGCATGGGCCATCGCAGCGTCGATCCAGCCGCTGACAAAGCCGCCCTGGACGACGCCGCCCGAGTGGCACATGTGCATGCCCGCGCGATATTCGAGCCGTGCGCGACCGGCCGGGTCCATCTCGACGATGCGAACGAGACCGAGCGTCCGGCTCAGTTCGTGGATCTCCGGTTCGCCCTCGCTCACGTTCTGCTCTCCTGCCGTTCTGGTTGCCGCCCTTGTGTCGCCCGGCACCTGCGTCGGCAAGCGCGATCGGTCAGGCGGCGAGCGCGAGCTGGTCGCGGCCGGCGTGCTTGGCACGGTACAGCGCGACGTCGGCGGCGTGGAGCACGTCTTCGGGCGCTTCGTGGCGGAGATAGGTGACGACGCCGCCGCTCACCGTCACGCCGATCTGCGCGTCGCCGACCTTGATACGCGCGTCGCCGATCGCCTGGCGGAGACGGTCGCAGACGAGCCGCGCCTGCTCGATCGTCGCATCGGGCAGCAGCACCGCGAATTCCTCGCCCCCCAGCCGTCCGATCAGATCCTGATCGCGCAGGCTCGATCGCGCAACGACGGCAAAACGGCGCAGCACCTCATCGCCGGCGAAATGGCCGTAGGTGTCGTTCACGCGCTTGAAGTGATCGAGATCGAACAGCGCGACGCAGCCGCCGTCGCTGCTCGCCAGCAGCCGCGTCAGCTCATGCTCGATGCCCCGGCGGTTGACGAGCCCGGTAAGCGGATCGGTGAGCGCGGCTTCGGCGAGGCGCTCTTCGTGCTGGCGGCGGCGCGTCACCTCACGAATGGCGCTGACGAGCCCGGTGACATTTCCCTCCTCATCCATCACCGCCCGGCTCTGCGATTCGAACCAGCGGCTGTCGCCGCTTGCCGTCCGCCCGCGATATTCGTTGACCGACACGGCGGTTGGATCGTCGAGCACGCTGCGCAGCGTCGCCATCGCGCGATCGGCGTCGTCCGGATGGACGAGTTCGGTCAGCGGCCGGCCGATCAGTGTCTCGGCGCGCTGGCCTGCGAGCTGATGGACCGAGGACGACACGAAGCGCAGCCGCCCATCGCAATCGACGTTGAGGATAATGTCGGTCGAGCTGTCGGTGACGAGGCGGTAGCGCGCCTCGCTGTCGCGCAGCTGGCGGAACAGCTCGCTGCGGCGCTGGAGCTCCGCATTCGCCGGAAGCACGGTGAGCATCGCGCAGGCGAGATAGAGCTGGAAGAACTGCATCCGCTCGCCGATCGATCCATCCATCAGCGCGATCGGACCGTAGCCGCGCACCGTCAGCACCGCGCCGATGATCGCGACGATGACGATCGACGCAGCCGTCGATAGCGCGCCGCCGCGGAAGGTGGCGAGCACGATCGGCAGCAGCGGCAGGAACAGAAGCGGAAAACGCGTCTGTGAGAAGGTAGCGATCGCGACGAGTGTGATGAGCCCCATCAGCGTCGCCAATTCGATAAGTTTGGCGCGGCGCATCCGCCTGATCAGTCGCCATGCTTCGCCGCGCATGACCAGCATGAAGATCGGCATGAAGGCGAGGGTGCCGAGCGCGTGTCCGTTATACCATTGAAGCGCGGCGGCGACGAACGAGTGATCGCTCAACGCGCTGATCGATGCGCCGGCGACGATCGCGCCGGCCGCGGGCGCCGCGATGCCCGTCGCCAGTACGAAGATGATCAGCCACCGGTGCGAGTCGAGCCCGCTGTGCCGCCCGACGTAGCGATGGAGCAGCACTGCCCCCAGTGCGCTCTCGCCGACATTTACGACACCTAGCGGCACGGCCAGCGCGGCGCCAAGGCCAAGCGTCGCGGTCGCCAGCACGCTTGCCACGAAGCAGGCGGCAAGCGGGGCGGCCCAGTTGCGCGGCATCAGCGTCGTCAGTCGCGCCGTCAGCAGGCCATTGGCGATCCACATGAAGGCGACGCCGCCTTCGAAGCGGGTCAGCCTGATCGTCAGCGCACAGGCGAGGAAATAGGCGACGCCCGTAGCAAATGCCGCTCCATTCCGCCGATTGCTGCGCCTTCCCATCGCGCCCGCTTAACCCGATACAGTAAACAGCCGGTTTCGGAAGGGGGGCAATTCAGGGCCCGTTTGCGGCCAGTTCGGCCAGCCACACGTCGGCCGAGCCGTCCGACGGCGCGCGCCAGTCCCCGCGCGGCGATACCGCGCCGCCGGCGGAGACCTTGGGGCTGTTGGGCAAGGCGGATCGCTTGAACTGGCTGATCTGAAAGAAGCGCCACAGGAACTTCTCGAGCCACGCCCTGATCGTGTCGCGATCGTACGCAGTCTGCGCCGCGTCGGGATAGCCGATCGGCCAGCGGCCGGTGTCGATATCGTGCCAGGCGTGCCAGGCGAGGAACAGGATCTTCGATGGCGCAAGGCCGTGGCGCAGCACGTAGTGCGCGAAGAAATCGTTGAGCGCATAGGGCCCGATCTTCGCTTCGGTGCTCTGGATCGCGCCGCTCGCGTCGGCCGGGACGAGCTCGGGCGAGATCTCCGTCGACAGGATCGCGTCGAGTACGGTGTCGGTCTCGCGATCATACTGGTCGGTGGCGATGCACCAGCGAATCAGGAACTGGATCAGCGTCTTGGGCACACCGGCGTTGACGCCATAGTGGCTCATGTGATCGCCGACGCCATAGGTACACCAGCCGAGCGCGAGTTCACTGAGATCGCCGGTGCCGACGACGAGGCCGTTGCGCTGGTTGGCGATGCGGAACAGATAGTCTGTGCGCAGACCCGCCTGCACGTTCTCGAACGTAACGTCGTACACCGGTTCGCCGCTGGCGAACGGGTGTTTCATACCCTCCAGCATCATCCGCGCGGCGGGGCGGATATCGATCTCCTCCGCGGTGATGCCGAGCGCGCGCATCAGCTTCCAGGCATTGCCTTTGGTATCGTCGCTCGTCGCGAAGCCCGGCAGGGTGATGCCGAGAATGTCGGAGCGCGGGCGGCCAAGCCGGTCGAGTGCCTTCGCGGCGACGATCAGCGCGTGCGTCGAATCGAGCCCGCCCGAGACGCCGATCACTAGCCGTTCGACCCCCGTCGCGGCGAGACGCTTGAGCAGCCCTTCGACCTGGATGTTGAACGCCTCGTAGCAGTCCTCGTCGAGCCGGGCGGGCGTATCCGGCACGAACGGGAAACGGCGGATCGCGCGCTTCAGCCCGACATCGGCGAAATCGGGTTGGTGATCGAACACGGTGCGGCGGAAGCGCGTCTCGGGATGGCCGGCGAACGTCGCCGCATCGCCGAAAGTGCCGTTGCGCATCCGCTCCTGCGCCAGCCGCTCGCAATCGACGTCGGCGACGACGAGTTCGGGATCGAGCCCGAAGCGCGACGATTCGGCGAGCAGCTCGCCGAGTTCGTGCACCGATCCCTGTCCGTCCCACGCGAGATCGGTGGTGCTTTCGCCCGGTCCGGCGGCGGCATAGACATAGGCGCAGACGGCGCGGGCGGACTGCGCCGCGGAGAGCATCATGCGCTCACGCGACTTGCCGATGACGACGTTCGACGCAGACAAGTTGCAGCAGATGAGCGCGCCGGCGAGTGCGCCTGCGGTCGAGGGCGGGGTGGGGGACCAGTAATCCTCGCAGATCTCCGCGTGGAAGACGAAGTGCGGCAGATCGCGCGCGGCGAAGATCTGGTCGACGCCAAACGGCACCGTCTGCCTGGCGATCTCGATCGACAGACCCGTCAGGCCGGCGCCGCTCGCGAACCAGCGCTTCTCGTAATATTCGCGGTAGTTGGGCAGGAACGTCTTGGGCACGACGCCTAGGATCCGCCCGCGCGCGATCACCACCGCGCAATTGTACAGCCGGCCCGCGCGCGGCAGCGCCGCGCCGACGACCAGCACGGGGCGCAGGCTCTCGCTCTCCCCGGCGATCGTTGTCAGAGCGTCGGCCGTCGCCTGCTGCTGCGCGGTCTGCAGGTGAAGATCGTCGATCGCGTAGGACGTGACGTTGAGTTCGGGAAAGACGACGAGATCGACCGCCTCGGCGTCTGCGCGACGCGCGAGCGCGATCGTCTGCTCGGCGTTGGCGGCGGTGTCACCAACGCTGGCAACGGGGGTCGCCGCCGCGACGCGCAGCATCCGATGGTGGTGGATCGAACCGAAACGAGCGTTCATGGCGTGCGTGTTAGCTCCTGTTTCATCTTCACGCCAACGATCCGGCCTTGCGCCACCCCGTTAGTGGTTTACGCAACGCGAAATGGTTGATCCGCAACCCGACAACGGCCGGCTGGCCGCTTTGTTTGCCGGCGGCGGCGACATGGGCAACCGGATCATGTCGTACGATTGGTCGACGTCGCCGCTCGGCCCGCCGGATGGATGGTCCGAGGCGCTGCTAAGCGCGGTTAGCCTGCTGCTGCCGGCGAGTGCGGAGATCGTGCTGTTCTGGGGCGACGAGCAGGTCGCGCTGTACAACGATGCCTATGCCCCGACGATCGGCAGCAAGCATCCCGCGGCGCTCGGTCGGCCGGCGCGCGAATCGTGGTCCGAATTATGGGACGATCTGGAGCCGCTGCTGCGGCACGTGCGGGAAACGGGCGAAACGTACAGCGCGAAGGACCGGCCCTTCTACATCGAGCGTGCCGGCTACGGCGAGGAAGTGTATTTCGACATCTCCTATTCGCCGGTGCGAACGGCGGACGGCACGGTCGGCGGGGTGCTGTGCATCGTCGCCGAGACGACGACACGCGTGCGGGCCGCTCGCCAGCTGGCGGAGGAGCGCGCGCGGCTCGCAGAGATGTTCGATCAGGCGCCGAGCTTCATGGCCGTTCTGCGCCAGCCGGGGCACGTCTTCGAACTGGTCAATGCCTCGTTCCAGCAGCTGGTCGGCGGCCGCGACCTGATCGGGCTTACCGTGCCGGAGGCGCTGCCCGAACTCGTTTCGCAGAATTTCATGACCCTGCTCGATACCGTGGTGGCAAGCGGCGAGGCCTATCGCGGCGAGAACGTCTCCGTGCGGCTGTGGCGCGGCGACCATGCGCCTGACGAACAGCATTTCGTCGACTTCATCTACCAGCCGGTGCGCGACGTGAACGGCGCGATCACCGCGATCTTCGTCGAGGGCACCGACGTCACCGATCGCAAGCGCCAGGCCGACGAGCTGCGCGAGAGCGAGGAGCGCTTCCGCACGCTTGCCGACAGCCTGCCCGCGCTGGTTTGGATCAACGATGCCGAAGGGCGCCTCCTGTTCGCCAGCCGCGGGTTCGAGACATTGCTGGGGCAGGCGCCGGAGACGATGCTGGCGGGTGGGTGGCGCCGCGTCGTTCATCCCGACGACGTGATGGCTTTTGCCGAGTTCGGCCGGCGGCGGCTATCCGAGGCGCGCAGCTTTTCGCGCGATGTCCGCCTGTGCGACGCCGATGGCAACGTCCGCTGGTTTCACGTTGAGGGGCGGCCGCGACGCTGGGGCGCGAATTTCGAGGGCTTCGTCGGGTGCGGCGTCGACGTGACCGATGCGCACGCTGCAGGCGAGGCGCTGGAGCGGCGCGTCGCCGAGCGTACCGCCGAGCTGACCGAGCAGATCAGCGAGCGCGAGCGGGTGGAGGCAACGCTGGCGCAGATGCAGCGGCTGGAAGCGGTCGGCCAGCTGACGTCGGGGGTGGCGCACGATTTCAACAATCTGCTGACGGTGGTGCTCGGCAATCTTGCCCTGATCGAACGAACGGTCGATCGCGCCGGGATCGACGACAAGACGCGCCAGCGGCTCGAGCACGTGCGCGCTGCGGCGGAGCGCGGCGCGCGGCTGACCGGGCAGCTGCTCGCCTTTTCGCGTCGGCAGCGGCTCGAAGCGCGTGCCGTGTCGCTCAACGAGATTGTCGCCAACATGCGCGACCTGTTGCAGAGCACGCTGGGCGGGGCGGTCGCGGTGGAGACCGAGCTCGGCTACGACGTGTGGCCGGCGCTGGTCGATCCGACGCAGATCGAGCTCATCATCCTCAATCTCGCGATCAACGCGCGCGACGCGATGGAGGGCGGTGGCACGCTGCGCGTCACGACCCGCAACGTGACGCTGGGCGATCCCGAGCGATCGGAGGAACCAGCAGCCGGCGACTATGTCGCGGTGTCGGTGATCGACACCGGCAGCGGGATGACCGAGGAGATCCGTAACAAGGTGTTCGAGCCTTTCTTCACCACCAAGGAGGTCGGCAAGGGATCGGGGCTTGGCCTCGCGCAGGTCTACGGCTTCGCCAAGCAATCGGGCGGGGGCGTGCGGATCGATACGACGCCCGGCGAGGGAACGATCGTCAGCGTGTATTTGCCGCGTGCCGAAGTGCTGGCCGGTGCGCGCGACCAGGCGCCTGCGGCATCGCCGCGCAGCGGATCGATCGCGGGGCGCACGATCCTGGTACTCGACGACGACGACGGGGTGCGCGGCGTTACTGCGGACGAGCTGCGCGAGGCGGGGTGCCGGGTGATCGAGGCGGCGGACGGGCCCGCCGCGCTCGAGACGCTCGCGGCCGAGCCGATCGCGGCAGTCGTCGCCGATTTCGCGATGCCGGGGATGAACGGCGCGCAGTTTGCCGAGCAGGCGCGCCGCCGCTATCCCGCGCTGCCGGTTATCTTCGTGACGGGCTACGCCGATCTCGCCGCGCTGGCGCACGTGCCCGAGGATCAGGTGTTGCAGAAGCCGTATCCGAGCGGCGCGGTCAGCGATCGGTTGCGCGCGATCCTCGACCCGGCAGGCTGAGCGACGGCGCGGCCGCGCGGGCCGCGCCGCTGGCCGTCCCTACGCCGCCAGCGCCGTCGCCGGCGCGGTGCCGCGAATCAGGTCGGCCGCCTTCTCCGCAATCATGATCGTCGGCGCGTTGGTGTTCGACCCGACCAGCGTCGGCATCACCGAGGCGTCGACGACGCGTAGGCCAGCGATCCCGCGCACGCGCAGCCGCTCGTCGACCACCGCCATCGTGTCGCCGTCGGCGCCCATCTTGCACGTACCGACGGGGTGGTAGATCGTCTCGGCATTGGCGCGGACCCAGGCGTCGATCTCGGCATCGCTCTGCACCGCGCGGCCCGGCGCGATTTCGTCGCCGCGATACGGATCGAGCGCCGCCTGGTAGGCGACTTCGCGGCCGATGTGGACGCAGTCGCGCATCACGCGTCGGTCGACTTCGCTCGCGAGGTAATTGGCGTAGATCAGCGGATCGGCGGTGGGATCGGCGGAGCCAAGCGCGATACGGCCGCGGCTCTCCGGGCGCAGCTGACACAGATGGAGCGAGAAGCCGTCGGCGGCGACGCGCGTCTTGCCGTGATCCTTCATGATCGCGAGGACGCCGTGGATCTGCACGTCAGGACGCGACAGCCCCTCGCGCGAGCTGATGAACGCGCCCGATTCGAGGAACTGCTGCCGCCCGAGCCCGGTGCCGCGCGTCAGATATTCGATCCCGACGCGCAGCTGGCGCAGGCCCTTGGTCGAGGAGAAGGCCGTCATCAGCCCGCGGCTGTGCCAGCTCATGATGATGTCGAGATGGTCCTGCAGGTTCTCGCCGACACCGGGAAGGTCGTGCACCGGCTGGACGCCGGCTTCCTTCAGCGCCGCCGCGGCGCCGATGCCCGACAGCTGGAGAATATGCGGGCTCTGCACCGCGCCCGCGCACAGCAGCGCCTCGCCGTCGACCTCGACGCGCTCGATCCGATTGTTCCTGATATAGTCGACGGCCGCAGCGCGCCCGCCGCTCACCACGATCCGCATCGTGCGCGCATCGGTGATGACTGTGAGGTTCGCGCGATGCTCGACCGGGCGCAGATAGGCCGCCGCGGTCGACCAGCGCTGGCCGTTGGCAATCGTCAGGTCGTAGCGGCCGAAGCCTTCCTGGCTGGCGCCGTTGAAATTTTCCGTCACCGGATAGCCCGCCTGCCGCCCGGCCTCGATCAGCGCGTCGTGGAACGGGCTGTCGCTCTCCCCACCGGAAATCGTCAGCGGCCCCTCGGCACCGTGCAGCGGATCGGCGCGGTGGTGGCCTTCGAGCCTGCGGAAATAGGGCAGCACGTCGTCCCACGACCAGCCGCTGAGTCCCAGCTGGCGCCACTCGTCGAAATCCTGCGGATGCCCACGGGTGTAAACCATGCCGTTGATCGACGAAGAGCCACCGAGTCCGCGCCCGCGCGGCCACCACAAGCGACGGTTGTCGAGGTGCGGCTCGGGCTGCGTCCAGAACCCCCAATTGTGCTTGCCTTTGGCCTTGATCAGGCTGCCGACGCCGGCGGGCATGCGCACCAGCATCTCCTTGTTGGCGCCGCCCGCCTCGAGCAGGCACACGCTGACCGCGGGATCCTCGCTGAGGCGCGCGGCGAGCGTGCACCCTGCCGAACCTCCGCCGATGATGACGTAATCGAACCCGGCCATGCTGCTCTCCAAATCGTGCTGGCGCCGTGTCGCCCGGCGCATTCGCGGTGATATTGCGGCGTTGCCGCGCCTTCGGCAAGCGGCTCTCGGCGCGCTCGCGTCAGGGAACGAGGACGATCTTGCCCACCATGTCGCTGCGCGCCATCGCGTCGAACGCCGATCGCCAGTCGTCGAGCGTATATTCGGCGTGGACGCGCGGCCTGATCTTGCCCGCGGCCGCCAGGTCCCAGATCGCCTGCTGGTTCTCACGTCCCTTGTCGGGGAACTGCCGCCCGTATTCGCCCGCGCGAACGCCGATCACCGAGAAGCCCTTGATCAGCGGCATGTTGGTAGAAACGGTGGCGATCCGGCCGGAGGTGAAGCCGACGACGCACAGCCGCCCGCCGAACGCGATCGCACGGACCGATTCATCGAACACGTCGCCGCCGACGGGATCGTAGATCACGTCCGCGCCGCCTCCGGTAATCTCCTTCACGCTATCGCGGAAGCCGGGGGCGGGCAGGCAGGCGTCGACGCCGTATTCGGCCTCAATTACCTTGAGCTTCTCCGCCGAGCGTGAGGTGGCGATCACGCGCGCGCCGAGACCCTTGGCCAGATCGACCGCGGCGAGCCCGACGCCGCCGGTCGCGCCGTGCACCAGCACCCACTCGTCCGCCTCGACTTTGGCGAGCCGTACCAGCGCCACATAGGCGGTGAGATAGGCCGCGCCGACCCCGGCCGCCTCGCCGAACGAGAGATGCGCGGGCTTGCGCCGCACGGCGTTCGCGTCGACGCTGACGCGCTCCGCGAAACCGCCCAATCGCGTGCCCGCGACCACCGCCTCGCCGGGAGTAAAGCCGTCGCCATCGATCACCTCACCGGCGATCTCCATGCCCGGGAAGAAGGGCAGCGGGGGCTTCAGCTGATACTCGCCCTTGGTCATCAGCAGGTCGGGGAAGTTGAGTGCGGCGGCCTTGACCGCGATCAGCACCTTTCCGAGCGAGGCGACCGGCTCGGGCACGTCGACGAGCGCGGTCCCGGAAAGATCGGGCGACAGGGCGGAGACAACCAGGGCCTTCATGCGACGATCGCCCTCACTTGCACGCCGGACGCGCGACCATGATGTCGAGCAGCGCGTCGAACAGATTGACCATGTCGAGGTGCGGCGCGTGGACCTTGCTCAGCCCCAGCGTGATGAGGCCGTAGGCGCGTACCTCCGCCTCCTCGCGCGAGAAGCCCGTCGCCATCAGGCTTCGCGCGAGGAAATCGAGCATCAGCGCGTCGTGGCGCTGCACCGCGTCACGTGCGCGCGTGTCGCTTTCGGCCCAGGCGCGCATCGCCACCGCGATCCGCGACGATCCGCGCCGCCGCACCGTCTGCCCGAGCAGCCGGATACGTCCGATGGGATCGGGCGTCGCGCGTTCCAGCGCGGCGATGAGGTCGCTGACCTGATCCTCGGCGAAATAGGCGGCAAGCTTGCCTTGGTAATCGTCGAAATCGCGGAAGTGATGGTAGAAGCTGCCGGTCGATACCTTGAGCTCCTCGGCGAGCGGGCGAAGCTTCAGCGCGCGCAATCCGCCGCGACGCAGCAGCGACTGGCCAGCCTCCAGCCAGACGCGTGGTGTCAGGTCCGGACTTCGCGTTTGGGGCACCGTCCGTACCGAAACTGCAGGCTCCACGCTTGACATCCCCTCTACCATAACGAAGGTTATGCCGGAAATCCGCGTCGGTAAAGCTATCGTTCGCGGCTGGCATCTTCGAAGGGGTTATTCAGCAATGGCCGACGCTTACATCATCGACGCCGTCCGCACGCCGCGCGGGATCGGCAAGCAGGGCAAGGGCGCGCTGGCGCACATGCATCCGCAGCACCTCGCCGCGACGGTGCTCAAGGCGCTGAAAGAGCGCAACAACATCAAGACCGAGGAAGTCGACGACATTATCTGGTCGACCTCGACTCAGCGCGGCAAGCAGGGCGGCGACATGGGCCGCATGGCCGCGCTCGACGCCGGTTATGACGTCAAGGCCAGCGGCACGACGCTTGATCGCTTCTGCGGCGGCGGCATCACGGCGGTGAACTTCGCCGCAGCACAGATCATGAGCGGCATGGAAGATTGCGTCATCGCCGGCGGCACCGAGATGATGAGCCTCACTGCCGCGATGGGCGCGGAGGACATGGAAAGCGGCAAGCCGCCGCTCGGCATGGGCTCGGGCAATGCGCGCCTGAACATCAATCATCCCCAGTCGCACCAGGGCATCTGCGGCGACGCGATCGCGAGCAAGGAAGGCTTCACGCGCGAGGAGCTCGACCGTGCCGGGCTCGAGAGCCAGCAGAAGGCCGCCGTCGCGATTCAGGAAGGCCGCTTCAAGAAGTCGCTCGTTCCGGTGACGGACGACGAGGGCAATGTCGTGCTCGATCACGACGAGTTCCCGCGCCCGCAGACCACGGCGGAAGGTCTCGCCGCACTCAAGCCGTCGTTCGCTGCGATGGCCGACGTGCCATACAACAAAGAGGGCGACACGTTCCGCAAGCAGATCAATCGCAAGTATCCCGATCTCGACATTCAGCATTTCCACCATGCCGGCAATTCGTCGGGCGTGGTCGACGGCGCGGCGGGGGTGCTGCTGGCGTCGAAGGAATATGCCGAGAAGCAGGGCTGGAAGCCGCGCGCGCGCATTGTGGCGATGGCGAACGTCGGCGACGATCCCACGCTGATGCTCAACGCGCCGGTGCCGGCCGCCAAGAAGGTGCTGGAGAAGGCCGGCCTGACGGTGGAGGACATCGACCTGTTCGAGATCAACGAGGCGTTCGCTGTCGTCTCGGAAAAGTTCATCCGTGACCTCAACCTGCCGCGCGAGAAGGTGAACGTGAACGGCGGTTCGATCGCCCTTGGCCACCCGATCGGTGCGACCGGTTCGATCCTGATCGGCACGATCGTCGACGAACTCGAGCGCCAGGAGAAGCGCTACGGACTCGTCACCATGTGCGCGGCTGGCGGCATGGCACCGGCGATCATCGTCGAGCGTATCGCCGCCTGATCGACGCCACGAAGACCAAAAGACTGCGAGCGGGCCGCCAGCGCCCGCCGCGGCGGAGAGACTGATGACGCACCCGTACAAGCACGCCGCCGCCATGCCCGACAAACCCGCCTTCATCATGGGCGGATCGGGCGAGACGGTCTCCTATGCCCAGCTCGACGCGCGCGCGAACCAGGGTGCGCATCTCATCCGCTCGCTCGGGCTGAAGCGCGGCGACGCGATGGCGATGATGCTCGACAATTCGGCGCGCTACTTTGAAATCGCCTGGGCGGCGGAGCGTGCGGGCGTCTATCTTACCTGCATCTCGTCCAAGCTGATGCCCGCGGAGGCGGAATATATCATCCGCGACGGCGAGTGCCGCATGTTCGTCGCGGGCAAGGGCACTGCTGCCTGCGCCGAGGCGCTGCTGCCGCTGATCGGCGACCTCGCCCGATTCATGGCCGACGGGGTAATCGAGGGATACGACAGCTGGGAGGAGGCGGTCGCCGCGCAGCCGGAGACGCCGATCGCCGATCCGTCGCCGGGGCAGATCATGCTCTATTCGTCGGGTACGACGGGGAAGCCGAAGGGCGTGCGCTTCGCGCTGCCGGAGGAGCCCTATGGCGAGAACGTCTCGCCGCTGGTGATGATCGGGCAGGGGCTCTACGGCTTCAACGCCGACATGGTGTATCTGTCGCCCGCGCCGCTGTACCACGCCGCGCCGCTGCGCTGGTCGATGGCGGTGCAGCAGCTTGGCGGCACGGTGGTGGTGATGGAGCGGTTTGACGCCGAGAAAGCGCTCGAGTTCATCGAGAAGTACAAGGTGACGCACGCGCAATGGGTGCCGACGCACTTCATCCGCATGCTCAAGCTGCCCGAAGAGGTGCGCCGCAAGTACGACGTCTCGTCGCTCCAGGCGGTGTGGCACGCCGCCGCGCCGTGCCCGATCCCGGTTAAGGAGCAGATGATCGACTGGTGGGGGCCGATCATCGGCGAATATTACGCCGGCACTGAGGGCAACGGCTTCCACAACATCCTGTCGTCCGAGTGGCTGACGCACAAGGGCTCGGTCGGGCGTAACCTGACGACGATCACGCACATCTGCGACGAGGACGGCAACGAGGTGCCGCCGCGCACCGAGGGCGCGATCTTCTTCGAGGCGCCCGTCACCGATCTCAACCCGACCGGCGCGGCGCCGTTCAGCTACCACAACGATCCCGAGAAAACCAAGGAGAGCACCAGCGCCAAGGGCTGGACGACGCTGGGCGACGTGGGCTGGATGGACGAGGAGGGGTATCTCTACCTCACCGATCGCAAGAGCTTCATGATCATTTCGGGCGGAGTGAACATCTATCCCGCCGAGATCGAGAATTTGCTGATCACGCACCCCAAGGTCGCCGACGTCGCGGTGATCGGCGCGCCGCACGACGAGATGGGCGAGGAAGTCGTCGCGGTCGTCCAGCCCAAGGATCCGCTCGAGGATCGCGAGGCGCTCGCGGCGGAACTGTCGCAATACGCGCGCGCCAACCTCAGCCACGTCAAGTCGCCGCGCCGCTGGGACTTCCGCGAGGAGCTGCCGCGCCACGACACCGGCAAACTCTACAAGCGTCTGCTACGCGACGAATATTGGGTCAAGAACAAGCCCGCCGAGCAGGCGGCGTGACCGCGGCCATCGCTCCGGCGAATGAGCCGGAGCGAGGGGCGGGGCGCCGATCGGCGAGAGGATGCGGCGGACCTGCCGGGAAGAGCCGGGCATGACGCGCGAGTTTGGGAGGCGAGGATGAGCTTCAACTTCGGCGACATGATCGAGGCTGTCGAAGCCGCGATCCCCGGTGACCGCGTCGCGCTGGCGCACGGCGGACAGGTGATCGACTGGGCGACGCTGCGCCACCGCTCGAACAACCTCGCACGCGCGCTGATCGAACGCGGGCTGCAACCCGGCGATCGCTTCGCCTTCTATGCGTACAATTCGGCCGATTATCTCGTCGCGCTGATGGCGTGCTGGAAGGCGCGCGGCACGCACGTCAACGTCAATTACCGCTACGTTGCCGACGAGCTTGCCTATATCCTGGCCGACAGCGACGCGACGGTGCTGGTCTACGACGCTCGATTGCGCGAGTGCGTCGCCGATGTCGTCGATCGCTCGCCGCTGGTGCGCAGCTGGGTGGAGATCGGCGGCGAGGATGCGGCGCCTGCCTTCGCTGAGCGGTTCGACGATCTGGTCGAGGGGGACGGTGCGCCGGTCGCGATCCCACGCGATCCGGCAGACCGGTTCTTCATCTACACCGGTGGTACCACCGGCATGCCAAAGGGCGTGGTGTGGACGCACGGCGAGTTGAATGCGATCGGCCTCGCCGTCGCCGCGACGCAGGGGCTGCCGGTGCCGACGAGCGTCGAGGAAGCCGCCACCTTCGCCGCCGCCAATTCCGATTACCCACGCGTCGTGTGCGGCCCGCCGTTGATGCACGGCACCGGGCTGCTGTCGTCGTACGGCGCGCTGCTCGCGGGCGGCTTCGTCGCGACGCTGCCGAGCCGCAGCTTCCGCGCCGAGGAAGCGCTCGACGCGATCGATCGCTGGAAGGCCAATCGCCTGATCGTCGTCGGCGATGCCTTCGCGCGGCCGGTGCTCGAGGCGCTCGACGCGCAGCCGGGCCGGTGGGACGTATCGTCGATGCGGCTCATCTCGTCGTCCGGGGTGATGTGGACGCAGGGGGTGAAGGACGGACTGATCCGCCATATGCCCGACGCGGTGTGCCAGGACAATTTCAGCTCGTCCGAGGCGATCGGCATGGGCGCCTCGCTCACCTCGAAGGACGGCACGGTCGAAACCGCCAAGTTCATGGCCAATACGCGCTGCCGCGTGCTCGACGACGACGACAAGGACGTGGTGCCCGGCTCGGGCGTCACCGGCAAGGTGGTACTCGCGCCGCCCAACCCGGTCGAATATCACAAGGACCCGGAAAAGAGCGCGCGGACGTTCCGCGTGATCGACGGCGTGCGCTACACCGTGTCGGGCGATTTCGCGCAGGTGGCGGCAGATGGGACGCTAATCCTGCTCGGCCGCGGATCGGCGTGCATCAACTCCGCCGGCGAGAAGATCTTCCCAGAGGAGGTCGAGGAGGCGCTGAAGCTCTGCCCGAAGGTCGACGACGCGCTCGTCTTCGCGATGCCCGACCCCAAATGGGGTCAGGCGGTGGCGGCAGTGGTGCAGGCCGCGGGTGGGTTCGACGAGGGCGTGACGCGCGATACGCTGCGGCATAAGCTCGCCGGCTATAAGCTGCCCAAGCTGATCGTTACGACCGACCAGTCGCTGCGCGCGCCGAACGGCAAGGCCGATTACGGCAAGGCGAAGGCTCTCGCGGGCGTCAGCTAAGCACCACCACAGAACCTTTCGCAACGCTGACATGTCGGTTCAGCCCGCAGTCGCCGCGCCTCGTCCATAAGCGTTCCATCGGCAGGGCCGGCAATGTGCGCCGGCGATGGAGTGTAGGCGAGATGGGCAGGAAGTTCGTGGCGGCGTTGCTGGCCGCAGTGGCGATTGTCCCGGCGATGGCAGTGGCGCAGGAGCGCGGTGGCGATCGCGGGGCATGGCGCGCCGAACGCGCGCAGCAGCGGGAGGCGATGCGCCAGCAGGGCGGCGATCGCAGCGGCGGGTGGCAGCGGCCTGCGCAGGGCACTGGCGGGCAGCAGCGCCAGGCGCCGACCGATGGCGCGTGGCAGCAACGGCGCGAGCAGCGCGCGGCGCGGCCAGATGGCGCGCGGCCGGATAATCCCCGTGCCGAGGCGTTCCGCGACTTCCGGCAGCAGCGCGATGCCGACCGGCGCGATTTCCAGTCGGAGCGCCAGCGCGATCGGCAGGCGCTGATCGGCGGGCAGGTGACGCGCGATCAGTATCGTGCGGATCGCAGCCGCGACCTCGACGCCTATCGCCGCGACCGGCAGGACGATCGCCAGCGGCTCGATCGTGATCGCGACGCGCAGTTCCGCGACCGGACGCGGCTGCGCGAGCAGGCCCAGCGCGGGTGGGACCGCAGCCGCGCGGACTGGGCGGATCAGGACCGTTGGCGCGGGGACCGGCGCAGTTGGGATCGCGGCGACCTGAACCGCGGAGGCTGGGGCGACCAGCGGCGCACCTATGGGCGCAACGACCGGTTCGATCGCGGTGGTTGGAATCGCGACTGGCGGCGCGATACGCGGTATGATTGGAGCGGATGGCGCGCGCGCAACCGCAATGCCTTCCGCCTGCCGCGCTATTACGCGCCGTACGGCTGGAACGCGGGCTATCGCAGCTTCGGCGTCGGATCGATCCTGTCGCAGGTGCTGTTCGCACAGAACTATTGGATCAACGATCCCTGGGCGTATCGCCTGCCCGACGCGGACGGGCCGTACCGCTGGGTGCGCTATTACAACGATGCGCTGCTCGTCGATGTCTACTCGGGCGAAGTCGTCGACGTGATCAACAACATCTTCTGGTAGGTTCGTCGCGGGGGCGGCGGCCGGGGGAAACCGGCCGCCGCCCCATTTCACGTCACGCGTCGAGGCTGGTGCCGAGCGACGCGTTGACGACGCCGCCGTCGACCACCAGCGTATCGCCGACGACATAGTCGCTCGCTCGGCTGGCGAGGAAGATCGCCGCGCCCGCCATGTCGGCCTCGTTGCCGATCCGCCGCATCGGTATGCCCTTCGCCACCGCGTCGCCGTGATCGCGCGCGGCGCGGTTCATCTCGCTCGCGAAGGCGCCGGGCGCGAGGCTGGTGACGATGATCCCGTCCTTAATCAGCCGCGCTGCCATCCGCTTGGTGAGATAGATCAGCGCCGCCTTCGATGCGTGGTAGCTGTACGTGTCCCACGGATTGAGCCGCAGCCCGTCGATCGAGGTGATGTTGATCACCTTGGACGGCTTGTCGTGGCTTGCCTGCGCCTTGAGCAGCCCGTGCAGTGCCTGCGTCAGGAAGAACGGCGACTTGACGTTGAGGTCCATCACCTTGTCCCAGCCGCTCTCGGGGAACTCCTCAAACGGGACACCCCACGCCGCGCCGGCGTTGTTGACGAGGATGTCGAGCCGCTGTTCGCGCTCGGCGAACGCCGTCGCCAGCGCCTTGCAACCCTCGACCGTCGACACGTCCTGCGGCAGCGCGATGCATTTGGCGCCGAGCTCGGCGACAGTTTCCTCGCACGCCGCCGCCTTGCGTGACGAGATATAGACGGTGGCGCCCTGCTCGATGAAGCCCTTGGCGATGATCTTGCCGATCCCGCGGCTGCCGCCCGTCACTAGCGCGATCTTGCCCTCTAGGCTGAACAGATTGGCGAAGCTCATCGTCGTCTCTCCCGGATAATCACGCATCGCCTATCGTCCGGTCGCAGGCGCGACAACACCCTACCGAAAATTCGAACGGGTTATGATTGACGAAGGCGCCGGCCATACTATGCTGCCGAAAACAGCTAAAAGTTAGGACCAGAGGATGCGCTTTTCGGGTAAGCGTGCCGTCGTTACGGGCGGCGCTTCGGGGATCGGGCGCGCGACCGCGCTGCGCCTTGCCGAGGAGGGCGCCGAAGTGTGGATCGGCGATATCGATGAGGCGGCAGGGCGCGAGATCGCCGAAACGTCGAACGGAAAGATCCACTTCCAGCGCTGCGACGTGACGAATGCCGACGACATCCGCGCATTGATCGAGGCGCCCGACGGACTCGACGTTCTCTTCAACAATGCGGGTGCGGGCGGTGCGCCCGAGAAGATCGACGAGATCGCGCCCGGCGATTGGGATCGCACCCAGAACCTGCTGCTGCGCTCGGTCGCGCTCGGTATCCGTTACGCCGCGCCGATCATGGCGAAGCGCGGCAAGGGGGCGATCGTCAACACGTCCTCGGTATCGGCGCTCGGCACCGGCTACGCGCCGATCGCCTATTCGACCGCCAAGGCCGGCGTTCTCCATCTGTCGAAGCTTGCCGCCGCCGACCTTGCTAAGAGCAACGTGCGTGTCAACGCGGTGATCCCCGGCTTCATCACCACCAACATCTTCACCCGCCACTTAGACGTGGCAGAGGAGAAGCGTGCCGCCGCCAATGAGGTGATCGCGCAGGTCGCCGCTAAGGCGCAGCCCGTCGCGCGCGCCGGCCGGCCAGAGGATATCGCGGCCGCCGTTACCTTTCTGCTCAGCGACGACGCTGGCTTCATCACCGGCACGCACCTCGTCGTCGACGGCGGCATCACGATCGGCACACGGCAGAGCTGGGATCCAGAGCAGCCCGGGCTCTTCGCCGCGTTGGAGGCGTTCCAGTGAGCGCGTCGATCGCGAGCGGCGCGGCGGCGGATTTGGGCACGGCGGCAACTACGGGTGCACCGCCGCCCGCACGGCGCCTGCGCACCGGCACGATGGCGAGCTACGGCTTCGGCGCGGCGGCCTATGGCGTCAAGGATTCGGGGTTCGGCACGTTTCTGCTGCTGTTCTACAATCAGGTGATCGGCGTGCCGGCGGCGACGGTCGGCTTCGTCATCATGCTCGCGCTGGTGATCGACGCCTTCGTCGATCCGACCGTCGGCTTCCTGTCCGATCGCACGCGGACCCGCTGGGGGCGGCGGCATCCCTGGCTATACGGCGCGGCGCTGCCGATCATGCTTGGTTGGGTGCTTTTGTGGAACCCGCCGCAGGCGTCGCAGACGGCGATCCTAGGCTGGCTGTTCGTCGCCGCCGTTCTCGTGCGCAGCGCGGTAAGCGCCTATGAGGTGCCGAGCCAGGCAATGGCCGCCGAGCTAAGCACCGATTACGACGAGCGGACGCGGATCATGGCGTATCGCTATCTGTTCGGCTGGGCAGGGGGGCTGATCATGCTGATCGGCGCCTATTGGATATTCCTGTCGCCGACGCCCGAATTTCCCAACGGGCTGCTTAACCGTGACGGCTATAAGGGCTTCGCGATCGCGGGCGCGCTGTTCATGGGCTTCGCGATCCTGACGTCGGCTATGGGTACGCATCGCGAGATCCCGAACCTGCCCAATCCGGTGATCGAGAAGCAGTCGCTGGCGAAGAATTTCCAGGAGCTGGGCGAGACGCTGAAGAATCGCGCGTTCGTGATCCTGATGGTCGCGGGGCTGTTCGTCTACACCAACCAGGGGATCACCTATGCGATCTCCAACTATCTCTACACCTACGTCTGGCGCTTCACGACGGTGACGATCCTCGGGCTGACGCTGCCGACGTTCGTGCCGCTCAGCTTCGTGCTGTTCGGCGGCGTGCTGGTTGCCTTTGTCCTCGCGCCCAAGCTCGGTCAGGTGACAAGCAAGCCCAAGGCGGCGTCGACCGCGGCGCTGATCGCGATCGTCATCGGCACCGCACCTTACTGGCTTCGTCTCGCGGGCATCTTTCCGCAGGTAGGCGATGCCGCGATGCTGCCGTTGCTGTTCGCGTTCCTCGCCGCCGGTACCGCCGCCGGCGTGACCGCGCACATCCTCGGTGCGTCGATGATGGCCGACGTCGTCGAGGATTCGGAACAGCGCACCGGGCGCCGCTCAGAAGGTGTGTTCTTCGCCGGTGGTTTCTTCATCCAGAAATGCACCAGCGGTGTCGGCATCTTCGTTACCGGGCTGATCCTCGCGATCGCCGGCTTTCCGGAAAAGGCCGTGCCGGGTCAGGTGCCGGTCGAAGTCGTCGATCGCCTGACGATCATCTACATCGTCACCGCCACCAGCCTCGCGCTGATCGCGGCGCTTACCTATCGCGCCTTCCCGTTCGGCCGGGCGGAACATAGCGCCCGGCTCGAAGCGCTGCGCATGCAGGCGCTGGATTCGGAGCGGATCGACCCCGTTCCCTAAGGCGGAAAACGGCCGCGCCGGCAGTTCGTCGGCGCGGCAACACCGTTCATCGGCTTTGGTTCCCGCCGCTATTTCTTTTGTTTCCAACCCCCCGTAGCCGGACTGCAACAGACATCCGTTGACCGGGGGGTCGCAATGACTTTCAAGAATTTTACAGCGCGTTTCGCGCTGATGGCCGCGTGCGGCCTGACGACGGCGACTGCAGCCAACGCCCAATTCTGGCAGTGCGCGCCGTACGCCCGTGAGATCTCGGGTATCCAGATCCATGGCAATGCCAACACCTGGTGGGGCCAGGCCGCCGGCCGCTACGCCCGCGGTGAGACGCCGAAGGTCGGCGCGGTCCTGTCCTTCCAGCCTACTCGCCGCATGCGCATCGGCCACGTGGCGATGGTAAGCCGCATCGTCAGCGATCGCGAAGTCCTGTTGACGCACGCGAACTGGTCGCGTCGCGGCGGGATCGAGCGCGACGTTCGCGCGATCGACGTGTCGGCGGCAGGCGACTGGAGCATGGTCAAGGTGTGGTACGCGCCGCAGGGCGGGCTCGGCACGTCGAGCTACCCCACCAACGGCTTTATCTATAGCGACCATGCGCCGTTGCTCGCGCCGGGCGAAGCACCGGTGATCGCGCAGGGTCGCGACGACGAGACGCGTCTCGCCAATCTTGCGATCGCTGCGGCCGCGGCGGTGCCGATGAAAGGTGCAATCACCGTCGGCCAGTAAGGCCGACGGATTGCGCGGGCAGTGTCAGGCCCCGCGGTAGCCTAGCGCGACGCCGTTCATGCAGTAGCGCTTGCCGGTCGGCGGTGGCCCGTCGTCGAACACGTGGCCCAAATGCCCGCCGCAGCGGCTGCAATGAACTTCGGTACGCGACATGCCAAGCGTAGTGTCGGTCGTCGTACCCACGGCGCGCGGCAAGGGGGCCCAGAAGCTTGGCCAGCCGGTTCCGCTCTCGAATTTGGTCTTCGACGCAAACAGCGGCTGACCGCATCCGGCGCAGGTGAAGGTGCCGGCGCGCTTTTCCTTGTTGAGTGGACTGGTGAACGGCCGCTCTGTATCCTCCTCGCGCAGCACGCGATATGCCGCCGGCGATAGCTTCGCCCGCCACTGCTTGTCGGACAGGCGATAGGGGAAATTGCCGGCCGCGGCATCGGCCGGTGCGGCGCGGCAGGCGGTCAGCACGGCGGCGACAGTGCCCGTTGCGAGGGCGGCGAGCGTCGAGCGGCGATCGTACAGGCTGGTCATCTTTCGGATATAGGAGGCGCCGCAACCGGCGCAGCATCCGGGCGGCAAAAAAGCGCGATCGGCGGGATGAGCGGACGACTCGCGAGCGGGACGCGACGATGCTAGCGATTGTTGGATGCCCGATCCTTCCGCCTCGGCCGCTCTGATCGCAACGCTTGCCGCTGACGCGAGGCGGGCCGCATCTGTGCTCGCGGGATCACCCACGAAACAGCGCCGCGCAGCACTTGGCGCCGCCGCGGAGGCGCTGCGGCGCGCGACCGACGCGATCATCGTGGCGAATCAGATCGACATGGAACGCGCGCGCGACAACGGCCTTTCCGCCGCCATGCTCGATCGCCTCGCGCTGGACGCTGTCCGTGTCGAGGCGATGGCACAGGGCCTAGCAACAGTGGCAACGCTGGACGATCCGCTCGGCGCGGAGATCGACAGGACGGTGCGGCCCAACGGGCTCGACCTTGCGCGCGTTCGCGTCCCGATCGGCGTCATCGGCATCATCTACGAAAGCCGTCCCAATGTCACCGCCGACGCGGCGGCGCTGTGCGTGATGTCGGGCAACGCGGTGATCCTGCGCGGTGGATCAGAGGCGCTGGAGAGCAATGCCGCCATCCACCGGGCTTTCACGGACGGGCTTCGCGCTGCAGCGTTGCCGGTCGACGCCGTGCAGCGCGTGGAGACGACCGATCGCGCGGCCGTGGGCGCAATGTTGCAGGCGGCGGGCGCGATCGATTTGATCATCCCGCGCGGCGGCAAAAGCCTTGTCGGCCGTGTTCAGTCGGAAGCGCGCGTGCCAGTGCTCGCGCATCTCGACGGCATCAACCACGTATTCGTTCACGCCTCCGCCGATCCGGCAATGGCGTGCCAGGTGGCCGTTGACGCAAAGATGCGCCGGACGGGCGTGTGCGGCGCAATGGAGACGTTGCTGATCGACGCGGCCTATCCCGATCCCGCGGGGGTGGTGGCGGCGCTCGTCGCGGCGGGATGCGCGGTACGTGGCGACGCGCGGATCTCGGCGTTGAGTGGCGTGCCACGCGCCGACGACGCGGACTGGGACACCGAATATCTCGATGCGATCTGTTCGGTCGCTATCGTCGACGGCGTGGACGCCGCGCTGACGCATATTTCACGGCACGGATCACATCATACCGATGCGATCGTGACCGAGGACAGGGCGGTTGCCGAGCAATTCCTTGCCCGCGTCGATTCGGCGATCGTCCTGTGGAACGCATCGACGCAATTCGCCGATGGAGGGGAATTTGGGCTGGGCGCGGAGATCGGCATCGCGACCGGGCGCCTGCACGCGCGCGGGCCGGTCGCGCTGGAAGGGCTGACGACCTACAAATGGGTCGGCCGCGGTACCGGGCAGGTTCGCGGCCGAGGCTGAACGCTTACGCAGCGGCTCGGTGCGGCATGGTCCAATCGATGCTGGTTTCCGCCTCGTCACGACAGGCGGCGACGATACCGCGAAGCTGTGTCGCGACATCCGCCGCCAGGTCATCGAACGAAGCGGGGGAGCGCGGCGGCAGCGGGGTGCGCGGGAATAGCAGCGCCCATTGCGTATCGAAGTGGCGTGCCGCGAACGTGTCGTTACTCTCGGCGTACTGCTCGCGAACGTAGGCAAGCAGCGTTGGGTGGAAGCCGTTGAACGGCGCGTCGGGAATGTCCGCCATCTGCCGATCGACGATGCCCCGCAAAGCATGACGTTGCACCGGCAGCATGGCGCGGCCCTCGTCTTCAAGCCACACGCGCAGCGCCTCCGCGACGAGCAATTGTTTCCAGCCTGCCGAACGGTTTGCGCGATGCTCGGCGGCGTTGGCAAAGACCGGCGCGAGTGGCGCGAGTTCCGGCAGGCGGGCGAGCGCGCGCACGATTCCCTCGTCCTGCACGGCGCGCGTATAGGCGAGCGGCGTGAAATCGAGCCCGAGTTCCTCAAACGAGGTGCGCTGCCGGTTCCAGTCGAGCCGGCCGTTGGCGACGATCTTCGCGACGTAGTCCTCGAACGGATCGCGCGCGTGGAACTGTGCGCGCATCTGCGCATAGGCCGAATTGAGCAGCGCCACCTGATCGCGTACCGCGAGCAGGACCGTAACCGGATTGCCGTTCGCGGTGAGCGCCTCGGCGATCTCTCGGCGGCGGGGGGTGAGAAGGGGCGCGGTGACCGATTCGCTCGATATGATTACGTGATCGCCCTGATGCGCGGCCACCTCGGCGTGAAAGCGCCGCGCGATCGTCTCGTTCTGCGCAGGGGTCAGCCGCCCGGCAAGGCCGGTCAGCAGGGTGCTCGCGTTGCCGGTGGCATTCACGCCCGCGGTGGGAAGAAGGTAGCCCGCCTCGAGCAACGCGGCGCGGTGCGTCGCCAACGATTCCTGGAACGCGGTGGTGCCCGTTTTCGCGAAGCCGGCGTGAAGCAGGATCCGCGCGGGCGGGCCTGTGCGAGTGGGGGGCGCGACAGCGTTTGCCGCGTCCGGGGCGGGGGACGCGGGAGAAGGCTTATCCGCCGCGGGGGCGGCGGCGGCAAGCCGAGCCATACGCCGCACCGCCTTGGGATCGGTAAGCACGCGCTCGACCGCTGCCATCACGGCGCGCCGCTGTGCCGGGCGAAGATCGTCGATCCCGCATGGCGACAGCGGCTTGAGCGGCGCGGGGGGAAGAACATCATGCCATGCGCGCCCGAAGTGGCGCTCGGCAAAGCGCGCATTGCTTTCCTCGAACAGCGCCGAATAAGCCGCCGCGGCGTGCGGCGTATGGCCGTTGAAGCTTGGTCCGGCGAGCGCTTCGGAATGGCGGATGACGAGCGGGACCAGGAGGTTGCGCAGCGGCCAATCGACGCTGCCGTCGGGGCCGGCGATGGCGCTACGCACCTCGTCCGCAACGATCAGTTGCAGTGCGCTAAGGCTGGGATTCGCTTCCTGGCGATCCGCGGTGTCGATGTCGGCAAGCGGGGAGAGGCACGCCAGACGCGTCAGCGCGTGGACCACGCCGTTGCGCCGGAACGCTGCATCGCAAGCGATCGCCTGAAGCGCGAAGCCGGCGCGCGTGTAGCGATCGTCCAGATATTCCCAATTGCCGCTGTGCACGCCGTGCGGCCCGGGCATGAAGAAGCGGTCGAATGGCGGGACGGCGGTCAGCATTTCGCGCATCTGCGCGTAGCAGGAATTACGCCATGCCAATTGATCCCGCACGGCGACGATGGCGGTGAGATCGCTGCCGCCGCGCGTCTCGATCGCGGTACGCAGCGCCGGCAGGAGGGGGAAGAAGCGCACCGTCGACATGGTTTCGGCGGATATCAATACCGCCGCGTCCGGCGCGGCGCGTAGTTCGTCATCGAACTGCCGCAGGATCTGTATGCGCCGGCCGGCATCGATCTCCCCGCCGGCGAGTGCGAGCGACAGGGCGTGGTGGTTGCCGTCCGGCGTCGCGCCGGTCTCCGGATAGAGGAAGCCCGCATCGCGCAGCGCCGCGCGGTTGCGTGTGGCCCACTGCTGAAAGGCCGATGTCCCCGTCTTGTGGGTGCCGATGTGAAGGATGAAACGAGGCATGAGGCAATCCGGCGGGGCGCCGTGCCCCCGGGCAGCGATAGCCAGCGCCCGTTGCCCTGTCCACGTCGCCGCGGTGCCGGTTCGGCGACGATCGGAGGGGATCAGCCGCCGGCGGCGAGCGGCGTGGAGACGCCGGTGATACGCCGGAAAAAGCGCGGGACGGGGCCGTTGCGCGTCATCCAGTCGCTATAGGCGCGGTAGTGCATGTCTTGCGACAGATGCCGCTCCTCGGTGCGGGCGCGCCAGTAATAGATGCCGCTGACGACGCCGAGCAACACCGTCGCGCGGACCGTGTCGACCAGCGATCTCGTCGACAGGACGGGGATGGTCGAGAGCCACCAGAACAGGTTCTTCGACAGATATGCCGGGTGTCTCGACCAGGCATACGGCCCGTGGGTGATGATGCCGCGATGCGTGAGGTTCGAGAAGCGCAGCCCGAATGCGACCGTCGCCCAGGCGTAGACGGCCGTGAAGCCGACGAGCACCAAGCCGATCGCGGCGAGCACGAGCGGGTGACCGGCAAACCAGTACGTCCAATCGGCGGTGCCGGGATGATAGTCGAGCGGCCCGCCTTCGTTCATCAGGATGAACGGCGGATAGCAGATCAGGGCGGCCATCCAGCCCGCGGCATAGGGGTTCGCGCTGCGGATATGCGCGTCGAGCGGCCGCATCGTCAGCATGTAGCCGACGGTCGCGAAGGCGACGTCGATGACGAACATCAGCGTAATGAGCCAGTTCGTCAGCCGCACGGGATCAGCGAGAATACCGAACGTCGGCGTGCGGATGAACTCGGCGAAGCCCGGCGGCACGATCGCCAGCATGAAGGCGAGAAAGAACGCCTTCACGCCCCACGCACGCAGGTGGCCGGCGATCGCGGCACCGTCGGTGGACGCGGTGTGCGTCACCCAGGCGCCGAGCGCCCAGGCGCCGTCGCGCGGCTCGATCAGTCGGCGGTCGAGCCACAGCACATAGGGGATCGACGCGACGACCAACCACGGCGCGGCGGTGGTGAAGCACCACATCGCGAACAGGTAATTGCCGTCCCAGTAGAAGCGGCCGGTGGCGTAGATCAGCGCGATCCCGGCCCAGGTAACCCACAGCCCGACGAGCTTGACGAGGCTGACGTCGAGCGTCGCGCGCCATGGTTGCGGGTGATCCCAGTCGATACCGGTCGTAGGATTACGGTGGACCTTGTCGATCAGCAGCGACCACAGCACCATCGGCAGCCCGCAGGCGACGAGGTTCATCAGCCCCGCGTACGGCCCGTCCATGCCATAGGCGCGCGCCACGCCGATCCAGATGAGCAGCCCCGCGAGCCCCGCGAGGCCGACGCCGCGCGACACCGCCGATGCGGGCCGGGGATCGGCATGGACGGCGGCGGCGAGCGCGGCATCATGGTACATGCGGGGCGGCATAGCGCGGCAATCGTATGGATCGCGTAAAGAGCCGCCGTGCGACGGACGTGCGACAGACTGCCGACAAAGGCGCTCGCCCGTGGCGCCGCCGGCCACTACATGCCACGCCATGTACCAGTTCGACATCGCCGCGGCCGACGACACCGCTTCATTGTATTGCGACATCCTGGGCGCGCTGGACGCGTTGACTGCCGATGAGCCCGACGGCGTCGCAAACATGGCCAATGCCGCGGCGCTGCTGTGGCAGTATCTGCCGGATCTCAACTGGGCGGGCTTCTATCGCTTGATCGGCGACGAGCTCGTGCTCGGGCCGTTCCAGGGCAAGCCGGCGTGCATCCGCATCGCGCTGGGCAAGGGCGTGTGTGGCACCGCGGCGCAGACGCGCGCGACGCAGCTGGTGGCGGACGTCCATGCCTTTCCCGGCCATATCGCGTGCGATGCCGCGAGCGCATCGGAACTCGTGGTGCCGATCGTTGCGGGCGACCGGCTGGTCGGCGTGCTCGATCTCGACAGCCCCGTTGCCGGCCGATTCACGCCGGCCGATGCGGCTGGATGCGAAGCGGTGGCGGGACTGCTCGCCGGGCGAATCGGCTAACAACCATTCTTCGACGCTGATCCATATCGGGACAGCCCCCGCGCTGGCGACTCCGCGGGTGCGATGGTAAGCAACTCGTTAAGACGGACGGGCGTTGCGCGCCTGATAGATCCAGTCGGGGAGTTGAAACGATGCGAACCCTGTTGGCGGCGACGGCGCTGCTTTCGATGGCTTCCGCGACCGCGGCCGATGCGGGACAACGCGTCGTCGTGCGCGGCGGCGGTACCCATATCGGGAATACCCATGTCGGCGGCACGTCGGGTGGCTGGTCACGTCCCGGCGGCTGGAACAAGCCGGGTGGGAATTGGGGCAAGCCCGGTGGCAATTGGGGCAAGCCGGGCGGTTGGAACCGCCCGGGCGGTGGCAATTGGAACAAGCCGGGCTACGTCCACAATCGCCCGCGCTGGGGCGGCCACGTCCAGGGTCGCTGGTGGGGCGGCTATCGCGCGCCGGGCGGCTGGGGTGCGTATCAGCGTCCGGTCCGCGGCTGGGTGCTGCCGAGCTATTGGATTCAGCCGAACTGGTACATCAACGACTGGTCGGGCTACGGCCTGCCGCAGCCGCCGGCGAACTACACCTGGTCGCGCTACTATGACGACGCGGTGCTGATCGACGGTCGCGGATCGGTATACGACACGATCGGCGGGGTCGACTGGGACCGGTTCGATGCCGACGGCACCGACTACACCTATTACGACGACGCAGCGGGCTACGACGGCTACGCCTATCAGAACGGCGGCTATGCCTATGGGGCGCAGGGCGGTTATGCGCCCGGCGCGCCTTATGGCTATCCGCAGCGCGACACCGGGCTTGGCGGCGCGGCAGTCGGCGCGGTTGTCGGCGGCGTCGCCGGAGCGGCGATTGCCGGCCGCGGCAACCGATTGGGCGGGGCGCTGATCGGCGGCGGCGTGGGTGCGCTGACGGGCTATGCCGTCGATCGCGCCGAGGATCGCGGCCGCGTACCGCCGGCGCCCGGTTACGGCGCGCCGTACCCGCAGCCCGGCTACGGCTATCCGCCCGCGGTTGCGACGCGCGCCGCGCCGCTGCCGCCGCCGCCGGTAATTTACCACGGGCAGTCGCCGGTCGTCACCAGCGGCGGGACGACCGTCGTCACCACCACCGGCGGCGCGGGCTATGCAGCGGGCGGCGGCTATTATGCCAACGGCTATTACTATCCCGGTTCGAGCATCACGACGATCTCGGTCCAGAGCCAGCCCGTCGTGACGACGACCACCACCGAGATCTGGGAGGATTCGGTCACCTACTCGCGGCCGAAGGCGCGCAAGCGCGTGTGGCGACCCAAGCCGAAGTGCATCTGCCGCTGATCTCAACGCGTTGGGGGGCGGGCATTGCGGCAAGCGCCGTGGTCCGCCGTTAGCGAGTAGAAAAAGGGTGCGTTGCCACAGGGGCGACGCACCCTTTTTTGCGCATCGGAGGTCGTTGCTAGGGCCGTGGTAGCGCCGGACTGTCCACGGATCAGCGTCGTGGAGCGCGTCCGGCAAAGGTGACGATGCTTTCCGCGCTGTTCGCGCCAAGCGCGCTGACGCCGAAGAAGTGATCGTCGACCGATACTTCCTTCAGCACCACCGGAGTCGCGCCGGTGACGATCTTCTCGTCGGTCCACGCCGGCTTGTCGTTCCGCCGCCAGCGCAGGCGATAGCGCGCGGCGTCCGGAGAGGCCTGCCACGAGACCGTCGTGTCGCGTGTCAGCTCGCCCGATACGGACACCGCCGCCGGGGCGGCGGGGGCGGCGGCGAGTTGCGCTAGCGCGGCGACATTGATTGCCGTCACGCGGGCAAGGTAGTCGAAGTCCATTCCCTCGATCGTATCGCCGTAGACGCGACCGTTCTCGGTGCGCAGATTCTGATGCTGGCGATCCCAATTCTCGGCGCCGACGGTGAAGCGCACCGCGGGATAGCCCTCGCGCAGGAACGGCTCGTGATCGCCGCCGCGCCCGAAGCGATCGGGCCGCCGGTCGACGAACACGTCGAGACGGCCGGGTAGCGTTTCGGCGATCCCATCGATCGCCTTGGCAAGCGCGCGGCTCGGCCCGTCATCCTCGCCGCCGATCGCGCGGCGTTCCGTCGCCTCTGCCAGCGTCTCACCGACGCGGATACCTTCGGAGAAGACGCGGACGCGGTCAGCGACGCGCAGCCCGTCCTGGCCGATCGTGTTGCCGACGATGTCGTTGTTAAACATCGCGTCGACCTGCCAGCCGCGCGCCTTCGCGGTCTCGGCGAGCAGCGTCGCGCCGAGCAGCCCCTGCTCCTCGCCCGAGAAGGCGACGTAGACGATCGTCGCCGCGAACTTCTCTTTCGACAGGATGCGAGCGGCCTCCAGCACCAGAGCCACGCCGCTCGCATCGTCGTTGGCACCGGGCGCGTCGGACGTCACGTCCATCACATCGCTGACGCGGCTGTCGATATGGCCGCCGACGATGATGAAGCGATTGGGATCGGTGCCGCGCTGGATGCCGAGCACGTCCTCGATCACCACGCCGGCGGGCGCGCGCGCGTTGACGAACCGGCGCTCTAGCCGCTCGACCGCGATGCAACCCCCGCAAGTCGCGCCGATCCTTGCGAACTCGCTCGCCACCCAATTGCGTGCCGCACCGATGCCGCGGGCGGGATCAGTCGTCGACGACAACGAGTGGCGCGTGCCGAACGAGACGAGCCGCTCGACCGAGCTGCGTAGGCGCTCCTGCGACGGGGCCTCGCGCGCGACCGCGGGTGTCGCGCCGGCCAGCATCGCGGCAGCGGGAAGGATGGGCAGCAGGGCGGCGCGCAGCCGGGCGGAACGGGGGTGAAAAGGCATGGTCGCGGCATGCCGGCAAAGGCCGTCAGCGACAAGGCGCGATCCGTTATCGCCGGGTGCTTTGACGCGGTCGACGCGCAAGCGTAACGATGGGTGAAAATACGGTCGCGAGTCCAAGGCGTTTTCCTCTTGAGGCAGGATTTGCACGATGACCAGATTTTCACCCGCGCTCCTCGTCGGCGCGCTGTTTCTCGCCACCCCCGCGCTTGCGCAAAGCCCGTTCGACGGCACGTGGAAGGGCGATCCGAAATCGGCCGCGCTTAACGTCAAGCCCGATAGCTGGACGATCAGGAACGGCAGCTACACCTGCACGACGTGCCTTCCCCCATTCACCGTGCCGGCCGACGGCAAGTTCCACAAGGTTGCCGACAAGCCGTATTGGGACGAGGTCGCGGTCGCGACGCCCGATGCCAGCAGCGCGACGTTCCAGTTCCGCAAGGCGGGCAAGGTGATCGGCGAGAGCCGTCGCACCGTCTCGGCGGACGGCAGCACGCTGACGTCGGTGATGAGCAACACCAACAATGCCGCTGGCACGAAGATCGATCAGAAGATGGTGCAGACGCGCGTCGGAACGCCGATCGCAGGGGCGCATCGCGTGTCGGGCCAGTGGAAGACTGACACGTCGGCGACCGAAGTGACCGACAATGCGCGCACGTTGACGCTGAAGGTCGATCGGGAACGGGTGAAGCTAACCTCGCCGCTGGGTGAGACGCTCGACGCCAAGTTCGGCGGCGATTACGCCCCCAACGTCGGCGATCCGGGCAAGACGATGACCAAGGCGGTGCTGCTCGCGCCCAACAAGATGACGCTGACCGACATGCAGAACGGCAAGGTGATGCAGGAGACGACCTATACCGTCGCCCCGGACGGCCGGACGATCGAAGCGGCGTGGCGTGATCCGCGCGACAATTCGAGCGGTACGTTCAAGGCCTACAAGCAGTAATGGTAGCGACGGGTCGGGCAGCGCGGGCTGCCCGGCACGTCGACCAAAACGCGGGGGCCGCTCCGCGTCAGCTGAGCCGGTCGATCGCATCGCGATCAAGGCTGCCGGGGATGATCATCAGCGGCACCGGAAGCGCGCCGACCTCGCCCGCGAAATGCGCGACGAGCGGGCCAGGCGGGCCATCCGCTGTTGCGCCGAGCACCAGTGCGGCGATCTGGGGATTGGCGGCGATCAGCTCGCGGATGATCTTGGGGCCGTCGCCCTGCCGCACGGTGATCGCCGGGCGCAGCCCCGATTCCTCGATCAGCGTGCCGGCCGCGCGCGCGACCAGGCTTTCCGCCGCCAGCCGCGCGTCCTCCTCGATCGTCGCCTGCACGCCGCCGAACGCGATGAACTCCTGCGGCTCGACCAGCGCCAAGATCTCGACCGCGCCGCCCGTCTTCACCGCGCGCCGCGCGGCGAAGCGCAGCGCGATCTCCGCCTCGGGCGTATCGTCGATCACGGTCAGATAAATGCGCATGTGTGCGAGCCCCTTGTCGCGGCGGCTTATCCGCCTGCGGGGTTGACCGCGCAAGGGCTCGGCGCGAGAGACGAATGCCCTCCCCGGGAACAGTTCGAGGACCCTCATGCCGATCGAGATCAAGATGCCTGCGCTCTCTCCGACGATGGAGGAGGGGACGCTGGCGAAATGGGTGGTGAAGGAGGGCGACACGGTGAAGGCCGGTGACCTGATGGCCGAGATCGAGACCGACAAAGCGACGATGGAGTTCGAGGCGGTCGACGAGGGCGTCGTCGCCAAGCTCGTCGTGGCCGAGGGCACCGACGGTGTGAAGGTCGGCGAGGTCATCATGCTGCTCGACGCCGAGGGGGAGGAAAGCGCCGCCGGTGGTGAGACGCCCGCGCCAGAACCCGCATTGAAGCCCGCCCCCGCGAAGCAGCAAGCGGAGGCGCGTGCGTCGGAGGAACCAGCGGCCAGGAAGCAGATCGACGCCCCGGTCGATCGCGAGACCGGCGAGCCCGTGTCCGCCGACAATCCCGAGACAAAGGCGCCGGCGCCCCGCGCGGCGGCACAGTCGGCTGACGGGAGCGCGGGCGGCACGCGCGTCAAGGCCAGCCCGCTGGCGCGCCGCATCGCCGCCGACAAGGGGGTCGACCTCGCCGCGCTCAGCGGCTCGGGGCCCAACGGCCGGATCGTCAAGGCCGATGTCGACGGCGCGACGGGCGGCGCAGCGCCGGAAGCTGCCGCGGCGACACCGCCCTCGGCGGCCGCGACGGAAGCCGCCGCCCCGGACACGCCGCAGCGCGCGCCGGCCGCGGTGGCGATCCCCGATATCCCGCACGAGACGACCAAGCTCAGCAACATGCGCAAGACGATCGCGCGCCGCCTGACCGAATCGAAGCAGCAAGTGCCGCACATCTACCTCACGGTGGACGTGCGGCTCGACAAGCTGCTCGCGCTGCGTACCGAGCTCAACGAGAGCCTGTCGGCGCGCGCGGTGAAGCTGTCGGTCAACGATCTGATGATCAAGGCGCTTGCCGCGGCGCTCGTCCAGGTGCCCAAGTGCAACGTGATGTACACGCCGAACGAGCTCGTCACGTTCAAGCGCGCGGACATCTCGGTGGCGGTGTCGACGCCCGAGGGGCTCATCACGCCCGTCATCACCGAGGCGGATAGCGCGTCGCTGTCGTCGATCTCGACGCGAATGAAGGATCTCGCCGCCCGCGCGCGCGACAAGAAGCTGAAGCCCGAGGAGTTTCAGGGCGGCACCGCCTCGCTCAGCAACATGGGCATGTACGGGATCAAGCAATTCGAGGCGGTGATCAACCCGCCGCAGGGCATGATCCTCGCGATAGGCGCTGGCGAGAAGCGGCCGTATGTCGTTGAAAACGAACTGGCGGTCGCGACGGTGATGAGTGCGACGGGCAGCTTCGACCATCGTGCGATCGACGGCGCAGACGGTGCCGAACTGATGCAGGCGTTCAAGCAATTGTGCGAGAACCCGCTGGGCATGCTTGCCTGACATGAACCGCGCGGTGGCGATCGAGCTCGTCCATCTCGCGGCGGGCCTGATGCTGACGCTGGCAATCTTTCGAGCCGGCGTGTGGGCCTATCCGCAGGGCGCGGATTCGCTCGAGCCGGTCGGCTGGGTGACGATGCTCGCGATCGTGGCGATGAGCGTTCCCGAGATCGCCAAGGCTGCGCGCAAATCAAGGAACCGATGACAAGTGGCTGAAAACTATGATCTCGTCGTTCTCGGATCGGGGCCGGGCGGCTATGTCGCGGCGATCCGCGCTGCGCAGCTTGGGCTTAAGACGGCGATCGTCGAGCGCGAGCTGCTCGGCGGCATCTGCCTTAATTGGGGGTGCATCCCGACCAAGGCACTGCTGCGTTCCGCCGAGGTCTATCATTACATGAGCCACGCCAAGGACTACGGGCTCAAGGTCGATGGGTTCGCGGCCGATCTGGATGCAGTGGTCAAGCGGTCACGCGGCGTCGCCAAGCAGCTCAATCAGGGCGTCGCGCACCTGATGAAGAAGCACAAGATCGCGGTGCACATGGGCGAGGGCAGGCTGACCGGGCAGGGCAAGCTGAGCGTCACCGACAAGGACGGGAAGGAGGCTGAGCTTCAGTACAAGAACGTCATCGTCGCCACCGGTGCGCGGGCGCGGGACCTGCCGTTTGCCAAGGCTGACGGCAAGCGCATCTGGACGTATCGTCATGCGATGACCCCGCCCGAGATGCCGACCAAGCTGCTGGTGATCGGCTCCGGCGCGATCGGGATCGAGTTCGCGAGCTTCTACAACGACATGGGAGCCGAAGTTACCGTCGTCGAGATGCTCGATCGGTTGGTGCCGGTGGAGGATGCGGACGTTTCCGCCCATCTCGAAAAGGCGCTGAAAAAACAGGGCATCACGATCATGACCTCTGCCGGCGTGGGGGCGCTCGACATCGGCACGAAGGGCGTGACCGCGACGCTGAAGGACAAGGCCGGCAAGGAGACCAAGGCCGAATTCAGCCACGTCATCGTCGCGGTCGGGATCGTCCCCAATACGGCGAAGATCGGGCTCGAAGAGCTCGGCGTCGCGATGGACGAGCGCGGGTTCGTCAAGGCCGATGCCGCCTGCCGAACCAACGTGGAGGGCGTATGGGCGATCGGCGACATCACGGCGCCCCCGTGGCTGGCGCACAAGGCGATGCACGAGGGCGTGATTGCTGCCGAGGCGATCGCGGGCGGGCATCCGCACGCGATGGACCCGCGCAACATCCCCGGCTGCACCTATTGCCGCCCGCAGATCGCCAGCGTCGGCCTGACCGAAGCGAAGGCGAAGGAAGCCGGCTTCGAAGTGAAGGTCGGCAACTTCCCCTTCATCGGCAACGGCAAGGCGATCGCGCTCGGCGAGCCCGAGGGCTTCGTGAAGACGGTGTTCGACGCAAAAACGGGCGAGCTGCTCGGCGCGCATATGATCGGGGCCGAGGTGACCGAGCTGATCCAGGGCTACACAATCGGCAAGACGTTGGAGACGACCGAGGCCGAACTTATGGGCACCGTCTTCCCGCATCCCACGATCAGCGAGACGATGCACGAGGCGGTGCTCTCCGCCTATGGACGACCGCTGCATATCTGATCGCGCGCACCGACCGGTCCGATGGCGCGTATCGGAGCCGGATCGGAAGCCAACCTTGACGCCCGCAGCCGGGGCGTGACGAAACATCAGGAGATTGCGATGACCGATCACGCCACCGGCACCCACGTTTTCACGCCCGATCCGCGCAACGACGATGTGCTGATCGACGTCAACGGCGAGCTGTTCCGCCGCCCCGAGGCGAAGGTGTCGGTGTTCGATTCGGGCTTCATGCTCGGCGACGGCGTGTGGGAGGGCTTGCGCGTCTACGGCGGCCAGATCGCCTTTCTCGACCGCCATCTCGATCGGCTGTGGCAGGGCGCCAAGGCGATCATGCTCGACATAGGCATCTCCCGCGACGAGCTGGCCGGGCGGCTGCGCCGGGTGCTCGACGCCAACGACATGGGCGGCGACGGGGTACACATCCGCCTGATGGTGACGCGCGGGATCCGTTCCACCCCCTATCAAGATCCGCGGGTGGTGATCTCGCCGGCGACGATCGTGCTGATCCCGGAGTGGAAGAGCCCGGCGGCGGGCACCGCCACGCGGATGCTTAACCTGTTCACGGTGCACGTCCGTCGCGGCTACCCCGACGTACAGGATCCCAAGCTCAATTCGCATTCCAAGCTCAACTGCATCACCGCCTGCATCCAAGCGGCGCAGGCGGGGGCCGACGAGGCGCTGATGCTCGACCCGCACGGCTTCGTCGCGACGTGCAATTCGACGCACTTCTTCATCGTTCGCAACGGCGAAGTGTGGACGTCAACCGGCGACTATTGCCTCGACGGGATCACGCGGCGGATCGTCGTCGAGACGGCGCGCGCAGCGGGCATCCCGACGTATGAGCGCAACTTCTCGCTGACCGACGTCTACGGCGCTGACGAGGCGTTCACTACGGGGACGTTCGCCGGGCTCGCCCCGATCGGCGCGATCGACGGGCGGGTGATCGGTACCGATCGCGGCCCGATGGTCGAGCGGCTGCAGGGTCTGTACCGCGAAGCGGTGGAGCGCGAGCTGGGATGAGCGACGGTTCGGAGGGCGCCGCGCCGCGCCGCATCGCGATGTGGTCCGGCCCGCGCAACATCTCGACCGCGATGATGCGCAGCTTCTCGTCGCGCGCCGACTGCGCGGTGAGTGACGAGCCGTTCTACGGCTGCTTCCTGCGCGAGAGCGGCGCGGACCATCCGATGCGCGATGCGGTGATCGCGAGCATGGATTGCGACTGGCGCTCGGTCGCCGATACGCTGGCTGGGCCGGCACCCCGCGATGCGACGGTGTGGTACCAGAAGCACATGCCGCACCACATGGTCGGGCCGATCGCGCCCGACGATCTGCGCGGCGTCGTCCACGCGTTTCTGATCCGCGATCCGGTGCGCATGGCGGCGTCTTACGCTGCGAAGCGCGAGAGTGTGACGCCGGCGGATCTGGGTGTCGCCGAACAGCGCGCGTTGTTCGAGCGCGAGGCCGACCGTATCGGTCATGCGCCGCCGGTCATCGACTCCGCCGACGTGCTGCGCGACCCCGCGGACACGCTTCGCCGCCTGTGCGCGGCGTTGGGCATCGCGTGGGACGACGCGATGCTCGCCTGGCCGGCGGGACGGCACCCGGACGACGGGATTTGGGCGGCGCATTGGTACGGCCGCGTCGAGGCGTCGACCGGGTTCGGGGGTGCCGAGCAGGACGCGCCCAGCTTGCCGGACGCGCTGGCCCGCGTCGCGGACGCCTGCCGCGACGATTACGAGGCGCTGAGCCGGTGGAGACTGCGCGCAGCTTGAGGGTAGGGCGGTCGCCGCGCCGTGCGTCATACGATCGCTAGGGGCATGAAGGACCTGGCCTACGGTGTACTTTCTTGCGTGGCGCAACCGCGTCGGCTGAACCTGCGGTGAGGTGATCGGTTGTTGTCGCAAGGAGACACACCGATGGCCGACAACGACAAGGAAAAGATCTACGACGACTTCAAGGATGCGGTGAACATGGCGCCGGCAACGCTCGAAAAGTTCCTCGACAGCGACGATTCGAAGCGTGTCGGCTGGAAGGGCGATGATGGCAAGTCGGGCGGCGAGAGCGTCGGGCATGCGTCGGGCCGCCGCATCGTTGAGATCAAGCGCAAGAAGAAGGCGGATCTCACCGACGACGATTACGCGCACATGAAGAAGGTCGTCAGCTACGTTAACCGACACCTCGCGCAGGGCGGGCCGTCGAAGGACAAGGAGCATAGCGACTGGCGCTATTCACTGATGAACTGGGGGCACGATCCACTCGAGGAATAGCAATCCGTCGCCGTCACGGTTAACGCGCGCCCGTTCGTTACGATAGCGGAAGGTGGGACGGTGATAGGACAGGCGGCGGGATTGGTGGCCTTGGCGCTGGCGGTCGGCGGTACGGTGGCGACGCAGCAATATGGCGCCGGCCCTGATTTCGGCCCCAACCTCGAACGCTTCACCTATCCGTGGCCGGTGCAGACGATGACGCTCGACGTCGTCGGCCAGCCGGCGACGATGAGCTTCATGGATATCGCCGCGCCGCGCCCCAACGGGCGTACGGTGGTGTTGCTGCATGGCAAGAATTTCTGCGGCGCCACGTGGGAATCGAGCACGCGGGCGCTGACGCAGGCGGGCTATCGCGTGATCGTTCCTGACCAGATCGGCTTCTGCAAATCGTCGAAGCCGCGGGCGGCGCAATACAGTTTCGAAATGCTGGCGAACAACACGCGGCGCCTGCTCGCCTCGCGCGGGGTGACGCGCGCGACGATGGTTGGGCATTCGATGGGTGGCATGCTCGCGATGCGTTACGCGATCATGTTCCCGGACGCGGTCGACCGGCTCGTGCTCGTCAATCCTCTTGGTCTCGTCGATCGCTCCGAGGAAGGGCTGCCGTATCTCGACGTCGATACGTTGTGGGCGGGTGAGAAGAAGACGACTTACGCGTCGATCAAGGCGTATCAGCAGGAGAATTACTACCACGGCACATGGAAGCCGTCGTACGATCGTTGGGTGTGGATGGCGTCCGGCATGTACGCCGGGCAGGGGCGCGATACCGTTGCGCTCGCGCATGCGAAGACGAGCGAGATGATCAAGACGCAGCCCGTCGCACACGAGCTGTACCGGCTGAAGCCGCCGACGACGGTGATCGTCGGGACTCTCGACAAGACGGCGTTCGGGCGCCAGCAGGTTCCCGCGTCCTTGCGGCAGTTCCTGCGTGCCATCCCTTTGGTCGCGCCCGAGGCGGTGCGCAAGATGCCGAAAGGAACGCTGGTCCGGCTAGACGGGCTGGGTCACTCTCCGCAGGTCGAGGATCCCGCGCGCTTCGAACAGACGTTGCTGACGACGATCCGCTGAGCCGCGCTACGCGCTGAGGCGGGCGGGATACCAATTGTCGTTCGCGGGCGCGTCGCGCAGCGGCCGGGCAAGAGCGATCGCGGCGGATAGGACGCAGATTGCGCCGAATGCGGCAAGCGCAGGTTGATCTACGGCGGCGCTGGCCTCCGCTAGCGCCGACCCCGCCAGCAAGACCGCCGCCGTGGCGATGCTTCGCTGGTCTGGCCAAGCCGCCGCGATCGCCAGGGCAACGAGGCTCGCGAGGAGGAAGGCGCTGCCGTGGGTGCCAGGCAGCAGCCCGGCGACGGTCAGTGGAGAGAGCGCGGCGCACGCGATCAGCGACCGCGTGGAGAGCACGGCGACGGTGGTGCGCGCTATATAGGCGGATGCAAAGCCGATGGCCGCTACCATCATTACCGCGGTAAGCGGGACGGCCGCTTGTGGCGGTAGCAGATCGACGATCGTGGAAAGGCCGGGGGTCGGTAGAGCTTTGATCGAACGCCCTGACGAGTCTGCCGACGGCGCAACTGTAATCCATCGTGCTGCGAGCCAGATAGCCGCGGCGATCGGCCACTCGCGGATCGGCACGCGTCGGCGGATTAGTAGCGCGAGGACGAAGGGAGCAATCGCCAGCGCGTCGGGCCTCACAGCGACGGCGAGGCCCAACCAGCCGAGCATGGGCCGGTGCCGATGGTCGACGCCTGCCGCGAGTGCCATCAAGCCCATCGCCACGGACACGGCATCGACGCCACCCAGCCGGGCGGCCCCCGTGAGATAGGCCGCCAACATGAGTGAAACGGGCAAGAGCACCGCGCTCGGCTTCAAGCGCGGCGTTGGCGGGAGGGTGCGTTCGCGAGCCGTGAGGACCCGCGTCAGGTGCACGAACGCCGCCACCATGGCCACGACTGCTACGATCGATCCGGCCCCTATTCTTATATAGTGATCGTATCCCGCCGCATTTGTCTGCACGAGCAGCCCGGCCGCCACGACAAGGGCAGCCGGGACGCTTGGTTCGGGAGGCAGTCGCGGGGCCATCGGGTGTGCTATGCGCCGTCTTGCTTGCCGCGCCGTTAAGGGGTGGCGGCATTGACCATTGGACAGTCGCGGCGTATAGGCGCGCCGGTTCGCACCCGGTCCGCCCGGTCGCGGGCAAGCTTGAACATTGCTGGATGCTAGAAGGACCGGGAGGTCGCGCGCGATCGCTCCTTGGTCCTTTTCGTATTCCAAGTGCTGTTATGGCTCCAGCAAAGTAACCTAATGAAAGGTGAAGGCTTCAATGCCGACGATTAACCAGCTGGTCCGCAAGGGCCGCGATCCGCAGAAGGCCAAGTCGAAGGTCCCTGCGATGGAGCAGAACCCGCAGAAGCGCGGCGTGTGCACCCGTGTCTACACCACGACCCCGAAGAAGCCGAACTCGGCGCTGCGCAAGGTGGCCAAGGTCCGCCTGACCAACCAGCGCGAAGTCATCAGCTACATTCCGGGCGAGGGCCACAACCTGCAGGAGCACTCGGTGGTGCTGATCCGCGGCGGCCGTGTGCGCGACCTTCCAGGCGTGCGGTACCACGTGCTGCGCGGCGTGCTCGACACGCAGGGCGTGAAGGATCGCAAGCAGTCCCGCTCCAAGTACGGCGCCAAGCGTCCGAAGTAAGCCGGTCCGCCGATCCGCGAGAATGCTGGGATCGGCTGCTGACCACCAAAGGCTGAAGTTTAGAAGGAAGATACCAGATGGCTCGTCGTCGTCGTCCCGAAAAGCGGGAAATCCTGCCTGATCCCGTCTACGGGGATGAGGTTCTGTCGAAGTTCATGAACTCGGTGATGCTGGACGGCAAGAAGTCCGTCGCCGAGGGCATCGTCTATTCCGCGCTGACCACGGTCGAGGCGCGCGCGAAGCGCGAGCCGATCGGCGTGTTCCACGATGCGCTGAACAACATCAAGCCGGGCATCGAAGTGCGCTCGCGCCGCGTCGGTGGTGCGACGTACCAGGTGCCGGTCGAGGTGCGTCCCGAGCGCGCGCAGGCGCTGGCGATCCGCTGGCTGATCACCGCCGCGCGCGGCCGCAGCGAGAACACGATGGACGCGCGTCTGTCGGGCGAGCTGCTCGACGCATCGAACAACCGCGGCAACGCGGTGAAGAAGCGCGAGGACACGCACCGCATGGCGGAAGCGAACCGCGCCTTCAGCCACTATCGCTGGTAGTGACATCTGCTTCCGTCTTGGAAGCGTCACGCAGGTAAACTATATCGTGGGGAGCCGGCCGTGGGCCTGCTCCCCACATCGCTAAGGAAGCCCGATCATGGCCCGCAGCCATTCGCTCGACAAGTATCGCAACATCGGCATCATGGCGCACATCGACGCCGGCAAGACGACGACGACCGAGCGCATCCTCTACTACACCGGCAAGTCGTACAAGATCGGCGAGGTGCATGAAGGCACCGCGACGATGGACTGGATGGAGCAGGAGCAGGAGCGCGGGATCACGATCACCTCGGCTGCCACCACGTGTAAGTGGAAGGCGGAAGAGGGGAAGGGCCCCGAGCATCTGATCAACATCATTGACACGCCGGGCCACGTCGACTTCACGATCGAAGTCGAGCGGTCGCTGCGCGTGCTCGACGGCGCGGTCGCGTGCTTCGACGGCGTCGCCGGCGTCGAGCCGCAGTCCGAGACCGTGTGGCGCCAGGCCGACAAGTACGGCGTGCCCCGGATGTGCTTCGTCAACAAGCTCGACCGCACCGGCGCCGACTTCTACTTCTGCGTTCAGTCGATCATCGATCGCCTCGGCGCGAAGCCGGCGGTGCTGTATCTCCCGATCGGCATGGAAGGCGGCTTCAAGGGCCTCGTCGACCTCGTCGAGAACCGCGCGATCATCTGGCTCGAGGAATCGTTGGGCGCGAAGTTCGAATATCAGCCGATTCCCGACGACATGGCCGAGAAGGCCGCGAAGTATCGCAGTGAGCTGATCGAGCTCGCCGTCGAGCAGGACGACGACGCGATGGAAGCGTATCTCGAGGGCAATGAGCCCGACGCGGCGACGCTCAAGAAGCTGATCCGCAAGGGTACGCTCAACATGGCGTTCGTGCCGGTCGTCTGCGGCTCGGCGTTCAAGAACAAGGGCGTCCAGCCGCTGCTCGACGCGGTCGTCGACTTCCTGCCGAGCCCGCTCGACGTGCCGGCGATCAAGGGCGTCAAGCTCGACGGCGAGACGCCGGACGAGCGCCCATCGTCGGACGAGGCGCCGTTCTCGGCGCTGGCGTTCAAGATCATGAACGACCCGTTCGTTGGCTCGCTCACCTTTGCCCGCATCTATTCAGGCGTCCTCACCAAGGGTGGGTACCTGAACTCGGTGAAGGACAAGAAGGAGAAGATCGGCCGTATGCTCCTGATGCACGCGAACTCGCGTGAAGACATCGAGGAAGCACGCGCCGGCGACATCGTCGCGATCGCGGGCCTCAAGGAGACCACGACGGGCGACACGCTGTGCGACCCGGCGCATCCGATCATCCTCGAGCGGATGGAATTCCCGGAGCCCGTCATCGAGCTGAGCGTCGAGCCGAAGACCAAGGCCGACCAGGAGAAGATGGGCGTCGCGCTCAACCGCCTGGCTGCCGAGGATCCCTCGTTCCGCGTGTCGACCGACCACGAATCGGGCCAGACGATCATCAAGGGGATGGGCGAGCTCCACCTCGAGATCCTCGTCGATCGCATGAAGCGCGAGTTCAAGGTCGAGGCGAACGTCGGTGCGCCGCAGGTGGCGTATCGCGAGTACCTCAAGAAGCCCGTCGACATCGACTACACGCACAAGAAGCAGTCGGGCGGCACCGGCCAGTTCGGCCGCGTGAAGGTGAAGCTGACGCCGGGCGAGCGCGGTGCCGGCATCGTCTTCAAGGACGAGATCAAGGGCGGTAACATTCCGAAGGAATATATCCCCGCGATCGAGAAGGGCTTCCGCGAGACGGCGGCCACGGGCTCGCTGGTCGGCTTCCCGATCATCGACTTCGACATCGTCCTGTACGACGGCGCGTACCACGACGTCGACTCGTCGGCGCTGGCGTTCGAAATCACCGCCCGCGGCGCGATGCGCGAAGCGGCGCAGAAGGCCGGCATCACGCTGCTCGAGCCGGTGATGAAGGTCGAGGTTGTCACGCCGGAGGATTACCTCGGCGACGTGATCGGCGACATGAACTCGCGTCGAGGCCAGATCCAGGGTACCGACACGCGCGGCAACGCGCAGGCGGTGACCGCAATGGTGCCGCTGGCGAACATGTTCGGTTATGTGAACTCGCTGCGCTCGTTCACGCAGGGCCGCGCGAGCTACTCGATGCAGTTCTCGCACTATGACGAAGTGCCGCAGAACGTCGCGGACGAGGTGAAGGCGAAGCTGGCCTGAGGCGGGCAGGGGTCAAGTCCAACTTGGCCCCACCTCGCCGAAAGGCCGGCCGGCGGGTCGGCACCGCCGAACCCGTCCGACGACGCGGAGACTTGATCCCGCGTCCGCCCCGCGCGGGAATATTGAAGCCGGCCCTGTGAGAACGCAGGGTTTGCGAAACCGTAATTCAGCCGCTATGGGCCCGCCGTCACGGTGAGTCCTCGTGCGGCTCCAGTGGAAATCCAGAAGGTAGGGATACAATGGCTAAGGCTAAGTTTGAGCGGACCAAGCCGCACCTGAACATCGGCACCATCGGTCACGTCGACCATGGCAAGACCTCGCTGACCGCAGCGATCACCAAGGTTCTCGCCGAGAACGTCGCCGGCAATGCCGCCGTCGACTTCGCCAACATCGATAAGGCGCCGGAAGAGCGCGAGCGCGGCATCACGATCTCGACCGCGCACGTCGAGTACGAGACCGCCAACCGCCACTATGCGCACGTCGACTGCCCCGGCCACGCCGACTATGTGAAGAACATGATCACGGGCGCGGCGCAGATGGACGGCGCGATCCTGGTCGTGTCGGCAACCGACGGTCCGATGCCGCAGACCCGCGAGCACATCCTGCTCGCCCGTCAGGTCGGCGTGCCGGCGATGGTCGTGTTCATGAACAAGGTCGATCTGGTCGACGACGAGGAAATCCTCGAGCTGGTCGAGCTGGAAGTTCGCGAGCTGCTGTCGTCGTACGAGTTCCCGGGCGATGACATTCCGATCATCAAGGGTTCGGCGACCTGCGCACTGTCGGGTTCGAACCAGAAGCTCGGCCAGGACGCCGTCATGGAGCTCATGCAGTCGGTCGACGACTACATCCCGCAGCCGGAGCGTCCGCTCGATAAGCCGTTCATGATGCCGATCGAGGACGTGTTCTCGATCTCGGGTCGCGGCACGGTCGTCACGGGCCGCGTCGAGACGGGCATCGTCAAGGTCGGCGAGGAAGTCGAGATCGTCGGTATCCACCCGACCGTCCGCAAGACCACCGTCACGGGCGTCGAGATGTTCCGCAAGCTGCTCGATCAGGGCCAGGCCGGCGACAACGTCGGTGCGCTGATCCGCGGCGTGGCGCGCGACGAAGTCGAGCGTGGCCAGGTGCTCTGCAAGCCGGGCTCGATCAAGCCGCACACCGAGTTCTCGTCGGAAGTGTACGTGCTGTCGAAGGAAGAGGGTGGCCGTCACACGCCGTTCTTCGCCAACTATCGTCCGCAGTTCTACTTCCGTACGACCGATGTGACCGGCACCGTCGAGCTGCCTGAGGGCACCGAGATGGTCATGCCCGGTGACAACGTCGCGCTCGGCATCAAGCTGATCGCGCCGATCGCAATGGACGTCGGCCAGCGCTTCACGATCCGCGAGGGCGGCCGTACCGTCGGCGCCGGCGTCGTGAGCGCGATCGCCAAGTAAGATCTGACTTCAGGTCTGCGGTTCGCCGCAAAAGCTGCCGCCCGGTGCGCCTTAGCGTGCGCCGGGCGGTTGCCTTTTTATGAAGGCGCGGTTACAGCCCGCGCCTCGCACAGTTTCTGAACAGCAAGAGCCGCGTTCACGTGGCCCGCTCTTTCGCATCGGTAGGGATTATGGACAGCAACATCCGCATTCGCCTGAAGGCGTTCGATCATCGCGTGCTCGACCAGGCGACCGGCGACATCGCCGACACCGCCCGACGTACCGGTGCCCTTATCCGCGGTCCTATCCCGCTTCCGACGCGTATCGAGAAGTTCACGGTCAACCGTGGCCCCCACGTCGACAAGAAGAGCCGCGAGCAGTTCGAGGTGCGCACCTACAAGCGCATGCTCGACATCGTGCAGCCGACCCCGCAGACCGTCGACGCGCTGATGAAGCTCGACCTCGCGGCGGGCGTTGACGTCGAGATCAAGCTCGCCTAAGAGCGCGCATCCCCGCGGTCGACGTTGCGTCCCGCGGGTTTGTCGTTCCCGCAGGTGAGGGAACGGCTAGGCACCCGACGAGGGCACCTAGAGCAAGAGATACCGCCAGCTGCGTGCAGCTGGGACAGCGTCTCCCGTCCGCCTCTCTCGAGAGGCAGCAGCCCGGGACGGGGGCGCGCTTCGCATTCTCGGGCTGATGGTGGTGGATGGAGCGTCGCTTCGTTCGCCGCCACGTTGGCGCTTCCCCCGGGCAGCGTCGCAAGCACCCCCGGGATGGGCCCGTGGGTGCCTCTGTTGAGGAGCAACGGATCATGCGTACCGGCGTGATCGCGAAGAAGATGGGCATGACCCGCCTGTTCCAGGACGATGGCCGCCACGTGCCGGTTACCGTTCTGCAGCTGGACGGGCTTCAGGTCGTCTCTCGCCGCGAAACAGATACCGACGGCTATACTGCCGTCCAGCTTGGCGCAGGTGTCGCCAAGGCTAAGAACGTCAATAAGCCGCAGCGTGGCCACTTCGGCAAGGCCGAGGTCGAGCCGAAGGCGGTGGTGCACGAATTCCGCGTGACCGAGGACAACCTCCTAGACGTCGGCGCGGAGATTTCGGCCGATCACTTCGTCGCCGGCCAGTTCGTCGACATCCAGGGTCGCACGCAGGGCAAGGGCTTTGCCGGCGGCATGAAGCGCTGGGGCTTCGGCGGTCTGCGCGCCACTCACGGCGTGTCGGTGTCGCACCGCTCGCTGGGTTCGACCGGTCAGCGCCAGGATCCGGGTCGCGTCTTCAAGAACAAGAAGATGGCCGGCCACATGGGCGACAAGAACCGCACGCAGCAGAACCTCGAGATCGTCGGCACCGACGTCGCGCGCGGCCTGATCTTCGTCAAGGGCTCGGTGCCCGGCTCGAAGGGCGGCTGGCTGTTCGTCAAGGACGCCGTGAAGATTAAGCCGCATGCCGATGCGCCGCGCCCGGCCGGTCTCAAGGCTGCCAATAGCAACACCGCAGAGGCCGCTCCCGCGACCGACGCGACCGACGGCCAGGAGGGCTGAACGTGAAGGTCAAGGTTTCCTCCTTCGCCGGGAACGAAGCGGCGGACGTCGAGCTGTCGGACGAGGTCTTCGGCCTCGAACCGCGCGCCGACATCCTGCACCGCGTCGTCACCTGGCAGCTCGAGAAGCGCCGCGGCACCGCCCGCGGTACGCGCGAGCGCGCCGACGTCGCCCGTTCGGGCAAGAAGCTGGGTCGTCAGAAGGGCGGCGGTGTCGCCCGTCACGGTGATCGTCGCGCTCCCGTCTTCATCGGCGGCGGCAAGGCGCATGGCGCCCGCGTTCGTGACTTCAATCCGTCGCTGAACAAGAAAATCCGCGCGCTCGGCCTCAAGATGGCGCTGTCGAGCCATGCCAAGGCGGGTTCGTTGATCGTCCTCGACGGTTTCCAGGTCACCAAGACCAAGGAACTGAAGGGTCATTTCGCGACGCTCGGCACCGGCAAGCGTACGCTCGTCATCGATGGCGAGACGGGCGAGGGCTTCCGCGCCGGCAGCAACCTGCCGGGTGTCGACATGCTCCCCGCAGTCGGCGCGAACGTTTATGACATCATCCGGGCCGATACGCTGGTGCTGACCCGCGCGGCGGTCGAGAAGCTGGAGGCGCGCTTCAATGGCTAAGCAGCAGAAGGCGATCGACAACCGTCACTACGACGTGATCGTTGCGCCGCACATCACCGAGAAGTCGACCCTTCTCTCCGAGGAGAACGCCGTGGTGTTCAAGGTCGCCCAGAGCGCGTCCAAGCCGGAGATCAAGGCGGCGGTGGAAGCGATCTTCGACGTCAGCGTCGTAGGCGTGAACACCATCGTCCAGAAGGGCAAGACGAAGCGCTGGAAGGGCAAGCCCTATTTCCGGTCGGACATGAAGAAGGCGATCGTCACGCTCAAGGACGGGCAGTCGATCGACGTCACCGAGGGGGCCAAGTAAGATGGCACTCAAGCAATATAACCCGACCAGCCCCGCGATGCGCGGGCTGGTCCTCATCGACCGTTCCGGCCTGCACAAGGGCGGCCCCGTCAAGGCGCTGACCGAAGGCAAGCGCAAGAGCGGTGGCCGCAACAACAAGGGCCACGTCACGTCGCGCGGCATCGCGGGCGGCCACAAGCAGCGCTATCGCTACGTCGATTTCAAGCGCCGCAAGTGGGACGTCATCGGCACGGTCGAGCGGCTGGAATACGATCCCAACCGCACTGCGTTCATCGCGCTGATCAAGTATCCGGACGAAGAGCTGGCGTACATCATCGCGCCGCAGCGTCTTTCGGTCGGCGATAAGGTCGTCGCGGGCAAGAAGACCGACGTGAAGCCGGGCAATGCGATGGAACTCGGCCAGATGCCGGTCGGCACGATCGTCCACAACGTGGAGATGAAGCCCGGCAAGGGCGGGCAGATCGCGCGCTCGGCGGGCACCTACGTTCAGGTCGTCGGCCGTGATCGCGGGATGGTGATCGTTCGCCTCAACTCGGGCGAGCAGCGCTACATCCGCAGCGATTGCATGGCGACGGTCGGCGCGGTGTCGAACCCCGACAACCAGAACCAGAACTTCGGCAAGGCCGGTCGTTCGCGCTGGATGGGCAAGCGTCCGCTGACCCGCGGCGTCGCGAAGAACCCGGTCGACCACCCGCACGGCGGTGGTGAAGGCCGCACCTCGGGCGGCCGTCACCCGGTCACCCCGTGGGGCAAGCCGACGAAGGGTGCGCGCACCCGCCATAACAAGGCGACGGACAAGATGATCATCCGCAGCCGTCACGCGAGGAAGAAGTAATGGCTCGCTCCGTCTGGAAGGGTCCGTTCGTGGACCTTCACCTGCTGAAGAAGGCAGAGGTGGCGCAGGATCAGAATGGTCGTTCGGGTCCGATCAAGACCTGGTCGCGTCGTTCGACCATCCTGCCGCAGTTCGTCGGTCTGACGTTCAACGTCTACAACGGCCGCAAGTTCGTGCCGGTGTCGGTGAACGAAGAGATGGTCGGCATGAAGCTGGGCGAGTTCGCGCCGACGCGCTACTTCCCCGGCCATGCCGCTGACAAGAAGGGCAAGCGCTGATGAGCAAGCCTAAGTCCCCCCGCAAGGTCGGCGAGAAGGAAGCGCTGTCGGTCGGCACGCAGATCCGCGGCTCGGCGCAGAAGCTCGGCCTCGTCGCGGCGCTGATCCGTGGCAAGAAGGCCGGCGATGCGATGAACATCCTGACCTTCTCGACCAAGGGCATGGCGGTCGACGCGCGCAAGGTGCTCGCATCCGCGATCGCCAACGCCGAGAACAACCACAACCTCGACGTCGACTCGCTGGTCGTCGCCGAGGCGTCGGTCGGCAAGTCGATCACCATGAAGCGGTTCGCCACGCGCGGCCGCGGCAAGTCCACCCGTATCCTGAAGCCGTTCTCGCGGCTGCGGATCGTCGTGCGCGAGCAGGAAGAAGCCTAATGGGTCACAAGAGCAACCCGATCGGTCTGCGCCTGCAGATCAACCGCACCTGGGACAGCCGCTGGTACGCCGACGGCGCGGACTATGGTCGCCTGCTGCTGGAGGATCTCAAGATCCGCCAGTACATCGTGAAGACGCTGCCGCAGGCGGCGATCTCCAAGGTGGTGATCGAGCGTCCGGCCAAGCTTTGCCGCATCTCGATCTATGCCGCGCGTCCCGGTGTCATCATCGGCAAGAAGGGCTCGGACATCGAGAAGCTGCGCAAGACGCTCGGCTCGATGACCTCGTCGGACGTGTCGCTGAACATCGTCGAGATCCGCAAGCCGGAAGTCGACGCTAAGCTCGTCGCCCAAGGTATCGCCGATCAGCTCGAGCGCCGTATCGCGTTCCGCCGTGCGATGAAGCGCGCGGTGCAGTCGGCGATGCGCCTGGGTGCCGACGGCATCCGCGTCGCGTGCGGTGGTCGCCTCGGCGGCGCCGAGATCGCGCGCGCCGAGAGCTATCGCGAGGGCCGCGTTCCGCTGCACACGCTGCGCGCGAACATGGATTATGCCGAGGCGCAGGCTCACACCGCTTATGGCGTGTGCGGCGTGAAGGTCTGGATCTTCAAGGGCGAGATCCTCGGCCATGATCCGATGGCCACCGACCGGCTGATGATGGAGGCTCAGACCTCCGGCGTGCGCCCCGCGCGCGACGACCGCCGCTAAGGAGTAGAAGAAGTGCTGCAACCAAAGCGCACCAAGTTCCGCAAGGCGTTCAAGGGCCGCATCAGCGGCGACGCCAAGGGCGGCACCGCGCTCAACTTCGGCGCCTATGGCCTGAAGGCGATGGAGCCGGAGCGGATCACTGCACGCCAGATCGAGGCGGCCCGCCGCGCGATCACGCGCCACATCAAGCGCCAGGGGCGTTTGTGGATCCGTGTGTTCCCGGACGTTCCGGTTTCGGGCAAGCCGGCCGAAGTCCGCATGGGCTCGGGCAAGGGCTCGCCGGAATTCTGGGCGGCGCGCGTCAAGCCGGGCCGCATCCTGTTCGAGCTCGACGGCGTTCCGGGGCCGCTCGCTGCGGAGGCTTTCGAGCGCGCGGCGATGAAGCTCCCCATCAAGACCAAGGTCGTGGCGCGTCTCGGCGACACCACGCACCTCGGAGGCGAGTGATCATGGCGAAGAAGACCGATTTCAACGGCCAATCGGACGATCAGCTGTCCGAACAGCTGGGCAACCTGAAGCGCGAGCAGTTCAACCTGCGCTTCCAGGCGGCGACCAACCAGCTCGAGAAGCCGAGCCGCGTGCGTGAGGTCCGCAAGGACATCGCCCGCATCAAGACCCTCCAGTCGCAGCGCACCGCTGCGACCGGCAAGTAAAGGACCCTAGCACATGCCGAAGCGCGTGCTGACCGGGCTGATCGTCTCCGACAAGGGCGACAAGACGGTGGTGGTGAACGTCGAGCGCAAGGTGAAGCACCCGCTCTACGGCAAGATCATCCGCCGTTCGAAGAAGTACCATGCCCATGACGAGGGCAACGAGTACAAGCAGGGCGAGACCGTGCGGATTGAAGAGACCGCGCCGATCTCCAAGCTGAAGACCTGGAAGGTGATCGATCGGGTGAACACCCACGCGACGCCCGAGCGGGTCGAGATCGACGAGCCGGCGTCGGCGTAAGCCGCGCGTCGGATCGAACAACAGGGCGCGTCTGTCAGTATCGTCCAGGGTCCGGATCATGCCGGAGACCGGGCGAGGGGCGGAGGCGATCGAGAGCAGGAGAAGGCGGCGCCCCGCGGGGCATTGCTTTTTTCCCGCGGGGCGGCTATCGGGCCGCTCCCCCTGGACGCGGATCGCCGCGGCCGGGGTCATTTTTTTCAAGGCGGGGTTGGGTCGGTATCCACCCCATTAGCGAGAAGGAAGCGGATCAGTGATCCAGATGCAGTCCAATCTCGACGTCGCTGACAACAGCGGCGCGAAGCGGGTGCAGTGCATCAAGGTGCTTGGCGGGTCCAAGCGCCGCACCGCCGGCGTCGGCGACATCATCGTCGTGTCGATCAAGGAAGCGCAGCCGCGCGGCAAGGTGAAGAAGGGTGACGTGCATCGCGCCGTCATCGTGCGCACCGCCAAGGACATTCATCGCGCGGACGGCTCGACCATCCGTTTCGATTCGAACGCCGCGGTGCTGGTCAACAAGAACGAGGAGCCGATCGGCACCCGTATCTTCGGCCCGGTCGTGCGTGAATTGCGCGGCAAGAAGCACATGAAGATCATCTCGCTGGCTCCGGAGGTCCTGTAATGGCCGCTGCCAAGATCAAGAAGGGTGACCAGGTCATCGTCCTGTCCGGCAAGGACAAGGGCAAGACGGGCACCGTCACTGCCGCCATGCCGAAGGACGGCAAGGTCATCGTCGGCGGCGTCAACGTCGCGACGCGTCACACCAAGCCGACGCAGAACGATCCGCAGGGCGGGCTGAAGCGCTTCGAGGCGCCGCTGCACGTCTCCAAGGTCGCGCACGTCACCGCCGACGGCAAGCCGACGCGCGTTCGTTTCGAGACGCTGGACGGCAAGAAGGTCCGCGTCGCCGTCAAGACGGGGGAGAAGATCAGTGGCTGATTACAAGCCCCGCATGAAGGCGATCTACGACGATCGCATCGTCAAGGCGATGACCGACAAGTTCGGTTACAAGAACGTCCTTGAGATTCCGCGGATCGAGAAGATCGTGCTCAACATGGGCGTCGGCGAGGCGACCCAGGACAAGAAGCGCGTCGAGCAGGCGGCGTCGGAAATGGAGCTGATTGCTGGCCAGAAGCCGGTGATTACCAAGGCGAAGAAGTCGATCGCGCAGTTCAAGCTGCGTGAAGGCATGCCGATTGGCGTGAAGGTGACGCTTCGCCGCGAGCGGATGTACGAATTCCTCGATCGCTTCATCACGATCGCGCTGCCGCGTGTGCGCGACTTCCGCGGGCTGAACCCGAAGAGCTTCGACGGACGCGGCAATTACGCCTGCGGCCTCAAGGAGCAGCTGGTTTTCCCGGAAATCAACTATGACCGCATCGACAAGGTGCGCGGCATGGACGTGATCGTCACGACGAGCGCGAAGACGGACGACGAGGCGCGCGAGCTGCTGCGTCTGTTCGGTTTCCCGTTCCCGCGCGACGAGGACGCAGAAGAGAAGCAGGCGGCGTGAGCCCCGTAGCAACGAACTGAACGAGAGAGCTTAAGTCCATGGCGAAACTGAGTTCCGTGAACAAGAACGAGCGTCGTAAGAAGCTCGTGAAGCAATATGCCCCCAAGTGGGCGAAGCTGAAGGCGGCGGCGAACGACCAGTCGCTCGACGAGACCGAGCGTCTCATCGCGCGCCTGAAGATGGCCGAGCTGCCGCGCAATTCGAACCCGACGCGGGTCCGCAATCGCTGCGAGATCACCGGCCGGCCGCGCGCTTATTACCGCAAGTTCCGTCTTGCCCGCGTCATGCTGCGCGATCTGGCCAACAAGGGCCTGATCCCCGGTCTGACGAAGTCGAGCTGGTAAGGACACCAAGATGGCAGTGACCGATCCCCTGGGTGACCTGCTCACCCGCATCCGCAACGGGCAGCGGGCGAAGAAGGACTCCGTCCTCTCGCCGGCGTCCAAGCTGCGCGTTCGCGTGCTCGACGTGCTTCAGCGCGAGGGCTACATCCGCGGCTACAGTGAAGAAGAGATGGGCCCCGTCAAGGGTGTCCGCATCGAGCTCAAGTATTTCGAGGGTCAGCCGGCGATCAAGCACGTCGCGCGCGTCTCGAAGCCGGGTCGCCGGATCTACAGCGGGTCGAACGACCTGCCGCGGATCATGAACGGCCTGGGCATCACCATCGTCTCGACGCCGCGCGGCGTGCTCTCGGATGCCGAGGCGCGCGAGCAGAACGTCGGCGGCGAAGTGCTCGCGGAGGTGTTCTGATGAGCCGCATCGGTAAGAAGGCCGTGGCCGTACCTGCGGGCGTGACCGCGACGGTCGATGGCAACAAGCTGTCGGTCAAGGGCCCCAAGGGCACGTTGGCCATGCAGATGTCCGACCTCATCACCTACGACGTGCAGTCGGACGGCATCGCGGTGCAGCCGGCGAACGACACCAAGAAGGCGCGCGCCTTCTGGGGCATGCAGCGGACCATGGTGCAGAACCTGGTGACCGGCGTGACCGAAGGCTTCAGCAAGAAGCTGGTGATCACGGGCGTCGGCTATCGTGCGGCGGCGCAGGGTCGCAACCTCAAGCTGCAGCTCGGCTACAGCCACGACGTCAACATCGACGTGCCGGAAGGCATCGAGGTGAAGACGCCGGACGCGACCACCGTCGAGATCAGCGGTGCCGACAAGCAGAAGGTCGGTCAGCTGGCCGCCGAGATCCGCCGCTGGCGCAAGCCCGAGCCGTACAAGGGCAAGGGCATCAAGTACGACGGCGAGTTCATCTTCCGTAAGGAAGGAAAGAAGAAGTGACCAAGGGCCTTTCGCTTTTCGAGAAGCGGCGTCGCCGCAACCGCACGGCGCTTCGCGCGCGCAGCGGCACGCGTCCTCGCCTGTCGATCCACCGTTCGGGCAAGCACATCTATGCCCAGGTGATCGACGACGCGCAGGGTCGCACCGTCGCGGCGGCATCGACGCTGCAGGGCCACGAGGGCTCGACCGCGAACATCGACGCGGCGACGGCGGTCGGCACGCGCATCGCGGAGGCCGCGAAGGCGGCCGGCGTGACGCAGGTCGTGTTCGATCGTGGCGGCTTCCTCTTTCACGGCCGGGTGAAGGCGCTGGCGGAAGCCGCGCGCGCAGCCGGACTGGAGTTCTAAGACATGGCTGACGAGAACAACACGCCGGACACGCCGCAGCAGGACGCGCCTGCCACCACGCAGGCCGAAGCGCCCCAGCAGGGCGGCGGTTACCAGGGGGGCGGCGGTGGCGGCTACCAGGGCGGTGGTCGCGGGCGCGGCGGCCCGGGCGGCGGCGGCAATCGCGGTCGCGGTGGCCCCGGCGGCAATCGCGGTGGTCCCGGTGGGCGCCGTGACGGGCGTCGCGACGATCGCAATCGCGATGATGGTGGCGAGGAGCTGATCGAGAAGCTCGTTCACATCAACCGCGTGTCGAAGACGGTGAAGGGCGGCAAGCGCTTCGGCTTCGCGGCGCTGGTCGTCGTGGGCGATGGCAAGGGCCGCGTCGGCTTCGGCCACGGCAAGGCGCGCGAGGTGCCCGAGGCGATCTCCAAGGCGACCGCATCGGCCAAGAAGGCGATGGTGCGCGTGCCGCTGAAGGAAGGCCGCACGCTGCATCATGACGTCAACGGTCACTTCGGAGCCGGCCGCGTGACGGTGCGCTCGGCGCCGCAGGGTACCGGCATCATCGCCGGCGGCCCGATGCGCGCGATCTTCGAGTCGCTCGGTGTCGCCGACGTGGTGACCAAGTCGGTCGGCACGTCGAACCCCTACAACATGATCCGCGCCACGTTCGAGGCGCTGAACAATCAGACTTCGCCGAAGTCGGTCGCTCAGCGTCGTGGCAAGAAGATCGCCGACCTGCTCGGCCGCGGTGGTTCGCAGACCGCCGAGGCGGACGCTGCGGCCGTCACGGAGTAAGCCGGCATGGCAACGATCAAGGTAAAGCAGACCGGATCGCCGATCCGTCGCACCAAGGACCAGCGCGCGACGCTTGTCGGGCTGGGCCTCAACAAGATGCACCGTGTTTCGGAGCTCGAGGATAGCCCCGAGGTCCGCGGCATGATCCGCAAGGTGCATCACATGGTGGAAGTGCAGGACTGAACGGTCCTTGCGATCACCTAGTGACAAATACGGGGGAGGGGGCTAACGGGCCCCCTTCCTTTTTATCACCATCCTGTTTTTAGCGCGACAGAAGCGAAAGCGAGTGCACACATGAAACTGAACGAACTGCGCGACAACGAGGGCGCGCGCCATCGCCGGATGCGCGTGGGCCGTGGTATCGGCTCGGGCAAGGGCAAGACCGGCGGTCGCGGCCAGAAGGGCCAGAAGAGCCGTGAAGGCGTTTCGATCGCGGGCTTCGAGGGCGGCCAGATGCCGCTTCACATGCGTCTGCCGAAGCGCGGCTTCAACAACATCTTCGCCAAGGACTATGCCGTGGTCAACACCGGCGAGCTCCAGAAGGCAATCGACAGCGGCAAGCTGACCGGCACCGATCTCGACCATGCGGCGCTGAAGGCCGCTGGCCTGGCGCGGGGCGGCAAGGATGGTGTCCGCCTGCTCGGCAAGGGCGAAATCAGCGCGAAGCTCAACCTCGCGGTCGCTGGCGTCTCCGCCGGTGCGCGAGAGGCGATCGAGAAGGCTGGCGGCAGCGTTACCGTGATCGACGTCGTCGCCGCGGCCGACAAGGCGAAGGCGAAGAAGGGCAAGGCGCGCGAAGAGCGTCTCACCAACAAGGCCGCCAAGCAGGGCAAGTAAGCCAGGCTGCCACCCCGGCCATGCGCCGGGGTCCAGTCGCGCGCCGCTCGTGATTGGGCTTCCGGCTTCGTGCCGGGGCGGAATATGCTCGCTGGGTTAGACAAGCCATCGAGCGCGACTATATGAGCGGCGGGGCGGGGCAGCAGACCTCCTCCGCCGTTTTCGTTTCCGAAGGCACCGACGTACGATGGCATCCGCAGCCGACCAGATGGCGCAAAGCATCAGCCTCGCGAAGTTCGCGCAGGCGACCGATCTCAAGAAGAGGCTGTGGTTTACGATCGGCGCGCTGATCGTCTTCCGCCTGCTGAGCTACGTGCCGCTTCCCGGCATCGATCCGACGGGGCTGGCGGCGCTCGCCAAGCAGACCCAGGGCGGCGTGCTCGATTTCTTCAACACCTTCTCGGGCGGCGCGTTGCAGCGCGCCTCGCTGATCGCGCTCGGCGTGATGCCGTACATCACCGCCTCAATCGTGGTGCAGCTCGCGACCTCGCTGTCGCCGCAGCTCGCGGCGATCAAGAAGGAAGGCGAGAGCGGGCGCAAGAAGCTCAACCAGTACACGCGCTACGGCACCGTGCTGCTGACGGCGATCCAGGGCTATGTCATCGCCACCGGCCTCGAGGCCGGCGGTGCGGTGGTCGAGCCGGGGACGCTGTTCCGCGTCGCGGCGGTGATCTCGCTGATCGGCGGAACGATGTTCCTGATGTGGATCGGTGAACAGATCACCAGCCGCGGCATCGGCAACGGCATCTCGCTGATCATCATGGCCGGCATCGTCGCGCATCTGCCGACGACGATCGTCAACCTGCTCGAAGGCGGGCGCACGGGTTCGATGAACCCCGCGATCCTCATCGCGATCATCCTGGCGGTCGCCGGATTGGTGCTGTTCATCTGCTTCATGGAGCGCGCGCAGCGTCGCATCCTGATCCAGTATCCGAAGCGCCAGACGCAGCGCGGCATGCAGGCGGATCGCAGCCATCTGCCGCTCAAGATCAACACCGCGGGCGTGATCCCGCCGATCTTCGCCTCGTCGCTGCTGCTGCTGCCGCTGACCATCACCCAGTTCGCGGGCAACCGCGTCTCGGGCGAAAGCTGGTGGGGCGATGCGATCATCAGGCTCAACCAGTATCTTCAGCACGGCAGCCCGCTGTACATGCTGCTGTACGGCGCCGGCATCGTCTTCTTCTCGTTCTTTTATACGGCGGTGGTGTTCAATCCCGAGGAGACGGCGGAGAATCTGAAGCGCTACGGCGGCTTCGTTCCCGGCATCCGCCCGGGCAAGAACACCGAGCAGTATTTCGATTACGTGTTGACGCGAATCACCGTGATCGGTGCGGCGTATCTCGCCTTCATCTGCTTGGTGCCGGAGTATCTCGTGTCGGCGCTGTCGATTCCCTTCTACCTCGGCGGCACCAGCCTACTGATCGTGGTGAACGTGACGATGGACACGGTGACGCAGATTCAGTCGCACCTGCTGGCGCATCAATATGGCGACCTGATCAAGAAGGCGAAGCTGAAGGGCGGCCGCCTGCGCTGAGCGGCGTCGGCGCGGATACAAACGGGGAGGCGTGTCGTGAACATCATTCTTCTGGGCCCGCCGGGTGCGGGCAAGGGAACGCAGTCCGAGCGCCTCGTCGCCGAGCGTGGCATGGTCCAGCTCTCAACCGGCGACATGCTGCGCGCCGCGGTCAAGGCAGACACGCCGGTCGGCATGCAGGCCAAGGCGGTGATGGACGCGGGCGAGCTCGTTTCCGACGCGATCGTGTCGGCGCTGATCGGCGAGAATCTCGATCGGCTGGGCGACGGTCAGGGCGCGATCTTCGACGGCTATCCGCGCACTGCAGCGCAAGCCGAGGCGCTCGACTTGCTGCTCGACGAGCGCGGCCGCAGCCTCGATCACGTTATCGAGCTCGAAGTGAACGAGAATGCGCTGGTCGAGCGGATCGTCGGGCGCTTCACTTGCGGCAATTGCGGTGCGGGCTATCACGATCGGTTCAAGCAGCCGAAGGTCGCCGATACCTGCGACGTATGCGGCTCACACGAGTTCAAGCGGCGGCCCGACGACAACGAGCAGACCGTGCGCACGCGTATGGCTGAGTATCGCGCCAAGACGGCGCCGATCCTGCCGCTGTACGAGGCGCGCGGCCTCGTCCGCCGCGTCGACGGAATGGCGGACATCACCGTCGTCACCAAGGCGATCGAGGCGATCCTCGACAGCTGAGACCAATGGTCGTGCTACGATGGTGGCTTGTCCTGAGCCGCTGCACGATCGCGGAACCGTTCGCTTGACACTGCGTTTGCCGCGCCCTAGTTGACCGACCTTCCAACACCCCGGCAACCGGCAGCGCTTCTTGCGCTAGCCGTTTTCTTGCGTGGCGGAAGGTCCTGCGAAGAGATGGGGTGCGTGATCCATGCCGCGCCTCGTGGAGCATGAGGAGATAGAAGTTCATGGCACGTATCGCGGGTGTCAACATCCCGACCAACAAGCGCGTTCTGATCGCGCTTCAGTATATCCACGGTATCGGCCCGACCAAGGCCAAGGAAATCACCGACAAGCTCGAGATTTCGGCCGAGCGCCGTGTTCAGGACCTGACCGATCAGGAAGTCCTGCAGATCCGCGAAGCGATCGACGCCGGCTACACTGTGGAGGGTGATCTTCGTCGCCAGACCGCGATGAACATCAAGCGCCTGATGGATCTCGCCTGCTACCGCGGCCTGCGTCACCGCAAGGGCCTGCCGGTCCGCGGCCAGCGCACGCACACCAATGCGCGCACGCGCAAGGGCAAGGCGAAGCCGATCGCAGGCAAGAAGAAGTAAGCACCGCGCTTCTTCTTCGGTCGAGGGGCTGGTTGCAGGCATTGCGCCTCCCGGCCTCGGCTTGAAACAAAGGTCAGGATAACCAAATGGCACAGGCACCGCAGCGTATTCGCCGTCGCGAGCGCAAGAACATCACCGCCGGCGTGGCGCACGTCAACGCCAGCTTCAACAATACCATGATCACCATCACCGACGCGCAGGGCAATGCGATCAGCTGGTCGTCGGCCGGCATGATGGGCTTCAAGGGTTCGCGTAAGTCGACCCCGTATGCCGCCCAGGTTGCTGCCGAGGACGCGGGCAAGAAGGCCGCCGAGCACGGCGTCCGCACGCTCGAGGTCGAGGTGAAGGGCCCGGGTTCGGGCCGCGAATCGGCGCTGCGCGCGCTGCAGGCGGTCGGCTTCCAGATCACGTCGATCCGCGACGTGACCTCGATCCCGCACAACGGTGTGCGTCCGTCGAAGCGCCGTCGCGTCTGATGATTTTCGGCGCCCGGCTGACGAGCCGGCGCGCCTCTTTCTTCCCGGCCGGACGCGCCCCCGTCTGGCCCAACATCAGGGGACACAAGCCTTGTCCGTCAACGCAAAGAACTGGCAGGAACTGAAGAAGCCCAACGCGCTCGAGAAGAAGGGCGGCGATGGCAAGCGCAAGTCGACCTTCGTCGCCGAGCCGCTCGAGCGGGGTTTCGGCCTGACGCTCGGCAACGCGCTGCGTCGCGTGCTGCTGTCGAGCCTCCAGGGTGCGGCCGTTACGTCGATCAAGATCGAAAACGTGCTGCATGAATTCTCGAGCCTCGCCGGCGTGCGCGAGGACGTGACCGACATCGTCCTCAACGTGAAGCAGATCGCGCTCAAGATGCAGGGCGAAGGTCCGAAGCGTCTGCAGCTGTCGGCGACCGGTCCGGCCGAGGTGAAGGCCGGCGACATCGCGGTTTCGGGTGACATCGAGGTGATGAACCCCGAGCTGATCATCTGCCACCTCGACGAAGGCGCGACGCTCAACATGGAGCTGACCACCGATACGGGGAAGGGCTATGTTCCCGCCACCGTCAACCGCCCGGCGGATGCGCCGATCGGCCTCATTCCGGTCGACGCGCTCTACTCGCCGGTACGGCAGGTCAGCTACAAGGTCGATCCAACCCGCGTCGGGCAGGACCTCGATTACGACAAGCTGACGTTGACGGTCGAGACCGATGGTACGGTGACACCGGAAGACGCGCTGGGCTATGCCGGACGCATTCTTCAGGATCAGCTGGCGCTGTTCGTCCACTTCGACGATTCGACCGTGCAGCGTTCCGCGCCGATCGGTATGGCGGCGCCGGCGCCGGCAGGCAGCGAAGATGCCAGCGACACGCAGCAGATCAACCGTTACCTCCTCAAGAAGGTCGACGAGCTCGAACTGTCGGTCCGCTCGGCCAATTGCCTTAAGAACGACAATATCATCTACATCGGTGATCTCGTCGGCAAGACTGAGGCGGAGATGCTGCGGACGCCGAACTTCGGCCGCAAGTCGCTGAACGAGATCAAGGAAGTGCTGTCGTCGATGGGCCTGCGTCTGGGCATGGAAATTCCGGGCTGGCCGCCTGAGAACATCGAAGAGATGGCCAAGAAGCTCGAGCAGGAGATCATGGGCTGATCGCAGCGCATTAGCGCAAGCTAATCCGCGCCTCGGCGATCAGCTCGGCCGGCCTCGCTCGGCGAGGACCGACGGCGTGGCTTTGCCACGACGCGACCCGGCCAAAGACTGTAAGTGGGATCCCGGGCCGAAGTCCGGGCTGGCGTATATTCGGGTGGCCCACACGTCCCACCTGTCCCGGGGTACCTGGGGGTGCCCATCAAAGTATCACTTTGATGGGGCTCTGCGCGGCCCCGAACGAACAAGAAGGACATACCATGCGTCACCGTGTAGGCGGCCGTAAGCTTCAGCGGACCTCGGCCCACCGCACCGCGCTGTTCCGCAATATGTCGGCAGCACTGATCAAGCACGAGCAGATCACCACCACGCTCGCCAAGGCGAAGGAGCTTCGCCCGTACATCGAGAAGCTGATTACGCTGGGCAAGAAGGGCGGCCTGTCGAATCGCCGTCTGGCCCACGCCCGGTTGCTCGACGACGCGCAGCTGGTGAAGCTGTTCGACGTGCTGGCGCCGCGCTACGCCGATCGCAACGGTGGCTATACCCGCGTGATCAAGGCGGGTGTTCGTGCATCGGACGCGTCGCCGATGGCGATCATCGAGTTCGTCGACCGCGACGTATCCGCCAAGGGGCAGGATTCGGGCCCGGTCATGAACGACGAGGATTTCGACGAGGCGGCATGATCCTGCCCGCCCCCGGCGGTTTGCCGCGGGCCAGTTGATTACAAGAGGCCGCGTTCCCCGCCCGGGAGCGCGGCCTCTTCATTTGTGCGATCACCGCCGCTACACGCCCGCCATGGAGCACCCCGACAGCATTCTCATCGTCGATTTCGGCAGCCAGGTAACGCAGCTGATCGCGCGCCGCGTGCGCGAGGCGGGCGTGTACAGCGAGATCGCGCCGTTCCAGTCAGCCGAGGAGGCGTTCGCACGCATCAGGCCGCGCGGCGTGATCCTTTCCGGCGGTCCGGCATCGGTAGTCGACGAGGGCAGCCCGCGTGCGCCCCAGGCGGTGTTTGACAGCGGAGTGCCCGTGCTCGGCATCTGTTACGGCCAACAGGTGATGAACACTCAGCTCGGCGGGCGTGTCGAAAAGGGCTTTTCCGGAGAATTCGGCGAAGCCTTCGTCGAGGTGGCGACCGGGTGCGGGTTGTTCGACGGCCTGTGGCAGGAGGGCGAGCGCCATCAGGTGTGGATGAGCCACGGCGATCACGTCGCGGAGCTGGCACCGGGCTTCGTGCCGGTCGCGACGTCGCCAGGGGCGCCGTTCGCCATAACCGCGGACGAGCAGCGTCGCTATTACGGGATGCAATTCCATCCCGAGGTAGTGCACACGCCTGACGGCGGGCGGCTGATCAAGAATTTCGCACGTCACGTCTGCGGCCTCGCCGGGGACTGGACGATGGCCGAGTTCCGCGAAACCAAGATCGCGGAGATCCGGGCGCTGGTCGGCAACGGCCGCGTCATCTGCGGGCTTTCCGGGGGTGTCGATTCGGCAGTCGCGGCGGTGCTGATCCATGAGGCGATCGGCGAGCAGTTGACCTGCGTGTTCGTCGATCACGGGCTGATGCGCAGCGGCGAGGCCGATCAGGTCGTCAGCCTGTTCCGCGGCCATTACAACATCCCGCTGGTGCATGTGAACGCCGAGCCGCTGTTCATGAAAGGCCTTGCCGGCGTCACCGATCCCGAGACGAAGCGCAAGTTCATCGGCAAGACCTTCATCGAGGTGTTCGAGAGCGAAGCCAAGAAGATCGGCGGCGCCGATTTCCTCGCGCAGGGGACGCTATATCCGGACGTGATCGAGAGCGTCAGCTTCACCGGCGGGCCATCGGTGACGATCAAGAGCCACCACAATGTCGGGGGCCTGCCCGAGCGGATGAACATGAAGCTCGTCGAGCCGCTGCGCGAGCTGTTCAAGGACGAGGTGCGCGCGCTTGGGCGCGAGCTTGGCCTCCCCGAGATCTTCGTTGGGCGTCACCCATTTCCGGGGCCGGGCCTCGCGATCCGCATTCCCGGCGAGGTGACGCGCGAGCGCTGCGATATCCTGCGCAAGGCGGACGCGATCTATCTCGAAGAAATCCGCAATGCCGGCCTGTACGATGCAATCTGGCAGGCTTTCGCGGTGCTGCTGCCGGTGCGGTCGGTAGGGGTTATGGGCGACGGGCGCACCTACGACAGCGTCCTCGCGCTGCGCGCGGTGACCTCGACCGACGGGATGACCGCGCAGGCGTTCGAGTTTCCGGGCGGGTTCCTCGCGCGGGTCACGACGCGAATCATCAACGAGGTACGCGGCATCAACCGCGTGACGTACGATTACACCTCCAAGCCGCCGGGCACGATCGAGTGGGAATGATGAAGGCTAGGGACAAGCGGCGCGCTCGCTGCAGGGTAGGTGCCGCAGCCGTGTTGCTGGCGTCGCTGCTGGGCGCACCGGCGACCGCGCAGCCCGATCCGCCCGCGTGGACCAGGCCGATCGCGCCGTTCAATCTCCTCGGGCCGATCGACTATGTCGGGACCGAGGGGCTCGCCGCGTATCTTATCCGCACGCCGGCGGGTGCGATCCTGATCGACGCGCCGATGGCGGAGAATGCGGCCGCAGTGGAGCGGGCGATCGCGGCGCGCGGGGTGAAGCTCGCCGACGTGAAGCTGATCCTGCTCAGCCACGCGCACTTCGATCATGCCGGCGGTCTCGCGGCGCTGAAGCGGGCAACGGGCGCGCGGCTGATCGTTGGCGCTGGCGATGCCGACGCGGTGTCGACCGGCGTGCCGCCGGGTGAGACGAGCTACGGCGTCATCCGCTTTCCGCCCGCAAACGTCGATCGGGCGATACGGGATGGCGGGCGCGTGGCGCTCGGCGGGGTTACGCTGACGGCGATCGCGACACCCGGGCACACCCCCGGCTGCACCAGCTGGACGATGCGCCTGCAGCACCGCGGCAAGCCGCTCGAGGTCCTATTTGCGTGCAGCGTCACGGTGGCGGGCAACAAGCTCGTCGGCAACAGGCGCTATCCCGGGATCGCCGCCGATTTCGCGCGCAGTTTCGACCGTCTTGGCGCGCTCAAGCCCGATGTGGTGCTGCCCTTTCACCCGGAAACGGTCGATCTGATCGGGCGGGCGAAGCGCAGGGCGCTGGTCGATCGCAGCATCCTGCCGAAATTGGTCGCGGACGCGCGCACCGCCTTCGCGGCAGACCTAGCCAAGCAGCGGCGGTGATCGTCGAGGCCAGCATGGCGGATGCGGCGGCGGTGATCGCGCTGTGGACACGCTGCGGGCTGACGCGGCCATGGAATTCGCCGGATGACGACTTCCGCCGCGCGATCAGCGGCACATCCTCGACGATCTTGAAATGGTGCGACGAGGACCGCGTCACGGGTAGCGTGATGGTGGGTGACGACGGGCATCGCGGATGGGTCTATTACCTTGCGGTCGATCCTACCGCCCGCCGCGGGGGGCTGGGCCGACGGCTGATGGCGGCCGCCGAGGCGTGGTTGCGCGCGCGCGGTGTCGCGAAGTTGCAACTGATGGTGCGCGACGGAAACGACACGGCGCGACTGTTCTACGCCAGTCTTGGAATGGAGCCGCAGCCGGTTGCGGTGTTCGGCCGTTTCCTCGATTGATCGCCGATGCGGACGACGATCTACGGCATCGCGAATTGCGACACGATCAAGAAGGCGCGGGCCTGGCTTGCGGCGCGCGGCATCGAGCACGCGTTTCACGACTACAAGAAAATGGGTGTGGACCCGGCGGTTCTGGCGGCCGCGGTCGAGCGGTTCGGCTGGGAAAAGGTGCTCAATCGCCAGGGCACGACGTTCCGCAAGCTCCCGGAGGAAGATCGGACCGGGCTGGTTGCGACGCGCGCGCTGGCGTTGATGGAAGCGAATCCGTCGGCGATCGAACGCCCGCTGCTTGTTCACAACGAACACATCGAACTCGGCTTCGACGCACAGCGGTACGAGACGCTTTTCGCGTGATAGTCGCGCGAGCGCGATTGCGAAGTGCGCCCGGTCCAAGTTAACCGCCGGTGTTTCCCAGGCTTTTGCCCGTGTGCCGCTGCGCTTCGCGCGACTGGGATTGTTACGCTTGCGAACCGACAGCCGCATTTTCTCCACGCATTGTAGCGGTACGGCAGAGGGCGACGGCTGAGGGTATCGGGCGGCCACCGTGGTGGTTCTAAGTCGTGAAGATCGTGCTGCGGCGGTGGCAGGTGATCGGCGTCTGTTCCTGCAAAGCATATCGCCCACGGGCCGGCCGCGACGGGCATCGTGGCGGGCAGCTATGATCGCAGCCACTACGTGTTGCTGCCCCGCTGGTACGCGCGGATCTGTACCATTGCGACCGGGGCGTCGTGGCGAGCGGCGTCGGGCTCGCGTTCTGTGACGGTATGCGATGCCGCTCGCGGCAATATCGCTCGCCGCCACGATTCTGGTGTTGGGATAAAAGTTCGCGACAAACGGCCTGATCGCAGGGAGGGCGTCGGGACGACCTATTTCGACGCGGTGATCACAATCGTCGGGGTCGTCACCTTGTGGTTCTCACGATCGGTGCAGGCGCGCGGCTGGATCGCGTGATCGGGACAGGCTAAGCGCCGCTCCATGTCCACGACCTTCACGATTGACAGCTCGACCAGCCGGGCGACGCCGGTATCCGCGCCCATGAAGCGGCTGACGGTGCCGGCGGTACGCCAGCGCAAGGGCAAGGACCCGCTGGTGATGCTGACTGCCTATACCGTCCGCACCGCGCAGATCCTCGATCCGCACTGCGACTTGCTGCTCGTCGGCGATAGCCTTGGGCAGGTGATCTACGGCCTGCCGTCGACGGTACCGGTCACACTCGACATGATGGCGGCGCACGGCGCGGCGGTGGTGCGTGGCAGTTACCACGCCGTCGTCGTCGTGGACATGCCGTTCGGCAGCTACGAGGCGAGCCCGGAGAAAGCGTTCGAGAGCGCGGCGTGGCTGCTCAAACAGACCGGTGCGGCGGCGGTCAAGCTGGAGGGCGGTACGGCGATGGCGTCGACGGTGGCGTTCCTATCCGAGCGGGGAATCCCCGTGATGGGGCACGTCGGGCTGACGCCGCAGGCAGTGAACGCGCTTGGCGGATACGGCGCCCGCGGGCGATCGGAGGCAGAGGCACGCAAGATCGTCGGCGACGCGCAGGCCGTGGCGGAGGCGGGCGCGTTCGCCGTGGTGATCGAGGGCGTCGTGGAGCCGATCGCGATCGAGATTACGAAGACGATCGCGGTGCCGACGATTGGCATCGGCGCATCCGCCGAGTGCGACGGCCAGGTGCTGGTGGCGGAGGATATGCTCGGGCTGTTCGAGCGCACCCCGCGCTTCGTCAAGCGTTACGGCGACATGGCCGGCTTTATCGGCGAGCGCGCGGCGGCGTATGCCGACGAGGTGCGCGCGCGCGTCTTCCCCGGCGCCGAGCAGACCTACGCGCCCAAAGCGTGATCCGCTTCCGTTTTCCGGAGGGCGCGACTAAGGTCCGGCGCCTTCCCCCGCCAGATTGGAGCATGTCGTGGCGCTGACGCCGCAGAATAACGAAGCATTCCTGCGCGAAGTCGACGAGGAACTGCGCAAGGATCAGGCGGCGGCGCTGTGGCGGCGCTGGGGACGTGCGATCGCGATCGCGATCGTCGCCGGGCTCGCAGTGTTCGCGGGCTATCTGTTCTGGCAGCACCAGCGGCGCGAGGCTGCCGGGCGCGAGGGCGAGCAGATGCAGCTGGCGTGGGACGATCTGTCCGCTGAGCGCACGGCGAAGGCGACGCCCGCGCTGGCGCAGCTCGCCGCGTCGAAGCGCGACGGCTATCGCGCGGTGGCGTTGTTCACGCAGGCCGATCTCCTGCTGCGCAAGGACGATTTGAAGGGCGCGGCGGCCAAGTTCGCCGCGATCGCCGCCGACAATACGCTCGATCCCTCGTTCCGCGAGCTTGCCGCCGTGCGGCAGACCAATGCGGAGTTCGACACGCTGCCGCCAGAGCAGGTGATCGCCCGGCTGCGTGCGATCGCGGTTCCCGAGAACGCCTATTTCGGCAGCGCGGGTGAACTCGTCGCGCTTGCCTATCTGAAGCAGGGCAAGCGCGATCTGGCAGGCAAGCTGTTCGGGCAGATCGCGCAATCCGACCGCGTGCCCCCGTCGCTCCGTCAACGCGCGGTTCAGATGGCGGGCGTACTGGGCGTCGATGCGGTTTCGGCAGAGGCCGGCACGCTAGGAAACAAGGCGACACAATGAAGAAGTCGATTGCCGCGCCGTTCGCGATTGCGGCGCTGATGGGCCTCAGCGCCTGCGGCGTGTTCAAGGGCGGCGGGAAGAAGACGCCGACCGTCGGCAATCGCGTGCCGATCCTGGTGTCGGAGAATGCCGCCGAAGTCGATCCGTCGCTCGCCGGCGTGCAGGTCCTGCTGCCGACTGCCGAGGTGAACGCGGCGTGGACCCAGCCCGGCGGCAACGCATCAAAGACGATGGGGCATCTGGCGCTCGGCGGTTCGCCGGCGCGGCTGTGGACCGCCGCGATCGACGGCGGTTCGAACCGCCAGCGTCTCGGCGCCGCGCCGGTGATCGGCGACGGCAAGCTGTTCGTCGTCGACGTCGATGCCACTGTTCATGCCTTCACTGCCGACACCGGCGCGCCGCTGTGGAAGGCCGCGGTGTTCGAGGGCGACGAGAACAAGCCGGCGCGCTTCGGCGGCGGGGTGAGTTTCGATGACGGGCGCGTCTATGCAACCGACGGGATTGGCGATGTCGTGGCGATGAATGCCGCCGACGGCGCTGTCGTCTGGCGCTCGAAGCCGGGCGGGCCTTTGCGCGGTGCGCCGACTATCGCGAATGGCCAGATATACGTCCTGAGCCAGGACAATCAGCTTTTCGCGCTCAACCAGGCGGACGGAAAGGTCGTCTGGACCGGATCTGCCAGTGTCGAAACGCAGGGCGTATTCGGGGTCGCGGCACCGGCGGCGGCGGCGGGTACGATCGTTGCCGGTTTCTCCTCGGGTGAGCTCAACGCCTATCGCTACGAGAATGGCAGAACTTTGTGGCAGGATGCGCTGTCGCGCACCAGCATCTCGACCTCGGTATCGAGCCTTGCCGATATCGACGCGGATCCGGTGATCGCCGATGGCCGTGCCTATGCGGTGGGGCAGGGCGGACGCATGGTCGCGGTCGAGATCGCGACCGGACAGCGTTTGTGGGAGCAGAATTTCGCGAGCATCACGACGCCGTGGATCGCCGGCGAGTGGCTGTTCGTCGTCACCGATCAGGCGCAGCTCGTCTGCCTGTCGCGCGCGAACGGCAAGGTGCGCTGGATGAGCCAGCTTCGCGCCTATCGCAACGAAGAGAAGAAGAAGGCGGCCTATACGTGGTTCGGGCCGGTGCTGGCCGGCGACAGGCTGTGGCTGACCAATTCGCGCGGCGAGCTGGTCGGTGTGTCGCCCGCCGACGGCAGCGTGCAGGTGACGATCCCGGCGGCGGATGCGTTCACTCTGCCGCCGGTAGTTGCCAATCAGACGCTGTACGTGCTCGATCAGAAGGGGCGGGTGTCCGCCTACAGGTGACGCGGCGGGTGCGAGCGGGTAGGGGCGCGTGATGGCACGTCTCCCCTCCGTCGCGATCGTCGGCCGACCCAATGTCGGCAAATCCACCTTGTTCAACCGCCTCGTCGGCAAGCGCCTGGCGCTGGTCGACGATCGGCCGGGCGTGACGCGTGACCGGCGCGAGGGCGACGCACACCTGATCGGGCTCGACTTCCGCGTCGTCGACACGGCGGGCTATGAGGATCACGACGCGGCCTCGCTGCCCGGCCGGATGCGGCTGCAGACCGAGGCGGCGGTGGCGAATGCTGACGTCGCACTGTTCATGGTCGACGCGCGCGCTGGCATCGTGCCGCTCGACGAGGAGATCGCGCGCTGGCTGCGCGGATCGACGACGCCGATCGTGCTGGTCGCCAACAAGGCCGAAGGACGCGCGGGGGAACAGGGCATCCTTGAGTCACTGTCGCTTGGCTTCGGCGATCCGGTGCAACTCTCCGCCGAACATGGCGAGGGCGTCGCCGATCTGTTCGAAGCGTTGCTGCCGCATCTCGAACAGTCGACGGAGGCGGACGACGCCGATGACGAGGACGATGCCCAAGCGCCGCTGAAGCTCGCGATCGTTGGCCGTCCCAACGCCGGCAAGTCGACGCTGGTGAACCGGATGCTTGGCGAGGACCGCATGATTACCGGACCCGAGGCTGGCATCACGCGCGATTCGATTGCGATCGACTGGGCGTGGCAGGGGCGGCCGGTGCGGCTGATTGATACCGCGGGCATGCGCAAACGCGCCAAGGTGCAGGACAAGCTGGAGAAGCTGTCAGTCGCCGATGCGCTCCACGCGGTCGATTTCGCCGAAGTAGTCGTCCTGCTGCTCGACGCGACGCTGGGGCTCGAATCGCAGGATTTGCGCATCGCCGATCGCGTGCTTGAAGAAGGACGCGCGCTGATCGTCGCGCTCAACAAATGGGATGTCGCCGATGAGCCGTCGGCGCTGTTTAACGGCGTCAAGGCGGCGCTGGGCGACGGGCTGAGCCAGGTGAAGGGGGTGCCGCTGATCACCGTCTCGGCGATGACGGGCAAGGGCATCGACCAGCTGCTGGCGGCGGCGTTCGAGACGCGCGAGGCGTGGTCGCGCCGCGTGCCGACCGGCGAGCTCAACCGCTGGTTCGAGCGCGCGATCGACGCCAATCCGCCGCCGGCGCCGGGCGGCAAGCGGATCAAAATGCGCTATGTCACGCAGGTGAAGACGCGCCCGCCAAGCTTCGTCGTCTTCGGCACGCGCGTCGACCAGCTTCCCGCGAGCTACGAGCGATATCTCGTCAACTCGATGCGGCGCGACCTGGGCTTCGGCGCAGTGCCCGTGCGGCTGACGATGCGCGCGCCGAAAAACCCGTTCGGCACCTGACGGTTACTTCCTGTTTACGCCCGCAACGTAGAACAAGGCCATCACCCGCCGGCCATATGCGGCCCGATCGAGGATATGATCTGTGTCGTTCGAAGGCAGCACCCTGGTCGATTGGGCCGCCTTTACGAAGGCCCGTGCCGAGCTTGGCGCCGGCTTCGGTCGCATCCTTGGCTATTTTCGCGAGGACGGCGTGAAATCTGTCGCCGCGATCGAGGCCGCGATGCGCGCACAGAACGCGACCGCGATCGTCATCCCGGCACACACACTAAAGGGTGAAGCGCGGCAGTTCGGCGCGCTCCCACTCGCCGATCTTGCCGAGCGAATCGAAGCGTTGGCGCGTGATTGCGTCGAAACGCGCGACACGCCTGAGGCCGCGCTCGAGGATGTGGTGAAGCTGGGACCGCTGTTCGCGCAGACGCTCGCGCTGCTGGAGCGCGAGGCCAATCCGCTAACCGAACGCCGCGGGGTGACGGGATTTGGACGACGCCAGGTCTGACGACGTAGGTCCGGCAGCCGGGCCGCGTCGCCGCCGCCCGGCTCGCCGCCTCAGCCGTGCGGCTGATCCGCTTCCGAATTGAGCTGGATGTAATTGGGCAGGCCCATGCGCTCGATCATCTCGAACTGCCGCTCGAGCGTGTCGACATGCTCCTCCTCGCTGATCAGGATGCGCATGAACAAATCGCGGCTGACGAAATCGCGAACCTCCTCGCAATAGGCGACGGCGGCCTTGAGCTCGGCGACCGCCTCGATCTCCATTGCTAGATCTGCCTTCAACACCTCTTCGACGGTCTCGCCGATGCGCAAACGACCGAGCAGCTGAAAATTGGGCAAACCATCGAGAAACAGGATGCGCTCCGCCAGCCAGTCGGCGTGCTTCATCTCATCGATCGATTCGTGCCGCTCGTACTCGGCGAGCTTCTTGACGCCCCAATGCTCGAGCAGGCGATAGTGCAACCAATATTGGTTGATCGCCGTCAATTCATTCTTGAGCGTCTCGTTGAGATACTCGATGACGCGCGCGTCGCCCTTCATGTCACGATCTCCATAGTCGCGACCGTGTATCGCGTTCGTTCGCGGACGGGCAACCTAAAAGTCGCGGAAAACCGCCAAAATCGCTTGTTGCGATTGTCAGGCAGCCGCACGTTCCTGATCGATGATCGCGCGGGCGAAGGGCACGCATTGGCCACACTTCGCCTGCCGCCCGAGCGTACGGTATGCTTGGCAAGCGGTGGTCGAACCCGACCGCGCGGCTTCACGAACCTGACATTCCCGGATGGCATTGCACACGCAGACGACCATGGAACTCTCCCTCGCAACGGCGGCGTACCGCTATTGCGACCGGATCGCAAGTCTATTGCGTCTGACTCGCATCTTAGATCATCGGCGTAGACGTTGCCGGATCATACGGCTGGCGCTGCGCCATAGCCATTCGAACGGGCCGTATCGGAACCGCGCCAGCCACCACGGTGACCAGCCGAGGAGCAGCGCCCAGATTGCGAGTACGACGGGATATAGCTGCCACCGCGTAAGCATGCCGAACCATCCAAGCCCGTAGCCGCAGAAGATCCAGGCGCAGATGATGCTGGTCGCGAGATAGTTGGTGAACGCCATGCGGCCCGTCGCCGCCAACCGGGCGATGAGACGGGCGGCGACGCCGCGCTCGACGGCGAGGATGATGACGCTGGCATGCGCCAGGGCCACCCACGGGCGCAGCAGCGCGAGCTGAAGCGGCTCGGCGAGCGCGAGCGTGATCGGATCGAACCCGCGCCGGTCGATCCACCATGCGAGCAGGGCGGTGAGCGGCAGCGCAGCGCCGTAGCCGATCGCCAGCATCAACTGGTAGAATGGCGGGCGCCACCGGAAGGCGAAGAAGCCGCTGCGGAACAGCGCCATGCCGAGCAGCATCATGGCCAGCGTATCGGCAAGGGTGCCCGGGATCATCTCACGCTGCGCCTGCCACGTTGCGGCGGCGCGCGCGGGAAGCACCTGCGCCCAGCCGCCGCGATAGGTCGCGAGTTCGGCTGGTATCGATGCACGTAGATCCGCGATACCCGCCATGTATTGCGCCCAATCGGCCTGTAGCGTGGCGGACGCGCCGCTCTGCGTCGCGCGCGCTTCGAACGCGCGCGCCGCGTGGTGGTCGACGATCGCGGTAGCCACTTCGCCGAGCATCAGGATCGCGGCGATCGCGAGCAGCGTCGACAGGCGCGCTTCCCGGAAGGCGAACGCGAGCACGCCGCACAGTGCGTACAGTACCAGGATATCGCCCGACCAGATCAGATAGGCGTGCACCATGCCGATGACGAACAGGACGGCCATCCGCGCCATGTGCACGCGGAAGGGCGATTCGCCGGTCGCCTGCGCGCGCTCGGCGACCAGCAGCATCGATGCGCCGAACAGCATCGAGAACAGCCCGCGCATCTTGCCGTCCGCGACGACAAAGGTAAGCGCCCATGCCCACCAGTCCGCCCCCGTAGCCCCGCCGTAGAAGGTCGGATCGACGTAGGCGTAGCGCGGCATCGCGAAGTCGACGATGTTGAGCAGGAGGATGCCGAGAACGGCCATCCCCCGCACGGCATCGAGCGCCACGATCCGCGTCGAGCCCGCTGCGGTCATGAGCCTGGCGTTCCCGGCAGCCGATCGTCGGCAAGGTGGCGCGCGATCAGCTTGCCAGTTCGACCTCGCCCGACATCAGGCGGGGGAAGAAGCCCTCGTGCGCGGTGCGCAGCGCGTCAAGCGCGACGACGTCGTCGCGGTTCGGACGTTCGAAGATCAGTCGCTTGCCGCCGGTGCGGCCCATCGGCTCGGCCTCGACACCGGCGTCGAGCGCGGCGAGGAGGAAATCGGGCAACGCATGATCGTTGACGGTGACGATGTACACGCCCTGATCCTCGGCGAAGAAGGAGTGCGCACAGTCATAGGGCTGCTTGCGGTCGATCATCGCGCCGATGTTGCCGGCCAGTGCCATCTCGGCGAGCGTGACGGCGATGCCGCCGTCCGACACGTCGTGAACGGCGGAGAGCTGGCCCTTGTCGATCGCGCTGCGAATGAGGTCTCCGGTCGCGCGCTCCTTGGCGAGATCGACGCGCGGGGGCGGGCCTTCTTCGCGGCCGTGGATCTCGCGCAGCCAGAGCGTCTGGCCAAGATCACCGCGGCGCGTGCCGACCGCGAGGATGACGTCGCCAGTGCCCTTGAAGGCGATGGTGGCGCTCTTCCGCCAATCCGCCATTAGCCCGACGCCGCCGATCGCGGGGGTGGGAAGGATCGCGCTGCCGCCGCCGGTCGCCTTACTCTCATTGTAGAGCGAGACGTTGCCGGAGACGATCGGATAGTCGAGCGCGCGGCACGCCTGCGCCATGCCATCGAGGCAGCCGACGATCTGGCCCATGATCTCCGGGCGCTGCGGGTTGGCGAAGTTCAGGCAGTTGGTGATCGCGAGCGGCTTGGCGCCAACGGCGGCTAGGTTGCGCCAGGTCTCGGCGACGGCCTGCTTCCCGCCCTCGACCGGATCGGCGTAGCAATAGCGCGGGGTGCAATCGGTGGTGATCGCCAGCGCCTTGTCCGTCCCATGCACGCGCACCACCGCGGCGTCGCCGCCCGGGCGCTGCACGGTGTCGGCGCCGACCATGTGGTCATACTGCTCCCAGATCCAGCGGCGGCTGGCGATGTCGGGCGAGCCCATCAGGGTGACGAGATCGGCGGCGATGTCCTTGCACTCCGGCACGTTGACCAGCGCCTTGGCGGGCGGGGTGGGGACGTGCGGGCGATCGTAGAGCGGGGCCTCGTCGGCGAGCGGGGCGAGCGGGATGTCGCAGACCGTGTCGCCCTTCCACTTCAGCACCATGCGGCCGGTGTCGGTGACATGGCCGATGACGGCGAAGTCGAGTTCCCACTTGCGGAAGATCGCTTCGGCAAAGGCCTCGCGGCCCGGCTTCAGCACCATCAGCATGCGCTCCTGCGATTCGGAGAGCATCATTTCGTAGGGCGTCATGCCCTCTTCACGCTGCGGCACGTCGTCCATGATCAGTTCGATGCCGACGCCGCCCTTCGACGCCATCTCGACGCTGGAGGAGGTGAGGCCGGCGGCACCCATGTCCTGGATCGCGACGATCGCGTCGGACGCCATCAGTTCGAGGCAGGCCTCGATCAGCAGCTTCTCGGTGAAGGGATCGCCGACCTGGACGGTAGGGCGCTTTTCCTCAGCATCTTCGCCGAAATCGGCGGAGGCCATGGTGGCGCCGTGGATGCCGTCGCGGCCGGTCTTGGAGCCGACATAGACGATCGGATTGCCGATGCCGCTGGCGGCGGAATAGAAGATCTTGTCCTGATCAGCGATGCCGACGGTCATCGCGTTGACGAGGATGTTGCCGTCATAGGCGGGGTGGAAGTTCACCTCACCGCCCACCGTGGGGACGCCAACGCAATTGCCATAGCCGCCGATGCCGTGAACCACGCCCGAGATGAGGTGGCGCATCTTGGGGTGATCGGGACGGCCGAAGCGAAGCGCGTTCATGTTCGCGATGGGGCGCGCGCCCATCGTGAAGACGTCGCGCAGGATGCCGCCGACGCCCGTCGCCGCACCCTGATACGGCTCGATGTACGAGGGGTGGTTGTGCGACTCCATCTTGAAGATCGCTGCTTGCCCATCCCCGATGTCGATCACGCCAGCGTTCTCGCCGGGGCCGCAGATCACCCATGGCGCTTCGGTCGGAAGCTTCTTCAGATGGATGCGGCTCGATTTATAGCTGCAGTGCTCGGACCACATGACCGAGAAGATGCCTAGCTCGACGAGGTTCGGTTCTCGGCCGAGCGCGTGGAGGACGCGCTCGTATTCCTCGGGGGACAGGCCGTGTTCGGCGACGATCTCGGGCGTAATCGCGGTCATGCCGCGCGCGATAGCGAGCGGCGGCGCCGGTGTCACCAATCCGCGCCTGCGACGGCGCGGTGAACCGTCGCTCGCGTGGGTGGCACTACTTGCCCCTGCGGTGCCGGCGGTCCTTGATCCTGGTCAGCAGCCCCGGTCGCTTGCTCGGCGCCTCGAACATGTCCTCCGGGCCTTCGGGATCGAGGATCTCGTTGTCGGCCAGCCATTCCTCGACGCTCGAAAGATCCGGTATCTCGTAGGGGATCAGCGTCTTCCCCGATCCGCGCAGATGCTCGATCGCGCCGATCAGGCCGTGCTGCGCGATCGCGTCCGTCACCCTCGCGATATCGGTGCCGAGGTGCTCGGCGATCAGATCATCGCGGATCGCGGTGATGCGGTCGCTGTCATGCTCGATCGTCACGTCGCACTCGGTATCGAGCCGCAGCGAGCGATTGTTGAAATTAGACGATCCGACGCGAATCAGATCGTCGTCGATCACCAAAACCTTGGCGTGGACGTAGATCGACGTCCCGCCCGCGGTGACCGGATGATACATGCGCAGCCGGCCATGCACGTCCCGCCGCCGCAGCGCCTCGATTAGGCGGGCGCGTGCGGTATCCATCGCGATCGGCTCCAGCCAACCCTGCGCGCTGACCGGGTTGACGATCACGATCTCGGGACCGTCGGGCTCGTCGAGCCGGCGCGCGATCGCTTCGGCCACGCGACGGGAGGCGAAATACTGGCTCTCGGCGTAGATGTGACGCTTCGCGCGGGCGATCAGCGCGAGATACAGGTTCTCGATCTCGCGCACCGCCTCCTGCGTGCCGTGATCGGGCTGCGAGCGCGAAATAGCGACGTCGACGTCGTTGAAATCGACCGTCAGGCTCTTGGGCCAGCAATCCTGCGTCGGTGGGGGCGGCGGGACGGGCGCGCCGCCGGCGACCTCCCATCGTGCACGGCATAGCTCGCCGAGCGCCTTCGCCACGGGGCCCATCAGCGCGGTCGTCGCGTCGTGCCACGGTTTGTTGGGCCGGCCGCTGGGGGAGGTACGATGCGGATCGTCGTCGCGATGCTCGCGCGTGTCCCAGCGCTCGTCGGTCATGTCGATCCCGCCGCAGAAAGCGAGGCAATCGTCGATCACGACGATCTTCTGGTGCTGCGAGGCGCCGATCGGATGGTACGAATCGAGCTTGAGGTGGATCCGCTTGCGAGCGAAACGCCATTTCGTCAGCGTCCACAGCGTCTTGCCGCGGAACAGCGTTTTGAACGCGCCCTTGTCCCAGCGCAGGATGTAGACGTTGAGGTCGGGGCGGCGGCGGACCAGCCAGCCGATGAACTCGCCGACGGTGGTCGGCACGCCGGGCGGCTCGTTCGCCCAGGCAAGATTGATCCGCGCGTCGAAATCCCAGCCGACAAGGAAGATCTGGTGCCGCGCCCCGAGCATCGCCTCGCGCGCGACGCGGAAATAATGATCGGCATCGATGATGACCGAGGCGTGCGTCGCATGCTCGACCCGCCAGCGCGCGTTGTCGGGAATGCTCACAGGATGTCGCGGATGCGGCTGGTGGGGCGGGCGAGAACGACGCCCTTTTCGGTCGCCACCAACGGCCGTTCGATCACGCGGGGATCGGCGGCCATGGCATCGAGCGCCGCATCGTCGTCATCGACCGGTGGCGCGTCCTTGCGCATCGCTGCGCCGGGCGCGATCCCAGCACGCCCGTATAGGGCGGCGAGTTCGGCCCTGGTCGGCGGATGCTGCAGATAGTCGACGATCGTCACGTCGGCACCCGCCTCGTGCAGCAGCGCCAAAGCCTCTCGCGACTTGGAGCAGCGCGGGTTGTGCCAGATCGTTGCCTTCATGCGCCGCCCCTATAGCGTCCGCACGCGCGGACCAAGCCTTGGCAGCCGACTTCGACCGGTCCACGCCGCAAGGGCGTTCAGCATGGCGAAGGCAGCAAGTGCGGTCAGTGGCTCGGAGGCGGGCACAGGATCGAGTATTGCGGTCGGTTGCGGCGTCGCCCAGTTGATCGCCTGCACGAGCAGTAGCGCCGCGAAGAGCAGCGCGGGGGCGATCCACACTCTGCTCGAACGCGGAACGGTGCGCAGGAGGTAGTAGCCGAACGCACCCAAAGTTATCGCCAGTTCGAGCGGCATTTCGATCGCCGGATAGTCCCACAGCGCGAAGCCGTAGCGGTCGGCCCCGCCGCCGAGCGTCAGATCGGGCGCGTGGACCAGCAAGTCGAGGAACCAGTGCGACAATACGACGCCGCCGCCAAGTGCGGCAGCGAGCGCGGCGCGTCGGACGAGATACGTCACGGCGGCCCATACCAGCGCGAAGCAGCCACTGCCGATCAGACTGTGCGTGTACGGCAAATGGTAGAGGTCCATCGCGTTCATCGCCGTCGTCCCCGGCACCGCGCGCATCCGCTCGACACCGGCGAGGACGAAACCGAAGAATGCGACATCGACGAGCTGCGCGGCGAGGAACAGGCTACCCAGCCGCTGCGCGCGCGGGTGTGCAGCGGCGATCAGCGCCGGCGCGTAATGCCCGATGAACATGCGGTCGCTCCGTCAGGGACGGCCGACGCTAACCGCCCGCGCAAGCGGTGGCTAGTCATCGGTCACGCCTGCTTCGCGAGCCACCCCTCGAGCCACTTGATCGTGTAGTCGCCCTGCTGGAACTCGGGATCCTCGAGCAGCGCCTGATGCAGGGGAATGGTCGTCTTGACGCCGTCGACGACGAATTCCTCCAGCGCGCGCCGCAGCCGGCGCAGCGCGCCCTGGCGCGTCGTGCCGTAGACGATCAGCTTTGCGATCATGCTGTCGTAATAAGGCGGCACGCGATAGCCGGCATAGAGCCCCGAATCGACGCGCACGTGCATGCCACCGGGGGCGTGATACAGTTTCACGAGGCCCGGTGACGGCGCAAAGGTTCTGGGATCCTCGGCGTTGATGCGGCATTCGATCGCGTGGCCGCGGAAGACGACATCCTCCTGCCGCAGCGTCAGCGGATACCCCTCGGCGACGCGGATCTGCTCGCGCACGAGATCGAGGCCGGTGATCGCCTCGGTCACCGGATGCTCCACCTGCAGGCGGGTGTTCATCTCGATGAAGTAGAATTTGCCGTCTTCCCACAGGAACTCGATCGTGCCCGCGCCGCGATAGCCCATGTCCGCCATCGCCTTGGCGACGATGCCGCCCATCCGGTCACGCTCCTCGGGCGTGATGATCGGGGAGGGGGCTTCCTCAACCACCTTCTGGTGGCGGCGCTGGAGCGAACAGTCGCGCTCGCCGAGGTGGATCGCATTGCCGTTGCCGTCGCCGAACACCTGGAATTCGATGTGGCGGGGGTTGCCGAGATACTTTTCCATGTAGACCGTGGCGTCGCCGAATGCGGCCTTCGCCTCGCTGCCGGCCTGCGCCATCAGCGTGTCCATTTCGTCCTCCGACGGCACGACCTTCATGCCGCGCCCGCCGCCGCCCGACGCGGCCTTGATCAGCACCGGGTAACCAATGTCGTGTGCGAGGCGCTTCGCCTCTGCCGAATCGGTCAGCGCGCCGTCCGATCCGGGGACGAGCGGCAGGCCGAGCGCGCCGGCCGTGCGCTTCGCCTCCACCTTGTCGCCCATGGTGCGGATATGTTCGGGCTTCGGACCGACGAAAATCAGCCCGTGCGCCTCGACGATCTCGGCGAACTTGGCGTTCTCGCTGAGGAAGCCGTAGCCGGGGTGGATCGCGTCGGCACCCGAAATCTCCGCCGCCGAGATGATGTTGGCGATGTTGAGGTAGCTGTCGGCGGCGGACGGCGGGCCGATGCAGATCGCCTGATCGGCGAGGCGCACGTGCATCGCATCGGCATCGGCGGTGGAGTGCACCGCGACGGTCTTGATCCCCATCTCATGGCAGGCACGGTGGATGCGCAGCGCGATCTCGCCGCGATTGGCGATCAGCAGCTTCTTGATCTCGGGCATCGACTTACTCGACGACGACGAGCGGCTGATCGAATTCCACCGGCTGGCCGTTCTCGACCAGCACGGCCTTCACCGTTCCGGCATTCGGCGCGGTAATCGGGTTCATCACCTTCATCGCCTCGACGATCAGCAGCGTGTCGCCGGCCTGGACCTGGCGCCCGACGCTGACGAACGGCGGCGCGCTCGGCTCGGCGGCGAGATAGGCGGTGCCGACCATCGGTGAGCGCACGGCATTCGCATTGGAGGGCGTCGCGGCCGGCTCGGCCGTGGGTAGCGCGGCGACCGCGGTAGGGCTCGCTGCGGGCGGGGGAGGGGCTGCGTAATGCACCGGCGCGGCGGCCGCGACGCTCGCCGCCTTGCGCGCGACGCGGATGCGGCGGTCGCCGTCCTCGACCTCGATTTCGGTGAGCTGCGTCGTGTCGAGCAGCTCGGCAAGCTGGCGAACGAGATCGACGTCGACCTTCATCGCCCCATTTTCCTTTTCGGCCATTCCCGACCCTTTCCCCTGAATAGGGCGCGCGCTGTGTCAGAACCGCGCGGCGGCTTCAAGCGCGAGCAGATACGATAGCGCGCCGAAGCCCGCAATCGTTCCGCGTGCGGCACGGCCGACGTAGGAGACGTGGCGGAAGGACTCGCGGATGTGCGGGTTCGACAGATGTATCTCGATCACCGGCGTGCGTATCGCCTTGATCGCATCGTGCACCGCAATCGACGTGTGGGTGAAGGCACCGGCGTTGAGCAGCACCGCCTTCGCATCGTGTGCCTGCGCCTCGTGCAGCCAATCGACGAGATGGCCCTCATGGTTGGACTGCCGGATGTCAACCTCGAGACCCAGCTCGCGTGCGCGATCCTCGAGCTGGCCGGCGATATCGTCGAGCGTGTCGTGGCCGTATATCTCCGGCTCGCGTGTGCCGAGCAGGTTGAGGTTCGGGCCGTTCAGGACGTAGACGATGGCCAAGCGGGGGGCTCCTTGCTTGAACGGCGTCTGCGCCAAGCCTAGGTGGAAGGCAATCTGCATACCTGCCTTCGACAAAGGATGACATGCCCCATACCGACGGAACCGTATCGATCACCGTGAACGGCGCGCATCGCCGTGTCGCCGCCGGGATGACGCTGGCGCAGCTCGCCGCCGAACTCGGGCTGGTGCCCGAAAAGGTCGCCGTCGAGCGCAACATGGAAGTGGTACCGCGCTCGACGCTGGGCGAGGTTTGCGTCGAGGACGGCGACGACTTGGAGATCGTGCATTTCGTCGGCGGCGGGGATCACGCCGCCGCGATCGATGCGGATAGCTGGAGTGTCGCGGGGCACACCTTCCGATCGCGGCTGATCGTCGGGACGGGCAAGTACAAGGATTTCGCGCAGAACGCCGCCGCGCTCGAGGCGTCGGGGGCGGAAATCGTCACCGTCGCGGTGCGCCGCGTCAACGTCAGCGATCGTAATGCGCCCATGCTGACCGACTATATCGATCCCAAGCGCTTCACCTATCTGCCGAACACCGCCGGCTGTTTCACCGCGGAAGACGCGATCCGCACGCTGCGGCTGGCGCGTGAGGCGGGCGGCTGGGATTTGGTGAAGCTGGAAGTGCTCGGCGAGGCGCGTACGCTCTACCCCGACATGCGCGAGACGCTTAAGGCGACCGAGGTACTGGTGCGCGAGGGTTTCAAGCCGATGGTATATTGCGTCGACGATCCAATCGCGGCGAAGCAGCTCGAAGAGGCGGGCGCGGTCGCGATAATGCCATTGGGCGCGCCGATCGGTTCCGGGTTGGGGATTCAGAACCGCGTGACGATCCGGCTGATCGTCGAGGGCGCGAAGGTGCCGGTGCTGGTCGACGCCGGGGTGGGCACCGCGTCCGACGCAGCGGTAGCGATGGAGCTCGGCTGTGACGGCGTGCTGATGAACACCGCGATCGCCGAAGCGAAGGACCCGGTTATGATGGCCGCCGCGATGAAGGCGGCGGTTGAGGCCGGCCGACTGTCGTACCGTGCGGGCCGCATGGCGATCCGCCGCTACGCCGATCCGTCTTCGCCGCTCGCCGGCCTGATCTGAGCGCCAAAGGTCAGCCGCGCTCGGCGCGTGGCTTCCACGTGACGACGCGGTAGAGGTAGCCGACGACGATCAGCGCGGTCGTGGCGATCGCCACCGGCCCGACGTAGCGATCGAGCTGTTCGAAGCGCGAGCCGAGGAACAGCCCGGCGCCGGCGAGCACCGTGTTCCAGATCGCGCTGCCAACGAAGGTGAAGACGAGAAACTTCGCCAGCGGCATCTTGGCCATGCCTGCCGGCAGCGAGATGATCGTGCGGAAGGTGGGCATGAAGCGGAACACGAAGATTACCCAGTGACCGTGTTTGTGGAAGAAATGGTCGAGCCGTTCGACGTCTTCCCACTCCATCGTCAGCCAGCGGCCGTGTCGTTCGACGAAGGGTCGGAAGCGCGCGACGCCCATGCGCCGCCCGATTTCGTACCAGAACATGTTGCCGATCGTCGTCCCGGCCGTGCCCCAGGCGATAAGCGGGACAAGCGCCATCTGCTTGCGCGCGACCGCAATTCCGCCGAGGCCCATGATCACCTCCGACGGAATTGGTGGGATGACATTCTCGAGCGCCATCAGCAGAAAAATGCCGAAATAGCCGCCCCAGGCGATCCAATCGATGATGAGCTCGGTCATTCCCGCGCCAACGGCGGGATCAGGCAGAGCGTTCCGCCACCCGGCGTTCGATCGCGTCCCAGATCAGCCCGGCGACATCAGTTCCGTCGAACCGTTCGATCGCGACGATGCCGGTCGGCGAGGTGACGTTGATTTCGGTCAGCCACTCGCCGCCGATCACATCGATCCCGACGAATATGAGCCCGCGCTTCTTCAGTTCCGGCCCCAACGCGGCGCAGATTTCACGCTCGCGCGGCGTAAGCTCGGCCTTCTCGGCCGATCCGCCGACCGCAAGGTTGCTGCGGAACTCGCCCTCGCCGGGCAGGCGGTTGATCGCGCCCGCAACTTCGCCATCGACGAGCACGATCCGCTTGTCACCCTTGGCGACGTCGGGGAGGAACGCCTGCACCATGTGCGGCTCGCGCCACGTCTGGTTGAACACTTCCATCAGCGCGGAAAGGTTCTCGCCCTCCGGCCCCACGCGGAAAATCGCCTTGCCGCCGTTGCCGTGCAGCGGCTTCACCACGATCGCGCCGTGCTGTTTGAGGAAGGCGCGGGCTTCGTCGAGCGAGCGGGTGATCAGCGTCGGCGGCATGAAGCGCGCATAATCGAGCACGAAGACCTTCTCGGGCGCGTTGCGCACGCTCGCGGGATCGTTGACCACCAGCGTCCGGTCAGTGATCCGCTCGAGCAGGTGCGTCGCGGTGATATAGCCGAGATCGAACGGCGGATCCTGGCGCATCAGAACAACGTCCGCGTCCGCGCCGAGATCGAGGTCGATCGGATCGCCGGCCGCATAATGATCGCCGACGACGCGCTGCACCGTCACCGGCCGCGCCTTGGCCCACAGGCGGCCGTCGGACCAGTTGAGGTTATCCGCCGCATAGTGGAACAGGCGGTGACCGCGCTGCTGCGCCGACAGCATCAGCGCGAAGCTGGAATCGCCCGCGATGTTGATCGATTCGAGCGGGTCCATCTGGACAGCGACGGTCAAGGGCAAGGCGTTTCCTCCGCGACAGGCTTTGTCGTGCGGCCTAGGCGCAGGGCAGGGGAATGTCACCCGCGGGCGCGACGAGGCGGGGCCCGCCGGCGCGATCACCCGATCCAGGCATTCTCGATGTGCCGAGGCCGCGTGCCGGGGGCGAGCAGGATCACGTCGACGCGGATGTCCTCGCCTGCCGCCGCATAGCGCGGCATCAGGATCTCCGCGGCGGCAGCGACTCGGGCGAGCCGTCGCGCGTCGATCGCGAAATCGAGCTCGGCGGCGGTGGCGCGCGTTTTCACCTCGACGAAGGCGACGAGCGAACCGAGCTTGGCGACGAGATCGACTTCGCCCGCCGCGGTGCGCACGCGTTGGTCGAGGATCGTCCAGCCTTTCAGCCGCAGCCACCATGCCGCGAGGCGCTCGCCGCGACGGCCCGTCGCCTCTGCGGTGCGGCGGTCGGTGGTCGTGCGGGTCGGGCGCGGCATCGCGACAGCCTGACGATCATTGCGCGGCCGAGCAAGCGAGCTGGCGCTGGAGGTGATTCGACCTTGGCGTGATCGGCCTTGCCGCTCAGTTATCCTGCTCCTTGAGCGCGAGTGACCTCGCATACAGCGCCTTGCGATCGAGCCCGAGGCGTTTGGCAACCTCACCAGCGGCTTTTGCGGCAGGCAAGCGCGTCAGCGCCTCCGCCAAGGCTGCGTCGCCGTCCTCCGCGGAGGCTGGCGCCGGATCGCCCGGTGGGCCGACGACGATCACGATCTCGCCCTTGGGCGGCGCATCGGCGTAGCGCGCAGCGAGCGTCGGCAGCGTGCCGGTGACCGCCTCCTCGAATCGCTTCGATATCTCGCGCGTGACGGCGGCGTCGCGTGCGCCAAGCGCGTCGGCGAGCGCGGCGAGCGTCGCGCCGAGCCGTGGCCCACTCTCGTACAGGACGAGCGTCGCGCGGATCGCGCCGATCTCGGCGATGGCGTCTGCACGCGCCTTCGCCTTGGCCGGCAGAAAGCCCGCGAACAGGAAGCGGTCGGTCGGCAGGCCGGCCAGCGTCAGTGCGGCGATCGCGGCGCATGGGCCGGGAATCGTCACCACGAGATGCCCCGCGGCGTGAGCATCGCGCACCAGCTTGTAGCCCGGATCGGAAATGAGCGGCGTGCCCGCATCTGAAACCAGCGCCACCGCCTCGGTCGCCATCCGCGCGATCAGCTGCGGGCGGACCGAATCAGCATTGTGATCGTGATACGGCGTCATCGGCCGCTTGGTGCCGATGTGACGCAGTAACCCCGCTGTAACACGCGTGTCTTCTGCGGCGATTACGGCGGCGCGCGAAAGGATGTCCGCGGCGCGCGGCGACAGGTCACCGAGATTGCCGATCGGGGTGGCGACGATGTAAAGGCCGGGGTTCAGGGTTTCCACAAGGGGTGTCATGGCAGAGGCTGCAACCGTATCGCAACGGGCGAAGATAATCGCGCGTGGCTTCGTGCCCGTCAGCGCCTTGCTGATATCGGCGTGTTCGACCGTCGTGCCGCGCGGCCCGGCCCCGCCGCCGCGCCCATCGCAGGCGCCGCCGCCGGTTGCGCGTCCCGATACCGGCGTCGAAGCGGGCATTCCGCGCGATACGGCGCGCAACCGCATCGCACTGCTCGTGCCGCTGTCAGGAACCAACGCCGGCGTCGGCAAAAGCCTGGCCAACGCGACGCAGCTCGCGCTGCTCGACACGCGATCGGAACAGATCCGGATCACGAATTATGATACGGCGCTGGGCGCGACCGCAGCCGCGCAGCGCGCGGTGGCAGACGGCGCGCAGCTGATCCTCGGGCCGCTGCTCGCTGAGGATGTTCGCGCGGTGGCGCCGATCGCGCGCCGGGCGGGTGTGCCGGTGATCTCCTTTTCCAACGACGTCGGCGTCGCGGGCGATGGCGTCTACCTGCTCGGCTACACGCCGTCGCAGTCGATCGAGCGCGTCGTGACATATGCGCGCAGCCGCGGCGTCACCAATTTCGGCGGGCTGGTGCCCAATGCGCTTTACGGCTCGCGCGCCTCGACCGTGTTCCTGCGAGCGGTCGAATCAGCGGGCGGTCGCGTCGTCGCGCTGCAGACCTACGATCGGGCGCCCAACAGCATCGGGGCGGCCGTCACCCGAATGGCGAAGGATGCGCCGTTCGATGGCGTGCTGATCGCCGATTCAGCGGCCAAGGCGGCGACGGCGGTGCCGCTGCTGCGCCGTGCCAGCCCGAACACGCGGGTGATCGGCACCGAATTGTGGAACAGCGACAGCGGCGTCGCCGCGCGTCCAGCGCTGAACGGCGCGTGGTTCGCCAGCGTCTCCAACACGCTCTACCGCCAATATGCGGTCAAATATCGCGCACGCTTCGGCGCTGCGCCCTATCGCCTGTCGAGCCTCGGCTACGACGCCGTTCTGCTCGCCGCGCGCATCTCGCGCGATTGGCGCGTCGGCGCGCGGTTCCCGGAGGCGCGGCTGCGCTCGGGCGAAGGCTATGCGGGGATCGACGGCGCGTTCCGTTTCGGCCGCGACGGCGTCGCCGAACGCGCGCTCGACGTGCAGGAAATTCGCGGCGGCAGCAGTGTCGTCGTCTCGCCGGCCCCGGCCAGTTTCGGGCGCTAACGGCCAATCATAAGGATCATCGATGTTTGCCTGGTTCCAGCGCCTCCTTCCGAAGCGCGGCAATTTCTTCGAGCTGTTCGACGCCCATGCCGCGGTGACGCTGCAGGCGGCGGAGACGACGACGCGCATCTTCGCGGGAGAGGCCGATGCCGAGACGCTGATCGCGCGGCTGAAGGATCTCGAGCATCAGGCGGACGATATCACGCGCACCGTGCTGCAGACGGTGCGCGTCACGTTCTTGACGCCGTTCGACCGCAGCGCGATCAGCGGGCTTATCAACCGCATGGACGATGCGATCGACGCGATGTTCGCCGCGGTGACCGCGGTGCGCATCTACGGTGTGCAGAGCTTTGCCCCCGATATGCACGAGATGGCGCGGCTGATGCTGGAAGCCGCTGGCGTCAGTGCGGAAGCGATGCGGCTGCTGCCCGACATCGCGCGCAACGGCCCGCGACTCCACGATTTGACCGAGCGTCTCGTCAACCTGGAAGGTTCGGTCGACCAGCTGCACGAGCAGGGCCTTCGCCGGCTGTTCGAGAAGCATCAGGAAGCGGGCGGCGATCCGATGCGCTTCGTCGTCGATCGCGAGATCTACAAGCATCTCGAGAAGATCTCGGATGCCTTCGAGGATGTCGCGAACGAGATCGATGGCATCGTCATCGATCACGCCTGAGCCCGCATCCCCATGCACGAACTCGCCTTACCGCTGCTGATCGGCCTGATCGCGGTCGCCCTGGCCTTCGATTTCCTCAACGGATTGCACGACGCCGCCAATTCGATCGCGACCGTCGTCGCGACGCGGCTATTGTCCCCCGTCCAGGCGGTGCTGTTCGCCGCCTTCTTCAATTTCGCCGCCTATTTCCTGACGCTCGCGGTTCCCAGTCTGCATGCGGTCGCCGAGACGATCGGCAAGGGGCTGATCAGCCAGGACGCCGTGACGCCGGCCGTGATCTTCGGCGCGCTGGGCGGGGCGATGTTCTGGAACGTGGTGACGTGGCAGAAGGGCATTCCGTCGTCGTCGAGCCACGCGCTCGTCGGCGGTCTCGTCGGTGCGGGAATTACGCACGCCGGCGTCAACAGCGTGCAAATCGGCGGGCTGACCAAGACGCTGCTAGCGATCGTCGTGTCGCCGACGCTCGGCATGATTCTCGCGATGATGGTGATGCTGGCGAGCAGCTGGGCGCTGCGCCGAGCAACCGTGCGGCAAGCGGATGGACGCTTTCGTGTGCTACACCTGATCTCGTCGGCGGCCTATTCGCTGAGCCACGGGCTGAACGACGCGCAGAAGACGATGGGGATCATCACCGTGCTGCTCTACTCGACCGGCTATCTCAGCGGCGAGTTCGAGGTGCCGCACTGGGTGGCGATCAGCTGCTACGTCGCCATCTCGCTCGGCACGCTGTCGGGCGGGTGGAAGATCATCGAGACGATGGGCTCGCGGATCACCAAATTGTCGCAGCACCAGGGATTCAGCGCGTCGACCGGCGGATCGATCGTCCTGTTCACCGCGTCGGCGCTCGGCATTCCCGTCTCGACGACGCACACGATCACGGGCGCGATCATCGGTGCCGGCGTTGCGCGGCGCACGTCTGCGGTTCGCTGGGGCACCGCGAGCAACGTGGTGGTCGCGTGGATCATCACCATCCCCGCCTCCGCGATCGTCGGCGCAGGGTTCTACGCGCTCACGCTGCTTTTCTGATCGTCTGCGCGGTTCCGGTCACGGCCGGCCTCACGCCGCATCGTCGATCGGAACGCCCGGCGCCATCTTCGCGGTGCGGATCGTCAGCGACGATTTGACGCTAGCGACGTTCGGCGCCGCGGTGAGATGCGTCGTCAGGATGCGCTGGAACGTTTCGAGATCGGGGGCGGCGATCTTGAGGATGAAGTCGATTTCGCCATTGAGCATGTGGCATTCGCGCACTTCGGGGATGCCGGCGACATGGCGTTCGAACAGCGCGAGATCATGCTCCGCCTGGCTTCGCAGGCTGACCATCGCGAAAACGGTGATGGGAAATCCGAGCAGCGCCGGGTCGCACACCGCGTGATAACCGCGGATGACGCCCGCCTGCTCGAGCGAGCGCACGCGGCGGAGGCATGGCGGCGCCGTCAGCCCGACGCGCTCGGCGAGGTCGACGTTGGTCATACGGCCATCGTCTTGCAGCAGCGCCAATATCTGGCGATCGATCTTGTCCAGCGCCATCAGACGGTCGCACGCATCATCGTAACCATTAACATACGCCCAACCATAGGATAATTGCGCGCAAACGCAATTGTCCCACAATGCGACGTGCGCAAATTGCGCTGTTTCCGGCCTGCCTCAGCCGCGTTAAGGGGACGCAGGGCGCGAATGGATCGTGGGCCCGACGAGGGCGCGGCGTGCGGTTCGACGACAGTCTCAATACCGTGCTCGCCGCCGATGCCTCCACCGCATTCGGGGCACAGGCGACGTTCCGCCAATTGGTCGACCTAATTGCGCGCGGTCGCGCCGCTGCCGATGCTGCAACGCTGGATCGCCTGCGGACGCTGCGCCCGCAGGTTCCGCCCGCGGTCCGTGCTGCCGTCGCACGAGGGCTCGCGCTGTCACGGCCGCCGGTTGGTCTCGTCGCGCTGCTTGCCGAGGACGAACCAGCGATTGCGGCGGCGGCGCTGCGCGCGGCGCGGCTGCCGGCCGCCGACTGGATCGCGCTACTGCCGACGCTTGGGCCGGTCGGCCGCGCGACGCTGCGCAACCGAAGTGATCTCGATCCGGTGGTGGCGCGCGGGCTGGAAAGCTTCGGCTCGACCGACTTCACGATCGGCTTCGATGCGCCACCGGCCGCAGACACCACGTCCGACGCGCCGCCGTCGGCGCCAATCGATCGCCCGGTACCGCCCCCGGTCGGCACCGGTCCATTCAAGCCGGTCGGGTTGCTGACCGACGCACTCCCCGTCGTCGCGCTCGCCCGCCGCGCTGCACGCACCGAGCCCGTGCCGGAGCCGACCGGGTTCGAGATCGCCGACCTGGTCGATCGCATCGCGACCTTCCAGCGCGCGCGCGGAACGCCGACGCCGGTCGCAACGCCGGAGCGGATCGACACCTTTCGATTAGAGACCGACGCCGCTGGCATCGTGTCATGGACCGACGCGGCCCCGCGCGGCGCGGTGATCGGCCTGTCGATCGCGCGCGCCGATGGGCAGGGCGCGGCGCCGGTCGACGGGATCGTCACCGGTGCGTTCCGTCGCCGTACCGCCTTCACCGACGCGCGGCTGACGCTGCCTGGCGCGTCGGCGATCGCCGGCGACTGGCGACTATCGGCCGTCCCGATGTTCGATCCCGTTGGTGGACGCTTCTTGGGCTATCGCGGCGGCGGGCGGCGACCGCGCGTCGACGAGAGCGCGGTGCGACCATCCGGGAGCGGGCAGTCGGAAGGGTTGCGACGGCTGGTGCACGAGCTTCGCACGCCCACCAATGCAATTGCGGGGTTTTCCGAGCTGATCGAGGCGCAGTTGCTTGGGCCCGTCGCGCCTGCGTACCGCGAGCGCGCGGCGGCGATCCGCGCGCAGGCTGCCGATCTCGTTGCCGCGATCGAGGATCTCGACCTTGCCGCACGAATCGACGGGCATGCGCTGGAGCTGCGGCCCGGCGTCGTTCCCGTGTCCGGCCTGCTGGCGCGTGCGGTGGGCGAGCTTTCGACACTTGCCGAGGTTCGCCGCTGCGGCATTACGCTCGGCGTGGTCGATTCGCAGCTTGCTTTCGCCTGCGACGATCGCGCGACTGAACGTCTGTTCGCTCGCCTGCTTGCCACGATCGTCTCCGCCGCGCAGGCGCAGGAGGCGGTAGCGCTGTCAGCCGATCGCGCCGGCGATCGCATCGCCGTCACGATCAGCCGGCCACGTGCATTGGCGGCGTTGACCGAAGATGCGCTGCTGCGCCTCGACGCCGAGCTGGAGGCCGACCTTCCGGGCAAGCCACTGCTCGGCACCGGCTTCGCGCTTCGCCTGATCCGCAATCTCGCGGCCGAGCTCGGCGGTACGCTGTCGTTCCCCGACGGTCACGTGCGTGTGGTGTTGCCAGCGGCGTCGTCCGACGCGGTAGGGCAGGCGTCGACGAACTGACGGTGGCGGCGGGCTCGCATGGCTGGCGCGTGCCGCCCCCCGCGCCGGAGCAGTTGATTCGCTGGCCGGAAGAGCGCGGCGCCCGCTTCGTCGTTTTCGTCGACACGGAAGAGGAATTCGACTGGTCGGCGCCGTTCGCGCGCGGCGCCCGGTCGGTGACGGCGATCGCGGCGCTGCCCGATAGGCACCAGCGGTTTGCCGAACGCGGCGTCTTTCCCTGCTACCTCTGCGACTATCCCGTCGTTGTCGACGAAGCGTCCGCCGCGATCCTCAAGGCGATGGTCGCCGATGGTTCGGGATCGATCGGGGCGCAGCTGCACGCTTGGGTAAATCCGCCGCACGACGAGATCGTGTCGGTGCACAGCTCCTATGCCGGCAATCTGCCGGTCGCGCTCGAGGCGGCGAAGATCGATGCGCTGACATCAGCGATCACGACGGCGTTCGGGCAGGCGCCGGTGGCGTTCCGATCGGGCCGCTATGGATTGGGCCGCAACACCCTGCGTCTGCTGCACGCGCGCGGCTATCGGCTCGATACGACAATGCGCGCGCGGCACGATTATCGGCCGGCGGGCGGGCCGGATTTCTCGCTGATCGGGCCGGACGCCTTTCGTACGGGCTCGGGCGGCGCGATCGTCGAGGTGCCGCTGACGACCGTCTATACCGGCACGCTGCGTCGGGTCGGGCGCCCGCTCCATCGGCTGGCGGGGGCGGCCCCGCGCGGGCGCGGCGTTCTGGCGCGCACGGGGCTGCTGTCGCGCGTGCCACTGACGCCTGAAGGTGTCCCCATCGCCGAGGCGTGCGAGGCGGTGCGCGTCGCGGTCGGTGAGGGGAGGCGCCTCCTCAACTTTGCGTTTCACTCGCCGAGCCTCGTTCCCGGGAACACGCCCTATGTCCGCGATGCGGGTGACCTCGCGCGCTTTCACCGCTGGTGGGACGTAATGCTCGACCTGCTCGACGAGCTCGGGGTCGCATCGACGACGCCCGAAATCTTGATCGCCGACGTTCAGCAGATGGCCGGCCGGTAAGGCGGCGAGGCGGTGGTCGGGGAGACAGGATTCGAACCTGCGACATCCTGCTCCCAAAGCAGGCGCGCTACCAGACTGCGCCACTCCCCGACGCCGGCGTGCGGTAGGCGGTCACGCCCTACCATGCAAGCGATACGCGGTGGGCCCGGCAGGACTTGAACCCGCAACCTAGCCGTTATGAGCGGCCAGCTCTAACCAATTGAGCTACAGGCCCCCGCGTGCCGCGGTGCCTAGAGGTTGCGTCGGCGTGCCGCAATGCCGTCGCCGTCGCGCGCATAAAAGAAAAGGGCGCTCCCGATCCGGGAACGCCCTGTTCATTGCATCAAGCCACGAGCCCGAAGGCCCGCAAGGCTTACTGCATGTTGTCGGCCTTCTCCTCGGCGACGTCACGGACGTTGTCCGCTGCGTCTTCGAGGTTGTCGGCGGCGTTCTCAAGACCAGCAGCGGCCATGCCATTGCTCGAGTTGTCGGCCATGTCCTCGAGGTTGTCCGCCATCATTTCCATATTGTCGGCCATCATGTCCGCGTTGTTCTCAACAGCGGCCGCCTCCGGCGACTTCGAGCAAGCAGCCACGGACATCAGGCCGGCGGCGGCAGCGATCAGAACGATCTTCTTCATTCGAATGCTCCCAAGCATATATTCGTTTCGCAGCCGACCCTGTGCCGTCGCGAGCCCCGGCAAATACCGCAGCATTTTGATGGGTCAATCGAGAAATTCATCTGCCAGCAAGGTTCGCGACGAACCGAACTAGCGCGCCGGGCGCACGACTGGGCCGATTTCCTCGGGCGCGTCGGCAACGACCGCGAGCATCGTCGTCCAGGCAGCGACATTCTGCCGCAGCTTCTCGGGATCGACGCGGTCGAGCGTATCGTCGGGCGTGTGATGCGTGTCGAAATAGTCGAGCCCCGACTGATTGAGGTCGACCCCGGCTACGCCGAGCGCGATTACAGGGGCGATATCCGAGCCATCGCCGGCGCGACCGGTGCCGCGTACGATCCCGAGCGGCGACAGTGCGGTGGCGAGGCGATCGCCTACTGCGCCGGCGGTCTCCGGCAGCGTCGTTTCGAAACGCCACACGCGATCGGCGCCGAAATCGCTCTCCGCGGCGAGCGCGTGTCGCTCGGCACCGTGCTTCGCGGCATAGTCGCGCCCGCCGAAGCCACCGACCTCCTCCGCGCCGAACCAGACAACGCGGATCGTGCGGCGAGGCCGCTTGCCGCTGTCCAGAATGCGTTTCGCCGCGGCCGCGGTAATGGCGACGCCGCTCGCGTCGTCGATCGCACCGGTGGCGAGATCCCAGCTGTCGAGATGGCCGCCGACGAGGACGACGCCGGCATTCGGATCGGTGCCCGGTACCTCGGCGATAACGTTGCCCGACTCCTGCTCGCCGACCTGACGTGGCGTCAACACGAGCTTCATGCGGATCGGCTGCCCGCGGCGCGCCATCGCTTCGAGCAGCTTGGCATCTGGGACGGAGAGCGCCGCCGCGGGGATCGCAGCGGTGCCGTCGGGGAAATTGGTCGTGCCGGTGTGCGGCAGGCGATGCGTGTCGGTGCCGATCGAGCGGATGACGATCGCGGCGGCGCCCTTGCGGGCAGCCAGCGCCGGACCGGCGAAGCGTGCCACGCCTTCCTGCCCGTAGCTCGAGCCGTCCTGCGTCCTCATCATCGCATTGCCAACATAGGCGATCCTGCCTTTCAGGCTGCCGGCGGGCGCCGCAGCGAGATCGCCGTAGGTCGGGAAGATCACTACCTCGGCGTCAATCCCTTTCGCCGGAGTAGCGCCCGAGTTGCCCAGCGCGACTAGATTCAGTTTTTGGGGAAAGGGCGCGAGGATTTCTGCCCGTTCCTCGCCGCGAACCCATACGGGCATGCGATACGTCTCGATCCGCACGTTGCTGAAACCGAGCGCCTTCAATTTTGCCTCGCTCCAGCGTCGCGCCCGCGCTTCCGCCTCGGTGCCGGCAAGCCGCTGGCCGACCTCGGTCGTCATGCCCTCGACGATGTCATAGGCGACGGTATCGCCGAGCGCCGCATCGCGGAGCGCCGCGACCTGCGGATCGACCGGGGCGGGGGCGGAGGGTGCCGCGCGCTGCGCCAGTGCCGGCGCGGCGGTGGCGAGGAGCAGGGCGGCGAGTGGGAGGCGCGTGATCATTGCCATCGCCTAGGTCGCTGGCGGCGGTTTGCCAACGGCCGAGCGCGCCATTACATATGCCGCGACATTTTCCCTTATCTTCATTCCGGAGCACAGGCGACCGATGGCCGTCCAGTATACCTACGTCATGAAGGGTCTGACCAAGACCTTTCCGGGTGCCAACAAGCCGGTGCTCAACAACATCCACCTGCAGTTCATCCCGGGCGCGAAGATCGCGATCATCGGCCCGAACGGGTCGGGCAAGTCGACGCTGATGAAGATCATGGGCGGGATCGATACCGACTTCACCGGTGAGGCCTGGGCGGCCGAGGGCGTGAAGGTCGGCTATCTGCCGCAGGAGCCGCAGCTCGACCCCGACAAGACGGTGATCGAGAACGTGCGCCTGGGTGCGGGGCCGATCGCGGCGATGGTCGATCGTTTCAACGCGATCTCGGCCGAGATGGGCGATCCCAAGGACGACACCGACTTCGACGCGCTGATGGAGGAAATGGGCGATCTCCAGGCGAAGATCGATGCCGCCGACGGCTGGAGCCTCGATTCGCAGCTGGAACAGGCGATGGAGGCGATGCGCTGCCCACCGTCGGACTCGCCGGTGACCAACCTGTCGGGCGGCGAGCGGCGCCGCGTGGCGCTGGTTCGGCTGCTGCTCGAGAAGCCCGACATCCTGCTGCTCGACGAGCCGACCAACCACCTCGACGCCGAGAGCGTCAGCTGGCTGGAGAATTTCCTCAAGGAATATACCGGCAACGTCATCCTCGTCACCCACGACCGCTACTTCCTCGACAACGTCGTCAACTGGGTGCTCGAGCTCGATCGCGGGCGCTACTATACCTACGAATCGAACTATTCGGGCTATCTGGAGAAGAAGGCCAAGCGGCTCGAACAGGAGGAGCGCGAGGAGGCGGGCAAGCAGAAGGCGATCGCCGACGAGCTCGCCTGGATGCGGCAGACCCCCAAGGCACGCCAGACCAAGAGCAAGGCGCGTATCCGCGCGTTCGACGAGCTGATGGAGAAGCAGGAGAGTCGTGTCGCTTCCAAGGCTGCGATCCTGATTCAGCTGCCCGAGCGGCTCGGCGGCAAGGTGATCGAGGCCAAGGGGCTGACCAAGTCGTACGGCGACAAGCTGTTGTTCGAGAACCTCGACTTCATGCTGCCGCCGGGCGGGATCGTCGGCGTGATCGGGCCGAACGGCGCGGGCAAGTCGACGCTGTTCAAGCTCATCACCGGGCAGGACAAGCCCGATGGCGGGACGATCGAGGTCGGCTCGACGGTTAAGCTCGGCTACGTCGACCAGAGCCGCGACGATCTCGATCCGAACAAGAACGTCTGGCAGGAAATCTCCGACGAGCTCGAGGTCTTCCGCTTCGGCAAGCAGGAGATGGGGACGCGCGCCTATGTCGGTGCGTTCAATTTCCGCGGGCCGGATCAGCAGAAGAAGGTCGGCCAGCTGTCGGGCGGTGAGCGCAACCGCGTGCACATGGCCAAGATGCTGAAGGAGGGCGGCAACGTCCTGCTGCTCGATGAGCCGACCAACGACCTCGACGTCGAGACGCTGCGCGCGCTCGAAGAGGCGCTGGAGACGTTCGCCGGTTGCGCCGTGGTCATCAGCCACGACCGCTTCTTCCTCGATCGGCTCTGCACGCACATCCTGGCATTCGAGGGCGACAGCCATGTCGAGTGGTTCGAAGGCAATTTCGAGGCGTATGAGGAGGACAAGCGGCGTCGTCTGGGCGACGCGGCGGATCGTCCGACGCGGCTGGCGTACAAGAAGCTGACGCGCTGAGGCATGGACGGGCGGCGCCGCGTGGGAACGCGAGGCGTGCCAGTCTGGTAGGGACAGAGTGCCGATGACGGTTTCCGATCGCCTCCCAGCCTCCGCTTCGCCATCGCGCGGTCTGACCATGTGGCTGCCCGCGCTCGTGCTGCTCCTCGCGGGGCTGCTGCCGGTCGCTGCGCGCGCGCAAATACGTGCACCGCGGGTTCTCGCCGCAGCGAGCATGCAGGAGGCGCTTAGCGATGCCGCGGACACCTGGGCGAGGCGCGGTCACGCGCGGCCGACGTTGTCGTTCGCCGCATCATCCGCGCTCGCGCGTCAGGCGGCGGCGGGGGCGCCAGCGGACATCTTCGTGTCGGCCGACGCCGAGTGGATGGACGATCTCGCAAAGCGCGGACTCGTCGTGCCCGGCACCCGCGGGGTGCTGGCAGGCAATCGCCTCGTCGTCGTCGCGCCGAAAGGCAGTACGCGGGTCGGGCGATTGCGGGGCGCGGCGCTCGGACGGATCCTTGGGGCTGGTCCGCTAGCAATGGCCGATCCCGATGCCGTACCGGCGGGGCGCTATGGCCGGGCGGCGCTGCAGCGGCTGGGCGCATGGGATGCCGTGCGATCGAAGGTGGTGGGTGCCGAGAGCGTGCGTGCCGCACTCGCGCTGGTCGAGCGCGGCGCGGCGCCCTACGGCATCGTCTACGCGACCGACGTGCGGGTCGCCCTTGGCCTGATGGTCGCCGGCGTCTTTCCCGCGCGCAGCCACCCGCCGATCATCTATCCGATCGCGCGATTGCGCGGCGGCCGCAGCGCGGCTGCGGAGGGCTTTCGCCGCTTCCTGCTATCGCCGGACGGCAAGGCGATCCTGCGCCGACACGGCTTCGCCGCGCGTTGACGGCGCGCCGCGCGTGACCGGGGATCTCGCGTCAATCGTCTGGCTGTCGCTGCTCGTCGGCGGCGTCGCGACGGCGGTGACGCTGCCGATCGCCTTCGGGCTGGCTTGGCTGCTCGCGCGCGGGCGGTTCGCCGGCAAGGCCCTGCTCGACGCCTTGATTCACTTGCCGCTTGTCGTGCCACCGGTGGTGACGGGGTGGCTGCTTCTGCTCGCCTTTGCGCCGGGCGGGCCGATCGGGGCGATGCTCGCGCGGCTGTTCGGCGTCAGCGTGCTGTTCCGCTGGACCGGCGCCGCGATTGCGGCCGGTGTCATGGCCTTGCCGCTGATGGTGCGCGCGATGCGACTTTCGCTCGAGGCGGTCGATCGACGCCTCGAACAGGCGGCGCGGACGCTCGGCGCCGGGTGGTGGCGCACCTTTGCGACGATCACGCTGCCGCTATCGCTGCCGGGCGTGCTCGCCGCCGCCGTGCTCGGCTTCGCGCGATCGCTGGGCGAGTTCGGCGCCACCATCACCTTCGTGTCGAACGTGCCGGGCGAGACGCAGACGCTGCCGCTGGCGATCTATGCGGCGTTGCAGCGCCCGGGGGGCGAAGATGCGGTGTGGCGGCTCGCCGGTGTGTCGGTGGCGATCAGCCTCGTCGCGTTGCTGTTGTCGGAATGGCTCGCGCGACGGCAGGGACGGGGGCTGCATGTCCTTTGACGTCGATGTCTGCACGCGCCGCGCCGGGCGCGTCGTCGGCGCGACGTTCCGAGTGCCGAGCGGCGCGAACGCGCTCGTCGGGCCATCGGGCGCGGGGAAGACCAGCGTCCTGATGATGATCGCGGGCCTGCTGAAGCCCGACTGCGGGCACGTCCGCGTCGCCGAGCGCACGTTGTTCGATGCAACGCAAGGCATCGATCTCAAGCCCGAGCACCGGCGCGCAGGCGTCGTCTTTCAGGAGCCGCGGCTCTTCCCGCATCTCTCGGTGCGCCGCAACCTGCTGTACGGCGCGCCCGATGCCGGACGGCTCGTCGAGGTGGCGAAGACGCTCGACATCACGACGCTGCTCGATCGTTGGCCGCGCACTTTGTCGGGGGGCGAGGCGCGGCGCGTAGCCATCGGGCGCGCGCTGCTGCGCGATCCCGATTTCCTGCTGCTCGACGAGCCGCTGTCGTCGCTCGATCCGGCGCGGCGCGAGGAGGCGATGCAGGCAATCGAGCGGGTGCGCGACGAGTTGCGATTGCCGATGTTGATCGTGACGCACGACGCTGCCGAGGCCGAGCGCCTGTGCGCGCGCGTCATCCCGATGTGACGGGCTGCGGATGATGCGGCGTCATGATCAGCGTCCGCTCCTCGACGCGCCATGATTTGAGGCGTGACAGGAAGTTCATGCCGAGCACGTCGGTGTTTCCGAACGCGGGCGAGACGACCACCGGCAGATCGCGCGCCACGACGTTTCCGAGCCGCAGCTCGGCGATGTCGGCGGTCTGCGCGCGGATCGTGCCGTTGGCCGTGCGCAGCAGCATCGGAAAGCCCGCCTCACGCACGTCGAGCCCGGCCGCCTGCGCGGTGGCAAGCGACAGCGCGGTGACGGTGGCGCCGCTGTCGATCAGCATCCGCCGATCCACGCCACCGAAGCGCACGTTGGCCCAGAAATGCCCGTCGGGGCTCATGCGGATCCGCGTTTCCTCACCCGCCACCTGCTGGCTCGACAGATCGAGCATTCTGGCGACGCTGCCGAGATAGGGATCGAACCGCTCGCGCCGGACGATCACCATTGCCAGCGCGCCGAGCAGCACGAGCCACGTCAGCGCGCCGAAGATGCGCCCAACGATCGGGATCCGGCGCAGCAGGCTGGCGACGATGACGACGCCGAACAGCGCCCCGATCAGCGGAAGGTGCGGGGTAACATCTGCGAGAGTCGGCATGCCACCGATATAGGCACGCGGTGCTTGCGCTGCGATGAGCGGGGTAGGCGTAAACGAAAAAGGGCGGCCCCGAAGGACCGCCCCTTTGTTCGCCTCGGCGAGCCCGGGCGCATGGCCCGGGACGGCAACCTCAGCGCTTCGAGAACTGGAAGCTGCGGCGTGCCTTGGCGCGGCCGTACTTCTTGCGCTCGACCGTACGGCTGTCGCGGGTGAGGAAGCCCGCCGCCTTCACCGGTGCACGCAGGACCGGCTCGTACTTGGTGATCGCCTGGCTGATGCCGTGCTTCACCGCGCCGGCCTGGCCCGACAGGCCGCCGCCCTTGACGGTGCAGATCACGTCATACTGGCCCTCGCGCTCGGTGATGCCGAACACCTGGTTGATGACGAGACGCAGCGTCGGACGCGCGAAATAGGTTTCCTGATCGCGACCGTTGATCGTGATCTTGCCCGAGCCGGGCTTCAGCCAAACGCGCGCGACGGCGTCCTTGCGGCGGCCGGTGGCGTACGCGCGACCGTACTTATCGAGCTCCTGCTGGCGCAGCGGCGTGGTCGGCTGCGTCGGCGCCTCGACCTGTCCAGCGAGATAGGCATCGGCCGACGAATCACCCGACGAGGCGGCGGGCGAAGCGGGCTGCGACGACTGCTGCGTCAGCGCGGCGAGATCGGAAAGCGACTGGCGATTGTCGGACATTATGCGCCCACCTTGTTCTTGCGGTTCATGCCGGCGATGTCGAGAACTTCGGGGTTCTGCGCCTCGTGCGGATGCTCGGTGCCCTTGAAGATGCGCAAGTTGCGCATCTGCTGGCGGCCGAGCGGGCCACGCGGGATCATCCGCTCGACGGCCTTCTCGAGCACGCGCTCCGGGAAGCGACCCTCTAGCACCTTTGCGGCGGTGACGCCCTTGATGCCGCCGGCATAGCCGGTGTGCTTGTAATAGACCTTGTCCGCCAGCTTGTTGCCGGTGAACTTCACCTTGTCGGCGTTGATCACGATGACGTTGTCACCGCAATCGACGTGCGGGGTGAACGACGTCTTGTGCTTGCCGCGCAGGACGTTGGCGATCACCACCGCAGCGCGGCCGACCACCAGATCGGTGGCATCGACAATGTGCCACTTCTTCTCCACCTCGGCGGGCTTTGCCGCCTTGGTGGTCTTCATCAGCGCCTTCATGGGAGCTTTGACCTTTTCATTGAACCAAGACGCCGCCCCGGAACCGGCGCAGCGCGTTGCGCGCTCCTTTGTAGAGAAGCGCCCGGAAAGTCAACAAAACCGCCACCCGCATGACGGGTATTATGATACCAGCTGCTTCGTTCCGGTCGAGAGCGGCGCGCCATGCCTGTGTCCGAGCGCGTGTGCAGCGGCGACCGCGGCGATCAGCAGGATCGCGGCGTTAACCTGATGGGCGACGGCAACGACGATCTCGACGCCGCTCAGCAGGGTGGCGATCCCCAGAACGATCTGTAGCCCGACGAGCAGGATCACTGCGCCCCAAGCATTGACTGCGCCGCGGCGCCGCGCCGCCATCGCGAGCCACACGAGCGCGCCGGTGGCGGCGAAGGCGAACCATCGGTGAACGAACTGAACCACGACGGGATTGTCGACGACGTTGCGCCACGCCGGCACCAGCATCGGTGCATCGGCGGGGAAGAAAGCATCGCCCATCAGCGGCCAGCTGCTGAACGCATAGCCCGCATCGAGCCCTGCCGTGAACGCGCCCAGCACGATCTGGAGTGCGAGCATCGCCAGCGCGAAGCTGCCCAGCCAGTGCAACCGTGCGGGCCGCGCGAGCGGGTTCGCGGCGAGAGTGCGCAGATCGAGTGCGGTCCAGACGATGCCGCCGAGGATCAGCAGCGCGGCCGACAGATGCGTCGCCAGCCGGATGTGGCTGACGTCGGTACGCTCCGACAGCCCGGAGGCGACCATCCACCAGCCGATGGCGCCCTGCAGCCCACCGAGCATCAGAAGCACCGTCAGGCGCCAGCCGAAGCCGCGCGGGATCTGCCGGCGCACCGCGAACCACAGGAGCGGCAGCGCGAAGGCGAGGCCGATGACGCGGCCGAGCAGGCGATGGACATATTCCCAGAAGAAGATGCCCTTGAACCCGGCGAGCGTCATGTCCTGGTTGATTTGCTGATATTCGGGGATGCGCTGATAGTTGGCGAATTCCGCCTGCCATTGCGCGTCATTGAGTGGCGGGATGATGCCGCTGATCGGCTTCCATTGGGTGATCGACAGGCCTGATTCGGTCAGTCGCGTGATGCCCCCGACCGCCACCATCGCGACGATCAGCGCGGCGACGATGTACAGCCATCGCGCGAGCGAGCGGGGGCGGGCGGACACGCGGAAACCTGGGCTTGGCTGCAGCATGCGCCCATGTACGGTCGGTGCTGCGCAGCGGCAATGGCGCGACGATGTTTCAGCATGATGTGATATTGTAACGTCGCCATAGCCGCGCTACATGGGTTGCGGATGACGACCACGCTTCGCTTTGACCGTTCGACCGGGTTTGATCGGCTGGCGATCATCGTATCCGGGCTGTGCGTCGTGCACTGCATCGCCAGCGCGGTGCTGGTGGCGATGCTTTCCGCGGTCGGCGGGATGCTGGTGGATCCGATCTTTCACGAGATCGGGCTGACAGTAGCGATCGCCCTTGGCGCTCTGGGGCTTGGGCGCGGGGCGTTGCAGCATGGTTATCTCCTGCCGCTCGGAGTCGGCTCGCTTGGGCTCGGGATGATGGCCGGCGCGATGACGCTGCCGCACGATGCCGGGCTGATGGAGCATGGCGAGGCGCTTTGGACGATCATCGGGGTCGGCGTGCTTGCCTTCGGCCACGATCTTAACCGACGCGCCGACGCCTGACCCTTACTTGCGGTCGCGTAAGGCGGCAGCAAGCGATGCCGTCGCGCTGCCCCGTTTCGCCGGCTGCGGCTGATCGGGGGACGGCGACCAGCCGGTGAGAAAGACGATCTCGAACGTCTCGCTCGTCCGCCCATCGGCATCGGCCGTCCCGGCGAACGCGGCGGCAGCGCGCGCCAGCGCTGCGCGGCCGAGCGGATGGCGGGTTGCAAGGACGTTGGTCGCCGCCATGCCGCGAAGGTCCCCCAGCAGCCGTCCAATCGACGCATAGCGCACACGCAGTCGCTCGGTATCCGCAACGGGCAGTGCAAAGCCGGCGCGCATCAGCAGATCACCGGCCGAGCGAACGTCGATCTGCGGGTGGAGCCGCGCCACCGGACGTTCCGTCTCGGCAGCACGCAACGCGGCGCGCAGCGCGCTCAGCGAGCCGGCCCCGAGCATCGCGCCGAGGAACAGCCCGTCCGGCTTCAGTACGCGACGCGTGAGCGCGAGCGCTCCGGGCACGTCGTTGAGCTGATCGAGTATGCCGGCGGATATCACGAGGTCGAACGACGCGTCGGCGAAAGGCAGCCGATCCTCGTCCGCCTGCACGCCGCCGCTGGTCCGCGCGAAGGCGTGGCCAGAGTCGAGCCGCGTTATGCGTGCGCCTGGTGGCGGGACGAACGCGCCGTCGAAACTGCCGAGATCGAGCACATCGGTAAACGCGCGCTTCACCGACGCCAGCCGTTCGGTGATGCCGTCGAGCATCGCCGCCCGCAGGAAATCGTGCGCCGCATAGTCGGGTGCCGCGCGGTCGCGCCGGTGCCGACGTGCCGCACGGTCAAAGATCTCGGGGGCGGACATGGCGGCGGCTTGTGCGCTTTCGCACGGCGCGCGACAAGCGTCGCCGATGGCGTTGAACATCGCCGAACCGCTGCTGTCGCTTGCGCTGCCGCCGCGCTGCCCGGGTTGCGGCGCGGTGACCGACCGGCCGCATCGGTTCTGCAGCGCGTGCTGGTCATCGCTCCAGTTCCTCACGCCGCCATGGTGCGCCGCGTGCCACACACCCTTCGCGTTCGATCGCGGGGCGGACGCGCGATGCGGCGACTGCCTCACCGCGCCGCCGCGACATGCCGGTCTCGACGCCGCGGTCGCCTACGGCGCCGTTGCCCGCACGGTGGCGCTCCGGCTTAAATATGCCGGGCGGGCGGCGTTCGCCGAGACCGCCGCGCGTCTGATGCTGCGACACCTTCCCGCGGATGCCGAGCTGATCGTTCCGGTGCCGCTGCATCGCTGGCGCTTATGGTCGCGCGGCTACAATCAGGCGGGGCTGATCGCGACCGCGCTGTCCCGCCTGTCGGGCGTCCCGGCGGACAATGGCGCCCTGGTGCGCCGTCACGCGACACCGGTGCTGCGCGGATTGGGCAGGGCGGGGCGTCGCCGCGCGGTATCGGGCGCGTTCGCGATCGCTCAAGGCGCCACGCTGCGGGGGCGCAGGATCGTGCTGGTCGACGATGTCCACACCAGCGGCGCAACAAGCGACGCCTGCGTGCGCGCGCTGCTGGCGGCGGGGGCGGCGCGGGTGAACGTCCTGTGTTGGGCGCGCGTGCTCGATCCGACCGCCGCGGATTGACAATCGGCGGCCGCGTCCACAACTCGGAACGTATGGCGCAGGTCGAAATCTATACCAAGGCGTGGTGCCCCTACTGCACCCGCGCGATGCAGCTTTTGTCGGCGAAGGGCGTCGAGCCCGCCGAGTACGACATCACGATGGGCGGGCCGAAGCGCGCCGAGATGATCGATCGTGCCGGCGGACGCACCACGGTGCCGCAGATCTTCATCGACGGAAAGCATATCGGCGGATCGGATGATCTCGCCGCACTGGAGCGCACCGGCGGGCTGGACCCGCTTCTCGCAGCGACGTGACACCGAGCCCCGCAGCGACAGGCTCGTCGACGGTGAGGACGGCGACGGCAGCGATCCTGCAGATGACGAGCGGGATCGATCCGGCGGCGAACGCCGATGTGATCGTGCGCGCGATCGACGAGGCGGCTCAGGGCGGGGCGGCGATGCTATTCACGCCGGAGATGTCGGGCCTGCTCGATCGTGATCGTGTACGGGCGGCGCGGTCGATCGTCGCCGAGGAGGATGATCGTGTGCTCGCGGCGGTACGCGATGCTGCGGCACGGACGGGGATATGGGTGCATATCGGCAGCCTGGCTGTCCGGCGAGCCGACGGCCGGTTGGCGAACCGCGGCTTCTTGATCGACGGCAGCGGCTCGATTCGAGCACGGTACGACAAGATCCACCTGTTCGACGTCGATCTGCCGACTGGCGAGAGCTGGCGCGAGTCTGCGGCCTATGCAGGCGGCGAGGCGGCCGTGGTGGTCGATACGCCGCTCGGCCGGCTAGGGCTGACGATCTGCTACGATCTGCGCTTCCCTGACCTGTTCCGGTCGCTGAGCGACGCCGGCGCGACGATCCTGACGGTGCCGGCCGCCTTTACCCGACCGACTGGCGCTGCGCACTGGCACATCCTGCTGCGTGCGCGGGCGATCGAGGCGGCGTGTTTCGTGATCGCGGCGGCCCAGACAGGCGCGCACGCCGATGGCCGGGCGACCTTCGGCCATTCGCTGGCGGTCGATCCTTGGGGCGAGGTCGTGGCGGATCTCGGCGAGACGGCGGGCCTGGCGTTTGTGCCGATCGATCGCGAGCGGATTGGCGAGGTTCGCGCCCGGATCCCGGTACTCGATCATCGCCGGGCGATCCCGCCGGTGACGCTGGCGGCGGGCATGCCGCAATGATCGTATTCGATCTGCGCTGCGGCGGTGAGCACGTGTTCGAGGCGTGGTTCGCATCTTCTGCGGCGTATGACCACCAGCGCGAGCGCAAGCTGATCGCTTGCCCGCTGTGTGGCGACACGACGATCGAGAAGTCGGTGATGGCGCCCAACGTATCGGCTAAGGCGAACAGCCGTGCGCCCGCCGCACCAGTTGACGTCAAGGTCGCGCTTCGTGCGCTCGCGGCGGCGCAACGCAAGGTGCTCGAAGGATCGCGCTGGGTGGGCAAGGATTTCGCGACGCAGGCGCGCGCGATGCACGACGGCGCGCAGCCACACGAGACGATTCACGGCCAGGCGACGATCGCCGAAGCCAAGGCACTGGTCGATGACGGTGTTGCGGTTGCGCCCTTGCCGCTGCCGATCGTGCCGCCGGAACAGTCGAACTAGGCATCTGTTCGTCGAGGGTGCCCGCCGTGAACCGGGCATGGACGATTTGTCCAAGCGACAACGATCGTCACGGCGCTAAGCCGGTGTTTTCTGGTCGAGGAACGTTGACGTGGATCAAGACAAAGCGGCCGAAGCGCCCGATCCCGCGGGGGCGCAGGGCAAGTTCGGCTGGATCCTGCGTACCGGGTGGAAGGGGTGTTGCCCACGATGCGGCAACGGCCCGATGTTCAAGTCGTGGCTGGGCATCGTCGATCGCTGCCCCGCGTGCGGACTCGACTATCGTTTCGCCTCACCCGACGACGGGCCGGCCTTCTTCTCGCTCTGCTTGATCGCGCTGCCGCTGATCTTCTTCGTCGTATGGCTGCAGGTGCGCTTCGAGCCGCCGGCGTGGGTGCACCTTGTCACCTCCGTGCCCGTGATGGTGCTCGGGTGCCTGCTCCCACTGCGGCCGATCAAGGGGTGGCTGGTCGCATCGCAATACGTCAACCGTGCGCAGGAAGCGGGGACGCAGAAGCTGTGGAAGTCTCTAGACAGCTCGTTCGAGGACTGAGCTTGAGCGCCCGCCGCATCGCGATTGACCGGCCGGGCGGGCGGCCGTAGCTAGGCCGGGCAGTGCCCCCGTAGCTCAGCAGGATAGAGCGACGGTTTCCTAAACCGCAGGTCGTGCGTTCGAATCGCGCCGGGGGCACCAATCGCCGCCGAGATCCGCCGCGGGTGGGACGCTGCGAGGTGCAGCGCCCCGAAATCGTCAGGCCTTGACGTGTGCCGAGATGTATTTGTTCATCTCGAACATCGTCACCTTGTCCTTGCCGAAGACCTTCTTCAGCGCCTCGTCGGCCAGGATTTCGCGCTTGTTCTCGGGGTTCTGCAGGTTGTTCGACTTGATGTAAGCCCAAACCTTGCTGATCACCTCGCTGCGCGGCAGCTTGTCGTTGCCGACGACGGCACCCAGTTCGGGCGAGGGCTGTACCGGGGCGTGGATGCCGCCGGTCTTCTTGGCCTCTTCGCCGGTCTTGGTCTTGGTAGCCATTACTTTCCTTCCTGTTGCGCCGGTCATTCGGCATCTCGCGGAATCACGCTGTACAGAGCGCGCCGGGTCTTCTGCGCTGCCCCGACGCGCTTGTCACGCGTTACGGGCAGTCGCGTAGGGAAGCCACGCAGCGAAAGGCAGGCGAGAATGGATACGATTAGCGAGAGCAAGGCGTTCGGCGGCATCCAGGGCGTGTATCGTCACGCGTCGGAGGCGACCGGCACCGACATGACCTTCTCGGTCTATGTGCCGCCGCATGCCGACGGCGCGCGGCTGCCGGTGCTATGGTTCCTGTCGGGGCTGACGTGCACGCATGCCAACGTCACCGACAAGGGCGAGTATCGCCGGGCCTGCGCCGAACACGGCGTCATCTTCATCGCGCCCGATACCAGCCCGCGCGGCGACGGCGTCGCCGACGATCCGGCGTGGGATCTGGGGCAGGGCGCGGGCTTCTACGTCGATGCGACCGAGGCGCCATGGGCGGACAATTACCGTATGCGTCGGTACGTCGAGGACGAGCTGCCAACGCTGATCGCGACTGAATTTCCCGTCGCCGATCTGACGCGGCAATCGATCTCGGGCCATTCGATGGGCGGGCACGGCGCGCTGACGATCGCGCTGCGCAATTCGGAGCGGTTCCGCAGCGTCTCCGCCTTCGCGCCGATCACCTCGCCGATGAACTGCCCCTGGGGCGAGAAGGCGCTGGCCGCGTATCTAGGCACCGATCGCGCTGCGTGGCAGGCGTATGATGCGTGCGCGCTGATTGCGGGCGGCGCGCGACTGGACTCGATCTTGGTCGATCAGGGGGATGCGGACGCGTTCCTCGACGAGCAACTGAAACCCGATTTGCTGGCCCGGGCGTGCGCCGATGCGGGGATCGACCTAACGCTGCGGATGCAGCCTGGGTACGATCATAGCTACCACTTCATCTCGACCTTCATGGCCGACCATGTCGCCTGGGCCGCCCAGCGGCTGAAATGAAAAAGGCGGGCCGTAGCCGACCCGCCTTCGAAGGAAGCACCAGCGCCGGCCCGTCGAAACGGGCCGGCGGCAGTCGATCAGAACTTGAAGCCGGCGGCGATGCCGTAGCGGCGCGGCTCCAGCGTAAAGATGTTCGTGAACAGGCCCGACGACTGATCGGTGAGGTACAGGCCGGTCGTCGCATTGTTGTCGAACACGTTCGACACGAAGCCGCGCAGGTACCATTTCTCCTCGGCGCCGTTCAGCTGCACCTGGGCGTTGACCTGCTCATATCCCTCGATCCGGTTGACCCGGCCGTTGAAGATGTTGCCGTAGCTTTCGCCGGTGTAGGTAACATCAAGGCGCGGCACGAAGCTCATGCCGTTGTCGAAGTCGAACGTCTTTTGAACGCCGGCGGAGAACTTGGCGATCGGCGCCTGCGGCAATGAATTGCCCTTGATGCTCACGCCCACGCCGTCGACCACCTGGATGAGACCGCCCGGATTGAACGCGCCGTTCGATGCCAGCGTCGTCAGCGTGCTGCATTGGCTGAACGCACCGCTGCGTGCGCCGATGTTGGCGTCTGCAGCAAATGCTTGCGGCCCGCGCAGCCCGTTGGCGGCGGTGAGGCCGCGCGAGGCATTGATCTGGTTGTTCGCCGCGGTGACGAAGGCTTCGGCTGCTGCGGCGTTCGGGCCACGGACGACGCAGTTGAACGCCGCGCCGATGTCCTTGATGATCACCGTATTGGGATCGCCGCCCGACGGATCGCGCTGATTGATGAACGGGCTTTCTTCCTGGACACTGGTGTTCAGGTAGCTTGCGCCGAAGTTGACGACCCAGCCTGGACCCGGCCGCACGACCGCTTCCGCCTCGACGCCCCAGATGTTGGCATCGATATTGTCGTTGATCGACGAGCGCGCGACGATGCGGCTCAGCTGCAGGTTCTTGTACTTATAGTAGAAGCCGGTGAGGTTGAGCGTCAGCTTGCCGTTGGCGAAGGTGTTCTTCGATCCGATCTCGAACGCGTCGATGCTCTCCGGCTGGAACGAGTCTGGGATCGTCAGGCCGGCGACCTGCACTGCGGGGTTGAAGCCGCCCGACTTGTAGCCGCGCGAGTAGGACGCGTAGAGCAGATTGTCGTCGGTGATCTTGTAGTCGAGCACCGCGCGGCCGGTGAAGGCGTCGAACGTGCGGTTGCGGAACTGCTCGGACTGGACGCCGGGCGTCACCGGATCGGCATCGTACAGGCCGAAATAGGGCGAGTCGTAGGCCGTGCCGGTCTGGTTGTACGGCACCAGGAAGCTGGCGAGCGTGCTGCGCGCGCGCACCGTCTTCTCGTCGTTGTTGTAGCGGATGCCCAGCGTCAGCTTGAGGCGATCGTTGAAGTCGAAATAGGCTTCGCCGAAGATGCCGTAGGACTTAAGCTTGAATTCCGGCGTACCGTTGCGGAAGAACGGCGTGCCGAGGAAGCTCGGCGGAATGCCCGCCGCCGCGCCGCCGAGGCTCTGCAAGCTGCCGAGCACGCCGGTGACATAGTCGATCGGGAAGGCGTTCACGTAATAGTCGCCGTCGCGCAGCTTGTTCTGCACGTAGATGCCGCCGATCAGGAAGTTGAACATCCCGTCGAAGTCCGACGACACGATGCCTTCTGCCGACCACGCCTTGGTACGCTGGTTCGAGCGATCGTAGGCGAGCGGGGTGGCGGCGCAGCGCTTGAACCCGCCGTACGAGCCGAGCCCGGTCTCCTCCGGCAGCGAGGTGCAGACGCCGCCGTTGACGCCGTTGGGGATCAACGCGTTCGCGATCGGGCGGAAATAAGGCGCGAGCGCCGGATTGGCGGCGAAGGCCGACAGCGCGGTAAGGCCGGGAATGATGCCGGACGAATTGCCGACACCTAGCGAATAGTCCTGCGACGATTCAACCTTGGTCTCGTGATAGAAGCCGGTGATCTGCGCCTTGATCGGGCCGAAATTGTGCTCGAGGCGGCCCTGGATCTGCAGTTCGTCGGTGAAATAGGTCGGATCGGTTGCCGAGGCGATCACGCGCGGATCAGGCGAGTCGAGATAGCCGGCATAAGCGTCCGGCCCGTAGAGGCTGTTGAGACCGAGCGCGGCGAAGGTCGGACCGCCGGAAATAGCGAGGAACTCGCGGCTGCCGAGCGTGCCGGTGAAGCTCGAATTGGTGTTGCTGCGCGAGGGATCGCGGCGGCCGTTGAGGCAGCCCAGCGTACCCGTCGTATCGCGCTGGCAGACCTGCTTCTGGATGCGCAGGCGGTTGTCATCTTCGCGGAAATAATAGCCCATCAGGTCGAACGTCGTGTCGACCGACGGCTCCCAACGGAAGGACCCGCGGATCGCGTACATGTCGCGGCCGTCGATGCGCGTGTTGAGGAAGGTGTTCTTGGTATAGCCGTCGCGGTTGAGATAGAAACCGGCGACGCGGACCGCCATCGTGTCACCCAGCGGCACGTTGATCACGCCCTTGGCGCGGATCGAATCGTAATTGCCGTACTCAAGCTCGCCCGAGGCCGAGAAGGCGTCGGTGCGCGGCTTCGCCGAGATGAAGTTGATGACGCCCGACGTCGCGTTGCGGCCGAACAGCGTACCCTGCGGGCCGCGCAGCACTTCGACGCGCTCGAGATCGAAATATTCGGTCTCGAAGATGCGGGTGGCGAGCAGCGGGGTGCCATTGATGTGGATCGCGGTTGCCGCATCGCACGAGATGCCGACGCACAGGTCGCCGATGCCGCGGATGGTGAAGCTGGAGCCGGTGAAATTGCCCTTCGAGAAGGTAACGTTGGGCAACGTCAGCTGGAGATCGGAGGCATTGTCGATCTGCTGCGCCTGCAGCGTTTCTGCGGAAAAGGCGCTGACCGCGATCGGCACTTCCTGCAGCGTCTGCGACTGGCGCTGCGCCGTGACGACGATGTCCGAGCCATAGCCCGAGTTGCCCTGTGCCGCATCGCCCGCACCATCCGGCGTCGCCATGTTGGGCGCGTTCGTAGGTGTGGTATTCTCGGGGGCAGGCGTGCTCTGTGCCATCGCGGCGGCGGGCAGCATGGCGACCAAGGCCATGGCTGTAGCGGCAAAAAGCTCAATCCTGCGCATCGGCATCCTCTCCTGATGTCCGCGTCGGCTTCGTACCGATCTGCGGATGTTCAATGGTTCGGTATGGACCGTAGCGCCCGAAAATTTCACTCGTCAATTGAATTTGCGTTATGATCGTGCGCGCTGCCTCACGCCTGTGTCTCAAATGAAACAGTAGCAATAACGAACCGGCATCGTATGGCGGGTGGCATCGGACAGCGCTCGGAAGGGGTTTGAGAGGCAATGACTGCGCACGGTACGCCCGAGGATGGCGATCTTATCGGCAGCGACGGCAAGATCGTGGTGCCGCCGGATGTCGAGGACGCGATCCGCACGCTGCTGCGCTGGGCCGGCGACGATCCGGCGCGTGAAGGGCTGATCGACACGCCGCGCCGCGTCGCCCGGGCCTGGAAGGAATATTGCGCGGGCTATGCCGACGATCCCGCGCACCATCTGTCGCGGGTATTCGAGGAAGTGGGCGGATACGACGAGATCGTGCTGCTGCGCGATATTCCGTTCCAGTCGCACTGTGAGCACCACATGGCGCCGATCATCGGTCGCGCGCACATCGCCTATCTGCCGCGCAACCACGTGGTCGGGATATCGAAGCTCGCGCGCGTGCTGCACGCCTATGCCCGCCGGTTGCAGGTGCAGGAGCGGCTGACCGCGGAGATCGCGGACTGCATCTGGAACGGGCTGAAGCCCGAGGGCGTGGCGGTGGTGATCGAGGCGAGCCATGCGTGCATGACGGCGCGCGGCGTGCGAACGCCGGGCGTATCGATGGTGACGAGCCGGATGATGGGCGTGTTCCGCGACGACGAGCGCAGTCGCAAGGAAGTGCTGGCGCTGATGGGCATGCAGGGCCGCGCGTGACGCGCAGCGTCTTGGTGACGGGCGGGGCGAAGCGGCTAGGCGCCGCAATCGCCCGCGCCTGTGCCGCGGGCGGCTGGCGGGTCGTGATCCATTACGGCCGCTCGAAGGAGGCGGCGGAGGCGCTGGCGATCGAGATCGGCGGCGTGACGGTCGAGGGCGATCTGGCGACCATCGGTAATCTTTTCGACCGTGCGGTCGCGGCGAACGGCGGGCCGATTGATGCGCTCGTCAACAGCGCATCGCGCTTCGAGGAAGATCGCCCCGAGGCGATCGATGCCGATCTTGCTGCGCGGCTGTACGCGATCAACTGCACAGCGCCCGCGCTGCTCGCCGCCGCGCTCGCCGCGCAGCCGACGCTGGAGCGGGGCGCGGTCGTCAATTTGCTCGACCAGAAGCTCGCCAATCCCAACCCCGATTTTTTCTCCTACAGCCTGACCAAATACGCGCTCGCCGGCGCGACCGAGATGATGGCGATGGCCTTTGCGCCGCGCGTCCGCGTCAATGCGGTGGCGCCCGGGTTGACGCTGCCGAGCGGTGACCAAAGCGTCGACGAATTCGCTCGCGTGGCACGCGCCAACCTGCTCGAGCGCCCGGTCGGCGCGGCCAACGTCGCGGCGGCGGTCGCGTATCTGCTCGACGCGCCGAGCGTTACCGGGCAGACGATCTATGTCGACGCCGGGCAGCGCTTCGTGAAGCGCGACGGCGACATTATGTTCGACGGGCGCGATCGCGCTGCGATGGGCGGAACCGCGAATGGCTGACTATACGATCATCCTCGATCGGCTCGATATCGCCATGCGGCTCGGCATTCATCCGCACGAGGAAGCGCCGCAGCGGATCCGCATCGCGGTCGAGATGACGGTCAGCTACGCGACGCCGCCGAGCGCCGATGCGATCGACGAGGTGTTCAATTACGATTTCGTGCGCGACGGTATCCACGCCTTGGCGGCGGGGCGCGCCTTCGCGCTGCAGGAGACGTTTGTAGAGGCGATCGCCGCGCTGTGCCTGGGCGATCGGCGCGTGCAACAGGTACGCGTGCGATCGATGAAGCTCGACGTCTACCCCGATGCACGGGTCGCCTGCGAGATCGTCCGCCGCCGCTAGTCGTCTTCGCGGCGCGCGAGCCTGCGCCATGTCGCTGCCGCGACGGTAAAGAGGACCGACCAGACCAGCCAATCGATCGCGAACGCCGCTGAATTGAACGCGTCCTCGATCAGCGACAATCTGCCCGTCACCGACACGCCCGGCCGGTCGATGAGGAAGACGAGCGGCCAGCCGCCGCCGAAGCTTGCCTCGCTGGCGAAGACGAGATCGCGGTGGACGGCGACCGAGCAGCAGGCGAGGGCGAGCCCAGCGAGAGCGCGGACTGCGATGTAACCTGCAGCGCGAGTGGCGCGCGATCGCCTGTGATCCGCCGGGTTGGTCCCGTTCCTCCGCCCCACGCGGCGCACGCCCGCGCCGTCAGACGCGATTGGCCGCGCTGAGCACGGCGCGGACGCTGGCGGTGGCGATGTCCGTATCGATGCCGACGCCCCAGATCGTGCGGCCGTCCGCGCTGCGACATTCGAGATAGGCCACCGCCTGCGCACCGGCGCCGTGGCCGATGGCGTGTTCGGTATAATCGACGACGTCGAGGCTGGGTCCGGTCGATTCGGCGAGTGCGGCGATCACGCCCGAGATGAGGCCGTTGCCGCGCCCCGACAGCGAGCGCTCCTCGCCGTCGATCGCGATACGCCCGACGAACAGGCGATCCCCGACACTGCCCGTCTCGTCATAGTCACGCAGCACGAAGCGATCCGCCGCCGTCGGCAGGTAGGCGCGCTCGAACGCGCCCCAGATATCTGCGGCGTTGAGTTCGCGGCTCGTCTCGTCCGCCAGCGCCTGGACGTGGCGGCTGAAATCGGCCTGTAACCGCTTCGGCAGCTTCAACCCCTTGTCCTGCTCGATCACCCAGGCGACGCCGCCCTTGCCCGACTGCGAGTTGACGCGGATCACTGCCTCGTAGCTGCGACCGAGATCGACGGGGTCGATCGGCAGGTATGGCACTTCCCACAGATCGTCGTTGCGCGCCTCCTGCGCGGCGAACCCCTTCTTGATCGCGTCCTGGTGGCTGCCGGAGAAAGCGGTGAAGACGAGGTCACCCGCATAGGGCGTGCGGGGATGAACGGTGATGTTGGTGGCATATTCCACCGTCTTCACAATGCCGTCGATATCCGACAGGTCGAGCCCAGGGTCGACGCCCTGCGTGTACATGTTGAGCGCGACCGTCACGAGATCGCAATTGCCGGTACGCTCGCCATTGCCAAGCAGGCAGCCCTCGACGCGATCGGCGCCCGCCATCAGGCCCAGCTCGGCGGCGGCGACGCCGGTGCCGCGATCGTTGTGCGTGTGGAGGCTGATGACGACCGCTTCGCGATTGGGAATGTGGCGCCCGAAATATTCGATCTGGTCGGCATAGACGTTGGGCGTCGCGCATTCGACCGTGGCAGGCAGGTTGAGGATGATCGGATCGGCCGGCGTCGGGCGCAGCACGTCCATCACCGCGGCACAGACTTCCAGGCTGAAATCGACTTCCGCGGTGGAGAAGGTCTCCGGGCTGTACTCGAACTGCCAGCGCGTATCGGGTTTCTTTGCCGCTTCGTCGCGCAGCACCTTCGCGCCCTCGATCGCGATCGCCTTCACCTCGGCGCGGCTCATCCCGAAAACGATCCGGCGCCACGCCGGGCTGACGGCGTTGTAGAGGTGAACGATTGCGGTCCGCGCCCCGGCGAGGCTGCGGAAGCTCGTTTCGATCAGATCGCGCCGCGACTGCGTCAGCACCTGGATTGCGACGTCGTCGGGGATGCGGTCCGCGCGGATCAGGCCCGAGATAAAATCGAACTCGGTAGCCCCGGCGGAGGGAAAGCCGACTTCGATCTCCTTCAGGCCGATCTTGACGAGAAGGTCGAAAAATCGCGTCTTCTTTTCGGCGTCCATCGGGTCGATCAGCGCCTGATTGCCGTCGCGCAGATCGGTGGAAAGCCAGCGCGGCGCGCGAGTGATCGTCGTCGACGGCCAAGTGCGGTCCGGCATGTCGATGGTGGGGAAGGGGCGGTATTTAGTCGATGGATCGCGCAGCATGGGTGTCTCGCATCGCGGGAGGGGCGTGTCGGAGGCGTGGCCCTTAGGCGGATCGCGTGCCGCCCCACGGGCGCACGGCGGTGCTCGCGCCTAAGGGCGCGTAAGTCGAAGAAGGAGGCCGTGGCGGCAGATCATCGGAACGAGGGCGTGGCGCAGTTTCGCCGCGATGTCCAGCGCCGCAGGAATTTCATGCTTTCGTAACGGCTTGGCCGATAGCGCAGAGCCTTCGCCAAGCAAGCAACCCGAAAGGAACCCCGTGCGACAGATCCTCTACATCAGCACGGCGGCGCCATCGGCCGACATCGACGTCGCCGCGATCCTCGCCCAGTCGATGCGCAACAATCGGCGCGAGGGCGTGACCGGGCTGCTGTGGACCGACGAGCGGCGCTTCCTACAGGTGCTGGAGGGGCAGGACGCCGCAGTCCAGGGGGTGCTCGACCGCATCCGCCGCGATCCCCGCCACCGCGCGATCGTCGTGCTGCACGACCGCACCGTCGCGGCACGCGAATTTGGCGCGTGGGAAATGTCGCGGCGCGGGCCGAACGACGACGCGGACGCATTCGACGCACGCATGACGCAGCATCTCGCCGCCGCCTCATCAACAGTACGCGGCACGTTCGAAGGGCTGATCGCCGCTCGCCGCGCCGCGTAACCGCCGGCCGGATTACTTCTGGAAGGCGGCAGTGATCTTCAGCTTCACCTCGTCCGACACCATCGGAATGCCGTAGCCGACGTTGAACTCGCTGCGGCGGATCGACGTGGTGGCGGTGAAGCCGACATTCTCCTTGCCGCCCATCTGCGCCGGCATCTTGCCCGCGCCGTAGAAGGCGGCGTCGAGCGTTACCGGGCGGGTGACGCCGTTGAGCGTGAGGTTGCCGGCGATCTTCGCGGTCTGGCCCGAAGGCGTGACGCGCGTCGACACGAAGCGCGCGGGCGCGGGCGCGGCGCCGAAGAAGTCCGCGGCCTTGCCGGCGTCGGCGGGCTTCAGCAGATGCTTGGTGAGGCCCGCGCTCGCGGTGGTAACTTCGGCGACCGGGATCGAGACGTCGACCTTGGCGGCGGCGAGGTTCTTGGGATCGAGCGTCAGCGTGCCCGTGATGTTGCCGAACAGCCCGAAATAGGGCGTGAAGCCGAGGTGATCGACGGTCCATTCGACCAGCGTATGGCCCGCGTCGGCGGTGTAGGTGCCGCCGGTGATGGCGGCGGGATTTTTGCTGCCGGGCGCCTGCGTCGGCGGCTGCTGCGCGACGACCGCGGCGGTCAGCAGGGTGGAGAGCAGAAGGACGGGGGCGAAGCGCATCGAGAGGTCTCCCAGAATATCGTTGTGCGAGCAGACCATAGCTTCATGACAAAGGAAAGCGCGACGACGCGAAACGCCGCGTTTCGATCAGCCGGTAACGCCGACTTTCAGGTCGAAGCGGATCCGCACCCAGGCGCCGACCAACGGGCGGCCGTTGACGCGCGGCGGGCGCACCAGGAACTGCCATGCCGCCTGGCGCAGGCCGCGCGCGATGCCCGATCCCGGCGTCTCGCCCATCTCGCGGCAGTCCTCAACGCGGTTGCGCTCGATCGTGCGGCACATGACCATGCCCCAGCCGGAGTCGCGCTGCGGCGGCAGATAGGTGACGAGCTCGGCGCGGGTCGGCTCGCGCACCCATTCGGCATTGTAGAGCCGCTCGCCGTTGGGTCCGCCGCCGCCAGCGCCACCATCGGGCGATCCGCCGCCGCTGTCCGCGAGCGCCGTCGCGCCGCCCGCGTCATCGGCAGCGCGCGGGATGCGGCCGATGTTCGACGCGGCGAAATCGGCGCGCGACAGGTTGATGACGCCGGGCAGGACGATCGGCGGCGGGGGCAGCGCGGGCGGCGGCGGCGCGGCGCGCGGCGGCGTGACGCGACGTTCGGCGCGCTTCTCCTGCCGCTGCGTGCGGCGCTGCGCGGGCTCGGCCTTCGGCCCGGGCGGTGCGACGTCGAACGTGGTGAGCGGGCGACCGCCGCCGGGGGGCGGGAGGCGCAATCCGCCCATGCGGACGAGCACCAGGACGAGCAGCGCGACGAGCGCGAGCGCGATCGACAGCGAGGCGGCGCGGCTGCGCCACGTCGGCCGGGCAACATAAGTCGAGTGGATGAGGGACGCCGGCCGCATCGCCCCGCCGCCTAGTCGCAACGGGCAGCAGGAACAATGCGGGGGCGATCAGTTTGCCGCCAAGGCGATCAGTTCTTCGCCTTGTCGACCAGCTTGTTGGCACCGATCCACGGCATCATTGCGCGTAGTTCGGCGCCGGTCTTCTCGATCGGGTGCGCTTCTGCCGCCTTGCGCGCGGCCTTCAGCTCCGGCTGGCCGGCGCGGTTGTCGAGCACGAAATTCTTGACGAAGCGGCCCGACTGGATGTCGGCGAGAACGCGCTTCATCTCCTTCTTGGTCTCGTCGGTGATGATCCGCGGGCCGGTGGTGATGTCGCCATATTCGGCGGTGTTGCTGATCGAGTAGCGCATGTTCGCGATGCCGCCCTCGTACAGCAGATCGACGATCAACTTGGTTTCGTGGAGGCACTCGAAATACGCCATCTCGGGCGCGTAGCCGGCCTCGACCAGCGTCTCGAACCCGGCTTGGATCAGGTGGGTGATGCCGCCGCACAGTACCGCCTGCTCGCCGAACAGGTCGGTCTCGCACTCTTCCTTGAAGTTGGTCTCGATGATGCCCGACCGACCGCCGCCGACGCCGCTGGCATAGGCGAGCGCGATATCGTGCGCATTGCCGCTCGCGTCCTGGTGGATCGCGATGAGGCAGGGGACGCCGCCGCCCTTGGTGTACTCGCTGCGCACGGTGTGGCCGGGGCCCTTGGGCGCGATCATGATAACGTCGATGTCGGCGGGTGCCTCGATCAGCCCGAAGTGAACGTTGAGGCCGTGCGCGAAGGCGAGCGCGCTGCCGGGCTTCATGTTGCCCTTCAGGTCACTTTCCCAGATCGCGGCCTGATGCTCGTCGGGGGCGAGGATCATCAGGATGTCCGCCCAGCCGGCCGCTTCCTTGTTGCTCAATACCTTGAACCCCGCGCCTTCAGCCTTTTTTGCGGTCGCCGAGCCCTCGCGCAGCGCGATCGCGACATCCTTGACGCCGCTGTCGCGCAGGTTCTGCGCGTGCGCGTGGCCCTGGCTGCCGTAGCCGACGATGGCGATCTTCTTCGTCGCCAGCAGGTTCAGGTCGGCATCGCGATCGTAGTAGACACGCATTGTTGTACCCCTTCGTCAGTCTCCCGGCGGCGGGAAGCCTTGCCCCGCGACCGTCAGTGATTATCGATCCCCGCTCCGGCAGGGAGGACGGAAAAATGTCAGGCGGCGTCCTTGCCGCGCGCGATCGCGACGATGCCGGTGCGGGCGACCTCGATCAGCCCGACCTCACCCATCAGTTCGACGAACTTGTCGATCTTCTCGATCCCGCCGGTCACCTCGAACACGAACGACGAAGTGGTCGCATCGACGACGCGCGCACGATAGACCTCGGCGAGGCGAAGCGCCTCGATCCGGTGATCGCCCGTGCCCTGCACCTTGACCAGCGCGAGCTCGCGTTCGACGTGCGCGCCCTCGGCGGTGAGATCGCGGACCTTGTGCACCGGCACCAGCCGATCGAGCTGCGCGACGATCTGCTCGAGCATCGGCGCGCTCGCCGACGTGACGATAGTAATCCGGCTGACCGACTTGTCGGCGGTGATCTCGCTGACCGTCAGGCTTTCGATATTATAGCCGCGCGCGGTGAACAGGCCGGCGATCCGCGCGAGGATACCAGGTTCGTTGTCGACGATGACGGCGAGCGTGTGGCGCTCGGCTTTCTCGGATTTGATGTGCACTGTCGAAGTCCTTCTACCCCGCGCGGGGTGCGCGAGGGCGGGGCAGGTTTGAGGCGGAGCCGGCAGACGGCGGGATCAGACGAGCGCCTTGGCCTCGTCGTCCATCGTGCCCGATACCTCGTTCGCCTGCAGGATCATGTCGGTATGCGCCGCGCCGCTCGGGATCATCGGGAAGCAATTGGCAAGCTTCGCCACCATGCAGTCGACCATCACCGGCCCGTCATGCGCGAGCATCTCGGCGATCCCCGCCTCGAGCGCGTCGGGATGCTCGATGCGGATGCCCTTCCAGCCATAGGCTTCGGACAGCTTGACGAAATCGGGCAGCGAATCGGAGTAGCTCTCGGCGTAGCGACTCTCGTAGGTCAGCTCCTGCCACTGGCGGACCATCCCCATATATTCGTTGTTGAGGATGAAGACCTTGACCGGCAGGCGATATTGCGTCGCCGTCGCCAGCTCCTGGATGTTCATTTGGATCGACGCTTCGCCCGCGATGTCGATCACCAGCGCATTGGGATTGCCGAGTTGCGCGCCGATCGCAGCAGGCAGACCGTAGCCCATCGTGCCGAGCCCGCCGCTCGTCAGCCACTTATTAGGCTTCTCGAACCCAAAATGCTGCGCGGCCCACATCTGGTGCTGGCCGACCTCCGTGGTGATGATTGGATCACGCGCGTGGGTCGCCTCCCACAGCGCACGGACCGCGCGCTGCGGCATGATGATCTCGTCGTCCTTGGGGAAGTTGAGGCACTGGACCGCGCGCCACCCCTCGATCCGCCGCCACCATTCGCCGGTATCGGGCTTGGGATGCTGGCGCGCCTTCCAGATGCGGACCATGTCCTCCATCGCGTGACCGGCATCGGCGACGACGCCGAGATCGATCCGCACCGTCTTGTTGATGCTCGAACGATCGACGTCGATGTGCACCTTGCGGCTGTTGGGCGAGAAGGCGTCGAGGCGGCCGGTGACGCGATCGTCGAACCGCGCGCCGATCGCGACGATCAGATCGGCCTGGTTCATCGCCATATTGGCTTCGTAGGTGCCGTGCATGCCGAGCATGCCTAGGAACTGTGGCGAACTTGCCGGGAAGCAGCCAAGCCCCATCAGCGTCGAGGTGACCGGTGCGCCCGTGATGCGGGCGAGCTCGCGCAGCAGCTGCGACGCGCCTGGACCTGAATTGATGATCCCGCCGCCGGTGTAGAGGATCGGCCGCTCCGCCGCGGCGAGCATGTCGACGACCTGCTCGATCTCGCTGCGATCCGCCTTCACTGCCGGGCGATAGGTCTTGTGCTGGATCGGGCCGGGCTTGCTGTATTTGGCAGTGGCGACCTGCACGTCCTTGGGCACGTCGACGACGACCGGGCCGGGGCGGCCGGAGGTGGCGATATGGAACGCCTCGTGGATCACGCTGCCGAGCAGCGCGGGATCCTTCACCAAGTAATTATGCTTGGTGCAGTGGCGCGTGATACCGACGGTGTCGGCCTCCTGGAACGCGTCGGAGCCGATCAGCGTCGTCGGCACCTGGCCGGTGATGACGACCATCGGTATCGAATCGAGCAGCGCATCGGTGATGCCGGTGACGGCGTTGGTCGCGCCGGGGCCCGAAGTGACGAGCACGACGCCGGGCTTGCCGGTCGAGCGCGCATAGCCCTCCGCCGCGTGGGTCGCCGCCTGTTCGTGGCGCACCAGGATGTGGCGAATGCGCTTGGACCGGAAGAGCGCGTCGTAGATCGGGAGAACCGCGCCGCCGGGATAGCCGAAGATGACCTCCACGCCGAGATCGCACAGCGCCTCGACCAAGATGTCGGCTCCGCTCTTCTCAGTCACAATTCAATTCCTTCGCCAGATGCGAGCCCATTAGCCGCGTAGAGTGGCGGCGCGCTAGGCCATATAAAATTACGCGTCAACCGCAATCGTTGAAATATAATTCCAATTCACTTGGATTGGTGGAAGCTGTTCGCGGCCATGACGAGGGTGGCTGATGGCGAAACCACGTATATTGGCGCTTGGCATATCGGCGCGTCGCCACCTGCGCATCGGCGATTGCCGCGGTGCGATCGATTGTGCCGGCGAGCATGGCCGCGATCTGGGCGACGCCGATCGCGCGCCGCGCGGGCGCCTCTGCGGGTACGTCCGGGCGCGCGACCAGCGCCGCGACCTCCTCTATGGCGCCCTCATCGAACATCATGGCCAAGCGTCGGTCGATCCGCGCGAACAGCTCGGCGCGATCCGGCAGGACGATGAGCGGCAGCAATTGGACGCGATCCCCGATCCCGCCGACGCGCTCCGCATGCCACTCGGCGAGCGGCCGGCCTGTCGAGCGCACCACCTCAAGCGCACGGGCGACGCGGGTGGTGTCGGCGGGGGCGAGACGCGCGGCAGCCGTAGGATCGGCGAGGCGTAGTTCGGCGTGCGCCAGCGCGACGGGCAGCGCGCGGACCGCTTCCCGGATCGCGGGATCGATTGCCGGCACCGGCGCGATCCCGTCTAGCAGGGTGCGGAGGTAGAGACCGGTGCCTCCGACCAGAATCGGCAGCCGTGCCTGCGCCTGCGCCTGCGCGATCGTCTCGCGTGCCTCTGCCGCCCACGCCGCCACCGACCAGTCGGCAGCCGCATCAACGTGACCATAGAGCCGGTGCTCGGCGCGCGCCTCATCCGCCGGTGTCGGACGCGCAGTGATGATGCGCAGATCGCGGTACACTTGGCTCGCGTCGGCGTTGATGACGACGCCGTCGGTCCGCTCGGCCAGCGCGAGTGCGAGCGCCGACTTGCCGCTCGCGGTGGGCCCTGCGATGAGCGCGAGCTTCGGAAGGGGATCGTCCTTGTTCACTGCAACGCTGATAGCAGCCGGGCGGCTGATGCCACAGACTCTGTCGGAGGCGCAGGACCGGCTCGCTGACGCTGGCTGCGTGCCGACCAATGCCGGTTGGATCGACGAGGGCGATGCGGCCGACATCGTGTTCGCCAGCGCGCCGGCGGCGGCGCGGTCGGCGCTGGAGAGCGTCTTCGACTGCGTCGACGTGGTCGTCCAGCCGCTGGAAGGGCGGGCGAAGCGGCTGCTCGTTGCCGATATGGATTCGACGATGATCACCGTCGAGTGCATCGACGAGCTGGCCGATTATGCCGGCATCAAGCCGCAGATCGCCGCGATCACCGAGGCGGCGATGCGCGGCGAGTTCGATTTCGCCGCCGCGCTGAACGCGCGCGTTGCGCTACTCGCCGGGCTCGATGCGGTGGCGATCGAGCGGTGCCGCCGTGAGCGCGTGCGGCTGATGCCGGGCGCGCGGGCGCTGGTGCGCACGATGCGAGCGCACGGCGCCCGGACGGTGCTGGTGTCGGGCGGCTTCACCGCATTCGCCGATGCGGTGGGTGCCGAAATCGGCTTCGATCGCGTGATCGCCAACACGCTGACGATCACGGACGGTCGGCTAACTGGCACCGTCGGCAAGCCGATCGTCGATTCACGCACCAAGGAAGCGACGCTGCGCGCCGAGCGGGCGGACCTCGGGCTATCAGATTCGGCGACGCTGGCGGTGGGCGACGGCGCCAACGATCTGGCGATGATCGGCGTCGCCGGGCTGGGTGTCGCCTATCGCGCGAAGCCGGTGGTGGCCGAGGCGGCCGCGGCGCGGATCGACCATGGCGATCTCACCGCGTTGCTTTGGGCGCAAGGGATCGGCCGCCGCGACTGGGCGGCCGACTAAACCTGCGACGTCAGGGCGCGACGACGACGCAGCTGACGCCCGACTTGCGACATGCGGCCTGCGCTGCCGCCTTGGAGGCGAATCCCGTCGCCTGAAGCCGCGTGACGGCGCCCGCCTTGGCATAGCTCGCGCTGCCGCCGGTGCGCCCGCCGACCTTCGACCAGAGCGAGCGCGCGTTGCCCTCGTCGCGGAACGCGCCGAGCTGGATGCGCCAGGCGCCGCCGGATGCCGGCTTCGGCGTGGCGGGCGGGCGTGTCGCCGGAACGGGGCGCGGCGTGGGGACGGGCTTTGCCGCTGCAACTTTTGCGGGCGCAGGTGTAGCGCGGTCGTCCGAGGCGGGGCGGCCAGGTACGGAATAGCCCGCACCCGGTCCCGAACCCGGCGTCGGACGCGTCACGGATTTCGTCGGCACGGGCGCCGCCGCGCCGACCGCACGATCGGTGGGTGGCGGCGGCATCGTGGCGGCGAGCGCGCGCGCATCGGTCTCGTACTTGCGCGCGAGCGTCAAACCCTGCTGGCGCTGCGCCTCCGGGATATATTGGTCCATCTGCGCCAGCGTCTGCGACGCCTGCGGCAGCCCCTGCTGTGAGGAACGGGTCACGAGCGCGTAGGCGCGCACCCAATCCTTGGGCATTCCATCGCCGTTGAACAGCATCGTGCCCAGCACCAGCTGCGTGCGCTTCTCGTCGCGCGCGGCGGACTTCTCGAGCCACGGCAGTGCCTCGCTCTTCTTGCCGTCCTGGAACAGCGCGAGGCCATAATTGTCGATCGCCTGCATGTGGCCCTGCGCCGCGGCCTTGCGGAACCACTCGATCGCGACGGGCAGGTCGACGGGAACGCCGCGGCCAAGCTTGTACGCCTGACCCAGATTGAACTGCGCGTCGGCGTCTCCCGCTGCGGCGAGCGGCCGCCACGTATCGACGGCGGTGCGATAGTCGCCGCGGCTCCACGCATCGACGCCTTGCTTGACGTCGGCAAGCGCCGGCGCCGCCATCACGAGACCGGCGAGGCAGATCAGATACGTCTTGTTCATTCGTTGCACCCCATCACGCGCGCCGTTCCGGCTGCTACATGCCCGAGATAGCCGCGGCCGACTAGGGCCGGATAGCCGGCCGGCGATCGGCCCGCCAGCGCCTCCTTTACGCTTCCTTAGCCACCTTCGTGCCAGGGCAGATGGTGAACAGGAATAAGGTGTCACACGGCCGATGCGCGTTCTCGCGTTTACATCGCAACAGGGAGGCTCCGGCAAGACGATGCTGACGGGGCACCTGGCGGTGCGGCCGCAGCATATGGGCGCACGACCTGTGACGCGGATCGGGACCGATCCGGCCGGCGGCCTGCACGACTGCCGGAACACGAGCTTCATCAATCGTGCGACGCGGTGCGCTTCGACAAGAACTTTGAGCCGGGGCGGGCGCGCAGGCGCGCGGATGCCCTTCACTCCACCTTTCGATCGATCGGGGAATTGATCATGAAGACGAACACGCTTGTCGGGCTCAGCCTGTCCGCGCTGATGCTGGGCGGAACGATGGTCGGCTGTGCCAACGGTGGCCTTGCCTCTGCCAGTAGCCGCAGCGATAGCGCGCTTGCGAGGAACGCCGCCAACAACGCCGATAAGGCGGCAAAGGCGATGGCGGGCGGCAAGGCGGCCAAGGCGATCGGCTTCGCCGAAGCCGCGGTGGCGGGGATGCCGCAGAACGCCGATTATCGCGCGCTGCTCGGTGCGGCCTATCTCAAGGCGGGGCGTTTTACCTCGGCGCATCAAGCCTATGCCGATGTATTGTCGCTGGCGCCCGGGAACGGCAAGGCAGCGCTCAATCTCGCGCTTGCGATGATCGCCGAAGGGCAGTGGGACGAGGCGCGCAAGACACTCGACGATCATGCGGATACGATTCCGGCGCGTGACCGAGGGCTGGCGATCGCGCTGGCGGGTGATCCCACGGGCGGCGTCGAACTGCTGACCGCGGCGGCGCGCACACCCGAGGCCGATGCCAGGACGCGGCAGAACCTGGCGCTGGTGCTGGCGCTCGCCGGGCAGTGGCAGGTGGCGCGCAGCGTTGCGGGGGTCGACATGGCGCCTGCCGCCGTCGATGCGCGGATCGTCGAATGGGCCGCGTTCGCGCGGCCCGCTGGTGCGGCGGACCAGGTTTCGGCGCTGCTCGGCGTCGTGCCGGTCAAGGACCCCGGCCGGCCGGTCGCGCTGGCATTGAACGCCACCGTGCCGGTGACCGCGGTCGCCGCCGTTGAGCCGGAGGCGCCGGCACCTGAAGAGGCGGCACCAGGGATGGAAATGCCTGTCGAAGTCGCTGCCGTCGCCGCAACGCCGGCCGATATGAGCGGCGTGAGTTTCGCAACGCGCCGCGAAGTGGTGCAGCCACTGCCCGCGACGGCAGTCGCCGCCGCGCGACCCGCCGCGGCCGCAACAAGCAAGGCGGCGCCGGTCCAGGTCGCTGCGGTCAGCGCCGATCGCGCGTCTTCATCCAGCGCGCGCGCACTCGCCAAGGGCAATTGGTTCGTCCAGCTCGGCGCCTATGAATCGGCGGGCGTCGCGAAGGACGCGTGGGGCCGTGCGACTCGCCGCTACCCGGCGTTCGCCGAACAGACGCCGGCGGGTGTGACGTTCAAATCCTTCTATCGCCTGTCGGTCGGCGGCTTCGCCAAGGGTGACGCCAACGCGCTGTGCCGCGGCTATCGCGCGACGGGAGGTACGTGCTTCGTTCGCACCGCGGCGGGCGATCAGGTCGCGCGCTGGGCGGCGCCTGCCAAGGTGCAGATGGCGTCGCGCTGATAGTCGACCGATGGCGCGCCGACTGGCGCGTCACCTGTTACCCGCGATCAGAGAAGTTCGCGGCCGCCCTTGAAGAGCCGCAGGACACGGCCCTGCACCGGCAGCCCGTCGAACGGCGTGTTGCCGGCGAGTCCGGGCAGCGTATCCGCATCGATCTGCCACGGCGCATCGGGATCGACCAGCATCAGGTCGGCCTCGTATCCAGGCGCAAGCGTGCCGGCATCGAGCCCGAGCACGGCGGCGGGATTACGCGATAGGAGTGTGGCGAGCTCAGCGGGCGAAATCCGCTCGTCCCGAACGAGGCCGAGCGCGAGCGGCAGCAGCGTCGTCGCGCCCGCCGCGCCCACGCCGGCATCGGCGAACGGCAGGCGCTTCTCCTCCGGACCGCGCGGATCGTGACCCGAACACAGGACGTCGATCGTGCCGTCGGCGAGCGCGGCGAGCGCGGCGTGTCGATCCGCGTCGTTGCGCAGCGGCGGCGAGAGGTGCGCGAACGAGCGGAAATCGCTCATCGCATTGTCCGACAGCAGCAGGTGCGCGGGCGTAATTCCGCAGGTCACGCGGACGCCACGGCGCTTGGCGGCACGAACGAGATCGAACCCGGCGGCGGTGGTGACCTGGCGCAGGTGGAGCCTGGCGTCGGCCTCCTCGGCGAGCATCAGGTCGCGCGAGATCGCCAGCGGCTCTGCGAGTGCTGGGGCGGCAGGGAGGCCGAGCCGCGTCGCCGTCTCTCCGGCGGTGACGACGGCGTCGCCGACCAGCCCGGCATCCTCGGCATGGGTTATGACGGTAAGATCGAGATCGCGGGCGTAGGCGAGTACGCGCGCCATCACGCCGGTGTCGGCGATCCAGCGCCGCCCGGTGCCGACGGCGCGCGCACCCGCCGAGGCGCAGATCGCCATTTCGGCAAGATCGGTACCCGCGAGGCCGCGCGTCGCCGCCGCGATCGGGTGGATCCACAGATCGGGCCGGCCGATCAGCGCCGATCGCTGCACGATGCCGGGTTCGTCGAGGACGGGTCTCTGATCGGGCATCAGCCCGACGCGCACGATCCCACCGGCGCGAAACGCGGCGCGATCGATCGCGGCGACCCCGAGATCGACGATCGCCGGCAGTAGTAGCTTGCCGCGGCACTCGACAATCGTGACATCCGACGCCTGGTCGACAATGCGGCCGTTTGCGACAAACAGGTCACCCTCGCGCTCGCCCCCGACTGGGCAGACGATGCGCGCATTGCGAAAGTGCAGCGCGCCGTTCATGCCCAACCCTCCACGCCCCGCGCGCGGCGAGTCAGCACGTCGAGGCATGCCATACGCACGGCGACGCCCATCTCGACCTGCTCGGTGATCGCCGAGCGGTCGTGATCGGCGACGGCCGAATCGATCTCGACGCCGCGGTTCATCGGGCCCGGGTGCATGACGAGCGCGTCGGGTTTGGCACGCGCCAGGCGTTCGAGCGTCAGGCCGTAGCGCAGCCGGTACTCGCGGCTGGACGGCACGTAGCCGCCGGCCATCCGCTCGGTCTGCAAGCGCAGCATCATGACGACATCCGCCCCGTCGAGTGCGGCATCGAAATCGGTAAACGGCGTCACCCCCATCCGCTCGATCGCGGCGGGCATCAGCGTCGATGGCGCGCAGACGCGTACCTCGGCAGCGAGCGCGGTGAGCGCGAGGATGTTGGAGCGCGCGACACGGCTGTGGAGAAGATCCCCGCAGATGACGACGCGTTGATTGTGGATCGTGCCGCGGCGGCGGCGGATCGTCAGCGCGTCGAGCAGCGCCTGCGTCGGATGTTCGTGGCGACCGTCGCCGGCGTTAAGCACGGGGCAGTCGACCTTGTCGGCGATCAGCCGCACCGCGCCCGACGACATGTGGCGGATGACGATGACGTCGGCGCGCATCGCGTTGAGCGTCATCGCCGTGTCGATCAGCGTCTCGCCCTTCTTCACGCTCGATTGCGCGGCGTGCATGTTGACGACGTCGGCGCCGAGCCGCTTGCCGGCAATCTCGAAGCTCAGCAGCGTGCGCGTCGAATTCTCGAAGAATGCGTTGATCTGGGTGAGGCCGGCGAGCCGCTTGTCGGGCGCGGCGCGATCGCGGTTGGCGGCGATCCAGCCTTCGGCCTCGTCGAGCAGGAAGGTGATCTCGTGCGGCTGAAGCCCCTCGATCCCGGTGAGATGGCGATGCGGAAAAACGGCGCCGCCGGGGATGAGCGAGGCGGGGCGGTGATCCGATCGGGGCATCGAGGGGGCGGGATAGTGGCGTGGCGGGGGGGTGGCAAGCCTGCGAAATGGCGGCGGCGTTGCCTTTAGCCCTGGACGAGTGCGTCGATTGCAGCCTGCAGGATATGCGCAGCGGCGAGGCTGTCGATCCGCTCGGCGCGCTTCGCCCGGCTCATGTCCTGTTCGATCATCACGCGCTCGACTGCGACGGTGGACCAGCGTTCGTCCCACAGCAGGATTGGGCCGAGATCGGCGATGTTACGGGCGAAGGCGCGCGTCGACTGGCTGCGCGGGCTCTCGCTGCCGTCGAGGTTGAGCGGCAGGCCGAGCACGATGCCGGCGACGTGCTGCGCGGCGATCACGGCGGCGAGCTCCGCCTTGTCCTGCATGAATTTGCGGCGACGGATCAGCGCGGCTGGGCTGGCGAAGGTCCAGCCGGCGTCGCACAGCGCGGTTCCGATCGTCTTGGTGCCGAGATCGAGCCCAAGGAGGCGGCCGCCGTTCGGCAGCGCCGCGCGGAAGTCGGCGGCGGCGAGGGTGATCATCGCGCGGCGGCGCGGCGCGCCACGTCTGCGCGGACGTTGGCCCAGAAAAGGCTGTAGTCGTAGACGTGATAGTTGTTGCCGGGCAGTACGTAGGGGCCGACGTCGGGCGCGTCGCCGATCAGAAGAAAGCCGCGATCGCCACAGCGCGCGGGCACGCGCCCGGCGGTGATCTGCGCGGTGGCGAGATCGGCGGCGGGGAAGAGCGTGCCGGCATTGGCACTGGCGGGCGCGGCGGCATTGGCGGTGCCGGTCAGCGGATTGGTGCAGACGAAGGGCGTGCCGCGCCGGGGCCGGCCGTCGAACCCGCGCGTGCGATCGTACGTGTCGGTAATGAGCGCGGTGTCGGCCGGCTCGGCGAAGGTCTCCCACGACAGGATGCAGCCGCGCTGCGTCGCCTGCGTGCATTCCGGAAAGCCCATCGCGGCGAGATCGGTGGTGCGGCTGACCGGCCAGCCCACGACATAGGCGGCTACGATGCGGCGTGCGAGCGGCGTGCCCGCCACCTTGTCCTTGAGCAGATGGGTGAGGTGCAGCGCGCCTTGGCTGTGCCCGGCGAGCACGATCGGGCGATCGGGGCCGATCTGGCGCAGGAAGGCGGCAAACGCGACCTGGATATCGCCGTATGCAAGGTTGAGTGCGCGCTGCGCATCGGCGGCATCGGTAAGGAAGGAGCCGAACGTCGCCTGACGATAGCGTGGCGCCCAGATCTCGCCGACCTGGTTGAAGGCGCTCGCCTGGCCGCGCAGGAACAGCGCGGCGCGATCGTTCGCCTCCTTGTCGCCGAGCGGCGCGTTCCAGTGATCGTCGCTTAGGTAGGAAGTGGGGTGGATGAAGAACACCGCCGCCCCGCCGGCATCCTTGCGCGGCGCGTAGCCGGCCGGCGTCCAGCGCGACGGATCGTTGGCAATCCCTGGGCGCGACAGCCACATGTCGGGGCGGTCGTAACGGCGCTCGGCGACCTGCGCCTGTTCCTCGAACGGGCGACTGGGAACGAAGGTCCAGCGGATGATGTCGTTGCCCCAGATGCGATAGGCGAGCGCCCCGGCGATCACGAGCGCGATGAGGAATGCGACGACGTAGAGGAACTTGCGGGCCATGACCGCCTGCGCCTGCCCGACCCGGGCAGCGTACGCAACAGTGCGGCATTGCGTTGCGCAGCGCAGCAATGGTAGCGCGCCGGCCATGTCCGTAGATACCGCCACCGTGAAGAAAGTCGCGAGCCTCGCCCGCATCGCGATCGACGACGAGAGCGCCGAACGCCTCGTACCCGAGCTCAATAACATCCTCGGCTGGATCGAGCAGCTGGGCGAAGTCGACACCAGCGGCGTCGCGCCGATGACGGCAGTCATCGCCAACAAGCAACGCCTGCGCGACGATGTGATCAACGCCGATGCGCTGACCGGCGGCGGCATCCGAGAGGCGGTGCTGGCGAACGCGCCGCAAGCCGAGCACGGATTCTTCACCGTGCCAAAGGTGATCGAGTGACGCGGGCGATGCCGCACCGGCCATTTTCTTCTATCGAGTTTCGATCATGACCGACCTTACCGACCTTGGCATTCGCGAGATCCGCGACGGCGTGCGCGACGGCAGCTTCTCGGCGCGCGAGGTAGCGACCGCCTTCAACGCAGCGGTGGCGGCGGCTAAGCCGCTCAACGCGTTTCTGGTGGAGACGCCCGACCATGCGCTGGCGGCAGCGGACGCCGCGGACGCCGCGCGGGCGAAGGGCGAGACGATGGGGTCGCTCGCCGGCGTGCCGATCGGCATGAAGGACCTGTTCTGCACCAAGGGCGTGCCGTCGACCGCCGCGAGCCACATCCTCGAAGGCTTCACGCCGCAATATGAATCGACCGTGTCGCAGCGCCTGTGGGAAGCGGGTGCGGGCATGCTCGGCAAGCTCAACATGGACCAGTTCGCGATGGGCTCGTCGAACGAGACGAGTGCGTTCGGCAACGTCGTCTCACCGTGGCGGCGCAACGACGGCGGCAACGCGGCGCTGGCACCGGGCGGGTCGTCCGGCGGATCGTCGTCGGCAGTTGCGGCGCGGCTGTGCCCCGGTGCGACCGGCACTGACACCGGCGGGTCGATCCGCCAACCCGCCGCATTCACGGGCATTTCCGGGATCAAGCCGACCTATGGCCGCTGCTCGCGCTGGGGGGTGATCGCCTTCGCCTCGAGCCTCGACCAGGCCGGGCCGATGGCGCGCGATGTGCGCGACTGCGCGATCATGCTGGAGGCGATGAGCGGCTTCGACGCGAAGGATTCGACCTCGCTAGACGTCGCGGTGCCGAAGTGGGAGCAGGGGCTGAACGCGAGCCTCGCCGGCAAGCGCGTCGGCATTCCGCGCGAATATCGCGTCGACAACATGCCCGAGGAGATCGAGGCACTGTGGCAGCAGGGCATCGCGTGGGTGAAGGACGCCGGCGCGGAGGTGGTCGAGGTATCGCTGCCGCACACCAAATACGCGCTGCCGGCCTATTACATCATCGCGCCGGCCGAAGCCTCGTCGAACCTCGCGCGCTATGACGGCGTGCGCTACGGCCAGCGCGACCTGCCCGATGGCGCGAACCTTCAGGCGATGTACGCCGCGACGCGCGCCGCGGGCTTCGGCGAGGAGGTGAAGCGGCGCATCCTGATCGGCACCTACGTGCTGTCGGCGGGCTTCTACGACGCCTATTTCACGCAGGCATCGAAGGTGCGCACGCTGATCGCGCAGGATTTCGACCGCGCGTGGGGGACGTGCGACGTGCTGCTGACGCCGACCGCGCCGTCGGCCGCCTTCGCGCTCGGCGAGAAGAGCGCCGATCCGCTCGCGATGTACCTCAACGACGTGTTCACCGTGCCGTCGAGCCTCGCCGGACTGCCGGCGATGAGCGTGCCGGGCGGGCTCGACAAGCACGGCCTGCCGCTCGGCTTGCAGGTGATCGGCAAGGCGCTCGACGAGCAGGGTGTGCTCAACGCGGCGTTGGCGATCGAGGAGCGCGCCGGTTTCGTCGCCCGGCCGCAGGCGTGGTGGTGACCACGATTATGACGTTCGTATTCGGGAATGAGGCCAATGGCTGACGCAAGCGCACCGTATCGCATCAAGGGCGACACCGGCGAGTGGGAGGTCGTGATCGGCCTTGAGGTGCACGCGCAGGTGACATCGAACGCCAAGCTTTTCTCGGGCGCGGCGACGGCGTTCGGCGCAGAGCCCAATTCGCAGGTGAGCCTGATCGACGCGGCGATGCCCGGCATGCTGCCCGTGCCGAACCGCGAATGCATCCGTCAGGCGGTGCGCACCGGCATGGCGATCGAAGCGCAGATCAACAAATGGTCGCGATTTGATCGCAAGAACTACTTCTACGCCGATCTGCCGCAGGGCTACCAGATCTCGCAGCTCTACCATCCGCTGGTCGGGGAAGGCGTGGTGGAGATCGAGGACGGCGACACCGTCAAGACGATCGGCGTCGAGCGCATCCACGTCGAGCAGGACGCGGGCAAGCTGATGCATGATCAGCATCCGCGTCTATCGTACGTCGATCTCAACCGCTCGGGCGTTGCGCTGATGGAGATCGTGTCAAAGCCCGATATGCGATCCCCAGCCGAAGCAGGCGCTTATCTGACGAAGCTGCGTGCGATCCTGCGGTACGTCGGCTCGTGCGACGGCAACATGGACCAGGGATCGATGCGCGCCGACGTCAACGTCAGCGTGCGCAAGCCGGGCGACGAGTTCGGCACGCGGACCGAGACCAAGAATGTCAATTCGGTGCGCTTCGTGATGGCGGCGATCGAATATGAGGCGAAGCGTCAGGTCGCCGCGATCGAGGCCGGCGAGCGGATCGTGCAGGAGACGCGGCTGTTCAATCCCGACAGCGGGACGACGCGGTCGATGCGCTCGAAGGAAGATGCGCACGATTATCGCTACTTCCCCGACCCCGACCTCCTTCCGCTCGAACTCGACGATGCGTTTCTCGACGAGTGCCGCGCGTCGCTGCCCGAGCTGCCGGACGCCAAGCGCAAGCGCTACGAGGGGCTCGGCATCACACCGTACAATGCCGACGTGCTGACCGCCGAGGTAGAGACGGCGCGCTGGTTCGATGCGCTGCTCGAAACGGGTGCCGCGCCGGCAGCAGCGTCGAACTGGGTGACGGGCGAGTTGTTCGGCGCGCTCAACCGCATCTGCAAGGATATCACCCAGTCCCCGGTGACGCCGGGGCAGGCGGCCGAGCTGCTCGCGCTGGTGGCGGACAGTACGCTGTCCGGCAGCCTTGCCAAGCAGGTGTTCGAGGTGATGCTCGAGACGGGCGACGCACCGGGCAAGATCGTCGAAGAGCGCGGGCTGAAGCAGACCAGCGACACCGGCGCGATCGAGGGGGTGATCGCCGAGGTGCTGGCGAAGAACCCGAACCAGCTCGAACAGTATCGCGGCGGCAAGGAGGCGCTGTTCGGCTTCTTCGTCGGTCAGACGATGAAGGCGATGGGCGGCAAGGCCAATCCCGGCGTCGTCAACGCGCTGTTGAAGAAGGCGCTGGGGTAAGGCGCGAGCGTCGCGGGTGCATTGCGCGCCGGAGGCGGGAGCGTAGCGCCAGCGGGAAGATGGCCGCTCGCTTTAAGAACCCGCAAACGGGCCTTGATCCCCAGCTACCGGCGGAGCGACCGGAACGTCGCTCGGACCTCTTCGACGAACAGGTCGGACTGCTCGAACGCCGCGAAATGGCCGCCGCGTGGCAATTCGTTCCAGTGGATGATGTCGGTATATTGCCGCTCGGCCCAGCGGCGCGAGGCCTTGAAGATCTCCTTCGGGAAGATGCTGTGGCCGGTCGGTACCTTGACCTCGCCCGCGCCGAACGATCCAAAGCTCTCCCAGTAGAGCCGCGCCGATGAGGCGCCGGTGCCGGTGAGCCAGTAGAGCATGATGTCGTCGAGCATCTCGTCGCGGGTCAGCGTGTTCTCGGGCGTACCGTCGCAATCGGCCCACTCGCGGAACTTCTCGTAGATCCACATCGCCTGACCGACGGGCGAATCGACGAGGCCGTAGCCTAGCGTCTGCGGTCGCGTCGCCTGCTGCTGCGAATAGCCGTTGCCGTCCTTCATGTAGCGCTGGAGGCGCTCGAGCGAGTCTTTCTCCTCTGCGGTGAGATCCTCCATGTCCTCGGGCGTGGGGCGAACGACGAGCATGTTGAGGTGGATGCCGGCGACCGCTGGATCGCCGCTCGCGCCGATCGCGGTGGTGACGGCGGATCCCCAGTCGCCGCCCTGCGCGACGAAGCGGTCGTAGCCCAGCCGCTTCATCAGCGCGATCCACGCCTTGGCGATGCGCGGCACCGGCCAGCCCTCGGTCGGGCGCTCCGAGAAGCCGTAGCCGGGCAGCGACGGGCAGACGACATGAAAGGCGTCCTCGGCGCGGCCGCCGTGGGCGACGGGATCGGTCAGCGGACCGATGACTTTCAAGAACTCGATAACCGAACCAGGCCAACCGTGCGTAATGACGATCGGCAAAGCGTTCGGCTCGGGCGAGCGGCGATGGAGGAAGTGCAGCCTGAGCCCGTCGATGACGGTCGTGAACTGGCCGATGGCGTTGAGCGCGGCCTCGCAGCGGCGCCAGTCATATTCGTGCTGCCAGTAATCGACCAGCGCGCGCGCGGCGTCGAGCGGGACACCCTGTTGCCAGCCGTCGACCGTCTCGCGTTCCGGCCAGCGCGTAAGCGCGAGCCGGGCGGCAAGATCGTCGAGCGCCGCTTGCGGCACATCGAGAACGAACGGGTCGATCGCGTCAGTCATCTATCTCAATCCCTGCGCAGGATCGCGAGCGCCTGCTCGGCGAGCATCGGCGTGCCGTTGATCGCCTCGCCGGCGTTCGGCGTGATCCCGGCGAGCGCGCGGGCGTAGACCCCCTGGCTGATCGACGCGAGGCGGAAGACGGCGAAGGCGAGGTAGAAGTTCCAGTCCTCGATCGTGTCGCCGCGGCCGGTGCGGCGACAGTAAGCCGCGACATAGTCCGCCTCGGTCGGGATGCCGCTAGTGGCGAAGTCGACGCCCTGCAACGTGCCCCAAGTTGGCGACGTCGAATGCCACATGAAGCAATTGTAGCCGAGATCGGCGAGCGGATGGCCGATTGTCGACAGCTCCCAATCGAGCACCGCAATCAGCCGCGGTTCGGTGGGATGGAACATGACGTTCTCGAGCCGGTAGTCGCCGTGCGCGATCGAGACCGCCTCGTCGCGCGGCACGCGGCCGGGAAGCTCGGCGATCAGCGCCTCCATCGCCGGGATCGGCTGCGTCTCGGCACCGCGATACTGTTTGATCCAGCGCGCGATCTGGCGGTCGAAATAGCCGGTCGGCCGGCCGTAATCCTCCAGCCCGACAGCGCGGTGATCAACCTGGTGGAGCGCTGCGAGCGTCTGGTTGAGCTGATCGTAGACCGCGCTGCGCTCGGCAGGCGTCAGATCGGGGAGCGTTGCGTCGCGAAAGATGCGCCCTTCGAGATAATCCATCACGTAGAAGGGCGTGCCAATGATCGCCGGGTCGTCGCACAGCGCACGCATATTGGGGACGGGGACGGGCGTGTCACGCAGCGCGGCCATCACGCGATATTCGCGATCGACCTGATGCGCGCTGGCGAGGAGCTGGCCGGGCGGCTTCTTGCGCAGGACATAGTCGCCCGCGTCGGTCGACAGCATGAACGTGGGGTTCGACGCGCCGCCGACGAACTGGCGGACCTGCATCCCGTGGCCGAACCCGTCGACGTTACGATCGAGCCAGTCGGCGAGCTTCGCCTCATCGAAGCGATGCCGTTCGCCGACTTCGCTGAGCCTCGCGCCCGACGAGCCGCTCATGCCATGATTGCCCGACGTGTGACCATGAACGCTCTCCCGACCGCCGCCGATTAATGCGGACGGCTTAATTTCACCTAGCGCGAACCGGGCGGGGAAATGAAGCGGGAAAAGCGCGTCAGTGAAAGGTGGCGAGGATTTCCGCGAGGAGCCGGAAATCGCGCTCGCGCGGGCTGGCGCGGCGCCAGGCGAGCGCGACGGTGCGCTTCGGATTCTCGCCGCCGAGCGGGCGCGCGGCAATGCCGGTGTGATCGAGGATGCCCGCGCTGATCGCGAGCTCGGGCAGCATCGTCATGCCGAGCCTGTTGTCGACCATTTGGACGATCGTGTGGAGCGATGTGCCCATCATCGTCGCCTCGGCGCGCAATTCGGGGCGGTTGCACGCGGCGAGCGCGTGATCCTTGAGGCAATGCCCGTCCTCGAGCAGCAGCAGTCGCGTCTCGTCGATATCGGCGGGGGAGATCGGCGCCGCGCCCTCGGGCAACTCGCCCTCCGGAAAGGCGAGGAACAGGCGATCGTCGAACAGCGGCGCGGCGGTCACTTCGCCGCATGCATAGGGCAGGGCGAGAAGGACGCAGTCGGCGCGGCCGCTCTGTAGCGAGTCGCATGCCGCGGCGCTCGTCTCCTCGCGCAGGAACAGCCGCAGGTCCGGGAAGTCGGCGCGCAGCCGCGGAAGTACCCGCGGCAGCAGAAACGGCGCGATGGTGGGGATGACGCTCATCCGCAACTCGCCAGACAGCGGGCGTCCCGCGGCGCGTGCCATGTCGCCGAATTCCTCCGCCTCGCGCACGACGCGGCGCGCCTTGGCGACCATCGCCTCGCCGAGCGGCGTGAAGCGGACGACGCGCCGCGTGCGTTCGACCAGCGTGACGCCGATCAGCGTCTCGAGCTCACGGATGCCCGCCGACAGCGTCGACTGGGTAACGAAGACGCTCTCCGCCGCGCGGCCGAAATGGCCCTGGTCCTTCAGGGCGATGAGATATTGCAGCTGCTTGAGCGTCGGCAGGTAGGTCGCGGCCATCAATCGTCTCGATCGATCATGCGCGTCCGCTTAACTTGCCCGATCAATTGCGAACAGCGCTATTCGGCCGTCACAAGACGGCGTTGATGAAGCCGTAGATGCTGGTGATCATCAGCACGACGCCGACGAGGATCAGCATGGTGCGCGTGGGAATCCGCTTGGCGGCGATCGCCCCGAACGGCGCGGCACAGACGCCGCCGATCAGCAGCCCGACGGTGGCCATTGCGAAATCGTTGAGCCCAAGATGGTAGATGAACGTCGCCGAGACGGTGATCGTCAGGAAGAATTCGACCGAGTTGACGGTGCCGACCACCCGGCGCGGCTCGACGCCTTGGACGAGCAGGTTCGAGGTCACGACCGGGCCCCAGCCGCCGCCGCCTGCGGCATCGAGGAAGCCGCCGATCAGGCCGAGCGGCTCGACCACCTTGGGCTTCTGCGTCTTGGGCGGAAAGAACAGCCCGCGGACGAGGAGGTAGACGCCGATCGCGACGAGATAGGCGAGGACGAACGGCTTCACCGTGTCGCCGTCGACACTTGTGATGAGATACGCGCCGCCGATACCGCCGATCATGCCGGGGATCAGCAGCCGCAGGAACAGCGAACGGTCGACGTTACCGTGGAGGACGTGGCTGATGCCGGAGACGGCGGTGGTGAATGCCTCGACGATATGAACGTTCGCCGATGCGCGTGCCGGCGGCAGGCCGATCACTGCGACGAGCAACGTGTTGCAGATGACCCCGAATGCCATGCCGAGCGCCCCGTCGACGATCTGCGCGCCGAACCCGACGAGGATGAACGGTATCAGTCCTTCGAGGGTGACCAACGACAAGTCCAAGCCCGTTCCCCCACGGCGGTTGAGAGATCGCCGCTTGGCGTAACCATCCATATCCTACAAGAACGATGTGCTTTGCGACAAGAAGCGATAACTTCGCCGTCGCTGGAAATCGTTCCGCCCCCAACCTAGATCGTGGCCAGTGACATGGGGGGCGCTGATGGCGCGACTGGCCGACTACCTCGATTCGATCCGCGCGCGCGATCCCGCGCCGCATTCCCGGCTTGAGGTGCTAACTTATCCGGGCGTTTGGGCGCTCGGCTGGCATCGCGTCGCGCACTGGCTGTACCGTCGCCGGCTTTTCCTGCTGGCGCGGATGATCAATCACCTGTCGCGTTTCCTGACCGCGATCGACATCCATCCCGGCGCAACGATCGGACGCAATTTCTTCATCGACCACGGCTTCGTCGTGATCGGCGAGACTGCGGAGATCGGCGACGACGTCACCATCTACCAGTATGTGACGCTGGGCGGGACGAGCCCCGACAACGGCGTCGCGGGCAAGCGGCATCCGACGCTGCTCGACGGGGCGATCATCGGATCGGGCGCGCAGGTGCTGGGGCCGATCACCGTCGGGCGACGCGCACGCGTCGGTGTCAATGCGGTGGTGACGCGTGACGTGCCTGAGGGCGCGGTGATGGTAGGCATCCCGGCGCGGCCGACGATGGTAGAGGGCGGGAAGGCGCCCGAGCGTCCGTTCATGGCCTATGGCACGCCGTGCAGCGAGCTGTTCGATCCGGCGACGCAGAAGGTGGAGATCCTGCGTTGCGAGCTCGAAATGATGAAGGCCCGGCTCGACGCGCTGGTCGCCGACGGGGCTGCGGGGGAACAGACCCCGCCCGTGGCGCGTAACCGAGTCTGATGGGCGTCGTCACTCCCTTTCCCAACGTCGGCCGGCCGGGGCAGGTCGCGTTCGAGCGGCCCGAGCTGAATCGTATCCTCGATCTTTATGGCCGGATGGTCGCGGCGGGGCACTGGCGCGACTATGCGATTGATCTGGGTCGCGATGTGGCGGTCTTCGCGGCGTTCCGGCGCGCGACCGAGCGACCGGAGTTCCGCGTGGAAAAGAACCCGGCGCTGCGCAACCGACAGGGGATGTGGGCGCTGATCGGCGAGGCGGGGCAGGTGGTGAAGCGCGGACACGAGCTTGGCCCAGTACTCGCGCCGATCGAACGCCGGCTGATGAAGCTGGTCGAGGATTGATGCCGATCGCCGCACTCGCGGCAGAGCTGTGCGCCACGCCGGCGGGAATGGCGATACGCTGCCGCTATGACGAACCGTGGCGGCGCTATCACGACTGGTCACATCCGCTGGCAATGTTCGCCTCGCTCGCAGCCGCCGAAGCGGACGGCGTGGCGATCGCCGACCCCGTCGCCGCGATCGGCTTCATCCTGTGGCATGACGCGGTGTATGATCCGCAGGCCGCACCGGGGCGCAACGAGCGATTAAGTGCAGCACTATGCGCAGCGGAGTTTGCCGGCATTGCGAACGAGCGCAGCGTTGCTCACGCGTGCGCAGCAATAGTGGCAACGATCGATCATCGCGTTCCGGACGGTAGCGACTGCCCGGATGCGGCGCTGCTGCTCGACATCGATCTGGCGATCCTCGGTGCCGAGGCGGATAAGTTCGATCGCTACGACGCGGGGATCGCGACGGAATATGCGCATGTCCAGTCCGACGCGTATAAGACGGGGCGCAGCGGTGTGCTGCAGCGCTTCTTGGGGCGCGAGCGGTTATTCATCACGCAATGGGCCCACGACCGGTGGGAAGCACGCGCGCGGGACAATCTGGCGCGCTGCATCGCCGCGCTTGAGGCCTAACGCAGCGCCGTAGGGCGGTTCGCACCGATCCGTCGCGGACCGATGATGCCCAACGGTACGCCGGGTGAGGAGCAAGCAACCGTTGCTCATCACCCGGCGATTTACCGCATCATGCTCTTCGAACGGCCGATCAGCCGCCCTGCAGCTTCTTGCCGATCATCTGCGACTGGCCCGCGCCCGAATCGGGGACGATCTCGCCGTTGCGATCGGTGATCTCGGCCCAGTGCTTGGCGATGCCCTCGGGCGACAGATCGTCACCCTGCAGCGCGATGCCCGGCGTCAGCGTGACATAGGCGGCCTGGAAGACGCCGGCGCCGGCGCCGACGATCTGGTTGGTCGGCGCGTCCTCGCTGACGAGATAGAGCGCAGCGGGGACGACCTTGTCGGGCGAGAAGGCCTGGAACAACTGTTCGGGGAACAGATCCTCGGTCATGCGCGTGCCCGCGACGGGCGCCAGCGTGTTGACCTTGATGTTGTTCTTCGCACCTTCGAGGTAGAGCGACTTGGTGAAGCCGGCGAGCCCGAGCTTTGCGGCGCCGTAATTGGTCTGGCCGAAATTGCCGTAGAGGCCCGTCGACGAGGCGGTCATCAGGATGCGGCCGTAATTCTGCTCGCGCATCGTGTCCCACACCGCCTTGGTGGCGTTGGCCGAGCCGAGCAGGTGGACCTGCACCACGAAGGCGAAGTCGGCCGGGTCCATCTTGGTGAACGACTTGTCGCGAAGCACGCCAGCGTTGTTGATGAGGACGTGAACGCCGCCCCAGGCTTCCTTGGCCTTGGCGACCATCTCGACCATCTGCTCGTATTCGGTGACGCTGGCGCCATTGGCCATCGCTTCGCCGCCCACGGCCTTGATCTCCTCGACCACCTTGTGCGCCGCATCGGAGGCGCCGGAGCCGGTACGATCGCCGCCGAGATCGTTGACGACGACTTTGGCACCGCGTCGCGCGAGTTCGAGCGCATATTCGCGACCGAGGCCGCCGCCGGCGCCCGTTACGATGGCTACCTTGTCGTCGAAGCGTATGGACATGGAAAAGGCGCTCCCCTCATATGAACTGGAGCGCCTTTCCATACTGGTCATTCGAACGGGTGCAACCACCCGTCGATCAGCGTGCCTGCCGCGGGCTTACTTGCCGCCGCGCTGCATGCAATTGTCGTACTGACCCTTCTTGCAGATCGGGTAGTTCTTCATCGGCGCCGGCGGCGGATAGGCGGTGTTGGGGTCGGCTGCCGGCTGGAAGCGGACGGTGGCGCCTGCGGCCGGCGTACCCTGGATCGGCGGGGCGCTCGGCTGATAACCGCCGGCTGGGTCCGCGGCGTTCGGATCACCCATCGGCGCGGCCGGCGCCATGCCGTTGTTCATGCCGGTGCTGTTGGTGGTCGACATCGTATCGCTGCCGGCCGGCGCGGGCGGGGCCTGCATCGCCGGATCGGCCGGCATCGCAGCCGGATCGGCCGGCGGCGTGGCCGCGGTGTCAGGGGTAGCGGCGGGCGCCGTCTGGTCGGCGGGGGCAGCCGGCTGCATCTGTGCGGACACGGGCACCGCGATGATCGCGGCTGCTGCCAGGAAGAGGGACTTCATGCGGATTTCTCCCGTCTGGATACGCTTGAATGCGTAGAAACGCAGCCGGGGAACGCGCTAGCGGCGCGAAGTATCCTTCGTTTCGCTAGCGATTCAACGACCCGCCCCGGCAACCGCTGGATTTGCCGCCCGACATCAATGCCCCGCGTCGAGCGCATAGCCGGCGGAGCGCACGGTGCGGATGATGTCCGGCCGCCCGCCCTCGTTGATCGCCTTGCGCAGGCGGCGGATGTGGACGTCCACCGTGCGGCTCTCGATATCGCTGTCGTGCCCCCACACGCTGTCGAGCAGCCGCTCGCGCGAGAAGACGTGCCCTGGATGTTCGAGGAAGTGCTTGAGCAGGCGGAATTCGGTCGGTCCGAGCGGGATCACCTCGCCGCTGCGCCGCACCTTGTGGCCGACGGTATCCATTTCGAGATCGGCGTAGCTGAGCGCTTCACCTGCGAGCCCGGGGCGGACGCGGCGCAGCACCGCGCTGACGCGGGCGACGAGCTCGCGCGGGCTGAACGGCTTGGTGACGTAATCGTCGGCGCCCGTCTCGAGCCCGCGGATGCGATCCTCCTCCTCGCCGCGCGCGGTGAGCATGATGATCGGGACGTTGGCGGTTTCCGGGGTGCGGCGCAGGCGGCGGCAGACCTCGATCCCCGAAATGCCTTCCACCATCCAGTCGAGAAGGACGATATCAGGCACCTTCTCACGCGCGAGGAGCAATGCTTCCTCGCCGTCGATCGTGTGCGCGACGTCGAAATCCTCGCGCGAGAAATGCCAGACGAGCAGCTCGGCGAGCGATGCGTCGTCCTCGACCAGCAACATGCGGGCGCGTGCCATCATTCCCCCTTTTCGCGATCGGCCATCTGCGTGCCGGTCGCTGCGAAATAGACCATCTCGGCGACGTTGGTCGCGTGGTCGCCGATGCGTTCGAGATTCTTGGCGACGAACAGGAGGTGCGCGACCTCGCTGATCGTCTTCGGGTTTTCGACCATGTAGGTGACGAGCGTACGAAAAATCGCGTCGTAGAAATCGTCGAGCGCGACGTCGCGCTCGCAAATCTCGACCGCGGCGTCGGCGTTGCGCTGCGCGAAGGCGTCGAGCACATCGTGCACCATCTCGGCGGCCATGCGGCCCATCGCCTGGATGACCGAAATCGGCTCGATGCGGTGCTCGCCCTCGATCAGCGGCACGCGCTTGGCGATGTTCTTGGCATAATCGCCGATCCGCTCGACCACCGCGGCGATCTTCAGCGCGGCGACGACTTCGCGCAGGTCGTTCGCCATCGGCGCGCGCAGCGCGATGATGCGCACGACGAGCCGCTCGACCTCGGCCTCGATCGCGTCGATCTGACGATCCGCGCTGCGTACCTCGAGCGCGAGACCGAGGTCGCCGCGCTGGAGCGCGCGCATCGCCCCCTCGATCGCGTGTTCGGCAAGGCCGCCCATCTGGCTGATGAGCCCGCGCAGCCGCCCGATATCCTCGTCGAACGCCTTGACGGTATGTTGCTGTCCTGCGGCCATCGTCTGCCCTCTCAGCCGTACCGGCCGGTGATGTAATCGGTGGTGCGCCGCTCGCGCGGATTGGTGAAGATGTCGTTGGTGTCGCCGTACTCGATCAGCTCGCCGAGGTGGAAGAAGGCGGTCTTCTGGCTGACGCGTGCCGCTTGCTGCATGTTGTGCGTGACGATGACGATTGCGTAGCGCCCGCGCAGATCGTGGATCAGCTCCTCGATCCGCGCGGTGGCGATCGGATCGAGCGCGCTGCACGGCTCGTCCATCAGGATAACTTCGGGATCGACCGCGATCGCGCGCGCGATGCACAGCCGCTGCTGCTGGCCGCCCGACAGCGCGGTGCCGCTGTCCGCCAGGCGGTCCTTCACCTCGCCCCAAAGGCCGGCGCGGGTGAGCGACTGTTCGACGATCCGATCGAGATCGCCCTTGCCGCTCGCCAGGCCGTGGATGCGGGGGCCGTAGGCAACGTTCTCGTAGATCGACTTGGGGAAGGGATTGGGTTTCTGGAACACCATGCCGACGCGCGCGCGCAGCTGCACCACGTCCATCTCGCGCGCGTAGATATCCTCGCCATCGAGGCGTATATCGCCGGTGACACGCGCCGCGGCGACGGTGTCGTTCATCCGGTTGAGCGTGCGCAGAAAGGTGGACTTGCCACACCCCGACGGACCGATGAAGGCGGTGACGTCCTCCTGATCGACGTCGATCGAGACGTCGTTGATCGCCTGCTTGTCTCCGTAGAAGACGTTGACGTTGTGGGCCGTGATCTTGTGCGTCACCAGCGGGTCTCGAAGCGGTTGCGCAGATAGATGGCGAGGCCATTCATCGCGAGCAGGAAGACGAGAAGGACGATGATCGCGGCGGACGTCTTCTCGACGAACCCGCGCTGCACCTCGTCCGACCAGAGAAAGATCTGCACGGGCAGCACCGTCGCGGGATCACCCAGCCCGGCGGGCGGGGCGGCGATGAAGGCGCGCATGCCGATCATCAGCAACGGCGCAGTTTCGCCGAGCGCGCGCGCCATGCCGATGATCGTGCCGGTGAGAATGCCCGGCAGCGCGAGCGGCAGAACGTGGTGGAAGACGACCTGCACCGGGCTGGCGCCGATGCCGAGCGCGGCGTCGCGGATCGAGGGCGGCACCGCCTTGATCGCGTTACGCCCGGCGATGACGATGACGGGCATCGTCATCAGCGCGAGGGTGAGCCCGCCGACGATCGGCGCCGAACGTGGCAGGCCGAGCGTGCCGAGGAACACCGCGAGGCCGAGCAGCCCGAAGATGATCGAGGGGACGGCGGCGAGGTTGTTGATCGATACTTCGATGAGATCCGTCCAGCGATTCCGCGGCGCGTACTCCTCGAGATAGAGCGCGGAAAGGACGCCGATCGGAAAGGCGAGGATCAGCGTGACCGCCATCGTCAGCAGCGATCCTTTGAGCGCGCCCCAGATGCCGACACGCGTCGGATCGGTCGAATCCGCGCCGTCAAAGAAGCCGATGTTAAGGCCGCGCGACAGTGAGCCGCGCAGGACGGCAACGGTTTGTTCGGCGGTCGCGCCGCCGGCACCCTTATACGCCATGTCAATGTCGCTCGCGACGGGCACGTCGAGCGTCGCCTTGCGGCGCAGCAGCGAGGGATCAGCCTTGATCGCGTCGCGCACGCGCAGCCATGCGCCGTCCGACAGCAGCGCCGCGCCGCCACTTGCCCCGAAGGTCGCGCCCGCTGCGCTGTCGACGACGCCTTCGAGCCCCGCCCCGGCGAGCGCGAGATCGGCGCGCTGGCCGCGCAGCTGCTCGGGCGTGACGGCGAGCGTCGCGCGCGCAAAATCGATCGGCAGCGCGAGGCGCGTCTCGGTGAAGCCCGAGGCGCCCTGCGCGATCATGGTGACGATGAGAAAGGCGAGGAACCCGGCGGACAGCAGGATCGCGCCCAGCCCAAGCGCGCGGAAGCGACGCTCGGCGGCGTAGCGCCGTGCGATGCGGCGGCGCATCGCATCGGTCCGCCAATCGGTCGGCGCGCGCTCAGTCATAGGCTTCACGATAGCGTTTGACGACGACGAGCGCGACGATGTTGAGCAGCAGCGTCACGACGAAGAGCGTCAGCCCGAGCGCAAAGGCGGCGAGCGTCTTGGCGCTGTTGAACTCCGCCTCGCCGGTGAGCAGGTCGACGATCTGCTTGGTGACGGTGGTGGTGCTGGCGAAGGGGTTGAGTGTCAGCGCGGCGACACCCGACGCCGCCATGACGACGATCATCGTCTCGCCGATCGCACGGCTGACGGCGAGGAGCACACCGCCAACGATGCCGGGCAGCGCCGCGGGCACGAGGACCCGGCGGATCGTCTCGGACGGGGTTGCGCCCATCGCGAGGCTGCCGTCGCGCATCGAGCTCGGCACCGCGGCGAGCGAATCGTCCGCCATCGAGGAGACGAAGGGGATGATCATCACGCCCATGACGAGCCCGGCGGCGAGCGCGCTCTCGCTGCTGGCCCAGGTGATGCCGATCGCGACCGCGAAATCGCGCACCGCGGGTGCGACGGTGAGCGCGGCAAAATAGCCGTAGACGACGGTCGGCACGCCGGCGAGGATTTCGAGCAGCGGCTTCATCCAGCGACGCGTCGATGCCTTGGCATATTGGGTGAGGTAGATCGCGCTCATCAAGCCGAACGGAATCGCCACGATCATCGCGATCACCGCGCCGATGAAGAACGTGCCCCAGAACAGCGGCACCGCGCCGAGGCTCGCGCCGGGATCGCGCGCGTCGATCACTTGCGGCGACCAGTGCGTGCCAAACAGAAAGTCGGTGATCGGCACGATCGCGAAGAAGCGCGCACTCTCGAACAGCAGGCTGGCGACGATGCCAACGGTGGTCAGGATCGCGATCAGCGATGCGGCGAGCAGCGCGAGCATGACGATCCGTTCGACCTTGGTACGCGCGGCGAAATTGGGTCGGACGCGGATGATCGCGAAGGCGAAGCCGGCGAAGGCGAGAAGTGCGGCAAGCCCGGTCGCGATCCAGTCGTAACGGCGCTGCGCGGTCGCATAGGCGGGCGCAAGCACCTCCGACAGATTATGGAAGGCGCCGAAGGCATCGCCGCGCGACAGGTAGCGCGCTTCGGACAGGATGGCAGCGCGCGCGAAGCCGGGCGGGGGGAGGGCGGCAGCGGCGGGGGTGGCGAGCACCGCATCGGTGACGAGCGCGGGCGACACGAACCACCAGATTGTGAGAAAAACGAGCGGTGGCAGTATCGTCCACAGGGCGACGTACCAGCCGTGGTGCGCCGGCAGCGCGCTGAACCGGCCGACCGAGCCGCTGCGGAATACCGCGGCGCGCGCGCGGGCGACGAACCACGCGATCAGCCCAAGTGCGACGACGACGAGGAACAGGACGCCGAGGGTCACGGCAGCGCGGCTGGATCGAGCGGCGTCTCGCTGCGCACGATCGCCGCGGCGCGTGCCTGGACGTCGGCGGGCGCCGCAATCAGGCCACGACGCGCCAGGGGCCCGTCCGCGCTCCACAGCCGGGCATAATGACGGATGAACTGCCGGAGCCCCGGTACGGCGTCGAGATGGGCCTTCTTTACGTAAAGGTAGAGCGGGCGGGCGCCGGGATAGCTGCCGTCGGCGATCGACGCGTCGGTCGGCGCGACGCCGGCGATCGGCACGGCGTTAACCGCGCCGGCATTCTCCTCGAGATAGGAATAGCCGAAGACCCCAATCGCATTGGCATTGGCGGTGAGCTTCTGCACGATGAGATTGTCGTTCTCGCCGGCGTCGACATAGGCGCCGTCCTCGCGCACGCGCTGGCAGCGGGCCTTGAATGCCTCCTCGTTGCGCGCCTTCAGCGCCTTGGCCTGCGGATCCACCGCCTCGCATCCCTTCGCGAGGATCAGTTCGGCGAGCGCGTCGCGCGTTCCGCTCGTCGCCGGCGGGCCGTAGACCTGGATCGGGATCGCCGGCAGCGATCGATCGACGTCATGCCACGTCCGCGCAGTGTTCGGTCGCCCGCCCGGCGTCGCTGCCAGCGCGCGATAGAGATCGGCTGGCGTTAGCGTCATGCGCGGGCCGTTCTTCGCCTCGGCGAAAGCGACGCCGTCGATCCCGATCTGAATCTCGAGCAGGTCGCGCGCGCCGTTCCGCGCGCAGGCGTCATATTCGCTGCGCTTCATCCGGCGCGACGCGTTCTCGATATCGGGGTGCGCCGCGCCGATGCCGGTGCAGAACAGCTTCATCCCGGCGCCGGTGCCGGTCGATTCGATCACCGGCGGGCGAGCCTGTGGATTGTTGGCGAGATATTGTTCGGCGACGATCGTTGTGAACGGATAGACCGTCGACGATCCGACCGCGGTGATCTGCGCGCGCGCGCCAGCGCCACCGCTCGCCTGATCGTGGCACGCCGTGGCAAGCGCTAGCAGCACGATCGGCATGGCGGCACGAATCATTGGCATCCCGGTATCCGTCGCACCGAGGCGACGCCGCGCCTGTGTGACACCAGCGTTACCGGTTAATGACACCCGTGGCGGCGGGTGCGCGCGCCGCCGCGGAGGGCGTGCGCAGGGTGACCGTGACGCGCGTGCCTTCGTTCGGGCGGCTGGTGATGTCGAACCGCCCGCGATGCCGCTCGACGATGTGCTTGACGATCGCGAGACCGAGGCCGGTGCCGCCGACTGAGCGGCTGCGGCCGGGATCGACGCGGTAGAAACGCTCGGTCAGCCGCGGAATATGCTCGGGCGCGATGCCTTCGCCCTGATCGGCGACGACGAGGCGGACGACGTCACCGCCATGCGTTAGCGAGACCCGGATCGGTGTGCCCGCTCGCCCGTATTTCATCGCGTTGCCGATGAGGTTGTGAAGCAATTGGGAGAGTTGAACGCGGTCGCCGAGCACCGGGATCGGGGCCGGTTCATGCTCGAGGATGATGTCGCGGCCGCGCCCGTCGTGTCCGTCCGCCAGCGCGTCGCGCGTTTCGTCCACCAGCGCCGCGAGGTCGACCGCCTCCGACGGTGCACGAAACTTGTCCGCTTCGATCCGCGACAGGCTCATCAGATCGTCGACCAGTCGCTCCATGCGACGCGCCTCGTCGAACACGATCTTGAGGAAGCGCGCGCGGATCGCAGGATCTTCGCCGGCCGCGTCTGATAGCGTCTCGACGTAGCCGAGGATCGAGGCGAGCGGCGTGCGCAGTTCGTGGCTCGCGTTGGCGACGAAATCGACTCGCATCCGCTCGGCGGCGTGGCTGCCGCTGCGATCGACGAGATGGACCAGTCGGCGCCCCCCGTCGAGCGGCGCGACGCGCATCTCCCAGCGCTGGTCGGCGGTGCCCAGACCGACGAGTTCGACCGCTCCTTCGTCATCGTCGCCCGCCAGTGCCGCCGTGGCCGCCGGATGGCGGATCACGGTGCGCGTGTCTTCGCCCACGATATGCGTGCCCAGCAGGGCGAGCGCGGCACTGTTCGCGGCGGTCACGCGCGATCCGGCGAGGACGAGCAGCGGATCGGCAAGCGCGTCGAGGAGCGGCGCAGGTTGCTCGTGGCTTGGGGCGGGCATGAGTGCGTCCGGCTCGACGTCGGGTCGGCGCCCGGCGGTCGTGGCGAGCACCGCCGCCGCGCCGCCGACTACGACGAGCGCGACGGCGTCGAGCCCTGCGCCGATCAACGCCACGGCGAGCGCCGTCACCAGAACGATGCTCATCGCGGTCCAGCCACGCGGAGAGATGATCTCGCCCATGTCGCTTAAGTTCCTTGCCCGGCCCGCCCTGATCTGCGCGGCGGCTATGGCACGGCCGCGCGAGCAACGACAGTCGCGCGCGCGACGATGGTTAACGTCCCGCATCGGAACGCCGCTGCGGGGCTTCTTGTGTCCGCATTAGGATTATGGAAGGGCGAAATGGTGGATAAGCGTCCGATGAGCGAACCCGAAAGCCAAGACGATCCCGTCGCGCCGCAGCGCCGACGTGTGCTGCGGCTTGGCGCGGTCGGCGCGGTCGCGGTCGTCTCGATCCGCCCGGCGATGGCGCAGGCGTATGGATCGATCCTAACGTGCGAGATCCCGGTGCCCGATCCGGGCCGCACCGGCGGGTATATCAACAAGGACGGCAAGGTGGTGCCCGCGGGGACGCAGGGTGCGTTCGCGCCGCCGGGTCGTCCGCTGAAGGGCGAGGACGTCCGTCGCGCCCTAGCGACCGGGGGCACGCTTCCCGGCGTCGATTACGAGCGCAGCCGTGCCTATCTCAAATACGTTCAGAGCCTGCGCAGCGGATCGGCGGGGTTCACCTGCTTCGCCTCGCTGCAGATGCCGCGCAAGTAGGATGGCCGGCGCGACGCGCTATCGCGCGCCGCCAGCGGACGGATTGGCGATCGTCGCGCTCGACGACCTGACGGCGGTCTTCCACCGCGCGTCGGGGATCACGCATCTTATCGCGCCGACGACGCTCGACCTGCTCGACGCGCTCGGCGGGCGGTGGCTGACGCTGGACGCGGTGGAGCAGACGTTCGAGCTGGTCGAGGGCGGCCGTACCGCGCTTCTGGAAACGCTCGACGCGCTCACCGTCGCCGGATTGATCGAGCGGGCATGAGACATCGCTTCGCGGTTCGCGTCGGCCCGATCGGCTTTCGCGTAGGGTCCGAATGGCGCGCGCCGATCGCGGCACTGCAAGCGCTCTATCGTGACTACCCACGCCTCGACGGTGTGCCCGACTTTACCGTGCGGCTCGAAGCCTCAAGACCGTGGCGACGCTGGGTCCGCCCGTCTGTGACGATCGCGGGCGACTATGCGATACCCGACGCTGCGCCGCTGCCGTTGCGGCACGGTCTGCTCGCCGCGGAAATGGGAATGAACCTGCAGATGGCGCTCGGCCAGCGGCGGTTCCTGCTGCTTCACGCCGCAGCGGTCGCGCGCAAGGGGCGGGCCGTGATCATGACGGGCGAGTCGGGCGCGGGGAAGTCGACGCTCGCCGCACTGCTGCAGACGCGCGGTTGGCGGCTGCTCGCCGACGAGTTCGTGCTGATCGATCCCGCGACCGGGCTCGTGCACCCCTTTCCCCGGCCGGTGAGCTTGAAGAATGCGGCGATCGGGGTGGCGCGAGCAGCGCTGCCCGATGCGACGTTCGGGCCGCTGCTGACAGGTACGCCGAAGGGTGACATCCGCCATCTGCTGCCGCAGCCCGAAGCTATCGCGGCCATGACCGAGGCGGTAAAGCCGATGCTGCTGCTGTTCCCGCAATTCGGCCGCGCGGCGGAAACGCGCGCCGTGGGGGCGGGCGAGGCGTTCGTTCGGCTGACGCAGGCGTCGACCAACTACGTCGGGCTCGGCGAACGGGGGTTCGACGCGCTGACGCGCTTGGTGCGCGATGTGACGCGTGCGGCGATCGATTATCCCGATACGGCATCGGCGGCGGCGATGATCGAGGACTTGTGGTGATCGCGGCGGCGAGGCTCGTCGCGCTGCTCATCGATCCCGCCCAAGCCGGGACGGTCGGGCCGGGTGCATGGACCGAAATCCTTGCAGTAGCGCGCGCCGAGCAACTGATCGGCACGCTCGCGATACGACTGGCGGGTATGGATCTGCCGCCAAGCGTCCTGTCGGTTCTCGACGGGGCGCGCGCAACCGCGCTCGAGGGCAGGCGACAGGCGCTGTGGGAGGCGGAGATGGGGCGCCGTGCGCTCGCGGGTGTCGTCGCGCCGCTGATCCTGCTGAAGGGAACGGCGTTTGTCGCTGCCGGGCTCGACGCGGGGCAGGGAAGATCGATCGGCGATCTCGACATTCTGGTACCGCGGCCGATGCTGGACGTCGCGGAGCAGGCGTTGCTCGCCGGCGGATGGATGTGGGTCAAGCCCGATCCGTACGACGACGCCTATTACCGGCGCTGGATGCACGAACTGCCCCCAATGCTCCATCCCGAGCGCGACCGCATGATCGACGTGCATCATACCATCCTGCCGCCGACCGCGCGGCTGTCACCGGATGCCGATAAGCTGATCGCTGCGGCCGTACCGCTCGGTAACGGCCTCGCGATGCTTTCGGCCGAGGATATTGTGATCCACGCGGCGATCCACCTCTTCGCCGATGGCGATCTCAGCGGCGGGCTGCGCAACCTGTGGGACATCGACCGCCTGCTGCGCGAGTTCCGCAACGGCGACGAGACGTTTTGGCTGAAGCTGGCGGCGCGCGCGGCGGAACATGATGCGGAGCCAGTCGTCGCGCGCGCGCTGCGATTGAGTCACGCCTTGTTCCGGACGCCGGTGCCCGCGGCTTGGCGACGTGCGACAGCCACCGACCGGCTGTTCATCCGCCGCCTGCTCGCCCGCGACGGCTGGGGCAGGGGGACGCGCCCGGCGACGCGGCTGGCGTTCTACGTCCGGTCGCACTGGATGCGCATGCCGCCGGCGCTGCTCGCCCGGCATCTATGGATCAAGTGGCAACGCGGCGCCGCCGGCGGCTGAGCGCGACGACCACCAGGACGCCGGCGATGATCGCGGTATCGGCGATCCAGTCCATGATGTCGCAGTCGCGGTGCAGCGCCGGGATCGACTGGACGACTTCGATCATCGCGCCGAGGAACGACAGGCGCTCACCGATCCGCAGCAGCGGGGTGGCAGGATAGGCGGCGACCGCCAGTACCGTGAGCGTGCCGAACGCCAGCATATGCTGATATTTGTCGCCGTCGATCGGCACGTGCGGCGGATGGGGAAGGACCGCCATCGTCACGGCAAAAAGCGTCGCGCCGAGTAGTAGCAGCTGCCAACCTCCGCGATGCATGGCGCTCATGCGAACCGCTCGAGCGTCGGCACCAGATCGTCAAAGTGGTCGATGATCGCCTCAGCGCCGAGCTCCTCGACCGGCTGCATCAGAAAGCCGAAGCGGCAGGCGATCGCGGGAACGCCGGCAGCGTGCGCGGCCGACACGTCGTAGATCGAATCGCCGACGAACACCGCGTGCCCACCGCCCGACCGCTCGATCATCGCCTGGATCGGTAAGGGCGACGGCTTGGCATTCCCGGGCCCCATCGTGTCGCCGCCAATGACGCAGGCGAGGCGATCGATAAGGCCGACACCGCGCAGGACCTCCAGCGCGAAACCTTCCAGCTTGTTGGTCACCACCGCCACCCGCGCGCCGCGCGCCGCGATCGCGTCGAGCGCGGCGACTGCGCCGGGATAGGGCGCGGTAAGCACGCAGATGTTCGCCTGGTAATGATCGAGCAGGATGCGGTGCAGCCGATCGAGCAGCGCATCGTCGCCGCCCCCCGTCGCTGTCAGCCCTTGCGCCAGCATGTGCCGCGCCCCACCACCGATCATTGGCTTGATTGCGGCGACCGACAGCGGAGGGCGGCCGTCCTGTGCCAGCGCATAATTGACCGCGGCGGCAAGATCGCCGCTGGTGTCGAGAAGCGTGCCGTCGAGGTCGAAGCCGACGATGTCAAAGGGTAAGCGGGCCATCGCGCGGAAGCGGTGGCGACAAGCTATGGAAATGGCAAGCATCTGGTGGCACAGGCGCGCGGATGAACCGCCCGCTTGCCGCCATCGTCCTTGCCGCCGGCAAGGGCACGCGCATGAAATCCGATCTGCACAAGGTGCTGCATCCGCTCGCCGGCCGGCCGATGCTGCTGCATCTGCTCGACAGCGTCGCCGCGCTCGAGCCCGAGCGGACCGTGGTGGTGGTCGGCGCCGGCCGAGAGCAGGTCGAGCGCGCCGTCGCGCCGCTCGGCGTACATGTCGCGCACCAAGCTGAGCAACTCGGCACCGGCCATGCGGTGCGGCAGGCTGAGGCCGCGCTCGACGGATTCGTCGGTGATGTACTGATCCTCTACGGCGACGTGCCGCTGGTGACGGCGGCAACGATGCGGCGGATGATCGAGCGGTTGCACGCGGCGGACGCCCCGGCGGCGGCGGTGCTCGGGTTCCGCCCTGCCGAAGCCGGCGCCTACGGCCGTGTGATCGCCGACGCTGACGGGCGGATCGACCGGATGGTCGAATTCAAGGACGCGACCGACGAAGAGCGGGCCGAAACGCTGTGCAACTCCGGCCTGATGGCGGTGCGCGGCGAGCAACT